>CAYJPW010000262.1:0-10891 GCA_964372055.1 uncultured Polyangiaceae bacterium
TCATGTCATGCGGCAACCGCGTGAAAACTCGGTGCAAAAAGGGATCTGCACCCAGGTCCGCCTGGCCCCACTTGCCATCACCCTTGGGCGACGTCGAGCCGACATTGGTCACGCTTCCGCAGGAGTTGGCGTAGGTGCAGTCGATCGTTGTCGAGCTCGGCGGAACGGACCACGGGTAAACCCTCTGCTCGCTCCCACCAGCCGCGGCGTAGTTCCGCTCGGCCTCGGTCGCCAGGCGACCGCCATCCCACGCGCAAAACGCGAACGCGTCAAACCAGCTCATGCAGTTCAGCGCTCGCCGCTCGTTGCCTGCCGCGGAATCCGTCCATGTCTGGTACGTCGCGCTGCACTTGAGCGCGGCTCTCTGCGCCGATTCGTTCACTGGAAGGCTGGGGTTCCAAGCGGGGTCCCACCCGCTTCCGGCGATGCTCGGGTGTGCGCCATCTCCTGCCGCTGGCGGGCCTGCCTGGGTCCCCTTGCCCGCCTCCACGAACTTGCGGAATCGCCCAACGGTGATTTCGTACGTGTCGAGCCGGAAATCGCTCAGTGTCGCCGGATAGCCTTGGTCCAGGTACGTGACGCCGTCATAGCTTCGCTTGAACGTGCCCCCGGTCACGAGAGGGCTCCCGCAGCAGTCTTTGTTGTTGCCGGGGCCGCAGTCGAGCCCAGCGCCGCTCCCGCCGGCTACGCAGCTGGCTGGCTTGCACGCGCCGCCGACGCACGTGGCCGCACCCGAGCACGCTACGCCGCAGGCGCCGCAGTGAGCGGCAGTCGTTTGGAGGTCCGTCTCACAACCATTGTTCAGAACCCCATCGCAATCATCGAATCCGGCAGCGCACACGCCGAGTGTGCAGGTGCCTGAAGCGCAAGACTCCGAGGCGTTGGCGAGGTCGCACGGTTGCGAGCAGTCGCCGCAGTCGGTGAGGGTGGTCAGGGACGTTTCGCAACCGTCGATGGGGTTGCCGTCGCAATCGCCGAATCCAGCCGCGCACACGCCGATCGTGCAATTGCCCGAAGCGCAAGACGCCGAAGCGTTGGCGAGGTCGCAGGGCTGCGCGCAGTTGCCGCAATCGGTGAGGGTGGTCAGCGACGTTTCGCAACCGTTCATCGGGTCACCGTCGCAGTCACCGAATCCCGAGGTGCAGCCGCCCGCCCCTCCGGCACCCCCTGCGCCTGAGGCGCCGCCGCCGCTCGTCGTCGTCGACGAGGTCGCGGCGGAACCGGCGGCGCCGCCATCGCCTCCGCTGCCCCCGTTCCCGCTGCTGCTCGTCGCCGTTGCGGCCGTCGCGGCGCCGCCCGAACCTGTCGCTCCGCTGCCGGCGAAGAGCGCTTGGTCCCCGCCTCCGCAGCCGCCCGCCGACCAAGTCGCTAGAAAGAAGACGCGCGTCCAGGCTCCCCGGCCAAAGCTGCAAGTGCTCATCGGTGCTCCCTGTCGATGATGCTAAGCCGACGAGGCGGTGGCGACGGAAGCGTCTTCGTCGTCGCCGTGTTCGGGCACGCCCCAGAACTCGAGCACGGCAAGGTGGGGGTGGCAAGCGATATGGTGGCTCCTGGGTCGTTCCGAACCATGCCCGCCTGGACGGGTCCTCCTTCTCTCTAACTAACGAATCGACGTGCTTCGCCGGATGAGCGGGAGGCACACCTCTGGCGCAGTCATCGGCACGACGTCCTGCGGTACGAACAGCGGCGACGGGTAGACCAAACGCGGTGGCCACCCGTGTCCACTCGTGTCCAATCCTTTCACCAGCCCCCACCGCTGGGGCGAAGAAAAGCTCCGTGGTCTCACGCGCTTCGGTGACCGCAGGGCGGCCTCTCTTACTGAATGAAGGTCCGCTCGGCACTGGGCTGGGCCCCGAGCGCCGGCTCAGCGCCACAGCTCCCGGGGTCGTCCCTCCTCGGCCACCTCCGCGGCGATCCCGAGCTGCTCCGTCACCCGCGCCGCCAGCGCTCCGCGGCGGGCCTCCTCCTCATGGCAGACCAACGCCGCCCGCGGCGGCCCCGGCACCTTCGCCAGCCACGCGAGCAGGCCCTCGCGGTCCGCGTGCGCCGAGAACCCCGCGAGCGCCGTCACGCGCGCCCGCAGTTCGAGCAGCGCCGGGCCGCGCGGATGCTCGCGATCGCCGTACGTCGACTCGATCACCACGCAGTCCACGCGGGTGCCCTCCGGGGGCACTGGCGCGGGCACGGATCCAACTCGGGATAGGTACCCGACGGAGTTCGTGGCGGCTCCGCTGCCCACGTCGAGCTCGGCGCGACCATGCACCGCGGCGTGGACGAGTGGACCCGCCGTCCACGGGCGAGGCGGCCGCTGTGGACCCTCGAGGCTCGCCGAGGCGCCCTGCGCGGCCTCCGCGGGCTGGCACGTCGCCTGCCATGCGAGGCCTCCGGAGGCTTCGAGAATGACCAAGAAGACGATCGTGGTGCTCGCGGCGGCGGCGTTGCTACTCGGTGGCTGCGGCAAGAAGAAGGCGGACGAGAAGGCCGCCGACACCTCGGCGGAGCCCCGCCCGCGAAGCGAACGCGCCAGCGAGAAGCGGGATCGCCCGAGCGAAGAGCCGAAGGCCGAGGCCGACAAGCCCGCTTCGGGCGGCAGCGACGTCGAGAGCATCCCGGAGTGCGCGGCGCACTTCAAGCGCGTGCTCGCCTGCGCACAGAAGGGACCGGTCACGCGCGAGAAGGAGGTCGAGATCAAGAAGCGCGGCTGGCAGGACAAGCTCGACAAGGGGACGAAGCCCGCGATCATCAAGGGCGCCTGTGAGATCGCCGACAAGGTGTTCAAGTGCGGCTGAAGAGGAAGCCCAGCCCGTGAGCGCCGGCCGGCCCTGGTTGCAGATCGTGATCCCCGGCCCGCCCAGCAGCCGCCGGCGGAGAGCCGCCGCAGCGGACACCGTGGTATCGTCGGGCCTGTCCGCGGCCGCCCCGGCGCGCGGGGACGCGGCGAAGAACGCGATGACCAGCGAAGCGAGCGCCGCAGGCGAGCTGTCGACGATCGAGCACGGCTCGGGCTACCGCGCGCTCTCGCGCCGCGCCCAGGTGCAGTGGACCGACGCGTCCGGCCCGCACGCCGTCCGCGTCGAGGGCAGGACGCTCGTGGGATCGTCGCCCGGCGCCGCGATTCGCCTCGCCGATCGCACCGTGTCGCGGCTCCACGCCGAGCTCGAGCCGCGCGACGACGGCATCTGGGTGCGCGACCTCGGCAGCCGCAACGGCACCTTCGTCGAGGAGATCCGCGTCGAGCAGGCGCGTGTCCCGCACGGCGCCAAGGTGCGCTTCGGCTCGACCTCGCTCGTCCTCTCGCACGACGAGGCGCCCGCCGCCGTGGAGCTCTGGTCGAGCGAGCGCTTCGGGCCGCTCATCGGCCGCTCGCCCTCGATGCGCGCGCTCTTCGCGCGCCTGTCGCGCATCGCGCCGACCGACGCGTCGGTGCTCGTCCACGGCGAGACCGGCACCGGCAAGGAGCTCGTCGCGCGCGCCGTCCACGACGCGTCGCCGCGGGCGGGGCAGCCGCTGGTGATCGTCGACTGCGCGGCGCTGCCCGAGAACCTCCTCGAGGCGGAGCTCTTCGGCCACGCGCGCGGCGCCTTCACCGGCGCCGTGGGCGCGCGCGCCGGCGCCATCGAGGCCGCCGACGGCGGGACCGTGTTCCTCGACGAGATCGGCGAGCTGCCGCTCCCGGTCCAGCCCAAGCTGCTCCGCGTGCTCGAGTCGCGCGAGGTGCGCCGCCTCGGCGAGACCGCGTACCGCAAGGTCGACGTCCGCTTCGTCTCGGCGACGCACCGCGATCTCCGGCGCATGGTGAACGCCGACGCCTTCCGCGAGGACCTCTACTTCCGGCTCGCGGTCCTGGTGGTCACCATCCCGCCGCTGCGCGATCGCCCCGAGGACATCCCGCTGCTCGCCGAGCACCTGCTCTCGGGCGACACGAGCTGCCTCGGGTCCGGGCTGCTCCCCGAGCTCGCGCGCCGCCCCTGGCTCGGCAACGTGCGCGAGCTGCGCAACTTCGTCGAGCGCGCGCGCGCCCTCGGCGCCGCCGAGGCGCTGGCGATGAGCGGCGC
The DNA here is from genome assembly GCA_964372055.1 of uncultured Polyangiaceae bacterium. Taxonomy (GTDB): domain Bacteria; phylum Myxococcota_A; class Polyangia; order Polyangiales; family Polyangiaceae; genus CAYJPW01. The sequence continues at coordinate 4,056 of CAYJPW010000262.1, forward strand.
CGAGCAGCCGGCGCCCGGACGCACCGCACCGCCGGCCGCGGCGGCCGCGCCCACGGGCGAGCCCGCGCTCCCGGTCTCGTTCGATCGACCCTACAAGGAGGTGCGCGAGGACTGGCTCGAGTACCTCGAGCGCGAGTACTTCCGGCGCCTGCTCGTGAAGCACGGGAGGAACGTCTCGGCGGCGGCGGACGAGGCGGGGGTCGATCGCACGTACGTGTACCGGCTCATCCGCCGGCACGAGCTGTAGGCAGCTCGGGCACCTCCGCACGCGCGATGTGGGCGACGTCCTCGAGGCCGCCGTCCGGCGCTTGGAGCGCTACCTCGGCGCACGGCCTCCTCGAGCTCGGCGGCGCGTGCTGGCGTCCGCGAGCCCGTGGCGAGCGCGGGTCGGTCCGCGGCCCCCGCCCGATCCGGTGGACGAGACGGCGAACGCCGAGGTGCAGCCCGACGCCGTGCCAGCCGAGGAGCGCAAGAAAGAGGCTACCGCGCGTGGGCAGACCTTCTGCGCCGCACGTTCGGGGTGGATGTCCTCGAGTGCGCGACGTGCAAGCGCCGCATGAAGCTCATCGCCATGGTCACCGAGCCCGCGAGCGTCGCCCGCTTCCTCACGAAGCTCGGAGAGGTCGAGTGACCCCACGCGCGGCCTGGTCGAGGTTGGCTTCGCGAACAAGCTCTTCGAGATGGAGCGAACTTCAAGAAGCTCGCGCCTGCGCAGCGACTGCAGCTTCGCCAAGAACGCGCAGGCCCCGCTCCCCGCGAGCCGGGCACGCACGCGCTCGCCGCACACGCTCGCCCCCGAGCCGTGCTCCGGAGAGCCGCCCGGCGACTGCCGCCCGACGACTCGCGGAACACACCTCGGGCACGTTCGCGACGCACGGTGGACTGGGGAGCTGCGGTACCCTCCGTGCCCGGAGGTTGCCAGGATCATGTCGCGCACACGCACGCTCGAGCATCCCATCGTCGTCCTCTCCACCGCCCTCGCGCTCACCGCCCTCGCCGGCTGCGGCGAAGACGCGAGCGACACGAACGCCGCCGCTGCCACGACCGGGGGCGTCGGTGGAGCAGGCGGGGCGGGCGCGACCTCGTCGGCCTCCTCGGGCGCGGGCGGCGACGGCGGCGCGGGGAGCGGCGGCACCGGAAGCAGCGGCTCGACGGGCAACGGCGGCGCGAGCGGCGCAGGAGGCGCGGGTGGCGGGCCCATGGGCTGCGTGATCCACGTCGATGCCGCCAGCGGCGACGATCAGTCCGACGGCCTCACCTGGGCGGCCGCGCGCGCGACGGTGAACGCGGGGCTCGACGCGGCCCAGGCGAACGGCTGCGAAGTCTGGGTCGCGGCGGGCGCCTACGCTCCGACGACGACGGCGGATCGCACCGCGTCGATCACGCTCCGCCCCGGTATCGCGGTGTACGGCGGCTTCGACGGGACCGAGTCCTCGCTCGCCGAGCGCGACATCGCAGCCAACCCGACCGTCCTCTCCGGCGAGATCGGCGATCCGCTCTCGCACCTCGACAACAGCTACCACGTCGTCGTGGGCGCCGGCGGCGCGCGGCTCGACGGCTTCACCGTCACCGGGGGCTTCGCCGACGGCGCGGGCCTGGACGAGGGCACCGGCGGAGGCCTGTTCAACGACGGCGGCGATCTCACGGTGGCCAACTGCCGCTTCGAGTCGAACGGCACGGGAGATGCCGTGGGGGCCGCGGGCTCGATCGGCAACTACGGCGGCCTCGGCGGAGGCATCCTCCACCGCAACGGCACCCTGACCGTCGAAAGCAGCGTCTTCGAGGGAAACTGGACCGGCGACGGCGCCGACGGGTCCTCGATCGGCGGAGACGGCGGGTACGGCGGCGCGATCGCGTGCTCCACGAACGGCTCTCTCGTGATCGTCGACAGCGCGTTCAGCGGCAACTGGACCGGCGTCGGGGGCGACAGCACGACGGCGACCGGCGGCATCGGGGGCAATGGCGGGATGGGCGCTGCCGTCGCGTTCCTCTCGAGCCTCACGCTCTCGGTCAGCGGCAGCACCTTCGCCGGGAACACGACGGGCGCCGGCGGGGCCTGCCTCGCGAACAACGGCGGCATCGGCGGCAGCGGTGGGCTCGGCGCCGGGATCGCGATCTCGGGCTCCGGGACGGCGACGATCGACGGCTGCAGCTTCCTCGGCAACTTCACCGGCGACGGCGGGCCCCTGTCCGGAGCCGTCGGCGGGCAGGGCGGTCACGGCGCCGGCCTGTCGATGGTGGGCGCCGCCTCCTTGAAGATCATCGGCTCCGACTTCGAGCAGAACGCTGCGGGAGCCGGCGGGTTCGGCAGCGACGTCGGTGGCACGGGCGGTGAGGGTGCCGCGGTCTATGTCATCTCCAGCGACGGGGACGTGGTCGTCTCCGACTGCACCCTCCGGAACAACCAGGCGGGTCTCGGCGGCGGCGGCCCCCTCGTCGGGTGGCCCGGAGAAGGCGGTGCGTTGTTCTACGCCTCCAGCGGCGCCGGGGATCTGGTGGTCGCGAGCTCCTCGTTCGAGGGCAACACCGCTTCGTCGGGGGGCGCGATGTTCATCGGGACCGGGAACAACGCCCAGGCGGTGGGATCCGTCGTTCTGGTCAATGCCGTGATCGCGGGCAACACCGCCAGCCACTTCGGTGGCGGCATCTGGTACCAGGGCGACGGCAACGGCGGGCTCGTCGCTTCGAACTGCACCCTCGAGGGCAACGTCGCCTCGTCCGGCGGCGGCGCCGTCCATTACAGCAGCGCCGATTCGGCGGGCGCTTCGCCGACCCGCCTCGTCAACAGCATCCTCTGGAACAACACGGGGACGACCGGCCAGTTCAGCTTCTCGCAGGGCTTTGCCATGAGCCCGGTGCTCCTCGACGTGGTCGCCAACGACATCCAGGGCGGCTGCGACGCCGGCCCCGGCGCGCTGCTCGCCTGTGGCGTGAACCTCGACGTCGACCCCCTGTTCGTCGACGCCGCCGGCGGCGATCTCACGCTCGCGGCCGGCTCGCCCGCGCTGGATCAGGGCACGGACGCCGAGCTGCCCGCCGACCTCGCCGACCTGGACGGCGACGCCGACACGGCGGAGCCGACGCCCCTGGATCGCGCGGGCGCGGCGCGGATCGTCGGCGCCGCGGTGGACCTCGGCGCCTACGAGCGCCCGTAGCGCGCTTCGTGCTCGATGAGGTCGAGGCGTTCGACCACGTCAGCGCGGACGACTGGCCGCTCCTCGCTTGGGTGCAGATCCCAGTTTGCACGGGGAATTGCATAGCGATCGCTGTGCCGGGCGCGGAGCCGCTCTCGCTAACGCGAGCCGACGCTCAGTTGATGTCGAAGCTCTGGATCGGGATGTCGCTCGGACAAGTCCGAGTGTTGGCCGGCGTGCCGACGTTCTCGGTCGTCTGGAGGTACGTCTCGCCCGCCGCGAGCGCGGGGGCGAATCGATCGGCGCGATCGTACGTGTTGCGGACGAACGGCGGCGTGCAGAGGCTTTCGGAGCAGAGCTCGACGGCGAGATAGAACGTGCCCACCTCTCCGTTTGCCACCCCGGCGTAGAAGCTGAGGTTGGTTGCGCCGGACCCAGCCTCTTCGGCGGTTCCGCCCAGGTAGAGCGCCGAGCCGACCTCGTAGATCCCCACGATGACGCGCGCGGTGTCCGCGTCGTGGGGCACCGAGACGGTCATTGGGTCGCCCGCCAGGTAGCTCGACTGCAGCCCGCTGATGGGACCGGTCATCTCCGGCTTGCCCGGCTCGTCACAGCTCGTGCCCCCGCCTCCACCGGCGCCGGCGCTGGCGGTGGTCGAGCCGTTGCTCGTGGTCGAGGAGCCGCCGCTACCAGACGACGAGCCATCGTCCCCGCAAGCAAGGCAGAACGCGAAGAGACAGCCAAGCCACCTGATGATCTTCATGGGCGCATCCTACACTCTTCGCGGCGGAAGACGCCCTCGAGCGGGGACGGGGGGTAGGCGGCACACCCCCGAAGGCGTCGCCGACATGGCCGGCAACGTGTGGGAGTGGACGTCGAGCCTGCCGTGCGCGTACCCCTCCTACGAATGCGCCGACACCGGCGAGCGCTTGATCCGCGGCGGGGGCTGGACGCACCGCTACCTCCTGAGCCCGGAGGTCACCACGCGCGAGAAGCTCCCGACCTCGGTGGTGAGCGACGGCGTCGGCTTCCGTTGCGCGCGACGAGAGGCGGATGCACCTCCCATCGCCCAGGATCGCATCGAGCTGCGCAGCGACGGGCTCGTGCGGATCGCGCTCGAGCGCGCCTACGCCGATGGCACCGTCGCCGTCGACATGGCCCCGCTCTCCTTGCTCTCTCGGCTCGCGATGAGCGTCCCGCAGCCGCGCTTTCACACCGTGAAATACTCGGCGTGCTGGCTATGTCCGCATCTTAAGCCTTCGGGCGGCGTAGACCGCAAGGGCCGCTAGCGCTCCATACCACGGCGAGGGGCGACCGCCTCGACCCGGCGTCTGGCAGCCGCAGCCGCCGTCCTCCCTGCCCGGTCCTTGGGAGTCGGGCCCGCCTCCGGTGCTGCCCCCGCTCCGGCACACACCGCTCTGGCAATAGCCGCTCGCGCACGGCGTGCCATCGGGTGAGGCCGGGCCCATGCACTGTCCGGTCTGCACGTCGCACGTGCCGGGCTCGTGGCAATCGTCGGCCGGCATGCACTCTATCGCGGGATCGTCGCATTGACCCGTGGCAGGATCGCAGGTGCCGGGCAGGTGGCACGCGTCCAACGCCGTGCACGCGACCGGAGCGCCGCCGACGCACGCGCCCCCCTGGCAGGTGTCGGCCGTGGTGCAGGCGTCACCGTCCACGCACCCGCCCCCATCGGCGATCGGACCGCAGGCGCCGTCCTCGGCGGCGCCGGCGGCGACGCTGCAGGCCTGGCAGTCGCCCGCATCGCCGCCGCCGCACGGCGAGTCGCAGCAGACGCCATCGACGCACCAGCCGGCCGTGCAGTCGCTCGGCGAGCTGCACGGAGCGCCGGTCAAGGTCAGCGCGAACGCGTAGGCGGCGCCCGCGGGCGAGGCGCTGTCCGCGCCGACGAGCGCCGTGTCGGGGCCGATCGCAACGGCGCCGCCGAACCATTGACTCTCCTCGGGGTCCCCGGGGACGATCTTCTGCTCTTGTCCCCAGACGGAGCCGGTCCGCGCGTAGATGTACGCCGCGCCCCAGTAGTCCTGCGGGGGTCCCGCCGCATCGACGGCGCCGACGATCGCCGCGTCGCCGTCGACGGCCAGCGAAAATCCGAACGCGCCGCTCGTCGCCGGATCGGCGGGGACGAGCTTCTGCGTTTCGGTCCAGACGCTCCCGCTTCGATCGAACGCGTAGACCCCTCCGACCGGATCCTCCGACCTGGCCGCCACGAACGCCGTGTCGCCGCTCAACGCGACCGGATGCCCGAAGAGGTCGGGTGACGTCACGCCGGCGGGGATGAGCTCTTGCTGCTCGGTCCAGATCCCTCCCACGCGCACGAACACGTACGCGGCGCCGGTCTTCTCGCCGCCGTGGAGGTGCCCCGCGGCGGAGACGACGGCGGTGTCGCCGTCCACGGCCACCGACGCTCCGAACTCGCCCTCGCTCGCGCCGTCGAGCGGCATGAGCTTCTGCTGCTCGGTCCAGAGGCCGCCGCTTCGAACGAACACGTAAGCGGAGCCCGGCGCCATCGGGTCGAAGTAATCCTGGAACGCACCGACGAGCGCGGTATCCGCGCTCAGCGAAACGGACACGCCGAAGCCCTGCCCGGGCGCACCGTCCGATGCCAGGAGCTGCTGCTGCTCCGTCCAGACGCCGCCGCTCCGCACGAACACGTACGCCGCCCCGGAGTATTGGCCGAGGTCGTCGTGGAACGGCGCTCCCACGATCGCCGTATCGCCGTCGATCGCCGTGGACCAGCCGAACGAGTCGCTGAGGACGCCGTCGGACGACACGAGCCTTTGCTCCTCGCTCCAGGCGTCGCCCGCCCGCACGAACACGTACGCGGCACCCAGCTCGTTGTTGGCGAGCCCTGCGCTCGCGCCGACGAGGGCGGTGGCGCCGCTCAGCGAGACCGAGCTCCCGAAGTAGGTGTCGGCCGGATGGGACGGGAGGAACTTCTCCTGCTCGACCCAGAGCAGCGGATCGACGTGCAACGGGTAGCGCGCGTCGCGGTCGTCGATGACCAGTCGAAGGGTGGTCGCATCGGCCTCCATCGTCGCCGGGAGGACGCGGCCGTCCTCGTCGATGGCGTGGAGATCGGTGTAGCGGAACGCCTGGTCGCCGGTCGCGGTGCGAAGCGCGATGCCGCCGTCGCCCGCCCGCTCGGCGGCGGCCCCGCGCACCGTGAGCTCGAGCACGAGCTCGCCGCTCCCGGCCTCGGGCCGCTCTCCGAGCACGAAGCCGTGCTCGACGCCGAGCGGGCCCGCCATGTACCACTCCTCCAGCGTGGCGCCGCGTCGGAGCGTGGCCCGGTTCTCGTCGACCTCGACCTCGGGGCGCGGAGCCGGAACGGCGGCGTGGTGGCCGGCGCGTCCAAGGCCCGTCCAGCGAAGCTCCATCGTGCCGGAGCGGGACGAGGTCACGACGAGACCGCGCGTCGACACTTCTGCGCGTGCGCGCAGCGATGGGACGCGCGCGCTGGCTCGGGACGGATCACCCTCGAGGCGAAAGTCGTACGCAACCCCGGCGTTGCGCTGCGCCGCCGCGATGGCGGCGGATCGTTCGGTGCCGGAGGTCCGTGTGCCACCGCTGGCAGGCCGGGTCGATGGGGCATCTCCTACCGGCTGGCACGAGCCGGCAAAGAGACCGGGGTGCAGATCCCTTTTTGCACCGAGTTTTCACGCGGTTGCCGCATGACAT
>CAYJPW010000263.1:0-10424 GCA_964372055.1 uncultured Polyangiaceae bacterium
CACCCCCCCCCCCCCCCCGCCGGGGGGGGGGGGGTGTCCGGGCGGCGAAGCCGACGGGCAATTGCCGACTTGGGAGGAGCGCTGGCCTCGGACCGGGGAGCGTCCCCTGGCCGAGGGGCCGTCAGCGGACGATGGGCAGGTGCCCCGGCTGGGCGGCGCGGGCGGCGTGCGCGGCCTCGAGGCGCCGCCGCGCCGCCTCCTCGACGACGGCGCTGCGGGCGGCGCGGATCTCCGGCAGCCACTCCGGCCGGACGCGCCCGGCCCAGGCGATGAACCGATCGACGTGGCCGAGCACGCCGGCCACCGCGTCGTCGTCGAGGTAGAAATCGAGCCCCTCGTGGTTCTCGGGGTTCAGCGCCATCAGCCGGACGCGCAGGTTCCTGGCGTGCGCGAGCTCGCCGAACTCGATCAGCGTGTGCGCGGCCGCGGGCTGCACCACGAAGCTCACCGTGATGCCGAACCAGCGGTGATGCCCGTCGCGGAAGCGGAGGAGCCCGTCGAGGTTGGCGAGCACCTTGTCGAAGGCGATGCCGCGCTGCACCCGCTCGTACACCTCGGGCGTGCCGGCGTTCAGGCTCATGGTCACGTCGCCGAGGGTGCAGCGGCGGAGGTGCTCGAGCGCCTTGTCGGTGAGCAGCGCGCCGTTGGTCACGAAGTCGACGGCGCAGTCGGGGTACTTCGCGACGTCGAAGGCGCGCAGGAACTTCATCGCGAGCGGGTTGGCGAGCGGCTCGCCGCCGAGCAGCGTGAGCGACTGCAGCGTCGGGAGCAGCTCCGGCAGCTCGTCCCAGATCTGCTCGGGGAGCTCGCGCCGGGGCGTGCGCCCGTGGTCGCACATGATGCAGTTGTAGTTGCAGTACGTGCTCGGACAGATGGCGAGGCGGAGCGGCTTGGAGCGCACGATCTCGCGGCGCTCGGCGATGTCCTCGGCCATGAGCAGCTGGTTCAGGACGAACGTCGCCGAGCCGTCCTGGATCCGGAGCTCGCGCTCGGCGTACTTCTCGTCGTGCAGGCGCGAGCAGATCGGCAGGCAGAGATCGTCGAGCGCGGCGCGCGACATCTGCCGGCGCGCGGCCTGGTAGCCCGGACCGTTCCAGACCGCGGCGAGCGACGCGCCGATGACGTTGCCGCGATCGCCGGCGGTCCAGGTGGAGCAGCACTGGCGCACCCGGCCGTCCGGATCGACGACCTCCATGTCGGTCCACGGCGTCACGCAGATGACGTCGGGCTTGGGGCGCTTGCGCACGGTCGCGAGCGGCACGGGCTGCTGCGTGGTGCGCGGCCGATCCCACGGCAGCCGCTCCCCCACGATCGGCCGCGCCGCCGACTGCTCCTCGGGGGTGAGCGCGTCGCGATCGCTCCAGCGGCACTGCGTCCTCAGCGCGCACGCGTCGCAGGCGGGGAGCGCGCGGTTCGGCGCGGCGTCGCCCTCGGCGCGCAGCGTGGTCCGGAACGCGGTGGGGCGCGTCTCCCAGACGTGCGGCAGCGTGCAGGGCGGGAGGTAGCCGCGGTCGACCATGCGGTGGCCGGAGAAGTTCAGCGTCGGGCACGCGAGGAGGAGCTGCGAGATCGTCGACGGCCACATCGGCACCGGCGCCTCGCCCCAGTTCTGGCGGACGAGCTCGAGCCAGACGCGGCGGGGAGCCAGCCGGCGCGCCAGCGGCGCGACCATGGGGAAGGTCTTGGGGCGGGCGCAGATGCGCGCCTGCGTCTCCAGCCCGAGCGCCTCCGCGGCGGCGATGACCTGCTCGCCGTCGCCGGCGCGCATGGCGCGGAGCAGCTTCTCGCCGACGCCCTCGATCTGGACGAGGACGCCGTGCGCGCCGCCCTTCGCGAGCGCCGCGAGCACCTCGGGAGTGAAGGCCACGGCCGGCGCCTCCACCCAGATCCGCTGCGGCGCGTCGCGGCGGGCGTTCGCGGCGAGGAGCGCCTGGAGCGGCGGCCACGCGGTCGCGTCGCCGCCGCCGAGGAGGAGCTCGGGGAGCGCGGCGTGGGCGAGCACGTCGTCGAGCGCCGCGGTGCGCCCCCCCGGCCGGCAGGCCACGCAGGAGGCGCAGGGCGTCTCGCACGCCGGCATCACCAGGACGCGGTGCATCAGCCGGCGCCCCGCGCGCGCTTGATCGGCGCGAACTCGGCGTCGCCGTGGAGCGCGAGGTAGTGGCGCGGCACCCCCATGCACTTCTCCCTCGCGTCGCACCCGGAGCAGGCCGGCACGCGCGTGAGCCACTCCGACTCCCAGGCGTGGTAGCGGGGCGCGGCGCCCTGGTCGAGGATCGGCCCGAGGTAGCTCTCGTCGGCGCCGAGCACGCAGAGCGACGGGATTCCGGTGGGGTCCTGGAGATCGCGCACCCTGAGCCCGAGCGCGCGCCCGCGATCGATCGCGCGGCGGAGCAGCGCGGCGTAGTCGCGGTAGGGAGCGATGTGCCGGAGCGCCTCCTCGCGCGTGGGGAACTCGTTGCGCGCGGAGTGGAACTGGACGACGACGCGCGCGCGGTGCTCCCCCCAGCGGGCGGCGACCATCTCGACGAAGTCGAGGAGCAGCTGGCAGTTGTCCTTGAAGACCAGGTGGTTCAAGAGGCAGGTCACGCCGGCGGCGAGCAGCTCGTCCACGCCGCGCAGGGTGCGGCGGTGCGTGCCGGGCGCGGCGGTCAACCGATCGCTCACCGCCTCGTCGGGGCCGTGGAGCGAGATCTGGGCGCTGGTGAGGCCGGCGTCGCGGAGCCGCTGCGCCGCCCCTGGACGATCGAGGAGCACGGCGTTGGTCTGCAGCTCGATCTCCTCGAAGCCGACGGCGCGGGCGTAGGCCACGTGCTCGACGAGGTCGGGCGAGAGCGTCGGCTCGCCGCCGGTGATGATGACGCGCGTCGATCCTCGCGCGCGGGCGGCGTCGAGCGCGGCGCGGATCTTCGCAGGCGCGAGATCGACGTCCATGTCGGCGAGCTCGCAGAAGGTGCACACCTGGTTGCACCGGTAGATGATGCCGATGCGGCTCGTCGGGCGCGTGCCCACCGCGGCGTCGGCCCCGTACTCGTAGTCGACGTGGAAGAACTGCTCGGTGTCGGCGGCGCCGAGGACCTTGAGGCGGCTGCCCGGGCTCCGGCCGGGGCGCGCGTAGCCGGCGGCGTCGGCGACCGGGCGCGGATCGCGGCCGGCGGCGGCGCGGGCGAGCTCCTCGCGGCCGACGGTGCAGGTGGTGGAGAGCGCGCAGCGGGCGCAGGCCTCGTGCGCCTGGTTCGGGGCACCTTCGGTGCGCATGCGCTCCGAGAGCAGCGGCCGCCACCGGGGCGGCAGCTCGGCGAGGCAGGGCGGCAGGGGCGCGTCGGCGGCGAGCGACACCTTGGCGGTGCGCGGGGCCGCCTGCGCCGCGGCGACGATCTCGGCCGCGGCCGCCTCGTCGGCGACGAGCGCCCCGAGCTCGAAGGTGGTGAGCGCCGGGTTCGCGTCGACGATCCACGCGAGGCGATCGGCGGCCGGTGGCAGGCCGCGGCCGATGGGCAGGCGCACCGTGACCGCGAGCCCGGCCGCGAGGCAGCGCGCGGCCCCGGCGAGCAGCGGCCGAGGATCGGCGCGGCCGACGGTGATCACCACCTGGGTGACGCCCGCCGCGGCGAGGCGACGCGCGTCGTCCTCGCTGCCGACCTGCGCCGCGTCGGTGACGAGCACGACGTCGGCGGCGCCGTGGGCGCGCGCCACCCGCACGAGCGGGAGCAGATCGCCGCGGCGCAGCGGATCGCCGGCGAGCACGATGGTGCTCACGCCCCCGGCGGTCGCGGCCACGATGCGATCGCGGACGGCGGCGAACGGCAGCTCGCGCGCGCCGGCGTCGTCGGGGCGGACGCGGATGGTCTGCGTCCTCATGTCGCTTCCAGGAGCTCGCCGAGCGAGACGGGGACGAGCTCGTCGAGCCCGTGGAGCTCCTCGTACCCGCGCAGGACCTCGCCGGCGCACGCGGGGAGGAGCGAGCAGCGATCGGCGTGCGGGCAGGGCCGGTAAGCCGCGCTGAAGGCGGTGTCGCCGCGGCGGTGCCGGTAGCGCGGATCGCGGTACTCGGTGCCCGGCAGGGCCGGCGGGTGCTCGGGCACGCGCAGCCACTCCTTCACCGGGATCTGCGCGGCGCGCATGGCGCGGAAGGTGACGCAGGGCGCGACGCCCTCGAGCACCTGGCTGACCAGGCGGCCGAGCGGCGGCTTCACGGCGCTCCGCGCGCGGCCGCGGAGCAGCCCGGCGACGACGTCGGTCTGCCGCGGCGTCGCCGTGAAGTAGCGGTCGGCGCGCGACTCGAAGCTCGGGTAGGGCAGGTGCGCGCAGAGGTTCAGCTCGCGCTCATGCGCGAAGACGGCCAGATCGTGGATCGCGTCCACGTTGTCGCGGGTGACGACGGCGAGCAGCGAGATGTCGCGCTCCGAGAGCGCGCGCAGGTTCTCGAGGGCGCGCTTCACCAGGGCGAACGCGCCGGGGCGGCCGACGACCTGATCGTGCGTGGCGGCGTCGACGCCGTAGAGCGGCACGTACCACTGGCGCTTCGGCGGCAGCGCGGCGACGAGCTCCTCGGCGAAGGCCTCGTCGGCCAGCCGGGTGCACGGCGAGAACACCTCGGCCCGCTCGAAGCCGAGCTTCGTGGCGAGGCGCATCACCTCGAGGATGCGCGAGAAGGTCAGCGGATCGTAGCCGTTGAGGCGGAGCGCGCGGAGGCCGCGGCGGCGCTGGGCGTAGAGGTCGTTGCAGAGGCGCACGAAGGTGCGCTCGCCCCCGTCCTCGGCGGGCGCGGTCTCCTTGACGCTGCAGAACGCGCACTGCTGGTGGCACTCGCTCGAGATCGCCAGGTTCAGGACCTCGTCGGGCGCGGTCAGCTCGATCGCGCCGCCGGAGCCGGGCTCGGCGGCGGCGTCGCCCAGCGCCAGCGCCGCCGGCTCGTCGAAGGTGGCCGGAAACGTCAGCTCGAGCCGCGGGTGATCGTGGAGCTGGAGCGCGAACGAGACGAGCGCGCGGAGCGACTCGACCCCGGGCGCCTCGCGCGCGCCCAGCGCGAGGTAGCTGATGGACAGGTGCGTCGTGTGGGCGAACGCCGGGCGATCGTCGGCGCGGCGCGCCACCTGGAAGAGCGCACGCGTGCCGTCGTCGGCGCGGCGGAAGTCGAGCACGAGCGCCTGGCCGTCGCCCGAGAGCGCGCGCACCTGCGCCGCCGGGTAGACGTCGCTGAGGACCCAGCCGCCCGCGGTGGGCACGCCGTCGAGCACGTGCGGCGCGAGCAGCTCGCGCAGGGTGAGCGGCCCGAACACGAGCCGGCGCGCGTCGTCCTCGCGCCCGAGCGCCCGCGCGATCGAAGCGCGGGGATCCGCGGCGAGCCGCGACTCCACCGCGCCCGCCACGCCGAGGACGAGGGCGACCACGTCCTCTTTCCGCTCGTCGCTGTGGACCGCGAGCTGCCCTTTGTAGCGGACCTGACAGTGCTCGAACCGCCGGAAGACCGGGCCCGGGGCGCCGATCGGCTCCACCGTGATCTCGACCCAGTCGCGGGCGCGCACCGCGCAGAAGCGGACGGTGAGCCGGTCGTCCCCGTCGAGGTCGAGCCGCTCGCAGACCCAGCCGACAGGCCCGGAAATCCGCGTGAGCGCGTCGGCGCCGACGAGCATGGGCCGCGTTTCACTCACTCCCGCGATGATACCATCGGCGGTCGTGATGGCGCAGCCCTGGTGGTGGCTCGGCGACGAGGACTGCGACGCGCTCGGGCTCGCGCGCGGCGCTCGCCGCACCCCCGCCGGCGTGGTGTTCGGCGCCGAAGGTGGGCCACGTCGCGTCGAGGTGGTCGCGCGCGACGAGTCCGCGCCGGTGAAGATGGGCTGCATCTCGCTCCGGCTCTGGGGCGACATGAAGGCGCCCGGCGCCGTGGACCTCCTCCGGCGCACGGCGGCGCTCCTGCACGCACGCCGCGGCGACGGTTTCGATCCCGACGCGGCGTTCGCGGCGCGCGACCCCGAGGGCGGGCCCGAGCACGCCGGCGCGGAGACCGTCATCGACGTGCCCTCGGTCTGCGAGCGCGCATGTGTGTTCTGCCACGTTTCGCGGACGCCGCTCGCCGCGCGCCGGCCGCGCGGCAGCAGCGCCGCCGTGGAGCGCGCCATCGACGCGGCGCCCGGCGCCGTCCTCTTCACCGGCGACGACGCGCTCGCCCATCCGCGGATCGTCGAGCTGGTCGGGCGGGCGGCGCGGCGAGGGGAGCGCGTGTCGATCATCGGGCCGCCGCGCGCCGGCGCCACGGCCGCGCTCGCGCCCGCGCTCGCCGCCGCCGGTCTCGCGCGCTGGATCACCGGGATCTTCGGCGACTCGCCCGCCTCCCACGACGCGATCGCGGGGAAGGCCGGCGCGTACGCCGCGCTCTTCGAGGCGGCGGCCGCGCTCGCGGCGGAGCGGGTCGCCGTCGAGCTGGTGACGCCGCTGGTCGCGCCGGTGTTGCCGCGGCTCGCCGCGATCGCCGAGCGGGCTGCCGCGCTCACGAACGCGCCGCCGGCCCTGCTCGTCTACGCGCCCGATCCCGTCGTCGGTCGGGCGTTCGACGCGCTGGTCCCGGACTTCGCGGCGTTGCGCGCCGCGCTCGCCGCGCTGCCCCCCGGCGCGCGCGTCCGCGCCGACGGCCTGCCGCTCTGCGTCCTTCCGCCCGAAGAGCGACGCGGCGCGCCGCGGCGCCTCGACCGCACCGATCCCGAGCTCGCGCCCGTCTACCCCGAAGCGACGTGCGGTCCCTGCGCCGCGCGCGCGGCGTGCCCCGGCATCCCCAACACCGTCGCGCGCGCGACCGGCGGGCGAGGCCTGGTCACGCTGTCGTCGTCGTAGGCTCGAGCCGCGTCTCCATCCGCCGCAGCGCGCGCACCACCGCGTCGACCACGCGAAGGTCGGGCGCCGGCTTGCCGGGCGCCTGCTCGAAGACGACCGAGAAGCGCGCCGTCGTGGCGTACGCCGGCTGCGCGTCGGGCGGGCCGAGCCAGACGCGCACGTCGCCCCGGGGCCCGAAGCAGTCGAGCTCGCGCGTCCCGTTGCGCAGCGCCCGCACCGCGCGCACGCCGATCGGCTGGCTCGACGCGCGGACGAAGTAGCGGCGCAGCGCGCGCGTGAGCGGATCGTCGCCGTCGCGATCGCCGCCGTCGGCGGACGGCGGCGGCGCCGCGCGCGCGGCGAGCGGCCGCAGCTCGGCGGTCCCGTTCGCCGCCGCGTAGGCGGTGTAGACGCCGCCGCACACGTCGTCGTAGGCGCACTCTGCGCAGCCGGGCGCTTTCACCTGAAGCGAGCGCTTCCAGGCGAGCTTGTTGACCGACACGCCCGTCGTCTGATGCGTCAGCGTGGTCCCCGCCTCCTCGCTGACCAGGTGCTCGGCGCCCGGGACGAGGCAGGGAGGGAAGCTCGTGAGCCGCACGACGATCCCCGCGCGATCCATGGCGAGGACGGCGTCGCGCAGCGCCGCCGCGTACCCGCCGAGCGGCGGGCACAGCTCGGCGTACGACTCGCGTCCCTGCTCGAACGCGCCGGACGGCTTCACCGTGTCGAGCCCGACCTCCTCCGGGCCGAGCGCGATCATCAGCTCGGCGAGCGCCGGCAGGCTGTCCAGCGCGTGCCGCGTGAGCACCGCGTTGATCTTCACCCGATCCCCGAGCTCGAGCAGCCGCTTGGTGCCGCGCACCGTCTGCTCGAACGCGCCGGCCACGCCCACCGACGCGTCGTGCGCCGCCGCGACGCCGCCCTGGATCGACACCTGGAACCAGGTGACCTTCATCGCGTGCAGCCAGCGCGCGCCGGCGGCGGACGCGGCCATGCGCGCGTTGGTGAAGATCGTGGTCGCCTGGTAGCCGAGGTCCCAAGCGTCGCCGAGCAGGTCGCCGAGATCGCGCCGCACCGTGGGCTCGCCCCCCTGGAAGAGCGCCCGCCGCGCGCCCTGCGCGTACGCGGCCTCGAGCTGGGCGCGGATCGTCTCGCGCGGCACGTGGACCAGTCGATCGCCCGTCTCGGCGTTGATCCAGCCCGTGGTGCAGAAGCTGCAACGGTTGTTGCAGACCTCGGTGACGTGGACCTCCACCTTGGGGAGCGCCACATCGCTGGGGAACGTGCGCACGAGGCGATCGTATCACGCGTATACTCGCGCACGATGGCCGGCGCCGACCGGAACCGAGCGATCGTGACGGACCTGCTGGCCGCGAGCGGCGTCGCGAGCGTCGACGTCCTCGACGCTCTCAACGACGCCGCGGCGGTGGACGTCGCGCTCGAGGTAGGCGGCGCGCGGCTGCGGCTGCGCTTCGAGGCGAACGACCCCGCGCGCCCTGCGTTCGCGCGGACGAAGAGCTTCAACGTCTCGTACTTGCCCGACGCCGCGGGCTCGCCGCCGAGCCCGGTGCTCGCCGCCCTCGCCGCGCTGCTCCGCGGCGTCGCGGCGCACGATGCCGGCGGGCTCGCGCTCGAGGCGCCGGTGCGCGCGCGCGGCGGCAGGCTCCCGTTGCTCCAGCGAGGCGAGCGCGACCCGGCCGAGGACCACGTCTGGTCGCGCGCGCTGTTCGAGGAGCGGCTCGCGCGCGTCGCGGCGGCCGGCATCACGCACCGCTCGGTGGTGCTGGTCGTCAACGAGGCGTGCCAGCTCGACTGCGTGTTCTGCCCGACCGCCGATCGCATCAAGAGCCTGCGCGACGTCCCTGCGGACGACCAGCTCGCCGATCTGACGCTGCAGCTCGCCGCGGCGCGCCGGCTCGGCGCCGACATCGTCGACATCGGCGGCAACGACGTGCTGCGCTACGCGCGCGCCCTAGCGCTGTTCGACGCGGCCCGCGCGCTCGGCTACCGGCGCATCATCGCCCAGTCGCCGGGCCACGCCCTCGGCGATCCCGCGTTCGCCGCGGCGGTCGCGGCGAGCGCGCTCGACGACCTCTGCGTGCCGATCTACGGCCGCGACGCCGCCGAGCACGACGCCATCACCCGCGTAGTGGGCAGCTTCGACCGGTTGTGCCGCGCCCTCGACCAAGCGCGCGCGCTCGGGCGCCCCGCCATCCAGCTCCACACGATCGCGCTCGCGAGCCGCCTCGATCGGCTCGAGGCGCTCATCGATTTCTGCCAGGAGCGCTTCGGCCTGTTCCTCGCGGTCGCGCTCCTGCGCCCGAACCGCGTCGGAGAGAAGGAGCACCTCCACGACGCCGCCGGCTTCGATGCGATCCGGCCGCTGGCGGCGCGCCGCCCGGCGCACTTCGTCCGCGAGCTGCCGCTCTGCCAGCTCCCGCGCGAGTCCGCGTTGCGCGAGCACGCGGCGCGTCGCGAGACGCCGTGGTGGCGGCCGTCGTTGAACCTCTGGGATCTCGGACTGCCTGCCGGCTCCGAGGAGGAGCAGGTGATGTGGAGCCGCACCTCGAGCTACGCGCCGGCGTGCGGCGGGTGCGAGCTCGTCGCCTCCTGCCCGGGCGTGCTCAACGCCTATGCGGAGCGGTTCGGCGCCGCGGTCGCGCCGGTGACCGGCGTGAACTCGCCCGCGCCGTGCGTGGCCACGTAGTCGGCGCGGACGCCGCCGCAGCGTGGCCGGTGGATGCACTCGGCGCAGCCGGGCAAGTACGTGCCGCCCTCGATCGGGGACTCCTCGAGGCGGAACGAGTGGCCGCCGGGGTTCGCCACGACGAGCCCGAGATCGGGCGCGTGGAAGCGCGCCCGCTCCAACGCCGGCGCGAGCGTGCACGGCGGCGTGTGCAGCGACGTGATGAAGTCCGGGCGATCCGAGAGCCCCAGCGCCAAGGTGGCCGCGATCGCCGCGGTGACGTCGCGGATCCGCGGCAGCTCGGCGGCGAGCGCCGGGTCGGGCGGACCGCCGGCGGAGAGCGAGAGCAGCCAGAGGCGGAAGTGCGCCAGACCGAGCGCGTGGAAGTGCTGCACCATCGCCGGCAGCGCGGCGACGTTGGACGCGTAGAGGAGGATGTCGCCCTCGAGCGCGAGCCCGTGGCCGCGCGCGAGGGCGATCCCCTTCTCGAGGAGCTCGGAGGCGCGCGGCGTCCGGGTGAGGCGGTCGTGCTCGGCGCCCACGCCCTTGATCGCGAACGCGACCTCGGTGACGCCGGCCTCGACGCAGCGGCTCGTGAACTCCGGGTAGGCGAGGAGCATCCCGTTGGTCTGCAGCTTCACCCGCTCGTAGCCGAGCCGCCGCGCCTCGCGGACCAGGCCGAAGAGGTCCCGGCGCAGCGTCGGCTCGCCGCCGCCCAGCCACAGCCAGCGCGCGCCGCTCTTCCGCCCGCGGGCGAGCGCGGCGGCGGCCTCGCGGCTCGTCATCGACGGTCCGGCGTCGTCGACGGCGTAGCAGCCGACGCAGCGCTGGTTGCAGCGGTAGGCGGCCGTCAGCTCGAACCAGCGCGTCGGCCGCGCCGGCGCGGGCGCGGCGGCGGGGCCGTTCGCGGCGGGCGCCGCGCCGGCGG
>CAYJPW010000264.1:0-10389 GCA_964372055.1 uncultured Polyangiaceae bacterium
CCTCTCCACCTCACCCCCTGACCCCCTCTCCACCTCACCCCCTGACCCCCTCTCCCTGACGGGAGAGGGGGAAATCGCGGCGCAGAGCCGGTCACCCTCTCTTCCGCCAGGGAGAGGGGGTTGGGGGGTGAGGTCTCGAGAGTCTGCCGGGGAAGGGGCGGCCTCACTTCACGCGCGTCAGCCACTCGGGGTGCGTCGCGTCGCTGCCCTTGACGACGTCGAAGTAGCGCTGCTGCAGCTTGCGGGTCACCGGCCCCATGACCCCCTCGCCGATCTTGCGGTTGTCGACCTCGCGGATCGGCGTCACCTCGGCGGCGGTGCCGGTGAAGAAGGCCTCGTCGGCGAGGTAGAGCTGGTCGCGCGTGATCATCTCCTCGCCGACCGGGAGGCCCTCCTCGCGCGCCAGCGTGAGCACCGTGTCGCGCGTGATGCCGCCGAGGATCGAGGCGGAGAGCGGCGGCGTCATCAGCTTGCCCTTCTTCACGATGAAGAGGTTCTCGCCCGAGCCCTCGCTCACGTACCCGTTCACGTCCATGAGGATGGCCTCGTCGTAGCCGGCCATCTTGGCCTCGCGCTTGGCCATGATCGAGTTCGTGTACTGGCCCATGATCTTGCCCTTGGCGAGGCTGACGTGGATGTGGTGCCGCGCCCACGACGAGATCTTGCCGCGGATGCCCTGCTCGATCGCCTTCTCCCCGAGGTAGGCGCCCCAGCGCCAGGCGATGACCGAGGTGCGGATCGGGTTGTCCGGCGCGTAGACGCCCATGGCGCCGTCGCCCACGTAGACGAGCGGTCGGATGTAGGCCTCCTCCATCCGGTTCTCGCGCACGATCTGGACGCAGGCCTCGGCCACCTGCTCGCGCGCGAAGCGCGGCTCGATCATCACCAGCTTGCACGAGTCGAAGAGCCGGTCGATGTGCTCGCGCAGCCGGAAGATCGAGGTCTCGCCGCCCTTGCGCTTGTAGGCGCGGATGCCCTCGAACGCGCCGAGGCCGTAGTGCATCGTGTGCGTGAGCACGTGCAGCCGCGCGTCGTCCCAGTCGACGAGCTCCCCCTCGAGCCAGATCTTCTTCACCTTGTCGACCATGCGGAGCTCCTTCTTCGAGGGGGAGAGGCTCGCCCCGACTACCGCGATCGCGTCAGCGCGCCAAGAGCACCATCACCGCGCCGCTCGCGCCGGCGGGCGAGCCGTCGGCGGCGCCGCCGCGCACCCCGTCATGGCCCGCGACCTCGTCCGGCGTCGAGGCGAACGCGGCCACGTGGTGCGCGGCCGCACCCTGGGAGAGCCAGGCCGCGATCTCGCCGCGGAGCACGCCGACGCCGCGCGGCGAGTGCTTCCCCTTGCCGTGGATGATCATGACCATCCGGTCGCCCTCGGCGCGGCGCTTCTTCACGAACGCCTCGACCGCCTCGCGCGCCTCGCCGGCCGCCATGCCGTGCAGATCGAGCGTGCCGTCGACCGCGTAGGCGCCGCGCCGCAGGCGCCGGATCTCGCGAGGGTCGACGTCGAGGCGCCGCCCGTCGAGCGAGCGGCCGTCGTCGCTGACGTCGAAGCGGATCCCGTCGGCCACGAGCGAGCGCATGCGCGCACGGGCGGCCGCGTCGGGATCGATCGCCGGCGGGGGCACGCGCGGCGGCCGCTCCAGCTTGTCGGCCGTCGCCGGGATGCGGCTGCGCTGCCGATCGAGCTCCTTCACGCCGGCCATGTAGATGGCGAAGGTCTCGGCGTCGTCGGCGCGGGACTGCCCGTCGGGGCGAGGGGCCGGCGGTGCGGGGGCCGGCCGCGGCGGCGCCGCCGCCCGACGTGACGCGCTCGGGGTCGTTCCAGCCGTCGTCGCAGCGCTCGGGCTCGGGCTCGCGGGCTTGGCGAGGCCGCCCTTCCCCTTCTTGCCGAGCCGGGCGAACGGCTGGAAGAACGGCTCAGCGGCCGGAGCCGCCGCCTTGGTCCTCGGCTTCGCCTTCCTCGCCATCGAGGGAAAGATCACCCGACAGCGCCCGGAGCGCAAACCGGACGGATTGGATGCCCGCGAGCTGGCCGTCCTCGAAGTGCCAGTCCGGGTCGTCGAGATCGGGGAAGTCGTGGGGGTTGCGGATGTCCTCGGCCGTCAGCCCGGGCCGCAGCCGCCGGGCGAGATCGACGACCTTCTGGTGCTGCGTCCGCTCCATCGCCTCGAGCAGCGCGAGGGCGCGCCGCATCACCTCGGGCCCCGAGGGCGCGTGTCCGCTCATGCGGCGCTTCTATCACGGCGCCCGGCGAGGATCGCTTCACGCTGGGGCGGAGCCGCGCAGCCGCGCGTACAGCCCCAGGTGATCCGATCCCGAGAAGGGCAGCCGGTCGCACTGCTCGACGCGCCAGCGCGCGTGCGGCCGCGCGAGGACGTAGTCGATGCGGCGGAGCGGGAGGATGGCCGGCCAGGTGCCGCCGCGCGGGCGCGCTCCGTGGGCCGCGGACCAGGCGTCGACCCACGCTCCGCCGGGGGCGCCGGTCTCGGTGACCGCGCGCATCGCCGGCTCGCCCGGCAGGGCGTTGAAGTCGCCCATCAGCACGGCGCCGATGCTCGCGGAGCGCCGCTCGTGGCGCGCGGCGAAGTCGGCCAGCTCGAGGACCGTGCGCCGCCGCGCCCGCTCCGAGAGCGAGAGGTGCGTGACGAGCACGTCGACCGGACCGATCGACGTCTCCAGCGTCGCCGCGAGCACGATGCGCTGGCTGTGGCCCTCCCACGGGTCGTCGCGATCGAGCGTGAGCGCCTCGACGGCGCGCTCGGTCACGTCGAGCCGGCAGAGGAGCGCGACCCCCTCGCAGGCGCCGCCGGCCTCCACCCGCCCCGGCGCGAACACCGTCTCGTAGCCGCCGATCTCGTCGGCGAGCTCGTGCGCCTGGCTCGCCGCGCCGAACACCGCGGGGGCGTGCACCTCCTGCAGGCCGATGGCGTGCGGCCGCAGCGCGCCGAGCCGGCGCGCGAGCAGCGAACGCCGCGCCGGCCAGGCCCCCGCGTGACCCCAGACGTTCTGCGTCACCACCACGACCTCGGTCTGGCCCGCGCGCGCGGTCACCTCGGTGCGATGCCTCCGATCCGGTCGAGCAGCGCCACCGCGTCGGCCGCCAGCTGATCGACGATCCGCGAGAAGAACGGGCGCCGCGCCACCGACTCGCGCGTCACCGGCCGGCACGAGCGGCGGTCCGCCTCGAAGAGGTGCGCCAGCCGCGCGGTGAACGTGGGGTCGTGGACGAACACGTTGACCTCGTTGGTGAGCGACACCGCGGTCGGGTTCATGTTGAACGTGCCGACCGTCGACCAGGTGCGGTCGACGACGGCGAGCTTCGCGTGGAGCATGCAGCGCTCGTACTCGAAGATCTTGAGCCCGTGGTCCAGCCACGCCTCGTACTCGGCGCGGGCCGCGCGCGCGATGATCGCCAGGTCCGAGTCGGCCGGGACGATGACCTCGACGTCGACCCCGCGCGCCGCGGCCCGGTACAGATCGCCGAGCAGGTCGAGCGGCGGGAAGAAGTACGAGTTCTCGATCCAGACGCGCTCGGTCGCGCCCTGGATCGCGGCGCGGTAGCGGGCCGCCACCAGGGCGCTCTCGGCCGTCGTCCCCACGAGCTCGAGATCCGGGTAGGCGCCCTCGGTCCACACGTCGCGCGCCTCGGCCGTCCCGCCGTCCGCCTCGAGCCAGCGCTGCTCGAAGAGCACCACGAAATCGCCGACGCACGGTCCCTCGAGCCGCAGACAGACGTCGTGCCAACCCTTGCCGCCGCGGCCGGCCGGCAGCCACTCGTCGGCCCATGCTGCCCCGCCGGTGTACGCGTGGTCATCGACGACCATGACGCGGCCGTGGTCGCGCGCCCACGCCATCGTCGGACGGCGCAGGACGACCGGCAGGGGCCGGTAGGCGCGCACGTCGACGCCGCGCGCCCTGAGCCCTTCGAAGAAGGCCGCGCTCGTCCGCTCCGAGCCGAGCGGATCGTAGAGCAGCCGGACGGCCACGCCCCGCGAGGCCGCGCGCGCCAGCGCCTCGCCGAACTGCCTGCCGAGCCTGTCCTCGGCGAAGATGTACGTCTCGATGAGAATCGAGCACGACGCCTCCTCGACGTCGGCCAGGATCGACCGGAGCATCGACTCCATGTCGGGCAGGAGCGTGAGCGCGTGCTGCGCGGTCACGATCGGCGGCTCGAGCACGCCGCTCGCGCAACCCACGGGCACGTCGTCGGATCTCCGCATCCCGTCTTGGATGCCGCATCGGGCGCGCCGAAGGCAGTGCGGCCAGGTCGAAATCGCCGCAGCGATCGGGCGCCGGGGCGCGCGAGGCGCGGATGTCGCGCACTTCTCGGGACAGGTCCGGCCGGACGCTGGAAGATGGCGACTCGCCGGCGATCGCTCCGATCAGAGGAGCTCGAACGCCCGGTGCAGCGCGACGAGCGGCAGGGCGTGGGAGATGCGCCCGTCCGCCATCGCCGCGCGCACGTCGGCGCGCTCGAGCAGGACGGGCTCGGTCTCCTCGTGCTCGTCGAGCGCGAGCGCGCCCGTGTCGCGCGCCCGCCGCGCCAGGAAGAGGTGGCAGCGGTTGCCCTGGAGCGCCGGATTGGGGTGAACCCAGCCGAGCGGCTCGGCGACGGCGGCGACGAACCCGGTCTCCTCCGCGAGCTCACGCAGCGCCGCCGCCGCGGGCTCCTCGCCCGGATCGAGGATGCCGCCCGCGGTCTCGAGCATCTCGGCGTCCACGCCGTGCCGGTGCTGGCGGACGAGGACGAACCGGCCATCCTCGGCGAGGGCGACGATCGACACCCAGTCGGGCATCTCGAGGGTGAAGACCGATCGCGAGCGCCCCGGCGCGAGCTCGAGCTCGTGGCGCGAGACGTCGAACACCTCGAAGCGCCCGAGGGTGGTGCTGGCGACGCGCTTGGGTCGGCGGATCAACGGACGCTCGAGCTCAGCCGCGCGGCGGCGAGAACGGTGGGCGCGACGACTTCTTCCGCCGCTGGCGCGAGGCCTGCTCGGCGGAGGGCGGTGTGGAGATGCTGTTCGACGCCGGCGACTCGAGGAGCTGCTCGACGCAAGCCCGGACCTCGGGCCCTTCCGCCGACGAGGGCAGCACGCGCTCGGCGAGCCCGTCGTCGCGGCTCCCGGCGCGACCGGCGCGGTCGAG
The DNA here is from genome assembly GCA_964372055.1 of uncultured Polyangiaceae bacterium. GTDB lineage: Bacteria > Myxococcota_A > Polyangia > Polyangiales > Polyangiaceae > CAYJPW01. Next base: position 5,149 of record CAYJPW010000264.1, read on the forward strand.
GAGCACGATCCTGGTCGCGACCACACGCTCCCGGAACGAGGCCACGAACGCCGCGAGCCCGGCCTCGGGCACGATGTCGACGTCGAGGAGAACGGCCGCGGGCTGCCGCTGCGAGGCGAGCCGGAGGGCGAGCGGAGGCGTGGCCGCCCCGAGGACGGCCCACGACGCGGGGAGCGCCTGAGCGAGCCGCTCGTGGAGCTCCTGGTCACGGCTCACGAGCAGGATGAGGATCGCCATCGTGCGCTCTCGGCCATGGTATCGCGGAGCGGGCCGAGGACAAGGCAGACGGACGCGCGCCGTCGGGCGGGCGAGCCGACGTTCGCGCTCGAGGGTGTGCGCGCGCGCTCCGGGGCGATCACGATCGGGCTCTCCCCGATCCCGCGGAGAAATCGACCTGCGGGTCGGTCACGGCGCGGGCGGCACGACGCCCGGCTTCGGCGGCCACTCTCGCACGTAGCGCGGCGGCTCGTCGGGGCCCGAGACGTCGATCCAGCTCATCGTGCCCGAGCCGCGCGGGCGCACGTCGAGGTGGACGAACGAGCTGTTCGGGTAGTGGCCGCACCCGGTGTCGGGCAGCGTGCGACAGAACGCCGCGAGCTCGGCGTTGTCGACGCCGACGACGCGGAGATCGACCGCGCGGCCGCTGTGGTGGAGGCTGGTCGGGCTCTCGGGGCGCGAGCCGGCCACGATCGAGAGCGTCGCGCCGGGGAACCGCTTCGAGACGGCGGCGAGGCGTGAGACGAGGCCCGGATCGAGCAGATCGAGCGAGCTCGCGGCTCGCCTCGCGCCCTCGCCGCGGCTCGTGCCCCAGGGCCTGCCGAGGATGGAGAGGCGGCGCCGCGCCGACGCGAGCGGCTTGCCGTCGCAATCGACGAGCGCGAACGTGGCGGGCTCGAGGCCGCCGCGGTCGAACGTGACGGCGGGCGCCTCGCAGCCCCCGCCCCGGCGACGAGATGGAGCGTCGGCGCCGCGCGTCGGTGCTGCCCCGGACTTCTTCGACTTCTTCTTGCCGCGCGACGCGGCCTTCTTCGTCTTCGACGACTTCGCCGGCTTGGCCGAGGCCTCGTCGGTCGCGTCCGCCTTCGGCGATCGCGTCGCGGTCTTGGCGTGCGGCTTGGCCGCGTGCCCGGCGAGGGCGCCCTTCTCGCTCCGCGCGCGCTTGCCCTTCTTGCCGTGCTTGGCGTGCGACTTGGCGTCGTGCTGCGGCTTCGCCTCCGCGTCGGCCGCGGGCGCGGGCTTGGCCGCGCCGTCGGCGGCGGCCGCGTCGGTGGTCGGGGCAGCCGTGGCGGCGTCCTCCTCGCCGGCGAAGGCGAGCGGGGCGGTCGTGGTGATGGCGGCGGCCACCGCCGTGCAGAGGATGCGATGAAGGGTGGAAGGGACGACGGGGTGACGGCGCACCATGGGGCCTCCTCGGGGATCCAGCTTGCCGCGACACGGGCCGGCTGGTTGGGCGTGCGTTGCCAATGACACGCGGCCCCTCCTTCGGCCCAATTTTCTGCGGCGCTCGCGCGGCCTGTGCTAGACGGGAAGAAGCCTGCGGCGGCGGTGCACGAACACCCGTCGACCCGTGCGCCCCAGCCGCCGACGCGACGAGCGCCGCCGCCCGGGGCGGGGCGCCTCACGGGTCCTGCACGCGGCCTCTGCACCGAGAGCATCGAAGGGACGCAGCATGCGGCGGACACGCAACGACGGGACCAAGGTCTGGCACAACCCCGAGGTCGATCCCCCGGCGCGCCGCCGCCAGGGCAGCGCCGCCTCGGGCGAGAGCCACGCCGATCGGCGCGAGGTGAAACAGCACCGCGCCGCGCTCGAGGCCCTCTTCGCCCCGCGCAAGGATCCCGAGGCCCCGCCGGGTCCCGATGGCCAAAAGCCCGCTCCCAGCAAACCGCCTGGGCGGATCGTGCTCTCCGCTCCTCCCGAGAGCGATCCCAAGGCGGCCGAGCGGCAGCGCCTGCTCGGCAAGCTCCTCTTCGCCGACGGCCGCACCCCGATCTCGAAGGCCGCCGCCGAGTTCCTCCGCGCCGGCTTCACGTTCCCCGACGAGCAGGACGTGCAGCTCCAGCTGCTCGAGCACTCGGACGAGACCCAGGTGCGCGCCGCGATCGAGGTGCTCGGCCGGCTCCTCGCCGGCGAGCTCCCCAAGCGCCGCGCCGTGCTCGAGTCGCGCCTCCGCCGCATCGAGCAGTTCGCCGACGAGCCGGCCACGCGCGCCGCCGCCGAGCAGCTCCGCCGCGCCGTGGGCGGCCGCCCCACCGCGCCTCCGGGCCGATCGTGAACAAGGGCGAGTTCGAGGCGGAGTACCGGCGCCTCGTCGGCGCGCACGAGGGCGCGCGCGACAACCAGCGCTGCGTCGAGTGCACCGGGTGCGAGCGCTGCATCGACTGCACCTTCTGCCGCTCGTCGAAGGCGCTCGTCGCCTGCCACTACTGCGTCGACTGCGAGCGCTGCCACGCGAGCACCCACTGCCAGAGGTCGCGCGACCTCCTCGGCTGCAGCCACTGCGTCGCCTGCGAGCGCTGCTCGCAGTCGTCGTACCTCGCCCGCTGCGTCGAGTGCACCTCCTGCTCCTACTGCTTCGGCTGCGTCGGCCTCTCGAAGAAGGACTTCCACATCCTCAACAAGCCGTACGACCGGAGCACCTACTTCGCCATCACCAGCCGGCTCGCGCGCGAGCTCGGCGTCGGCTGATCGCGCGGGGCTCGCCGACATGCGCGCCGTCGTGCAGCGCGTCCTCGCCGCGCGCGTCGAGGTCGAAGGCGAAGTGGTCGGCGCCATCGGCCGCGGGCTCGTCGCCTTCGTGGGGGCGGCCGCGGGCGACGGCGAGCCGGACGTCGCCTACACCGTCGGCAAGGTCGTGGGCCTGCGCGTCTTCCCGGACGAGGCCGGCAAGATGACCCGCTCCCTCGCCGACGTCGGGGGCGAGCTCCTCGTCGTCAGCCAGTTCACCGTGCTCGGCGACGTGCGGCGCGGCCTCCGGCCCTCGTTCGACGGCGCCATGGAGCCCGTCATGGCCGAGCGCCTCTACGAGCGCTTCGTCGCCGAGGCGCGCGCGCGCGGCGTCGGCGTCCAGACCGGCCGGTTCCGGGCCGAGATGCGCGTCTTCGTCGACAACGACGGTCCCGTCACCATCCTCGTCGACTCGCGCAAGACGTTCTGACGACCTCGGCGGCGCGCGGCCCCGATCGCGCGGCGGACGCCCGCCGGCCGTGGTATTGAGCGGCGGCATGCACGTCACCGTCATCGGCGCCGGAACGCTCGGCCGGGTGTACGGGACACGCCTCGCCCTCTCGGGCGCCGACGTCGCGTTCGTGGTGCGCCCGCCCCGCCTCGGCGAGACGTTCCCCTTCGTGATCGAGCAGATCACCGGCCACCGCGGGCCCGAGGTCCTCGACGCGCCGCACCGGACCGCCGCGGTCCCGCAGCACACCAGCGCCGTCCTCATCACCGTCCGCTTCGACCAGCTCGACGAGGCGCTCGCCGCGCTGCTCCGCGCCGCCCCGCCCGTCCCGCTGGTGACGCTCACGCCGCTGCTCCCCGCGCAGCGCGCCTCGCTCGAGGCCAGCGTCGGCCGCGAGGTGGTCCCGGCGATGGCGGGCGTCGCCGGCTACCTCGACGAGCGGGACGTCGTCCGCTACTGGGTGCTCGGCGTGCAGTCGACGCTGATCGAGGACGCCGACACGCCGGCGCGGCGCGCCCAGCGCGACGACCTCGCCCGCCGCCTCGATCAGGCCGGCCTGCCCGCGCGCCTCGAGCGCGACGTCGGCACCATGAACGCGGCGACGACGCTGTCCTTCTTCCCGCTCATCGCGGCGATCGACGTCGCCGGCGCGATCGATCGCGCGCTCGCCGACCGCGAGCTCGTCGATCAGGTCCTCGAGGCGACGAAGGAGACCGAGAAGCTCGCGCGCAAGGTCGGCAAGCTGGCCACCGGCGCGGCGCTGCTGATGCGCTTCGTCGGCCCCTTCACGCTCAAGGCGGGCGTGGGCCTGGCGCGGCGGATTTCCCCCGAGGCGGTCGAGTTCGTCGAGCGCCATTTCGGCCCCAAGCTGCACGACCAGCACCGGGCCATGGGCTTGGCCGTGCTCGAGCTCGGGAAGACGCACGGCGTCGAGATGCCCGCGCTCGCCGCGCTGCTCGATCGCCTCGCGCGACGTACACTGCCTTCGTGACCTCGGTCGATCCCGCGGGCCTCCGCCCGCGACGTTCACCCGCCGTCGAGCGCCGGCTCGTCGCGCGGATCGCCCGCGTACGCGGGCCGCGCCTGCTCGCGGCGCTCGCGCTCGCCGCGCTCGGCGGGGTCGGCGCCGCCTCCGGCTGCGACGCCGGCGACTCCTCGCCCGGCGGGGCGGCGGCGACGTCCGGCGCGCCCGCGTGCACCGACCTGCCCGCGTGCTGCCCGACCCCGTCGATGGTCGACGCGTACCCGGGCGCCTACCCGAACAATCCGTATGGCGAGCACCCTGCCGCGGACACGTGCATCGCGCGCGCCCACGACGTGATCCTCGTGCTCGGCTGCCCCAACGACGACGACGGCACGCCATCCGATTGCCAGACCAAGCGCGCCGACCTCGCGGTTGCGCTGAGGGACGCCGGGTACGGCGACCGGTTCATCACCTCCGGCGGCGCCGTCCACAACGCCTGGGTCGAAGCCGACACGCTCCGCGATCTGCTCGTGGCCCGCGGCGTCGCCGCCGCCGCGATCCTGACCGAGCCGCTCGCCCAGCACACGGACGAGAACCTCTACTACGCGACCGGGATCATGGAGGCCGAGGGCATGAAGAGCGCGCTCGTCGTCTCCGACGATCCGGGGCACCTCATCCTCACCGCGGTCTGCGACGCGAACTGCTGCGTCGGCCTCGGGCGGCTCACGGTCGTCGAGCTCACCACCGGCGCGGGCCCGGTCGTCGCCGGGCACTACGCGCTCTACCCGTTCGCGGCGCCGGTCACCCCCGCGGAGTGCGAGCACATCGAGGTCGGCACCAAGTTCATGTGCACGAACCTCGCGACGCGGAAGGCCTGCGCCGACGACTTCCAGCTCTGAAGAGGCGTCGGACATTCGTCCGAACAACGCCTCTCGACGCTCGAGGTCCGAACAACGCCTCTCGACGCTCGAGGTCCGAACACCGCCTCTCGAGCCTCGAGGTCCGACGCCTCTTCAGATCCGGGGGCGCGGGGGCAGAGCCCCCGCTCGCGACCGAAGACGCCGACGGCGATAGTGCGGACACCCCCACACGAGCCACC
>CAYJPW010000265.1:0-10383 GCA_964372055.1 uncultured Polyangiaceae bacterium
GCCCTCCGCTTCGCTCCGGTCGGGTCAATTGCCGGTGCGCTCGGGCCGAGTCGCACTATAAGGGCCGCCGATGGCGAATCTTTACCGTTACCACGTCGTACCCGTCATTCCCGGTCCGCTCTCGCCGCTCGTCGGGCTGGCCAAGAACCTCTGGTGGTCGTGGAACCGCGAGGCGCGGGAGCTCTTCGCCGAGATCGATCGGCCCCTGTTCGAGCGCGTCTCCGAGAACCCGCTCGCGCTCTTGGCCCGCGCGCCGCAGGAGCGGCTCCAGGCGCTCGCGACGGACGCTGCCTACCTCGAGCGCATCGAGCGGGTGCGCCGCGCGCTCGACGAGTACCTGCGTCGCGAGACCTGGTTCGATCGCACCTTCGGGGGCGCCGAGGGCGGCCATCCGATCGCGTCGGCGCGCATCGCGTACTTCTCGATGGAGTTCGGCATCCACGAGTGCCTCCCGGTCTACTCGGGCGGCCTCGGCGTGCTCGCCGGCGACCACCTCAAGAGCGCGAGCGATCTCGGCGTGCCGCTCGTCGGCGTGGGCATCGCGTTCTCGCAGGGCTACTTCCGCCAGACGCTCGACGACGAGGGCTGGCAGAACGAGCGCTACCCGCCCAACGACTGGCACGACCTCACCGTGTCCCCGGTGGTCGGCGCGGACGGGAAGCGCGTGCGCGTGAGCGTCCCGCTCCCGGCGGCGCCCGCGGCCGCGTCGGCGGCGGGCGCGCCGGCGGCGACGGCGAGCCGAGACGTCGTCCTCGAGGCGTGGCGCGTCGAGGTGGGGCGCGTGCCGCTGCTCCTGCTCGACGCCAACCTCGAGCAGAACAGCATCGAGGACCGCGCCCTCACCAACACGCTCTACGGCGGCGATCGCGCCCACCGCATCCGCCAGGAGATCCTCCTCGGCGTCGGCGGGGTGCGAATGCTCTCGGCGATGGGGATCTCGCCCGCGCTCTGCCACATGAACGAGGGGCACTCGGCGTTCCTCGCGCTCGAGCGCGTGCGCCAGCTGATGACCGAGCACGGCGCGACCTTCGACGTGGCCGCCGAGGCCGCCGCCGCCGGGAACGCCTTCACCACGCACACGCCCGTGCCGGCGGGCAACGACGCCTTCCCGCACGCGCTCATCGCGCCGTACCTCGAGGTGCTCGGCGCCGGGCTCGGCAAGACCGGCGAGGAGGTGATGCGGATCGGACGGCTCGATCCGGCGCAGAGCGGGGGCGAGTTCTCGATGCCGGTGCTCGCGATCCGCATGGCCGATCGCTATAACGGCGTCAGCGTGCTCCACGGCCGCGAGGCGCGCGCGATGTGGCACCAGCTCTGGCCGAAGGTGGGCCTTCACGAGGTCCCGATCGGCTCGATCACCAACGGCGTCCACCTCGGCACCTGGGTCGCCGGCGAGATGGCCGCGCTCTACGAGCGCCACCTCGGGCCCGCCTGGCCCGAGCAGGCCGACGCCGCCGCGTGGGCGCGCGTCGGCGACATCGACGACGGCGAGCTGTGGAGGGTGCGCGAGGCGTCGCGCGCGCGGCTCGTCGCCGAGGTGCGCGAGCGCGTCGGCGCCGCCGCGGCGCGGCGCGGCCGGCCCGACGACGCGCGCGAGCTGCTCGATCCGCGCGCGCTCACCATCGGCTTCGCGCGGCGGTTCGCGACGTACAAGCGAGGCACGCTCCTGCTCCGGGATCCCGCCAGGCTCGCGCGCATCCTCGGGCAGAACGACCGCCCGGTGCAGCTCGTCTTCTCGGGCAAGGCGCACCCGCAGGACTACGGCGGCAAGGAGCTGATCCGCGACATCGTCCGGGCCAGCGGCGCCGACGCGTTCCGCGGGCGCGTGGTGTTCCTCGAGGACTACGACATGGGCGTGGCGCGCACGCTGGTGTCGGGGGTCGACGTGTGGCTGAACACGCCGCGGCGGCCCCTGGAGGCGAGCGGGACGAGCGGGATGAAGGCGTGCTTGAACGGCGTCCTCCACGCGAGCGTCCTCGACGGCTGGTGGCCCGAGGCGTTCGCCGGCGACAACGGGTTCGCGATCGGCCACGGCGAGGAGTACGCCGACGCCGAGCGGGGCGACCGGATCGAGGCCGAGGCGCTCTATCGCCTGCTCGAGCAGGAGATCGTCCCGCTCTTCTACGAGCGCGACGCCGGCGGGCTGCCGCGGCGCTGGATCGGGCGCATGAAGAAGAGCATCGCCGCGATCGCGCCGGTGTTCTCGACCTCGCGCATGGTCCGCGAGTACACGACGTCGATCTACGAGCCGGCCGTCCGCCGCCACCGCGCGCTCGTCGACGGCGGCCTCGCCGGGGCGCGGGCGCTCAGGGCGTGGCGGGAGCGCACCCAGTCCGTGTGGCCCAACGTGCGCATCGAGACCATCAGCCAGAAGAACGGCGGGCAGGTGCACGCGGGCGGCGAGCTCGAGGTCGCGGCCGATCTCCAGCTCGCGGGGCTTCACCCCGGCGAGGTCGCGGTCGAGCTCTACTTCGGCGCGCTCCAGGGCGGGCACGCGATCGGCCAGGGCGAGGTGGTCGCGATGCAACCGGTCGGCGAGCTGGGCGGCGGCCGCTACCGCTACGAGGGCCGCATCCCCGCGCGCGAGAGCGGCGAGCACGCCTTCGCGGTGCGGGTCCTGCCGAACAACGACGCGCTCGCGAGCCGGTTCGCGACACGCCTGGTGACCTGGAGCTAGGAGCCGGGCGCGCGGGCGGCGGTCAGCGGGCCGCCGCCTCGCGCAGGAGCTCTTCGAGCGCGGGGCGGGCCTCGTCGGCGAGCCGCTCGAGGGCGCGAGCGAGGCGCTCGTGGTCGGCCGGGGAGGGCGGCTCGAACCCGAGCCGGGAGCGCACGCCGGCGAGGCGGAAGGCGAGGCCTTCGCCGTCCTGGTAGCCGTCGATCCACGGGCCGCGCGCGATCTCCTCGCGCAGCCGCCGCATGCGGCGGGCGAAGGCCGCGCGGGCCTCGCCGTCGCGCCCGGCGCGGCCCCAGTGGTGGAGATCGACGGCGCGATCCGCCGGCGCGGCGCCGTCCTCCTCGGGCTCGAAGCACGCGGCGAACGCCGCGCGGAGGCCGCCGAGGGTGGCGTCGAGGCCCTGGCGCCGCACCAGGGCGCCGTCGAGGCACATCTCCCAGACGACGTGGGCGAAGAGCCCGAGGCGCGGCGCCTCCACGTTCGCCTCGCGGAGCCGAGCCAAGGTGGCGCGCTCCCCCTCGAGGAACACCGCGGTGGCGTGGAACCAGCGATCGGCCTCGACGTGGTGGCGGACGCCGGCGCAGACGTCGCCGAGCGCGCCGGCTCCCGCCGGTGGGTCGATCTCGGCCCGGGCGGGCCGGACGCGACGGTCGGCCATCCGCCACAGGTCGGGGAGCATGGCGCCCACGCCGGCCGTGGACGATCCGAGCTCGCTCTCGGCCAGATGGCGGTGGAGGAGGAAGTTCACCGGACACCGGAGGGTGATCCAGCCGGGCCGGGGCGGCCAGAAAAAGCGCGGCGTCCGTTAACGATCGGGCTCGCTTCCCCGTCCTCGAGGCGTGACCGGGACCGGGAGGGCGGTGACCGTTGTTCGCGGGCGAGGCCGAGGCTAGTCGGGTGATCGTGGCCGCGCCGCCCGAGCGAGCCGTCCCGGCGCCGAGCGGCGCGGACGCCCTGGTCCTCGCCGCGATGGCCGGCGACCGCACCGCGTTCGGCGTGCTCTTCCGGCGGTTCGCCCCCATGGTGCACGGCGTGCTCCTCGCCCGCGTTCCCCCGCCCGACGCCGACGATCTCATGCAGGACGTGTTCATCGCCGCGATGGAGCGACTCGGGGACCTCCGCGAGCCCGCGGCGTTCGGGGGCTGGCTCGCGCGCATGGCGCGCCACCGCGCGATCGACCACCACCGCGCGCGGCGCCCGACGACCGAGCTGCCGGACGAGCTGACGCGCCCCGAGGCGTGCCGGTCCGAGGCCGAGCAGGTCCTCGCCGTCATCCGTACGCTCCCGGAGGCCTACCGCGAGCCGCTCGTGCTCCGCCTCGTCGAGGGCCTCACCGGGCCCGAGATCGCCGAGCAGGTGGGGCTCACGCCCGACTCGGTGCGCGTCAACCTCCACCGCGGAATGAAGCAGCTCCGCGAGAAGCTCGGCGTCGGACCATGAGCGACGACTACCTCTGGGACCGATCGGGCAAGCCCGATCCCGACGTGGAGCGCCTCGAAGCGCTGCTCGGCGAGCTCGGGCACCGCGCGCGCGAGAACCCGCCGGGCGGCGCGATCCCCGGCTCGAACGAGGCGCCGGGCTCGGCTCCGGACGCGGCGTCGCTCGCCCCGCGCCCGAGGGGCGTCGTCGTTCGCGTCGCCTTCGGCGCGGCGGTCGCGCTGGCGATCGCCGCCGCGGTCGCGCTCGTCGTGCGCGGGCGCGCCGGGGCCGCGCCGCCCGCGCCCATCGCCGGGGCGCCCGCGTCGAGCGTCGGACCCGCCGCACCGGAGGCGCCGTCGTGGGAGGTCACGCGCGTCGAGGGCGCGCCGCGCATCGGCGACGCGCGGCTCGGCGAGCACGGGAGGCTCGCGCTCGGAGGATGGCTCGAGACCGACGGCGCCTCGCGCGCCCGCATCGCCGTCGCCGGCATCGGCGAGGTGAACGTGGCGCCCGGCTCGCGCGTGCGCCTGGCCGCGACCGGCGCCGAGCTCCACCGCCTCGATCTCGAGCGCGGGCGCATCGACGCCCGGGTCGAGGCGCCCCCGCGTCTGTTCGTCGTCGGCACGCCGGCCGCCACCGCCGTCGACCTCGGCTGCGCGTACACGCTCGAGGTCGATCCCGGAGGCGCCGGGCGCCTGGAGGTGACCGCGGGGTGGGTGTCGCTGGAGGACGGCGACCGGACCGCGCTCGTCCCCGCGGGCGCCCGCTGCGAGACGCGCCCGGGCGTGGGGCCGGGCACGCCCTACTTCGGCGACGCGAGCGCGGGGCTCCGCGAGGCGCTCCGTTCGTTCGACTTCGAGCAGGGGGGCGAGCTCGCCGCCCGCAAGGCGCTGGCCGAGGCCCGTCCCCGCGATTCGCTCACGGTCTGGCACCTGCTCCACCGCGTCGACGCGACGCTGCGCCGGGAGGTCTACCGGCGGCTCCGCGAGCTCAGGCCGCCGCCGCCCGGCGTGGGGGAGCTCGAGGCGGTCCACCTCGACCCGCCCGCGATGACGCGGTGGAAGAACGAGCTCGTGGTGACCTGGTGACGCGGCGAACGGCGCGCGGGGTTGAGGCCCTGCCGCCCTTCTGCGATGCTCGCCGCGCCGTGCGTGACAGCGTCCCCAGCGTGTCGTCGCTGCTCTTCCTCGAGAGCGCGCGCGGCCTCGGCGACCGCCTCGAGCGCGCGCCGGGCGCCGCCGCGCGCGCCCTCTGCGACGAGGCGCGCGAGCTCGAGGCGGCGTTCGCCGATTGGCAGCAGACGCGCCCTTCGTACGAGGTGCGGACGGCGACGATCCAGCGGCTCTTCGACCTGAACCGGCGGGTGATGGATCACCTCGCGGCCGGCCGCGCCGGCTCCGAGCCGCGATGACCCGCCCGCCGCGGCTCCTCGCGATGCTGCTCGGCGTCGCGGGGCTCGCCGGTCCGGGCTGCGACGGCGCGGCCTCCCCGGCCGACGACCTCCGCCTCGCGTCGCCGGACGGCCTGTTCACGGCGCGCTACCCGCGCTCGTTCGAGGCGCGGACGCTCGGCAAGACGCTGCTCCTGCAGCGGAGCGTGCAGGATCGCGCCGGCCGCCACGACGCGTTCATCCTCCTCGCGGCCGACGCCTCGCCGCAGGGAGAGCTCGAGGAGATCAGCCAGCGCTTCGAGGCCGGCATGAACGGCACGCTCGAGGAGTACGCGACCGTCGCGTCCGGGCCGGCGACCTGCAACGGCGCCGCCGGCATCGAGGAGACGGGGCGCTTCCTCCTCGGGGACAAGCGGCGGCCGTACCTGAAGCGCTCCTGCGCCTTCCTCCGCGGCGGCCGGGCTTACCACTTCTCGTACTGGCTGCCGGCCGAGATGGCCGACTCGGACGGGCCGGTGCTCCGCCGGATCGTCGAGGCCACCGAGCTGCCCCCCTGAGATCGCGGTCGAGCCGCCTCGCGTCCCTCGCGCCCAAGCGCGTCCCGCTCCGCGGTCGCTCGAGCGCCTTCGCGAGGGCGTCGAGTTGGGGTATGGCCGGGGGAGGAGGTCTTCGATGCACAAGCACGCCACGGTGTCGGCCTGGCAGCGCGCGGAGGACGGCAGCTACCGCGCCGAGATCAACGGCTGGCAGCTCGAGGTGCGTTGGCGGCCCGAGCCGTCGCACGGCGCCCCGGCCGCAGGCCCGCCCGGGCACCGGCGCGGCTTCTACTGGAAGGCGACGAGCCCGCTCGGCGAGAAGCACGTCGCGCGCGAGGTCGAGGAGGAGATCGAGCTCGCGATGGCGGCCGCCGAGCAGCTCGCGCACGCGGCCGCGGCCTCGGTGGCCGGCGGAGACGCGGCCGCCTGACCTGCGGGCGCGTCGGCGCGGGCGGACGCGGCGCCGGGGCGCGCGCCTGCTACGCTCGCGTCGATGCGGCGCGCGCTCGCCTGGCTGGGTCTCCTCGCGTCGCTCGCGGGTTGTGGGATCGAGGGCGGCCCCGGGGCGCAGGCGCCGAGGACGCGGCCCATCGACGTCGCCGGGATCGCGCGCGCCGTCTCGGCCGTCCGGGGGCTTCCGCAGCGCGCTCCCGTGCCCATCGCCGTCGTCGAGGACGCGACCTTCTTCGCGGCCCTGCGCGAGAACGTCCGCCGCAAGTCGGCGGCGGCCGACGCCGGCGCGCGCCCGACGGAGGACGTCGGCGACGCCTTCGACCTGGTCCCGGCGCCCGCGACAGGCGCGTGGGGCGACGCCGTCATCGACGAGCAGCTGGTCGCGTTCTACGACGAGATCGCTCGCGGGGTGTACGTCCGCCGCACCCGCGCGTTCCAGGGCGACAGCGACGCGAGCGACCGCCTCATGATCGCGCACGAGGTCGAGCACGCCCTGCAGCACCAGAACCTGCCGTTCCCGAACCTGGCCGCGATCGCGGACGACGACGCGCGCTTCGCCCACAAGGCCCTCCTCGAGGGCGACGCGGTCCTCACCCAGGTCGCGCTGGCGGCGAGCGAGGGGCTGGAGTCGGTCCCAGCGGCCGTCGTGCGCGCGATGGCGCGGGTCCGCTCCGGCCGCGCCGAGGAGCTGCTCCGTTCGAACGGAGGATCGGACGCGCTGCTCCAAGCGCCCGCTCGGGTTCGCGAGATGCTCCTCTTCTCGTACTGGGGCGGGCTCACCTTCGTCGGCGAGATGTACCGGACGGGAGGTTTCCCCCTCGTCGACCGGGTGTTCTCGGCACCGCCGACCACCACCGAGCAGGTGCTCCATCCGGAGAAGTACCTCGCCGGCGAGCAGGCGCTCCTCGTGCCGCGGCCTCCGGCGCCCGCGGGCTTCCGGGCCGCCGCGACCGGGCACGTCGGCGAGCTCCAGACGGCGGCGCTGCTCGCGCAGTGCCTGCCGGTGGAGCGGGCGCGCGCCGCCGCCGCCGGTTGGGGAGGGGACACGTTCACGTTCGCCGTGGCGCCCGGCGGCGCGCGCGCTCCTCTGGATCACCGCGTGGGACGACGCGGCGTCGGCGGCGCGCTTCGAAGGCGCGCTCCGCGAGCTGGCCTCGTGCCGGGGCGCGTCGCGCGAGCACGTCGGGATCGCGCGCGACGCCACCCGCGTGGCCCTGGTGCGCGGGCTCGCCGCCGCGCCGGCCGAAGCGGCCGCGGCCACGCTCGTGGCGATCCGCCCCGAGGCCTCGCCGCCGCGCCCGCCGCTCGGGAGCCTGGCGCCTCTCCCTCCGGTGCCGGCCTTCGTGACGGCGCCCGCCTCGTTCTCGCGCGGCGTCCAGTCGAGCCCGCGCCTCGGCGTAGGGGCCGCGGTGCCCTACGGGTTCGCGCCGGGGCGCGATCGCGACGTCGAGCTCTCGGTGTCGCGGCACGCGCCGGCGGCGGCCCTCGGCGCGGTCGAGGTCTCGATGACGGTGCCCTCGCCCGCCGGCGTCGAGCTCGTCTTCAGGCACGCGGTCGAGAGCTTCGAAGCGGTGTCGCACGGCAAGCGCCTGCTCGAGGTGGGGCGCGGCACCGCCGCGACGTCGCTCGGCCCCGGCGTGGAGCGGGTCTGGTCGGTCGAAGAGAGCTTCCTCAAGCTCCGCGTGGTCGTCGTCCCCATCTGCGCGCGCGGCGGATCGCTCATGTTCACTCAGGCCTGGGTCGATCCGGAGGGCCGCACCTCGCTCGACGCCTGGATCGCGTCGTTCCGCCCGATGTCGCCGGACCCGCCGCCGGTGTGCGCCGAGATCAACGCGCGCTGATTCACCCGCAGGGGTGAAGCGTGCTCGGGGGCAGGCCCCATCCATCGTGAAACGATCAGGGCGTCCGGTAAGGATTGGCCTGCAGGTCGGACGAGACCGGTCGCGGCGTCCTGGGCCCGGGGCGCTTCGTCGGCGCCGCGGCGCTGCCCGCGGCGTCGTCGGAGCTCGCCGGCACGGCGCTCGCCGGCGGTCCGACCTCGATGATCGGTCCCGCGCTCGCCGGCGCGGCTGCGCTCGGCGTGGTGGCCGCGGCCGGGGGGGCGGCGCTGGGTGGCGTCGCTGCGCTCGCAGCGGGCGCGTCGACGTCGGGCGCGGCCGCCTCGCGCACCACCGCGATCGTCGCTGCGGCGCCGATGGCGATCGAGGCGCCGAAGAGCAGGCCCATCCGAACGCGCGCCGATCTCCTGGGCGCCGACGCACCTTCGGTCGCCAGGGTGATCGCCGGCCGGTCGACCTGCGACGCGCTCGACTCGCCCGAGTTTCGCCGCGCGTCGGTCGCTGCGACCGCGCGCGGATCGGTGGCTCCGGCGCGCGGGTCGGCCGCTGCGCTGGCGCGCGGGTCGGCCGCTGCGCTGGCGCGCGGGTCGGCCGCTGCGCTGCCGCGCGCGTCGCCGGCTCGGGGCTCGTCCGGCTCCCGCGGCTCTCCGGCGACCGGCTCCTCGGGTGGCTGCTCGAGCGCCACCCGGAGCGCGTCGCGCCGCCGGGCGAGCGCGTCCCCGCCGTGGCGCGCGACGAGCTCGGCCACCTCCCGCGCCGGCGCCGGAGGGAGCGCCGTCTCGAGCGCGACCTGGAACGCCGCGGCGGTCTGGAAGCGCTCCTCGCGGTCGCGCGCCAGCGCCGTCTGCACCACGAAATCGAGCTTCGCCGGGAGGTCCGGGGCGAGCGACGTCGGCTCCGGCACGTCGGCGAGGAGCGTGGCGAGCAGGATGTCGCCCTGGTCCTCGCCGGCGAAGAGCCTGCGCCCGGTCAGCGCCTCGAAGGCGACGATGCCCGCCGAGAACACGTCGGCGCGCCGATCGAGCGGAAGCTGCTTCGCCTGCTCCGGCGCCATGTAGCCGAACTTCCCCTTCATCACGCCGGCGCTGGTCACCGTCACGCGGCGGGTCGCCTTGGCGATGCCGAAATCGATGAGCCGGGCCACGCCGTCGACGCCGACGATCACGTTCTGCGGGCTGACGTCGCGGTGCACGACCTCGAGTTTGTGGCCCTTCATGTCGCTCGCCTCGTGGGCGGCGTGCAGCCCGGCGAGCACGTCGACGAGGATCCTCGAGGCGACCGCGGATGGGAGCCGTCCTTCGCCGCCGGCGGCGCGGGCCGCCGCGAGGAGCGCCGACATCGGGATCGACTCGACGTACTCGAGCACGAGGAAGATCTCGCCGTCGGCCTCGACCACGTCGATGACCGGGACGACGTTGGGGTGGCGGATGAGCGAGGCGACCCGCGCCTCGTCGATGAGCATGTCGTACGCCTCGCGGTCCTTGAGGAGCGCGCGGTGCACGCGTTTGATGACGACCAGGCGCTCGAACCCCGCGGCCCCGAGCTGGCGCGCGAGGTACACCGTCGCCATCCCGCCCGCCGCGAGCTCGAGCAGCGGCTGGTAGTTGCCGAGGCGGACGCGCGCGCCGCCCGACCAGGTCCGCACGTCAGAAGCTCCCCGCCAAGACCATCCCGCCGGGCGTCGCGGCGACCTTGGCCTTCGGGGCCGAGCCCTTCCAGTCCACCACCCAGACCGCGACGACGACGGTGGCGGCGAGCGCGATCGCGGTGCTCCCGATCGCCCAGGGAACGAGCTTCTCGTTGGCCTCGGCGCGCGTGGCCAGGTCGTCGTAGGCGTCGCTCGGCTTCTCCGAGACCGCGTCGGCTTGCTTGCGGAGGTTCTTGCCGTTGATGAAGGCGCCGATGCTCAGCGATCCGAACCCGAGCACGCCGCCCGCCGGGATGACGAGCCACAGCGGCGAGGCGCCGCGGCGCGCAGCGGCGCTCGCGGGCGCCTGCGGCCCGTCCGGCCGCGGGGTGAAGCCGATGGGCGCCGCGGCCGCGGGCGCCGTGGCCGCCGGAACGGGCGCAGGC
>CAYJPW010000266.1:0-9931 GCA_964372055.1 uncultured Polyangiaceae bacterium
AGTGGTGGCGCACATTCGCCCGAGCAACGCCTCTCGCGCCCCGCGGCCCGACGCCTCTTCTGCGCCGGGGGGCGGGGGGGCGCCCCCCCCGGTCGCGACCGACCTCGAGAACCGGCGATCCTCGCGCCCGGATCGGCGCTAGGATCGAGCCTAACGCCTTGGAACAGACCTTCGGACGCTACCGGCTCCTCGAGCGCCTCGGCGAAGGCGGCATGGCCGAGGTGTTCAAGGCGAAGAGCTTCGGCGTGGAGGGCTTCGAGAAGGTCCTCGTCATCAAGCGGATCCTCCCGAAGCTGGCCGCGAGCCAGGACTTCGTCGACATGTTCGTCCACGAGGCCAAGCTTGCCGTGCGCCTCTCGCACGCGAACATCGTCCAGGTGTTCGACCTCGGCCGCATCGATCATCCGAACGGCGAGCCCACCAGCTACTTCATCGCGATGGAGTACGTCCCCGGGCTCGACCTGGCGACGCTCCTCTCCCGCTGCCGCAGGGCGAAGCGCAGCCTCCCGCTCGGGATGGCGGTGTTCATCGCCGCGGAGGTCGCCAAAGCGCTCGACCACGCGCACCGGCGCCGCGACGAGCAGTCCCGGCCCCTCGGGATCGTCCACCGCGACATCTCGCCGCAGAACGTCCTCCTCTCGTGGGAGGGCGAGGTGAAGGTCACCGACTTCGGCATCGCCAAGGCGAAGGACACGATCGAGGAGGAGTCGAGCGCCAAGCCCTCGGTGCAGGTGCGAGGCAAGCTGGCGTACATGAGCCCGGAGCAGTCGCGGGCCCAGCCGCTCGACGGCCGGAGCGACCTCTTCTCCCTCGGCACCGTGCTCTACGAGATGATCGCGGGGCACAACCCGTTCACCGCGCCGACGGCGTTCGAGACCCTCCGCCGCGTGCAGGCGAGCGAGTACCCGCCGCTCGAGATCGTCCGCCAGGACACCCCCAAACCGCTCGTCGAGATCGTCCAGAGGATGCTGGCGAAGGAGGTGGCCGAGCGCGTGCCCGACGCCGGCAAGCTCTACGAGCAGCTGCTCGGCTACTTCTTCGCCACCGGCGAGCGCTTCAGCGCCAACGACCTCGCCGACTTCCTCGCGCCGCTCCACGAGGCGAGCTCGGTCCCCGAGATCGAGGCGGGCGTGGTCTTCGAGGACGAGCAGACCGGCGCCAACGACCGCACGCCGGTCGAGGTCCCCCAGTCCTCGAGCGCGCAGGCGCGCACCGGCTCGCCCGCGGTCGCCACCCCCACGCCGTCGCGCAACGACTCGGGCTCGCTGCCCCGCGCCGGCGCCGAGATGGGCGAGCGGCGCGAGGTGACCGCGCTGGTGCTCTCGTTCGCCGAGCGCGCCGCGGTCGCGCGACCGTCGGGCATGCCCTCGGAGCCGCCCGGCTCGGCGTCCCCCGCGCTCCGCGCCCAGGAGGTCCTCGCCCGCTACGGGGCGATGATCCTCGAGCGCGAGCCGGGGCAGATCGTGGCCCTGTTCGGGCTCGGCGACGCCGACGGCCGCGACACCGAGGCGGCGGTGAGGGCGGCGCTGGTCACGCTGCGCGCGCGCACCGCCGAGTCCGACGTCTCGGCGGGCGTCCACGTGGCTCGGATCCTCGTCGACGCGTCGGGCTCGCCCATCCGCGACGAGCGGCTCGCGTCGCTGATCAGCACCGCGCAGCAGCTGGCCCGCGCCACCGACGGCCGCGTCGCCGTCTCCTCGCTCGCCGGCCGCATCATCCGGACGGCCTTCGCGACCGAGGAGCTCCAGGGCGCCGGCCGCACCACCCCCGAGGGCGGTCGCGTGGTGAGCTCGGCGCGCCCCCCCGCGGCGGTCTACGGCCGCTTCGTCGGCCGCCACGACGAGCTCAAGCGCCTCGGCGAGATCCTCGCGCAGGCGACGCGCAAGCGCACCCAGATGGTGACCGTCACCGGCGACAAGGGCATCGGCAAGACGCGCCTCCTCGCCGAGATGGAGCGCCGCCTCTCCAAGGGCAACTACAACGTCGGCTTCTACGTCGCGGCCTGCCCTGCGAACGGCGCCGAGGTGCCGTGGAGCGGCCTCACCGCGATGCTCCAGGTGCTCTGCGGCATCCAGGAGGGCGACGAGGAGGAGCGTATCCGCGACGTCCTGCCGCGCCTCCGCGCCCTCGGCCTGCAGAACGAGGAGGCCGCCGCCGTGCTCAGCCAGCTCGGCGCGACCCACGACGTGGCCGCGCCCGCGTCGACCTCGAGCGCCCTGCGCGCCGCCTTCGGCAGGATGGTGCAGAGCCTCACCGACGACCGCCTCCAGTGCTTCTCCTGGGACGACGCCCAGTTCCTCGATCCGGCGACGCTCGACGCCATCCTCGCGACGGTGGGCCGCTCCGGCACCGGGCTGCGCGCGACCTTCGTGCTCGCCTCGCGCGAGCTGCCGCCCAAGGCGCTCGCCGATCACCCGCAGCACCACACCGTCCGCGTGGGCGAGCTCTCGGACGAGGACAGCGCGCGGCTCATCGCCACGCGCGTCAACGCCCGGGTGCTGCCGCCCGAGCTCCTCGCCTTCTGCCGCGAGCGCGCCGGCGGGCACCCGCTCTTCCTCGAGGAGCTCATCAAGGAGCTCGTCGACTCGGGCGCGATCAGCGTGCTCAGCGGCGCGGTCAAGGCGCGCCTCGACGGCGCCACGACCATCCCGCGCACGCTGCGCACCCTCATCGCGGCGCGCGTGAGCCGGCTCGCCGCCAACAGCCGCGCCATCCTCCAGGCGGCCGCGATCCTCGGCGACCCGGTCCTCACCGAGGTGCTCGCGGTGCTCCTCCGGCAGAACCTCTCCCAGGTCGACCGGGCGATCGCCGGCCTCGTCAGCCACGACCTCCTCCGCATCACCGGCCCGGCGCAGGCGAGCTTCGCCTCGCCCATGCACGGCGAGATCGTGCTCGACGCCATCCCGCCCGAGGCGCGGCGCGAGCTCCACGCCGCCGCGGCCGCGGCCTACGTCTCGGTCGTCGGCGAGAACAGCGGCGAGCACGCCGAGCGCATCGCCCTGCACCTCTACCAGGCCGGCGATCGCGATCGCGCCGCGACCTTCTTCGCGCGCGAGGCGCTCCACCGGCTGCGGCTCGGCCAGCTCGAGCCGACGATCCGCCACATGACGCGCGCCCTCGAGCTCGTCGACCTGGAGACGCGCGCCGCCGCCGAGCTCGAGACCTGGCTCACCGCGCTGGCCGACGCCGTGGTCCGGGTCCGCCAGGCCAGCGATCTGCCCGGCGTCGCCGCGCGCACGCTGCGCCGCATCGACGCGACGGGCTCGCTCGAGCAGCGCGTCTTCGCCCGCGTCGACGTGGCCCGCGCCCTCGGCGCGGTGAACCTCTTCGAGCAGGCCTACCAGAAGCTCGAGGAGGCGTTCGGGCTCGCCGGCGAGCGCGACGACCTGCGCCGCAAGGCGCTCGCCGCCGAGAACGAGATGGCCGTGCGCAGCGGCGACTTCGCCCGCGCGGTGCGCGCCACCGAGAAGCTCGAGGCCATCGGCCTCGACACGATCGACGACCCGCGCGCCTTCCTCGTCATCGCCCACACCCGCGCGGCGACCGGCGCGACCGAGTCGGCCCTCGCCGCGCTCGACCGCGCCGAGGCCCTGAGCAGCCCGACCGATCTCGTCGCGGCGAGCGAGCGCGAGAAGCAGCGCGTCCTCGTCCACATCTACTGCCGCGACTTCAAGCGCGCGGTCGAGGCCTCCTCGCGCGCGGTCGACCTGGCGCGCTCGGCGGGCCTACGCTTCGAGACGGCCGCCGCGCTCCACAACCTCGGCGACGCCAGCCGCCGCCTCGGCGATCTGCCCCGCGCCTACGCGTCGCTGAGCGAGTCGCGCGACATCTGCGACGCCACCGGCGGCCACGAGCGCCTCGCCTCGCTCAACCGCGTGCACCTGACGTACCTCGACGGTCTCAAGGGCGCCGCGGGCGCCGACGCGACCCTGCGCGAGTTCGTCCGCTACGCCGACTCGCGCGGGTACTGGACCGACGCGCTCGAGAGCCGCTACCTCCTCGCCGCCTTGCTCAAGCACCGGGGCGAGAGCGCCGAGGCCAAGCGCGAGCTCGAGCAGGTGCTCTCGATGGCCACGGCCTACGGCAACCAGCTCATGGCCGACGACGCCCGCGAAGCGCTCGAGGGCATGTAGCGAGCCGGCGCCGCCGCTTTGACAGCCGGGATTTTCACAGGGAGGCGGGGAGTCGGGGAGATTTCCATTCGGTCGATCCGGGCTCACCCCGTGGAGCCGCGTGGGCCGCGATCCACCGAATGAAATTCTCCCCGTCTCCCCGTCTCCCTGTGAATTCTTCCCTTCAGAAGGAGACGACGCTCACGCTCACGCCGGCCGGCGCCATGCTCGGCCCCGCCTTCACCTTCAGCGATCGGACCACGTCGGGGGGCAAGAGCGTGCCGAGCGCGCCCGCCGCGGTGAGCGGCAGGCCGTGGAGCATCGCGCGCGGCGTGCCCGCGATGACGGCTCCGATGTTGCGCGGGAGCGCGTCGAGCTCGGCGCCGGTGGCGCGCCGGTGCGAGCGCTCGAGCCCGGTGATCTCGGAGAGCGCGAGCGAGCGCGCCGCCTGGGGCAGCTCGATCTCCGGCGGAGCGGCCCGGTGGCCCCCGGTCACCTGCCGGACGAACTTCTTGGCCGATGCCTGCGAGGCGAGCTGCGGGGGAGGCGGCGCGGCCCAGGCGTGCGCCATCGGCGGCCCGGCGGGCGCGGGCGCGTCGGTGCTGGGGGCGCTCGGGCGCTCGCTCGGATCGGTCGCCGGATCGAGCAGCCAATCGAGCAGCGTCTGCGAGCGCACCGGCAGGACGGCGCCGCCCGTCGGCGCCCGCGGCGTCGCGGGCGCGGTGTGCGCGGGACGGCGCGGCTCCGCCTCGGCGCTCACGGCCTCGGCCGCGTGGCGCAGCCGCGCGGTGACGATGTCGCGCGTCGCCGCGGCGGACAGCCCCGCGAGCTTGGCGGCGAGCGAGGGGCTGGCGGCGGCCGCCGGCGTCGCGGAGAGCGCCAGCGCGGCGAGCGGCGCGAGCGTCCGGCGCAGACCTCTTGCGCTCAGCACACCGGATGCGTGTGCAGAGCCCGTGCCCCCGGCCGCGAGCAGGCCGCGCACGGCCGTCCGGCCGCCCGGCGCGCTCCGCCCGGAGCGGGCGCGTCAGCCGCGAGCGAAGGCTCTGCCCCCGCGCCCTCGGCGCTGAAGAGCCGTCGGATCTCGGGCGGCTCGAGCGGCGATGGTCGGACGATCGTCCGACACCATCTTCAGCCGTCGGCGAGCTTGCGCTCGAGCGCCTCGAGGTGCGCGCGCACCTGCGGATCGCTGTCGCGCTGCGCCTCGATCTTGCGGACCGCGCTCATGACCGTGGTGTGGTCGCGGTTGCCGAACGCGCGCCCGAGCTCCGGGAAGCTGCACTTGAGGCGCTGCTTGCAGAGGTACATCGCCACGTGGCGCGCGAAGGCGACGCTCTTGTGGCGATCCTTCGAGGTCAGATCGATGGAGCGCAAGTGGAAGTGGTGGCAGACGGCGCGCTGGATGTCCTCGACGCTCACCGTCTCGGCCCGCGGGGGCGAGGCGGCGGTGATCTCGGCGCGGGCGAAGGCGAGGTCGACGGGCCGGCCGGTGAGCGACGACTTGGCCGCGAGGCGGATGAGCGTGCCCTCGAGCTCGCGCACGTTCGAGCGGATCATCTGCGCGAGGTAGATGGCGACGTCGTCGCCGAGGGCGAAGCCCTCGAGCGCCGCCTTGTTGCGGATGATGGCGACGCGCGTCTCGAGCTCGGGCACCTGGATGTCGGCGACGAGACCCCAGGAGAAGCGCGAGACCAGGCGCTCCTCCATGCGCTCGAGGTTCTGCGGGTACTTGTCGCTCGTGACCACGATCTGCCGGTCGGTCGCGTGGAGCGCGTTGAACGTGTGGAAGAACTCCTCCTGCGTCTGCTCGCGCCCGGCGAGGAACTGGATGTCGTCGACCAGGAGCACGTCGCAGTTGACGCGGTAGCGGGCGCGGAACTCGTCCATCCGGTGGTGCTGGATGGCGGTGATGAACTCGTTCGTGAACCGCTCGGCCGAGACGTAGATGATCCGCGCGGTGGGCCGCTCTTCGTGGACGCGGTGGGCGATGGCGTGGACGAGGTGGGTCTTGCCGAGGCCCGTGCCGCCGCAGATGAAGAGGGGATTGTACCGGCGGCCTCCTCCGCCGGCGGCGGCGATGGCAGCGGCGTGGGCGAGCTGGTTCGACGGACCCACCACGAAGCTCGCGAACGTCTGCTTCGGGTTGAGGTCGTCGGGAGGTGCGGGCGCGCGCCGCGGCGCCGCCACCGGGACCGCCGCCGGCTCGAGCGGGGGCGTCGACTGGCGGACGACAAGCGATCGCGGTCGGATGGGCAACGAGGGCTGGCGCGTCGACACCGGCGACTCGAGGTTCTGGTCGACCGTCCACGCGACCTGCACCGACCACCCGGTCATCTCGCGGATCTTGTCGGTCAGCGTGGGGAGGAAGTTCGCCTTCACCCACTCGAGGACGAACTCGTTCTGCACGCGCAGCGTGAGCACGCCGTCGGTGAGGTCGTCGAACTGCACGCCCCCGAACCACTGGTCGAAGGTGGCGGGCGAGAGCCCCCGCGTGTGCGCCACCGCCTGATCGAAGACTGCCTTTGCCTCTTGCTTGGGGATCGTCGTCATCACTGCGGGCTCGGCTGCGAACGGCAAAGACGCATCCAGGAGGTCAACCTCGAGGTCGACCCCAGCTTTTCCACAGGGCAGGCGACCCGCCCTGGCTCAACACATCGCGCAATCCGTAGGAACTATTCGCGAATACGACGTCGAGCGATCCCCGTTGGGTTATCCACAGTCACCCCACTGCCGGTTGGAGCCCTTGGGGGTGCGGGAAGGTTGCCAGGCTGCTGACCGGCCCTGTCGGCTGGAAGCGTCCAGGACGCCTCCTCCGCCGAAGGCAATGGTGCCTGGCTGTCTCCTCCGAACCCTCCGGGGTGCCCACCCCCGATACCCTGTGATCGACCCCTTACGGGAACGCCCTGAAGACCAAACCGAGGTAGCACCGGCCGGGTCCAGGAGTCCATCCCCAACTGCGCAATCGCTCGTAAGTGCTCGCGATCGCTATGCTTATTTATGCCTTGTCGGCGCCGCTACCGGCGTTTCGCGGCGTCAGGACCCACCCGATCTTCGCCAACTCCCCAGACTCCCGCGACAATCGGATGACGCCCGCAGGGAGGTCTTACGCCGCACCGCGAAATGCCGCCGTTCTGGGCGTCAAGAGACATTTTACAGCAATGATTCCAGTCTTTCTTGCCGCCGGGGTGGCGCGCGGCCCTGTGCGCAGCGTCACGGGGTCGACCCGAGAAGTTGTCCGCGCGCCCGCGCCGCGGGTATGCCCCGCGGGATGCCTAGGCCGCGTACGAGGGCGCTCGCCGTCCGTGTCGCCCTCGCGATCGGCGGCCTCGCGCCTCGGCCTGCCGCCGCCCAGCTCCCGCCGCAGTTCTCGTTCAACTACGGCGAGAACGAGACGCCGCGCGCCGCCGCGCTCGGGGGCGCCACCCGGGCCCTCGGGAACGGCACCACCGGCGTGCTCCAGAACCCGTCGGCGATGGTCGAGACGCGCGCCTACCACATCGAGGCGCTGGCCCAGTTCGCGCCCGAGGTGGGCCGACAAGTTTATGGGGGGATCATCGAGGACTCGATGACCTCGCGCCTCGCCGGCGGCATCTCGGTCCTGGGCGGCTTCCTCGACCCCGACGGGCTCGATCGCTCCTTCATCGACGCCCGGCTCGCGCTCGCGTACCCGCTCGCCGATCGCTTCTTCGTCGGCATCGCCGGGCGCTACGCCAAGGTGACGCAGGAGGGTCTGGGCACGCCGCTCGCGCTCGGCGACAGCAAGGCGTCCGGCGGCCTGAAGGACGACTCGGGCCGGTCGGCGTTCGTCAACAACTTCACCTTCGACGCCGGCGTTACCGTCAAGGCGACCGACGCGATCCACATCGCGGCGCTCGGGCAGAACCTCACCTACCCGAACAACGGCATCCTCCCGACGACGTTCGGCGGCGGCATCGGCTACGGCACGAGCGACCTCAGCCTCGAGGTCGACGGCCTCGCCGACTTCAACTCGTACACCTCGACCTCGGCCCGAGTCATGGCCGGCGGCGAGTACCTCGCGGCCGACCACTTCCCGATCCGCCTCGGCTACCGCTACGACCAGGGCGCCAAGCTGCACGCCCTCTCGGCCGGGCTCGGGTACATCCAGAACGAGTTCTCGGTCGAGGCGAGCGTGCGCCGCACCCTCTCCGACCCAGGCGCGACCACCGTCGTCATCGGGCTGGCGTACTTCCTCGAGTCGTCGGGGCTGCGCCAGGGCGGCGTCGAGTAGCGCCCCGACCCGTGCCATAGTGGCCGGGCCGTGCTCTGCCTCACCCGACCGACCGATCCGCGCTGGGTGGAACGCGCGCTCGCCGACCTCGACGCCGTGCTCGTCGACCACGCGCACTGCGAGATGAAGGCGGCGACGAACGCGCTCTCGCTGGCCGCGCGCTCGCCCGATTTCCCCGGCGTCGTCCGCGCGCTCGTCGACCTCGCCGAGGAGGAGCTGCGCCACTTCCGGGCCGTGCTCGAGGAGCTCGACCGGCGCGGGGCCAAGCTCGGCAAGCCGCCGAGCGACGCGTACGCGGCGGAGCTGCGCCGGCTGGCGTCGAGCAGCGCCCGGCGCCGCTCGGCCGAGGACGCGCTCGTCGATCGGCTGCTGGTCGGGGCGCTCATCGAGGCGCGCTCGTGCGAGCGCTTCCGCCTGCTCGCCGACGCGCTCGCCGCGCGAGGGCAGGCCGAGCTCGCCGCCTTCTACGCGGACCTGTTCACCGCCGAGGCGCGGCACTTCCGCACCTTCGTCGATCTCGCCGAGGACGCGTCGGGCGACGCGGCCAAGGTGAAGCGTCGGCTCGGCGAGCTCGCCGAGGCCGAGGGCGAGCTGGCGGCGCGCCTGGGCGTGAGCGCGGCCATCCACGGCTAGGCCGGGGGCCGGACGAGGGACCATGACCGACGAGGGCCGAGGACCGTAGACGATGGATGCCCCCTACGAGGTGCTCGATCGCGAGATCGCCGCGGCGGCGCGCGCGGTCGTTCGGGCGCGCCGCGAGCTCCGCGAGCCGAGCGGGCGAGCCGCGCCGAGCGTCGCCCATCCGCTCGCCGGCGCACGCCGGGTGAGCACGCGGACCGCGTACCTCGAGCTCGCCGAGCGCGCCCCCGGGGATCCGCTCGCGGCGGCGCTCGCCGCGTGGGTCGCCGTCCTCACGCTCGAGCGCGTCACCTGGACCGACACGGTTCGCGTCGAGTCGGCGTGGCACGCCGAGACGGTCGCGGTCGCCCCCGAGAAGACGCGCGCTCCGGGCCAGACCGCGCGACGGGTGAAGAGCTCGCCGCGCGCCGTCTTCGACCGGCTCCTCCGCGAGCCGGTGGACGCGCGCCGGCGCGAGCTCGCCGAGAGCCTCGCCGAGGGCGCGACCGCCGTCGCCGACGCCGCGCGCATCCTCGCCGAGCGGCGCGCCGAGGCGGAGCGGCTGCTCGGCGACCTCCCGGGCGCGACCGCGCTGCCCGCGGACCCGCCCGAGCTCGCCGCCGAGCTCGCGCTCGCCGTGCTCGATCGGACCGAGCCGCTCGCCGAAGTGCTGGCGTCGGAGCGAGGCCGCGCCGGCGCCTGGTCGGACGCGCTCTCGTCGCTGCTGGCGCGCGACGCGGGGGAGGGCTGGCCGGCGCACCTCGGCGCCCGCTGGGTCCAGGAGATCTTCCGGGGGACCCCCTTGTTCGACGGAATCGCGCTCTCGATCCCGGCCTGGCCGGCCCCGCTCGGCGCGGCCTCGTTCGCGCGGGCGCTCGCCGCGGTCGGCGCCGCGCTCGCCGACGCCGACGTGCCGCGCGCCGCGCCGCGGTCGCTCGCGCGCCCGCCTCTCGAC
>CAYJPW010000267.1:0-9906 GCA_964372055.1 uncultured Polyangiaceae bacterium
TCGGACCTCGGGCCTCGAGAGGCGTTGCTCGGACGAATGTCCGACACCTCTTCAGTCCACGAGGACGCCCGGGTTCATGATCCCGGCGGGATCGAGGGCGGCCTTGGCCGCGCCCAGGGCGCTGCGGAAGAGGGCGGGCACCTCGCGGTCGTACTGCGGCCGGTGATCGCGCCCGACGGCGTGGTGGTGGGTGATGGTGCCGCCGAGCGCGAGGATCGCCTCGGACGCGGCGGCCTTGATCTCGTCCCATTGCGCCACCTGCGAGCCCGCGCGCGAGGGGGCGATCACGGTGAAGTAGGGCGCGGCGCCGTCGGGGTAGACGTGCGTCAGGCGGCACGTGACGAGGCCGGCGCCGGCGACGCGCACCGCGGCCTCGCGGGCCCGCTCGAGCACGCCGGCGTGGAAGTCCTCGAAGCGCGACCAGGGGATCGCGGTCTCGAACGTCTCGGCGATCATGCCGAGACGCGCGAGCGCGTCGCGCAGGTAGGGCGCCTGGAGGAAGGCGCTCCGCCAGCTCCCGGCCTCGTCGCCGGCCTTGCCCGATCGGCCGTCGTCGCGCGTCTTGCCGGCGCCGTCCTCGAGCTCGCCGCCGGCGCCGCGGCAGATCTCGATCGCGCGCGCCATCCAGGCGTCGGGGGGATGATCGGCGGACTCGAAGCCGAGCAAGAGCAGGCTCGCCGAGCCGTCGCCGGCGCCGGTGTTGAGCGCCTCGTCGGCGTCGACGAGGCGGAGGTTCGCCGGGTAGAGGCCCGCCTGGGCGACGCGCCGCGCGGCCTCGGCGCCGCGGCGGAAGCCCCGCATCGCATCGGGCGTGCCGGCGGCGCCGGCGAAGCGCGCCGTGGCGGACGCGCGGAAGCGGGGCCGCTCCTGCAGACGCACCCACGCCTCGGTGATGATCCCGAGCGCGCCCTCCGAGCCGATGAGGAGGCGATCGGGGCTCGGGCCGGCGCCCGAGGCCGGCAGGCGGCGAGTCTCGATCGCGCCCGCCGGCGTCATCATCCGGATCGACTCCACCAGGTCGTCGATGTGCGTGTGGAGCGTGGCGAAGTGGCCCCCGGCGCGGGTCGCGATCCAGCCGCCCAGCGACGAGAACTCGAACGACTGCGGGTAGTGGCGCAGGGTGAGCCCGTGCGGGCGCAGCGCGTCCTCGAGCGCGGGGCCGAGGACGCCGGCCTGGAAGCGCGCGGCGCGCGAGACCGGATCGACCTCGACGAGGCGGTTCAAGCGACCGAGATCGATCGAGAGGGCGCCGCGGTAGCCGTCGGGCAGGCGCGCCTCCACGCCGCCGACCACCGAGGTGCCGCCGCCGTAGGGGATCGCCGCGAGGCGCTCCTTGGTGCAGAGATCGAAGAGGTCGACGAGGTCCGCCTCGGTCGTCGGGAAGGCCACGGCGTCCGGCGCGCGCCCGAAGTCGCGCGCGAGGCCACGCACCACGTCGCGGAAGGCCTTGCCGTAGGTGTGGGCGGCGCGGGCGCGCGCGCCCTTCGCGAAGAGGTGCTCGAGCGACGAGGGCGGCGAGAAGCGCGGCGCGGCGAGCGCGAGGTCCTCGACGCGCGGCGGCGAGATGGCGTCGCCCGCGGAGGCGCCGAGGCGCATCGCCATGAGCTGCCGGAGAGCGCCGAGCTGCTCCTCGCCCACGGCGTCCTCCTCGTAGCCCCAGCCCCAGAAGCTCCTCGTCTTTTGCATCGTTCGGCCGTTATGCGGGGCGGCGCGCGACGTCCAGCCGCTGTGGTAGGAGAGGGGCGATGAGCCACGAGGACCCCGCCGCACGAGCCCGGTTCGAGAAGCGCCTCGCCAAGGCGAAGGCCGGGGCGCGGCCCCGGGCCGGCCTGCTCTCGGGGCCGCCCGGCTCGCAGGGCGTCGACGCGGACGACCTCTACGACGAGGCCACGCTCGGGGCGCTCGGCTTCGAGGCCGCGAGGGATCTCGGCTTCCCGGGCGAGCCGCCGTTCACGCGCGGCGTGCAGCCGAACATGTTCCGCGGCCGTCTCTGGACGATGCGCCAGTACGCCGGCTTCGGCACCGCCGACGAGTCGAACGCGCGCTACCACTACCTGCTCTCGCAGGGGCAGACGGGCCTCTCGGTCGCCTTCGACCTGCCGACGCAGATGGGCCGCGACTCGGACCACCCGCTCGCCGCGGGCGAGGTCGGCAAGGTCGGCGTCGCCATCGACTCGCTCGACGACATGCGCCGCCTCTTGCGCGGGCTGCCGCTCGCCGAGATCTCGACCTCGATGACCATCAACTCGACGGCGGCGATCCTGCTCGCGCTCTACATCGCCGTCGCCGAGGAGTCGGGCGTCCCGCGCGGCGAGCTCCGCGGCACGATCCAGAACGACATCCTCAAGGAGTACGTCGCGCGCGGGACCTACATCTACCCGCCGCGCCCCTCGCTCCGGCTGGTGAGCGACACCTTCGCCTTCGCCGAGCGCGAGGTGCCGAAGTGGAACACGATCTCGATCAGCGGCTACCACATGCGCGAGGCCGGCTGCGACGCCGCCCAGGAGATCGCGTTCACCCTCGCCGACGGGATCGCCTACGTGAAGGAGGCCGTCGACGCCGGCCTCGACGTCGACGGCTTCGGGGCGCAGCTCTCGTTCTTCTTCAACGGCCACAACAACCTGCTCGAGGAGGTGGCGAAGTTCCGCGCCGCGCGCCGGATGTGGTCGTCGATCATGGCCGAGCGCTTCGGCGCCAAGACCGAGCGCGCCCGCGCCCTCCGGTTCCACTGCCAGACCGCGGGGATGACGCTGCAGGCGCAGCAGCCGATGGTGAACGTGGTCCGCGTGGCGATCCAGGCGCTCGCCGCCGTGCTCGGCGGCTGCCAGTCGCTCCACACCAACGGCTTCGACGAGGCGCTCGGTCTGCCGACGGCCGAGGCGGCGACGCTCGCCCTGCGCACGCAGCAGGTCATCGGCTACGAGTCGGGCGTCGCCGACGTCGTCGATCCGCTCGGCGGCAGCTACGCCGTCGAGGCGATGACCAGCCGGCTCGAGGCGGCCGCGCGCGACTACATCCGCCGCATCGACGAGATCGGCGGCATGGTCGCGGCCATCGAGCAGGGCTACGTGCAGCGCGAGATCCAGGCGACGGCGTACCGCTACCAGCTCGAGGTCGAGTCGAAGAAACGCGTCATCGTCGGCCAGAACGAGTTCGTGGCCGAGGCGCCCCCCGTCCCGGTGACGCGCGTCGACCCCAGGCTCGAGCGCGAGCAGGTCGAGCGCGTGCGCGCCTGGCGCGCCGCGCACGAGGGCGCCGCCAGGGCCGAGGCGCTCGGCCGCATCGACGCCGCCGCCCGCGGCAAGGACAACCTCGTCCCGCTCATCCTCGCCGCCGTCAAGGCCGGCGCCACCGTGGGCGAGATCAGCGACGTGATGCGCACGGTCTGGGGCGAGCACACGGAGCAGCTGACGGTCTGACGGCAGCGGTGCGGTCGCAAAGCGGCCCCGCATCGGAACACCGGCCGTGAGGCCGGTGACCACGTCCACGTACGTCGACGTCCACGACCCTGAGAGAGAGGCGTGGAGCGATCACGAAGCGTGCAGCGTGAGCTCGAGCAGCCGCACCGCCGCGCCCTTCCGGAGAGCGCCCGCGGTCTCGGTCGCTCCGACGCAGAGCGGGCAGCCCTCGGCGCAGGCGCAGCCGAGCAGCAGCTGGCGCGTCCGGGCCAAGAGCTCTCCGGCCTGCTCGAAGATGCGCTCGGAGAGGCCGACGCCGCCGGGGATGTTGTCGAAGAGGAACACGGTCGGGTCGAAGCCGGGCTCGAGCCCGCGGTGCCCTCGCGCGGCGACGAGGGGTGACGTGCGCTCGCCGTCGGCGCGCGTCGGCGCCGCGTCGTCCTCGCCGGCGCGATCGCCGAGCGTCTGACCGAGATCGCGCGGATCGCACATGAGCGCCAGCGTCGCCACCGTCTCGAGCGCCCGCGCGATCCCGCGCAGGCCGTCGATCGCCGTGGCGCGGCCGAGCCCGAGCTCCTCGCAGATCGTCTCGGGGACCGTCAGCCAGAACGCCGTGGTGTGCATCTGGATGTCGGGCAGGCGCACGTCGCCGTAGCCGGCGTTCTCGTGCGTGTGGAACTTGATCTTCTTGTAGCCGACCACCTTCTCGACGACGCTCACCTCGCCCCAGCCGGCGAGGCCCCGGCCGAGCGGGCGCTCGGCGCTCTGCTCGATGACGCTCACCTTGCGGTGGGTCATCGCCGTCGTGAAGTAGTCGGGCCTGACCTTGGTCACGTAGGCCTTGTGGTTCTCGTAGTCGAGGCGCTCGACCTGGTACTGCTCGCCGTCGTGCTGGTAGATGGCCTGCTCGTGGAGCATCGTCGGCGCGGCGCGCCAGTCGAGCTCGGCGAGGGTGCGGCCGTGCGCCTTGTCGATGATGACGAAGTTGTCCCAGCCGATGCTGCGCAGGCTCACGTGGTTGGCCGGGTAGGCGTCGGCCGCCCAGTGGAAGCGGCCGCCCGACTCGTGCACGACGCCGTGGTCGGCGAGGTAGCGCAGCGCCTCGCGTGAGTCGTCCGCGTCGAGCGAGGCGTACGCCTCGCGGTCGACGAACGGGAGCTCGAACGCCGCGCACTTGAGGTGCTGGACGAGGATCTCGGTGTTCGACGGATCGATGCGGGCGTGCTCGACGGCGCCGTCGAAGAGGTGCTCGGGGTGGCGGGCCAGGTACTGATCGAGCGCCCCGCTCGACGAGACGAGCACCGCGACGCTCTGCGAGCCACGCCGGCCGGCGCGCCCGAAGCGCTGCCACGTCTCGGCCACCGAGCCCGGGTAGCCGGCGCAGATGACCGCGTCGAGATCGCCGATGTCGATGCCGAGCTCGAGCGCGTTGGTCGCGACCACGCAGAGGATCCGGCCGTCGCGGAGCCCGCGCTCGACCTGGCGCCGCGCCTCGGGGAGGTAGCCGCCGCGGTAGGCCATGATCGACTCGGCGGGATCGCCGATGCCGACCTCGCCGGCGACCTTGTCGCGCAGGTACTTGAGCATGATCTCGACCGTGTTCCGCGACTGCCCGAACACGATGGTCGGGACGCGCGCCCGCACCAGATCGGCGGCGAGGCTCACCGCGCTCTTGACGTAGCTCGCCCGGACGCCGAGCTCGGCGTTCACGACCGGCGGGTTGAAGACGAAGAAGCGGCGGCGCCCCCGCGGCGCGCCCGACTCGCCCACGACGTCGATCCCGTCCTCGCGGACGCCGAGGAGGCGCGCGGCGTGCTCGCGCGGGTTGGCGATGGTGGCGGTGGCGCACAAGAACGTGGGGCTCGATCCGTGGAAGGCCGCGACGCGGCGGAGGCGCTGGAGCACGTGCGCGACGTGCGACCCGAAGACGCCCCGGTACGTGTGGAGCTCGTCGAGCACCACGTAGCGCAGCCCCTGGAAGGTGCGCGCCCAGTGGGCGTGATGGGGGAGGATCCCGGCGTGGAGCATGTCCGGGTTGGTCATCACGATGGGGCTCTTCTCGCGCGCGGCGCGGCGGGCGTCGCCGGGCGTGTCGCCGTCGTAGACGATGGCGGGCACGCCGAGCCCCGCCTCGGCGATGAGCTCGCGCAGGCCCGCCTCCTGATCGCGCGCCAGCGCCTTGGTCGGGTAGAGATAGATCGCCGTGGCGTCGCGTCCGGGAGTGTGGGGTCTCTGCCCCCCTCGTGAGCCGGGCGGCTCCGCGTCGCCGCCCTCGGGGCGGCGCGAGAGCGCGTCGAGGATCGGCAGGTGGAAGCAGAGGCTCTTGCCGCTCGCGGTCGGCGTGGCGATGACGACGTGGCGGCCGGCCCGCGCCGCCTCGATCGCCTCGACCTGGTGGTCGTAGAGCTCCTCGATCCCGCGCGCCCGGAGCGCGTCGGCCAGCGGCGCGGACAGCCACGAGGGGATGGGGGCGAGGCGACCGACGGTCGGCGCGAGCTCGCGGTCGGCGGTGAGGCAGGGCCGGACGTAGCCGGAGGCGAGCCAGGACGAGACCACCGGATCGATGCCGATGGCCGCTTTCCAGGGAGGGGCAGGCACGAGGCGATACTAAACGGATGTGCGGTATCTGGTAAAGGACGCTGGTCGCCTCCGAGCGCACCGCGAACGGCATCCGTCCGCCCGTTCGCAGCCCTCTCTGCTGCCTCGGCCTGCGATCTCGCGCGGATTGGTCGCGCTTCACGGCCGATCCGTGCTCCCAACGCCCGCTCAGGGAAGGCTTCGCTGGCTCCTTCGTTGCCGCGATGGAGTCACCATCGTATGAAAGCCTCTCGCTTCATGGACACCCGCGACGACCAAGGCGCACCCGACGGCTCGGCTGCGCCGCCCGCCGGACCCCCGCCTCTCGAGGCCGCCGCCCCGGACCCCGCACCCGCGACGGATCCGAGCCCGGTCCTCGCGGCCGTGAGCCCAGAGGCCGCCGCGACGGAGGTCGCTGCGCCCGAGCTGCAGGCGCCGGTCGCGCCCGTCCCGGTCGAGCCCGCGGCTCGCGCCGAGCCGACGCCGCCCTCGTCCGCGCCGCGATCGATCGAGCCCGGCCATGGCGGCCCGCGCGCCTCGGTCCTTTTCCTGACGATCGTGACCGTCGTGTCGGCCGCGGCGGATCTCGGCACGAAGTGGTGGGCCAAGGGGCGCCTCTCCGGCGTCGACCTCAAGGGGCTCGGCCCGCGCAAGATCGAGGTGATCAAGGACCACTTCGACTTCATCTACGCGCTCAACCCCGGCGGGGCGTGGAGCTTCCTCCGCAGCATGCCCGAGGTCCTGCGCCGGCCGTTCTTCCTCTTCATCTCGGCCGCGGCGATCGTCTTCATCGTCTCGGTGTACCGGCGCGTGCGCCCCGATCAGCGCCTGCTCCGGTGGGGCCTGCCGCTCGCGCTCGGCGGCGCCATCGGCAACCTCGTCGATCGCATCCGCTACGGGTCGGTGATCGACTTCATCGACTTCTACGTCGTCCGCGGCGGGCGCGAGCACCACTGGCCGACGTTCAACGTGGCCGACATCGCCATCGTCGTCGGCGTGGGCCTGATGGCGATCGACATGCTCTTCAGCCGCCGCACCGCCGATCACGCGCCGCCTCCGGTCGTGAGCGAGGCGCCCGCCGACCCCGCCGCGTAGCGTCCGCCCGGCTCGCTCCGGACGATGGGCTTTGCCGGGGAGGTCCGTTTGTCGTAGATCGACCCGCTCCGCATGGCCGACGAGCCCCTCGCCCCCGCGCCGGAACCCGCTTCCGAGAAGCCCGCCGATCCCGGTCCGCCCCCCGAGGCCGCCGGAGAGCCGGCGGCGTCCGAGAGCAGCCCGGCAACCGAGACGGCCAGCTCCGAGCGCAGCGCCGGCGAGGCCGGCAGCGGGCCCTCGCCCGCGCCGACCCCCGCCGAGGTCGCCCAGCCGGCGCCGCCGCGACCGCCTCAGAGCTTTCTCTGGATCGTGTCGGTCCTCTCGCTCGCGGCGGACCTCGGCACCAAGTGGTGGGCGAAGTCGCGGCTCGACGAGCCGCTCGGCATCCGTCGCATCGAGGTCATCAAGGGCCACTTCGGGTTCGTCTTCGCCAAGAACAAGGGCGGCGCCTGGGGCCTGCTCCAGGACGAGCACGACGCCATCCGCCGGCCGTTCTTCCTCCTCATCTCGGCGGTGGCGATCATCTTCATCCTCTCGCTCTACCGCCGCCTCACGATGGACCAGAAGGCGCTGAAGTGGGGCCTGCCCCTGGTCCTCGGCGGCGCGCTCGGCAACCTGGTCGACCGGGTCCGCTACGGCTTCGTCGTCGACTTCATCGACGTGAAGATCACGAAGGGCTTCACCTGGCCGACGTTCAACGTGGCCGACATCGCCATCTGCGTCGGTGTGGGGCTCATGGCCGTCGACATGTTCACCTCGCGACGGCGCCCGGCGAAGGTGCCCGTGGCCGAGGCGCCCGCGAAGCCCGCGCCTGCGACGGCCTCCGGCTCCGCGCCGTCGGCGCCGGTTTCTGGCGACCCGCCTGCGGCGGGATCGCCGGCCGACGGCGAGTAGAGGAGGCCGCGGGTGCGCCCCGAGCTGTTCCGGGTCTTCGACGTCGCGTTCCCCGCGTACTTCCTGCTGCTGCTCTCGGGGTTCGTCTTCGCCACCGCCTCCGGAGCCGCGTGGGCGCGCCGCATCGGCCGCGATCCCGACGTCATCGTCGACCTCGGCCTGGCCTGCCTGCTCATGGGTGTCGTCGGCGGGCGGCTCATGCACGTCCTCGCCGACGGCTACTTCTGGGACTACGTGCACCTCTGCACCGATCCGGCCGCGGTCGACTGGAAGGTGGACCAGGCGCTCTGCGTGCCGCGCTACCACGGCGTCTGGGACGCGGCGAAGAACGTCTGCCACCCGGTCGAGAGCGACTGCTTCGCCTGGGCGAAGTTCTGGGCCGGGGGCCTGACCTACTACGGTGGGCTCATCGGGGCCTCGCTCATGGCGGTGTACCTGCTCCGGCGCGATCGCTTCCCGTTCTGGAAGGCGGCCGACATGGCGGGCTTCACCATCCCGCTCGGGCTCGGGTTCGGGCGCATGGGGTGCCTCCTCGCCGGCTGCTGCTTCGGCCGCGAGACCGACGGCGTCTGGGCGCTGGCCTTCCCGCCCCAGAGCCCGGCGAGCGAGGCGCAGTTCAAGCTCAAGGAGCTCGCCTCGGCGGGCGCGTGGTCGCACCCGGTCCACCCCACGCAGATCTACGAGTCGGCGGTCTCGTTCGCGATCGCCGCGTTCTGCCTCCTCTACGTGCACGGCAGGAAGCGCTACGACGGCCAGGTGTTCGTCGCGTTCCTCGGCCTCTACGCCATCGGGCGCTTCGCGCTCGAGTTCCTGCGCGCCGACGATCGCGGCGGCGTCGGCGCCCTGTCGACGTCGCAGCTCATCGGCCTCGTGCTGGTCGCGGTGGCGGGGGCGATCCACGTGCGCCGGAGCCGCCCGGCGGCGCCGCCCGCCGCGGCCGCGGCCTGAGCCTCACCGCCCGCACCGAAGCTCCCTTCGATTGGCCCGACGAGCGGGCGGACGTATGCTCGCGTCATGCAGCACCGACGGCTCCTGCACGCGCTCGCGTTCTCCTGGTCGCTGGCCGGGGCCGCCGCGTGTGGGCCCGATCGCGAGCACTACGATCCGCCGCCGCCGTGCACCGACGGCGCCCGCTGTGCGGGTCCGGCCGCGGGCGGCGTGGGGTCGGGCAGCGGCGGCGGCGGAGGGCAGGGCGGGGGCGTGTCGGCGACCAACGTCGAGGGCACCGTCGTCGTCCTCTCGACGACCGACTTCCAGCAGACGACGCCGCTGCTCGCGGGGGCGACGGTGACGGCGCCGGCGAGCACCGGTACCGCGGTCGGCAGCTACGATCCGGCGACCGCGTCGTTCGTGCTCGAGGGCGCCAAGACCGGCGACGCGTGGGTGCTGGTCGAGCCCGATCTCGGCAGCGGCGCGCTCGCGACCTACTCGTTCGCCTCGGTGCAGGTGGGGGCGCCGCTGACGCTGCCGGTCGCGAGCGAGGAGGTGATGATCGCGATCGCCGGCTCGCTGCCGGTGCCCGAGTCGCTCGAGGCGGGCAAGGCGCAGCTGGTGCTCCAGATCGCGCGTGACGGGCTCCCGCTCGCGGGCGCGAGCGTCGTCAGCAGCGTGGCCGGAGCGACGGTCGTCTACGACGAGGGCCCCGGCACGTACTCGACCCAGCCGGTCGCCACCGGGAGCGGCGGCACCGTCGTGCTCTTCAACTTCAGCGCAGGGGTGAGCTCGAACGACGTGACCGTGAGCCTGACCGACGAGGCGCTCAACCAGCGCGACTACCAGGTCAAGGTCCTGAGCGACACCGTCACCGTCGCCGGCCTCGATTTCACGCTGTAGGCCGGGGGAGATCGCTCGACCGCCGATCGCGAGGAGCGACGGCCCGGCGTGGGACTAGTGCCGCCTGCCGAAAGTGCTGCGCACTTTCGCGCCGCTTCGCGGCGGCGCC
>CAYJPW010000268.1:0-9794 GCA_964372055.1 uncultured Polyangiaceae bacterium
ACGCCGCGCCGGCCGACGAGGACGACGCGGGCGCGGCGCCGGCGGCGAGCTCGGCCAAACCCTCGGCCAAGCGCCCGCCGCCGAGCCGGCCACCGCCGCCCCCGACCGCGGCCCCGACCGCCGCGCCGACGGCGAAGCCGAAGCCCTCCGGGACGACGACGGATCCGCTCTCGGGCAGGCTGTAGCGCCCCGCTCTTCGGCGCCGCGGCGATTCGGAGTATAGGTGGGCCGAGGTCCGAGGCGTTCGCCGAGGAAACGAGACCATGCGCTCCCTGCGAAGCTCGCGTTCCGCCGTCCGGTCCTGCACCGGGGCCCTTGGCACCGCGCTGCTCCTCGCCGCAGCGCCGGCGCGGGCCGACGACAGCGCCGCCGCCGACGCCCTCTTCCAGGCGGCAAAGCTGCTCGTCGCCGAGGGGAAATACGCCGAGGCGTGCCCCAAGTTCGAGGCGAGCTTCAAGCTCGACCGCACCCTGGGCACCCTCTTGAACCTCGCCGACTGCCACGAGAAGGAGGGCAAGATCGCCTCGTCGTGGGCCGAGTGGGGCGAGGCCGCCGAGCTCGCCGCCAAGGCGGGCGACAAACGCGAGGAGTTCGCGAAGGAGCACCGCGCGGCGCTCACCGACCGGCTGCCCAAGCTCGAGATCAAGGTCCAGAACCCGCGGGAGGGGCTGTCGGTGCGCCGCGACGACATCGCCATCGATCCGGCGATGTTCGGCCTGGCCCTCCCGGTCGATCCGGGCAAGCACGTCATCGTCGTGCGCCGCGGCGACCAGGTCCTCAAGGAGGAGCCGATCGATCTCGCCGAGCGCCAGAGCGCAACGGTGAGCCTCGATCTCGCCGCGATCGATCGCGCCGTGCCGCCCGTCCAGAGCCCCCGCGGGGGCGATCGGCCCGCGCCGCAGGCGGCGCCCTCGGGCACGCAGAAGACGGTGGGGTTGGTCGTCGGCGGGGTGGGGGCCGCGGCGGTGATCGCCGCCGCCGTCCTCGAGGTGGTCGCGCTCACGAAGAAGGGCGACGCCGACGATCCGACGAACTGCGTGAGCAAGTACTGCGCGCCCTCCGGCCTCGAGGCGGTCGACGGCGCCAAGACGTTCGCCGACGTGGGGCAGTGGATCGGCATCGGCGGGATCGTCGCGCTCGCCGTGGGCGCCACGCTCGTGATCACGGCGCCGTCGTCGCCGTCGGCCAGCCCGTCGGCGCGGGCGTGGGTCGCGCCCTTCGTGGCGCCCTCGGGCGGCGGCATCGGCGTCGGGGGCCGGCTTTGACGCCTCGCTGGCCGGGCCGCCTCCTCGCGGCGCTCTCGCTCGGGCTCGCGGGCGCGAGCTGCGCGAGCGTGATCGACGTCGACGGCTACGAGGACGCGGCGGCGACCTTGTGCCAGTGTCCGGCGCTGTCGAAGGTGAACGACTGCGCCACGTTCGCGGGAGGGCGGCTCGACGCCGCCCTCGACGACGCGCGCGAGAAGTGGCTCGAGCGCTTCATCAGCAAGAAGTGCAACGAGGAGTGCACCCGCGCCGTCGAGTGCTTCGACGCCGCGCCCGTGTGCACCGGCGAGGGCTCGAGCTGCCTCACCTCGGTCGAGTGCTGCGGCTACTCGAGGGGCAAGGGGTGCTGCGCCAACGCCGGCGACTCGACCTGCTGCGACGACTGCCTCACCTGCGGCGAGCTCTTCGGCGAAGGTGAGACCCCCCAGGTCCCGCTCTGCGTCGACTCGCTCAAGATCGTGGAGGGGCTCGTCGACTGCCTGTGCACCGCGTGCGAGGTCGCCTGCGCCGCCTACTGCCCCGGGGAGCTCGGCAACGGCGATCCTCTGTGCAACGGCTGCATCGTCCAGGAGACGAAGGTGACCGGGGCGTGCTACTCGGCCATCGCGGCATGCGCAGCCGACCTCCCCCCGGGCTGAGGACGGCGCGGCGGCCGGCTGGTAACATCGGCCGGGTGACGCGGCCGAGGCGCGGGCGGTGAGGGCAGCGGGGCGCGCCGGCGCCGCCGCCGTGTGCGCGGCGCTCGCGCTCGCGATCTCGAGCTGCATCGGCGTCTTCGATCTCGAGGGGTACGAGAGCGCGCCGGACTCGCTCTGCGAGCTGCTCGACCGCTGCTACGGCCGCGCCGGGTTCCAGGCCTGCAACGCGCACGTGACGGGGCGGCTCGACTCCGCCGACCCGGACCGGCGCGCCAGCTGGCTCCAGAGCTTCACCGACCGGAGCTGCCTGCGCGACTGCCGGACGGCGTGGCTCTGCCTGGACCGATCGCCGGTGTGCGAGGGCGCGGCGCAGAAGTGCGCCGACGACGAGCAGTGCTGCGGGTTCACCAAGGGGCGCGCCAGCTGCGAGGGGAAGCGCTGCTGCGCGCCCGACGGCGTGAAGTGCGCCGCGGACGCGGACTGCTGCGGCGGGACGTGCGACGCGGCGAGCGGCACCTGCGGAGGCGTGGTGTGCAAGGAGTCCGGCGAGGGCTGCGCCAACGACTTCGAGTGCTGCACCCAGCTCTGCAACCCGACGACAGGGCAGTGCTCCGACACGATCTGCGCCGACGTCGGCTTCCCGTGCCAGGACGCGTTCGAGTGCTGCACCTCCTTCTGCGATCCGGCGACGCTCGAGTGCGCGCCGCCTCCGTGCGGCCCCGAGGGCGCGGCCTGCAGCACGGATCCCGAGTGCTGCTCCGGACACTGCTACACGGCGCTCGGCGTGTGCAGCACCGGCGACTGCGCGCCCGACCTCACGCCCTGCGGCGGCGACGGCGAGTGCTGCACCGGGCACTGCGATCCCCAGTACGGCCTCTGCGGGCAGCTCACCCAGTGCGCGCCCGAGGGGCTCCCCTGCGGCGCCGACGCCGATTGCTGCAGCCACAGCTGCCCCTCGGGGGTGTGCGCCTGCGTCGACGAGGGCGGCCCGTGCTCGGACCCGAGCCAGTGCTGCAACTTCGACTGCAACGCCGGCGTCTGCGGCGGGGGCGCTTGCTCGCAGCAGGGGACGATGTGCGCCGGCGACGGCGAGTGCTGCAGCGGCTCGTGCAGCCCGACGCTCGGCTGCTGCGGCGTCGCCGGCTGCAGCCACCTGCCGTGCGATTCGGGGCCGCCTCTCTCGCGCGACGGCTGCGCCGCGGAGGTCGCGGTGTGCGCCACCACCGTCTGCGACTCCGATCCCTGGTGCTGCTGCGTCGAGTGGGACGCGGTGTGCGTCGGCGAGGCCCAGTCGTTCTGCGACGCCGCGGCTTGCGCGGCGAGCCAATGACGGGCCGCGCGGCAGTAGTTGCGGGTGGGCGTCGCCTACCTGATAGATTGGACCGCGGCGCCCAGGGGCGGAGCTCCTGGGCCCGATCTGGAGGAACCGCTTGATCCTTCGCCGGCCTGTCGATGCACGATGGGGGCTCCGCCCCCGAACCCCCGCTCGCCGTGCCTCGAGACCGCTGAGGATCCCCTCCGCCGCCGCGGTCGTCGCGGCCGCGCTCGCGGCGCTGCTCGTCTCCGGGACCGCGCTCGCCGCGCCCCAGGACAAGCAGGCCGAGAAGGCGCTCGCCGAGGCGATGGACGAGGACTACCTCGAGACGCGCTTCGACAAGGCGGAGCAGCGCCTCCGCGACGCCATCGCCAAGTGCGGCGACGCGGGGTGCACGCCCTCGATCAAGGCGCGCCTCTACATCGGCCTCGGGACCGTGCTCTCCGGCGGCAAGAACCAGCTCGACGACGCGAAAGACGCCTTCGTCGAGGCGCTCAAGCTCGACCCGAAGGCGGCGCTCGATCCCAACCTCGCCAAGACCGAGATCACCTACGCGCTCGACGCGGCGCGCGCCGAGCTCGGCAAGGGCTCGGGCGCGGCCGGCGCGCTGGGGGACGTGAAGCACACGCCGCCGGCCGAGCAGCGCGTCTCCACGCCGCTGCCCCTCTACGTCGAGCTCGGGGCCGCCGTCGCCGCCAAGGCCAAGAAGGTCACGGCGCATTACAGCCCGGCGGCGGGCGGCGAGTGGAAGTCGCTCGTGATGAAGAAGGTCGGCGAGAGCGGCTGGGGCATCAACATCCCCTGCGCCG
The DNA here is from genome assembly GCA_964372055.1 of uncultured Polyangiaceae bacterium. GTDB lineage: Bacteria > Myxococcota_A > Polyangia > Polyangiales > Polyangiaceae > CAYJPW01. The sequence goes on from CAYJPW010000268.1 coordinate 4,028, forward strand.
ACCTGGGCCGCCCCGGCGAGCTCCGCTACCACGTCGTCGTCGCCGACGAGAAGGGCGCGGTGCTCGGCGAGGCGGGGACGCGGAAGGACCCGCTGATCACGGCGATCAAGGACCGGATCGACGGCGAGCCGCCGCACTGGCCGGGGTTCGCAGCCCCCGAGCCGTGCGCCACGGGCAAGACCGACGGCGGGCCCAAGCAGTGCCTCGACGACCGCCAGTGCAGCGACGGGTTCTCCTGCGTCGCCGGCTCGTGCATCGAGAAGGCGGGCCCCGAGCCCGACTCCCCCTCGAAGAAGAACTGGATCACCGTGGCGTTCTCGCCCGACGTCTCGCTCGTCTCGGGCGAGGGCGTCTGCTCGGCGGCGGGCCAGTCCGAAGATCACTTCGCCTGCTTCCGCGAGGACGGGTCGCGCTACGTGGGCACCCCGGCGACGGGCTCGGGGACGGCCAACAACATCAACACCGGCCCCGCGCTCTCCACCATGCGCGTGATCCTGGGCTTCGAGCGCCTCGTGCTCGACAACGTCGGCGTCGGCGCAAGGGTAGGCTTCGCCTTCGGCGGCGCGAGCGACGGCGGGGCCTCGTTCCTGCCGCTGCACGTCGAGGCGCGCGCGAGCTACTGGATCGGCAAGGGCCCGTTCGAGCGCCCCGGCGTCCGCCCGGTGGTCTTCGTCAACGGCGGGCTCGCGCAGGTCGACACCAAGGTCGACGTCCAGGTCGTCGAGGACCCGACGGCCTGCGGCACGCCCGACGCGAACGACGTGTGCAGCCGGTCGTCGGGCGACGGGGTCCGCGAGAAGCGGATCCAGCAGCTCACCGCCTACAAGCAGGCAGGGCAGGGGTTCGCCGGGCTCGGCGTCGGCGTCGCGTACGCGCCCCTCGTCGGGCTCCAGCTCAGCCTCGCGGTGCGCGGCAGCGTCACCTTCCCGGTCGTGAGCGGCGTGCTCTCCCCCGAGGTCGGCGTGGCGCTCGGGTTCTGAGTGAGCGGCTCGGGTTCAGGCGCGGACCGCAAGGGCGCCCGCTCGGGTCCAGCCGCCGGCCGCCAGCCCGCGCAGGCGAGCGACGGCTCGGCCCTCGCGCCTCGGCTCGCGGCCGCGCTCGCGGCCGCGGTGGAGCGCGGGACGACGGCCGCGTTCTTCGACGAGCTCGCGCGCGGCTCGGGACTGCCCGGGACGCGGCCCAACCTCGAGCTCGCCGCTGCGGTCGGCGCCGAGCTCGCCGCGCTCCGGGGCCGGGCCGACGGCGTGGTGCGCGCCCTGCTCGCCGAGGAGCTCGAGTACCCGCTCGTCGTCGGCGCGATGGCGCTGGCCGCGCGGTGGCGCGGCGGCATCGATCCGCGCGGCGCCGTCCGCGGCCTCCACGATCTCGCCGGCGATCCGCGGGCGCTGGTCCGGGTCGGCGTGGTCCACGCGGTGCGCGCCGTGCTCGCGGCCGGCGGCGACGCCGCGCTCGCCGAGCTCGCGACCTTCACCGACGGCTACCTCCACGCGCACGTCGCGCTCGAGGCGATCGCCGATCGCGATCTCTTGACGCGGCTCCGCTCGGGCGAGGACGTGCTCGCCCGCCTCGACGAGGCCTTCGCGCTCGCCGACGCAGCGCCGCGGTCGGCGGATCGATCGCAGGGGCTGCGCACGCTGCGCCGCGCGCTCCCTGGCCAGATCGCCACGATCGCGGCCCGCTTCCCCGAGGTCGTCGGCTGGCTCGCCGACCGCGCGGCGGCGAAGCGGCCGGAGACGCGCGAGGTGGTGGCCGACGCCATCGCCTCGCTCCGCCGCGCCTCGCTGCCCGAGGCCGAGGCCGCGCGCCTGCGCGGGCTGCTCGAGGCGAGCGCCAAGCCGCCCCGCGATCCCAGCCGCATCGTCCAGGGCACCCGGCGGAGGGGCAAGGGCCGGCGCTGAGGGCCGGCCGGAGACGGCTCGTCGACCTCGTGGTAAGAGCGCGCCATGCGCCTCCAGGACCGAGTCGTCTTCATCACCGGCGCCTCCCGCGGCATCGGCAGGGCCTGCGCCCTGGCCTGCGCGCGCGAGGGCGCGAACGTCGTCGTCGCCGCCAAGACCGAGGTCGCCGACAACCCCCGCCTCCCCGGCACCATCCACGACGTCGCCCGCGAGATCGAGGCGCTGGGGCGAAAGGCCCTGCCGCTCAAGCTCGACGTGCGCGACGAGGTCGCCTGCGAGGGCGCCATCCAGAAGGCGATCGAGCACTTCGGGCGCGTCGACGCGCTCGTCAACAACGCCGGCGCCCTCTGGTGGGCCGACGTCAGCGAGACGCCCGTCAAGAAGTTCGACCTCATCGTGGGCGTCAACGTGCGCGCGTCGTTCGTCCTCTCGCACGCCGTCCTCCCGCACATGATGAAGCGCCGCTACGGGCACATCGTGATGATGTCGCCGCCGGTCGATCCGGCCGCCGTCGCGCACCACGGCGCCTACGCCGTCTCGAAGTTCGGGATGACGATGATCGCGCAGGCGATCGCCGAGGAGGCCAAGGAGTACAACGTCACCGCGCACGCCCTCTGGCCGGCGACGGCGATCGAGAGCTACGCGACCATGAACTTCGGCCTCGGCGGGCCCGAGCTCTGGCGCAAGTCGGACATCATCGCCGACGCGACCATCGCCCTGCTCGCGAGGGAGCCCTCGGCGCGGATGGGCAAGGCGTGGATCGACGAGGCCTTGCTGCGCGAAGAGGGGGTCACCGACTTCGCCAAGTACCAGTGCGTCGCCGGCGCCGAGCCGCCGCACTTCCCCTTCTCGGCGATCCCCAAGGTGACGCAGACGGTGAAGTGACGCGATGAGCGACGACGACGACGACATCGAGACCACGATGGCCTCGGGCGAGGCGCCGGGAGTGGATCCGGCGCGCGAGTTCGACGAAGTGTTCGACGATCTCGAGCAGCTCCTCAAGAACGGCGACGTCATCGCGGCGCTGAGCGCGCGCGCGATCAACGCCAGCCTGGCGCTCGCGGCCGTGCAGGGGCTCCGGGCCTACGTCGCCGGCAAGAAGGGCCAGGCCGCCGACGACCTCGCCATGGTCGCCGAGGAGATCCGCGCGCGCCTCGCGGCGAGCTCGGGCAACGGGAACGGGGGCATCCTCTCGTGAGCCCGCCAGCCTCCGCCGGCGCGGGCGCCGCCGCGCCGCCGTGGGCGCCGGCGCCGGCGCTCTCCGGGGCCCGCTACTCGGCGGCCGAGCTCTCGTCCGCGGGCGATCGCGTCTTCCTCCTCGATCAGCGCGAGCTGCCCGGGCGCGAGGTCTACCTCGCCTACGGGAGCGCGGACGAGGTCGCCCTCGCCATCCGCGCCATGGTGGTGCGCGGCGCGCCGGCGATCGGGATCGCCGCGGCCTACGGGATGGCGCTCGCCGCGCGCGCTGCGGTCGCGGCGGCGAGCACGGGCGAGCCCGAGCGCTTCCTCGATGCGATGCGCGAGGCCGCGGCGCGCCTCGAGGCGTCGCGCCCGACCGCCGTCAACCTGGCGTGGGCGGTGCGCCGCATGCTCGAGGCCGCCGAGCGCCTCGCCGCCGCGCCGCCCGCCGAGCGCGCGCGCGATCTCGCCGAGGTCGCCCGGGCCATCCACCGCGAGGACGTCGACGCTTGCCGCGCCATGGGCAGGGTCGGCGCCGCGCGCCTGCCCGCCGAGGGCACGGTGCTCACCCACTGCAACGCCGGCGCGCTGGCGACCGGCGGCTACGGGACCGCGCTCGGCGTGATCCGCGCCGGTGTCGAGTCGGGCAAGCGCCTCCGGGTGCTCGCCGACGAGACGCGGCCCTACCTGCAGGGAGCCAGGCTCACCGCGTGGGAGCTCTTCGCCGACGGCATCCCGGTCGAGGTCATCACGGACGGCATGGCCGCCCACTTCATGAAGCGCGGCGAGATCGCGGCCGTGGTCGTCGGCGCCGACCGCATCGCGCGGAACGGCGACGTCGCCAACAAGATCGGCACCTACGGCGTCGCCTGCTTGGCGCACGCCCACGGCGTGCCGTTCTACGTGGCCGCGCCCTGGAGCACGGTCGACCTGGCGACGCCCGACGGCGCCGCCATCCCCATCGAGGAGCGCTCGCGCGACGAGGTCGCCCGCATCGGCGGCGCGCTGGTGTTGCCCGAGGGCGTCGGCGCCCGCCACCCGGCGTTCGACGTCACGCCGGCGCGGCTGGTGACGGCGATCTTCACCGAGCGCGGCGAGGCGGCGCCGGCCGAGATCGCCGCGCTCCGCGATCGCCCCGCGCTGCCCGCTACTTGAAGCAGCTGCTGCAGGCGGGCGGCTCGACGATCGCGTCCGTCGGCGGGTACTCGGAAGGATCCTCCGCGGGCAGGTCGTCGTCGATCTTGGGGTCGACCGAGGAGTCGTCGGGGGCCGGTCCCGGGTTGCCGACGCACTCGTTCGCTTCGACGGTCAGCGCCGCGGCGCGGTTCGCGAGCACGGTGAGGAGGGTGAGCTCGTGGCCCGAGAGCTCGGCGTCGCCGCGCGAGGTGGCCTGCTCGAGCGCCTCGCGCCGCTCGCGCGCCGAGCGGATGGCGACGTCGATCTGGTTCAGCTTGTCGTTCAAGCAGAGCGTCTTCACGATGTCGCGCTCCGACCGTGCGACCTCGAGGCTCTTGCGCACGCGGTAGCGGGACGAGTCCATCCGCGAGACGAACGCCTCGGCCTGCGCCCGCTGCTCCGCCGGAGCGAGCTCGACCTGCCGCGCGAGCGCGGCGCTCGCCTGCGGCGCGGCCGGCGCCTGCGCGTCGGCGACCCCCGTGAGGAGCGCGAGAGCCGCCGACGAGGTCACCGAGAGCGCGCGGTGCGATCGCATCGTGAACCCTCATGGTGCGGCCGGCCCGCGGTTCATTCAGGCGGGCGCGCGGCGCTACCTCAGAACACCCGCCGTGAGGCGGGTGATCACCCGCCTCACGGCGGGTGTTCCGACGGAAGGTCCCTGACGGCTCACGGCGGGTGTTCCGACGGAAGGTCCCTGACGGCTCACACGGGTCGTCCGTCAGACCGAGACGCCGAGCAGCTCCGGCAGAAGCTCCTCGGCGCGTCCCATGTGCGTGTCGCGGAACCAGTCGGCGTCGCCGTCGTGGGGCTCGAGGTTCACGAGCACGGTGCGCGCGCCGGCCCGGTGGGCGTCCTCGGCGTAGCGCGACGCGGGGAGCACCGCGCCCGAGGTGCCCGCGGCCACGAAGAGCTCGGCCTCGCGGACCGCGTCGCTCGCCGCGCGCTGGACGGCGGGCGCGATGCGCTCGCCGAAGAGGACGGCGTCGTAGCGCACCGGCTCGCCGCACCGCGGGCAGCGCGGCATCCGCTCGGCGCTCGCGCCGGAGGGCGCCGGCCCGGACGCGCCCCCACACGCCGCGTCGGTGCAGCGCACCCTGCCGAGCGAGCCGTGGAGCTCGACGACGCGCGTCGAGCCGGCGCGCCCGTGGAGGCCGTCGACGTTCTGGGTGATCACCGTCACCAGGCCCACGTCGCGGCGCCGCTCGAACGCGGCGACGGCGCGGTGGGCCGCGTTGGGGCGGGCCGCGGCCATCGCGCGCGCGATCGCGGTGTGCTCCCGCCAGCAGCGCTCCGGATCGCGGGCCATCGCCGTCGAGGTCGCCCACTCTTCCACGTCGACCTCGCTCCAGAGGCCGCCCGGACCGCGGTAGGCGCGCAGCCCGGAGGCGACCGAGACGCCCGCCCCGGTGAGGAACACGACGCGCGCGTGCTCGGCGAAGCGGAGCGGCATGCATCACCCTAGTGCCGCCTGCCGAAAGTGCTGCGCACTTTCGCGCCGCTTCGCGGCGGCGCCC
>CAYJPW010000269.1:0-7160 GCA_964372055.1 uncultured Polyangiaceae bacterium
GCCAAGTGATCGGAATTGCTTTGTTCTTCAGGCGCAGATCGGGAACTGCACCCAAATGAGCCGACGGCGAAGGATCCACCCGGCCCACGTGATGGCCGCTCTTCTCCTCTGCGCGTGCGCCTCCCCGCCCCCAAAGATCCCCGAGGTCGTGCCGGCGCACGCCCCCCGAGCTGCCCCCGTCGCGAGCGCATTCGCGAGCGCAGCGGCGGCTCCGGCGACGATTCCGTCGAAGGGTCCACCTCCGCTGCTCGACGTCGCACCACTCGAAGCGGTGAGCGTCGCGAAGCGATTCCCCGATCTCAACGCCGAGGACTCTCGCGCGTGGGGCACTCTCCGAGGCGAGATCATCGACAAGGCCATCGACCGCGCCGGCGCCGACATGTTCATGACCTACGTCGCCAACGGCCGGAAGCTCCACGGAGGAGGGAACTTCCACCTCACGGACAGCGGGCACTATGGCCTCTATCCGGATCCGACCGTCTCGACGGGCGTACTCGACAAGCACAAGGCCACGACGGTCCTCGGATACGTGGAGGGCGCGACGTACTTCCTCAGCCTGACGTTCCCCGAAGACGAGGAGGGGGGCATCCCGATCGCGGACCGGACCCCCGTCCTGATCTGGGAGATCACCAGAGACGAGCGAGGCAAGACGTGGGTGGAGCTCGTCACCTTCGGCGGCGAAGCCGCCTCCTTCGAGGTCGAGCCCAACGGACCCACGTTCGAGCAAGGCGTTCCTCCGTCGACGGGCTGGCCGCCGGCGATCACGAACCCTGCCTTCGGTCGACATGCCTTCGCCGTCGGCGTCCGGACCGAGGCGGTGTCCCTCGACGGTGTCGACCGCGCATTCCTGAAGTGCGCCGAGCGGGCGGCCGTTCGCCCGAAGAAGCTGCTCTCCGACCGGGAGTTCGCGAAGACGATCTCCGTCGCGGTCCGGGACGCGTGCAAGAAGCAGATCACGGCGTGGGAAGAGGCGATGCAGGCCAACATGGACGCCCACGTGAAGGCGGGTGAAGCGCGCGTGCAGAGAGCCAAGGCGCGCCTCAAAGCGCTGGGCATTTCGCACTAGTCCAGCCGGAAAAGCAGGCCGGACGCTGCGGCCGTGGCGCCGCTGACGTGCCCCCGGTTCGACTCCTCTTGGATGCCGCCAGCGCGTGCGTCACATGCTGACCCGAATGGTTCGGTATACGAGAGCCCGCCTCGAGCGCCTTGCGGCGCAGGACGGTGCTCTTCCAGTAGGGCGGCCCTCGGCTGGGCGAGCGCGCGGGGACGTCGGTCGGCTCGCCGAGCTTCTCGAGGAGGCGGGCGACTCCCTTCGGCTCGGTCACCATGGCGAGGAGCCTCATGCGGCCCTCGCACTTCGGACACTGGAGGACATCGACGCCGAACGTGCGTCGGAGGAGGTCGGCCCAGGGGCGGTAGCCGCCGCGCTTGCGCGGCGTGGTCGGGGCTTCGGTGGCTGCGGTGGGCTTCGCGAGCTCGCCGGTGCTGCGAGACCGCGGGCCGATGCGACGGCGCCACGGGCTCGCGGACGCGAGGACCCCGGAGTACTTGACGGTGTGAAAGCGCGGGGGCGGGACGCTGGTCGCGAGCCGACACAGTGAGGAGAGAGGATCCATGTCGACGGCGACGGTGCCGTCGGCGTAGGCGCGCTCGAGCGCGATGCGCACGAGCCCGTCGCATCGTAGCTCGACGCGTTCTTGCGCGACGGGTGGGCGCAGGACGTAGCGCAAGAGGGCCTCGGCCTTCGGCGTCGAGCGCGCCGGCGCGCGTGGCGCCGTGCGGGGTGAAGCCATCGAGCGCGGCGCATAGCGGCTTGTCGAACGCCAGCGCGCTCGGCGACCGCGGCGACAGGCCGCGGAGCCACTGGGGGCCCGCCGGGCGGCTCTCTTCCGGAGACGGCGGACGCGGCGAGCGCGGCCTCGGGGTCTTCGCCGGCGCCGCAGAGCTCGCGCAGACGGCGGCGCCCGAAGTAGCGCTCGATGCGCCGGACAACGGCCTCGAGGACCTCGCCGATCTCGCCGTCTTGACGTGGGCGAGCGGCTCGAATGCGAGGTCACCACCGTCCTGCTCGTGGTAGGCGCCGTCCAGGAACACCGAGTGGATGTGGGGATTGAGCCGCAAGTCGCTCGACGTGCGCTGCACGACGGTGACCGCGCCGGTCTTGGCGGGGCCGCAGGCGGCGCGGTTTGCGTAGAACCGCTCCACCGTGGAGACGACGATGCGCGTGAGCGCGCCGAGCAGCTCGCCGTCCTGCGCGAGCCTGCGGCGCCAGCTCGCGGGCCTCCGCCCCCAAGCGAGCCGTTCGGCGAGATCAACAGTGGCTTCATTCGTTCCATCCGCGAAGTGACCTCGCAGAGCGAGCAGGTGGCGACCGCGCGGGCCCTGACGAAGGAGCAGCAGGACGGGTTGATCCGGCACCCGCTACCTCGTCGCCGCCGGCGAGATCGCCGACGTCCCCGACCGCTCCCCCAGCCCGCGGCCCGCCGTACTGGAAGAGCACCGTGCTGCGCCAGAAGGCGCTCGCAGACGTCGCGTAGCGGGCGGGGCGGGAGGAGGCAGGCCGACCGGACCCGCACGGCACGCGTGTGCCCGCGCCTGCTGAGACCGCGCTCCGAGCGGCTGTCGGCGCCGGCGCCGCCGGCTGTCGCGAGCCAGCGCGACGGCTCGAGGCCGCCTGGCTGTGGCCTCGGCAGGACCGCGGCGCGGCTCGTTGACGCCGCCGATCGGCCTTGATTCACTTACGCGCTCGCCGCGACGAGGAGCAGGCCGGGGCGGCGGCGCGGGGTGATCCGCAGCGGCGGCTATGTCGAGCGAAGATGGTGCGCTTCAGGAGAACGCTGCGCGGCTCTTACTGGGGCTCGCCGATGTCGTCGAGCATCTTGCAGGCCATCTTGAAGCCGCCTCGGCACCCGCGCTGCAGATAGATGACCGCCGCCGTCCGATCCTCCGGCAAGCCACGCCCCTCGAGCAACATGTCGCCGTATCCCGCGCAGCCGGCGGCGACCTTGAGGCCACACCCGTCCTGGAAGTGCTGCGCGGCGCGCTTGTCGTTGCGCGCCGTGCCCTCTCCGTTCTGGTAGGCCAGCGCGAGCAATACGCAGCCCTTCCCGTCGTTGGCGTCGCAGGCTTTGCCATAGAGCGCGAATGCGCGAGCGTCGTCCTTGGGTGCGCCGATCCCGCCGCGGAAGGCATTGCCGAGGGCGGTGCAGCTGGGGCCGTACCTCAGCTCGCATCCTCTCTCCTCGAGCTGGAGCACCTTCTGCGAGTCCTGCGGAACGCCGAGCCCTTTCGCGTGAAAGGCGGCCAAGAGCCCGCAAGCCGAGCCGCTGCCGAGCCGGCAGCCCTTCTGGCAGAGGAGGACGGCGAGCGCCTGGTCGGCGGGACCGGTGTCGCCGACGAAGTGCCGATAGCCGAGGATCGAGCACGCCTCCGCGTGATCCGCGTCGCACGCCTTCTTGAAGAGGGGCATGAAGCGCGTGGCGTCCTTCTCGAGGACGGCGGCCTTGAAGCAGCCCTCGATGTCGCCCGCGTCGCAGCGGCGCGCGCACTCCTCGGGATCCCTTGGGCCGCACTTGCCGCCGGAAGAAGGCGCCGGCGCGGCTTGGCTCGGTGGCGTGGCCGGGGACGGCTCCGGAGCCGCGACCTCGTCCGGCTCGCAGCCGCCCTCCTCGGCTCTGTGGGTGCCCGATCGGCAACCGTCGTCCTCCACGCAGACGTCGCCGCGGAGGCGCAAGCCCGGGGGACACTGCTCGGCGTCGACGCTCGCGACCTCGGGGGGCGCGGAGCCGCACGCGGTGATCGCGATCGTCGACGAGAGCAGAGCGACCGCGCGAGAGAGACCTTTCATGAGGGCGCGATTCTAGGAACGACGGCAAGATCCCGTCAACAGCGCGCGGGTCGCCGTGAGCGCTGAGCGCCGCCGGCCGGCCCGCGCGCTACCTCGACCACGAGGCCTTCGGCGTCACCACCGACGTCTCCGGCAACGTCTTCGTGGTCGGCGACTAATTTGGAGCGACCGGGCGACGCGGCCCTCCGGCTCAAGCGCCCGGAGGAGCTCGATCCGGCGCTGCCGACGCGGGTGCGCGTCGACGCGATCGTGCCGGCCGCGCCGGGGAAGATGCCGACGATGGTGACCACCGAGGCGGACCTGCCCATCAGCGGAAAGCCGATCGAGCTCCGCTGGTCGGCGGGCGCCTCAAGCGCCGGGTAGCCTTCACCCGCCTCCTCACTCGCCGACCCACGGCGGGTTGCGCCAGCGAGAGAAGGCGTCGGCCAGGACGAGCACGAAGAGCACGAACGAGGTGAGCCCGAAGATCCCGCCGAGGGGCAGGAACATCCCCCCGCCCCGCGGGCCCGAGCCGAGCCAGCCCCAGAAGGCGGCGAAGAGGCCGGTGACGACCATGCCGCCGAGGTGACGAGCGCGCCGGAGCTTGCTGATGAAGGTGAACTCGTTCCCGCACGCGCAGACGTAGGTCAGCGTCGCCCCGTGCTCGTAGCTCTCCGTTCCCACGGGCAGCCCGGAGACCGTGTACTGCACCTTGGCGGAGTGCTCCTCCACCCCACCGAGGCTCGCCTTGCCCTTGCAGGCGCCGCAGGTGCGCACGTCGTCGTCCATCGTGACAGGGAAGCCTCGGGCGACTCCCCTGTCAATACGGTGGCCGCCTAGCCGCGCCTAGCCGAGCGCCGCCGAGAGGGCGGCGGAGAGCTCGACCGCGCTCGGGAGCGGTCCTTCGCCTCGCGCGCCACGGCGCGGTCGAGCGCGACCGCGACCGCCGTCGGGACCGACGGCTCGCGCTTCTGGATCGGGATGCTCGGGTTGTGACGTGGGCGAGCGGCTCGAATGCGAGGTCACCACCGTCCTGCTCGTGGTAGCGCCGTCCAGGAACACCGCGTGGAGGTGGGATTGAGCCGCAAGTCGCTCGACATGCGCTGCACGACGGTGACCGCGCCGGTCTTGGCGGGGCCGCGGCCGGCGCGGGTTGCGCAGAACCGCTCCACCGTGGAGACGACGATGCGCGTGAGCGCGCCCAGCAGCTCGCCGTCCTGCGCGAGCCTGCGGCGCCAGGGGAACGGGAACGTCAGCACCCACTGGCGCAGCGCGGTCTCGGCAGGGACGTCTGGATCTCCGGCAGCGAATGGGAGACGCGGCGGGAGTTCCTCGTCTCCTTGGATGCCAGGCGCGGCGCGCTTCTATTCGACACGGACGTCGCGCTCCACGTCCTGAACACCGCGCTGAGCGGCGATCGCGTGATCGTGCTCCTCAGCGCCGGTCGAGAAAACCGGGTCGTCGTGTTCGGTCATCCCGGCGGCCCCAAGGTCGGCGAATTCCCAGCGCCGGTGAACGGGACCGTCATCCCGTTCGGCGAGCGGATCCTGATCGGCGCGCCGTTGAACCGCATCCCGCCGGGCAACGGCCTCGTCTCGATCGAGCCCGACGGCTCCACGCGAAGGATGTTCCCGACGCTCGTGCATCACGTCGAGGTCGTGGGCGCGTACCTCGTCATCGTGGCCCGCGCCGACTCCGACGCGGACCGCGAGGCCATCTCGAAGCTCGCGCTGCCGGACGATCCCGCGCCGCCCGCCCGGCGACAATCCGACCGGGCCGAGTGGGTCGTGCTCCTCGACGGCGCGACGTTCGAGGCTCGCTGGAGCGCCTTCATCTGCTGGGGTCGGCGCCGCAGCCTGGAAGGCGACGGCGTGCGGCTCGCCGTGACTCGAGGCGTCATCGTCCACGTCGAAGGACGCGGCCGCGCGCGGCACCTCGTCGGGCGGGACGACGGCGGCGGTCGGCGCTGGACCAGCTCGGCCGGCTTCGCGGGGTTCGACGATCTCCTCGCCACGGCGACACGTCGTCGCCGTCGCTCGCAAAGAGCGCGACGAGTGCCTCGTCGTCGTGTACGACGCGAGGACGGGCGATCGCGTCGCTACCACCAAGATCGATTACAAGGAGATCCGCCGGCGGCGTGTGCGAGCAGACGACTGGCGACTGCACCGGGTGCCTGACGGGCCCGCCTGAGGACCTGCTGAGCGAACCCTGAGGCAGCGATGAGGCTAGCTGGTCCGGTTCCGTCGTACCCTTTCATCGAAGTGTCCCTTCCGGCTGGGAGGGGAGGAACCGGAGATCGCCATGCACTCGAGCAAGGACCATGGACTCGTCGGCGCTGCGCTCGCGACCGCCGTGCTGCTGGCCATCACGCTCACCAGCGTGATCGCGCAAGCCCAACCCTGCCCGGCGACGTCCAAGGACCGCTGGTTCACCTTCAACGTGGATGTGGCGCATTGCGAGCTCGGCGCCGCCGAGGGCCAGCCGGTCCCTGTCACCAGCGGGCGCGCGTACAACGTCTACTGCCCCGGGCGAATGACGAAGGAGAACACCGGGGAAGTGGCGCTCGCGCTCCTCAAGGTCAAGCGCTTCCCGAATGACACGACGTATCTCATCAACATCCCTGGCAACCGCATCCCGGACGACTACACCACGCCGTACGGCCTGGTCCCGACGCTTCGAGCCGGCGTCTCGAGCGCGTACCACGCGTCCTGGAGCGTCGACCACCTGAGCCACTACAACTGCGAGCGCAACGGCGTCGCGGGAGTCGCGACCCACTTCAAGCTGGCGGTATACGCCCTTCCAGAACCGTCGAAGATCGCCGAGTTTGCGAAGCTCGTGAATCAATCGGGCACGATCTGGCTCGGCAAGACGATGGAGCGCGAATACAAGCTCACGATTCACATCGTCGCCGGCAGCCGTGTCGCCAAGTCGAAGGCCGTCGGCCGCGCGGCCTTGGCCAGAGATGCCGAGTTCCTTTCCCAGATCCGGACCCGGCGCGTGCGTGCGTGCGTCCTTCCGTCGACGGACATCCAGTGTAACCCGTGCACGGCGACCCAGACCTCGGACAAGCTGGTCGTGCGTGTCCAGTTCGTGGAGCGGGAACGTGCATGCCCGCCGGACTCCGTCTGGATCCAGTGACCCGGTCGACGCGCACGAGGAGAGCCTCGAGGCCGCAACCGCGGTCGTGGTCGTCGGGCGCCGCCTCGGCCGCCGATCGCGTTTGCAGCGGCGACAGCCGAGGCCGATGCCGACCCTCGCCCGCGAGACGCTCGGCGGGCGAGCACCCGGCGCCGGGCGCCCCCCCCCCCCGCGCGCCCCCCCCCCCAGCCCCCCC
>CAYJPW010000269.1:7170-9725 GCA_964372055.1 uncultured Polyangiaceae bacterium
CGGCGGCCGTGGCCCCCCCTCGCCCGCGAGCCGCGGGGGGGGCGTGCCCCCGGCGCCGCGCCGCGCCCGGCGGCGCGGCGCGCGATCCACCTGATCTTCTACTGGGGCGTCGGCTGCCCCCACCGCGAGGAGGCGATGCCCTTCGTCGCGCGGCTCGAATCCGAGGGGATCACCGTCGAGCGCGTCGAGGGCTGGGCACGTCGTGTCAGCTCGTCGCGGAGCCGTCGGGACTGGCGATGACGACGACGTACCCATCCGGGTCGCGCAGCCAGAGCTCCCAGTGCTTCGGCGCCGGGTTGACGTGGACGTCCTCGATCACCTCGGCGCCGAGCGCGCGCGCCCTCGCCACCGCGGCGTCGAAGTCGTCGACCTCGAACCACAGCAGGACGCCGTGGCCGTGCCGCGCCTCGTCGGGCCCGACGAGGTTCGGGTGGTCCTCCTCGTCCCAGGCGTGGAGCTGGAGGACCAGCGCGTCGCCGTCGAGGAGCCGATCGTAGAGATCGGCGTGATCGCTCGCCTGCTCGACCGACGTCGCCTTCAACCCGAGCAGCTCCGCGTACCACCGGCTGCTGCGGACGACGTCCGCGACCGCGATGAGCGGCTGGGCCCGGACCATCACCTGCTCCTCACGAGCTCGTCGAACCGGCGCTGCATCTCGTCGGACGCCACCTTCTCGATCCGGAGCGTAGCACCGGCGCGCCGATCAGTGCTTCACCGGCTGCGGCGCCCCGCCGGCTCGCCCGAGCTCGCCCGCCATTTCCGTGCTGCTGGCTCGCTCGGGCGAACGGGTCGTGGACGGCCCGCCGGAGCGACAGGTAGCATCGCCGGATCATGACTCGACTGAACCGCAGCGCGGGCGGCATGCGGCGGCACGCTTGGGTTGCGGCGACCCTGGTGCTGTTGGGGTGCGGAGGCGGAGGGGATGACGGCAACGGTAGCGGCACGCAGCCGCCCACCGGCGGCACCACGCCGCCCGCCGGCGCGTGGGGGTGCGACCAGGACTCCGGCTGGTGCTGGGCTGGCGCCCTCGCCCGGGGGTACCCGCTCCGCGACGTCTGGGTGGCTCCTTCGGGCCAGGCCTGGGCAGTAGGCGACGCCGGCCTCGTGTTCCATTTCGACGGCTCGGCGTGGCGCTACGACACGACCATCGCCGACGCCGACGGCGTGTCGCACCTGCTCCTGGCGATCAGCGGCACCTCCGAGCAAGACCTGTGGGCGATCGACCGGGACCGGGTCTACCACTTCGACGGCAAGGGCTGGACCCAGGTGCTCGCCAATGGCGACATCGTCGACTTCGACTACATCGCGGATATCCACGCCGTCTCCCCCGACTCGGTGGTGACGGTGGGCGGAAGCGGCGCGCTGCTGCGCTGGGATGGGGCGAGCTGGACCGCCGACGAGGTGCCGGCGATGTTCGACCTGCATACCGTCTGGGGAAGCAATCCCCAGGACTACTGGGCCGGGGGGACCGACGGTTTCGAATCCGCCGTCCTGCGCTTCGACGGCAGCACCTGGTCGGAGGTCGATACCACTCACCTCGGCGACAGCGGCACGCAACACATCGTCGAGGACGTGACGGCCATGTGGGGCGCCGAGGGAGGCCATTTGTGGGCCGGGGGCCCTGGGGGCGTCTACCACTTCGATGGATCGATCTGGGAGCAGTCGTTCGATGCCGGCGCCGTCGTCGGCGGCTGGGCGTCTGGCCCCGACGGCGTCTGGGCGGTGGTGGAGGACGCGTTCAGCAACGGGGTCATCCGCTTCGATGGCAGCAGCTGGACCACCGAGCAGCCGCTCGACACCGAGGCGGTCACCGCCCTCGGGGGCGGCCCGGACGGGGTCGTCCACAGCATCGGGGCACAGGGTGGGATTGCCCGCTCGGACGGCGCCGGCTGGGAGATCGAAGCGCTCGCGTTCCAAGACGAGCTGCGCGGGGCGTGGGTCGCCGACGGCGGGACCGTGTGGACCGCGGCGGCGTCCGGCGGCGGGCTGATGGCGCGCTCGTCGGACGGCTGGTCTTGGCGCAAGCGGGACGCGACGACCGACTTCCGATCGGTCTTCGGGTTCGCGGACGATCGGATCTGGTTGGCGGGGCAGGTCGCGGGGAGCCCCGCCACGGCCCTGTGGGACGGGGCCGGCTGGGATGTCTTCCAGCCGGGCGGCACGGACACGTTCTGGAACCTCCACGGCACGGATGCCGAGCACGTTTGGGCGGTGGGCGGCCACAGCGGCGAGGGAACGGTCGCGCAGCTCGACGGCTCTTGGAGCACCACCCTCACCCCCGAGGGCGTCAACGGTGTATGGGCGTTCGCACCCGACGACGTGTGGGCCGTAGGCAACGAGGCGATCGTCATGCATTTCGACGGGTCCGGTTGGGCCACGCTACACGAGCCCGATCCGAGCGTCGGCGAGCTCGACAGCGTGTGGGGCTCTGGACCCAATGACGTGTGGGCGGTCGGCGGCTCGATCCAGCATTGGGATGGCGTCGCCTGGTCGAGTCTGGGCTGGGTGCAGTTCCCGATCTGCGCCTGAAGAACAAAGCAATTCCGATCACTTGG
>CAYJPW010000270.1:0-9699 GCA_964372055.1 uncultured Polyangiaceae bacterium
CGTCGAGGAGGCGCGCGGCGACCGCGTCGCCCTGCGTGCGCAGCGCCTCGGCGACCTGCGCCGCCGCGCCCGACGGAGCCGCGGCGCCGGCGAGGTCGTCGTCGGCGCCCTCGTAGCCGGCGAGCCGCGCGAGCGCGCCGAGCGCCTCGTCGAAGGCGCGCCCTCGCGCCGACGCGAGGGCGCGCGCCAGCACCGGCGCGGCGCGCGGGCTGTCGGAGAGCGCGGCGGCGGAGAGCGCCGCCGAGCGGAGCGTGGGGTCGTCGATGAAGCGCTCGAGCCGCTCCCAGGGCACGCTCACCCCGAGCGCGCTCAGCCCCTCGAGCGCGGTGAGGCGGACGTATGGATCCGCGTCGTCGAGGCAGCGGGTGAGCAGCTCGCGCCGCACCGGCTCGCACGAGCTCGACTCGAGCCGCGCGATCGCCTCGATCGCCGACTGGCGCACGTTGACGTCCTCGTCGTCGAGCGCGCTCGCGAGCGGCGCGAGCGCCTCGGGGTCGCGCGAGCGCCCCAGGACCTCGACCGCGAGCTTGCGGCCGTCGGCGTCGAGCCGGGGCATCGCGGCCGTGATGGCCGGCGTCGCCGCGGCGCCCTCGCTCGCGAGCACGTCGACGGCCGCGTTGCGCAGGCCCACGTTCTCGCCGGGCTCGAGGACCGGGACGAGCGCCGCGACCAGCGCCGGATCGCCCGCGAAGGCGCGCGCCGCGACCGTCGCCTCCTTGCGGACGCGCCAGTCGACGTCGCCGAGCGCCCGGACGAGCAGCGGCAGCGCCTCGGCGGGGACGAGCTCGCCGAGGCGCGACGTCGCCTGCCGGCGCTCCTCCGCGTCGGGGGCGTCGAACGCCTGGGCGACCGCCGCGAAGCTGAGCTCGCTCATTCCCTCGTCTACCTCCAGGAACGCGGGGCCCTCAAATGGCGCCCGCGGCCTCCAGCGAGTCGATGATCTCGACGAAGCGGCGCACGTCGAGGACGAAGGTGAGCTGCCCGGCGTGCGTGGCGACGCCGGCGATGCCGCGCAGGTCGCGCTTGCCGCCGACCTCGGGCGTGGGGCGGAGCTCCTCGCCGCCCGTCCCGAAGACCTCGGTCACGCCGTCGACGACGAGGCCCACCCGCCGGTCGCCGACGTCGACCAGGATCCACTTGGTCGACCGGCTCGCCTCGGCGCCGCCGAGGCCGAAGCGGGCCCGGAGGTCGATCACCGGCACCACCTCGCCGCGGTGGTCGGCCACGCCCGCCACCTCGGGCGGGGTGTGCGGCAGCGAGGTGATCTTGAGCGGGTTGACGATCTCGCGCACCCGGCTGATGTCGACGGCGTAGTGCACGTCGCCCACGACGAACCCGACGAGGCTCTTCTGCGGGTCGGGTCGGTGGCGCTGGCCGGGCTCGGGCATCGTCCTCTCAAGCTCCTCAGGTGGGGGAACCGACGATGGCGCGGAGGTCGAGGAGGATCACCACGTCGACGTCGTCCGAGCCGGCGGCGAGCGAGACGCGCGCCGCCGCCTGCTCCTCGCCGGCCGCGCCGCGCGACGGACGCGCGATCCCGGTGATGTAGTCGGCGACCTCGCCGCCGAGCGCGGGCGCGGCGAGCTCGATCTCCGAGTCGGCGAGGCGGTAGACCTGGAGCACCTCGTCGACGTAGAGGCCGAGCGTCTCGCCGCCCGCGCCGTCGGCGAGCAGGATGCGGGTGCGCGACGTGGCCGGGGCCTCCTCGAGGCGCAGGCGCCGGCGCAGGTCGATCACGGTCACGAGCTGCCCGCGGACGCTGATGATGCCGAGGACCGCGTCCGGGGCGCGCGGCACCGGCGTCAGCGGCGGCGGCTTCAGGATCTCGCGAACGAAGGAGACCGGCGCGGCGTACGGCTCGCCCGCGAGCAGGAACGCCAGGTACTCCACGCGCGGGCCGCGATCGTGCTGGCGCTGGCGGCGCGCGGGCTTGCCGGGAGCGGCGCGGCGGACGAGATCAGCCACGGGACCCCCTGGCCGGCTCGGGCAGGCGCGCCCGCTCGGTGCCGACGTTCATCTCCTCGATCAGCGCGGGCGCGTCGAGCACCAGGCCGATGCGCTGGTCGCCGAGCTCGGTGGCGCCGGCGAAGCCGCGGACGGCCTTGAGCGAGGGCCCGAGCGCCTTGATGACCACGTCCTGCTCGCCGATGAGCGAGTCGACGACGAGGCCGAGCTTGCGCGAGCCGACCGAGGTGACGACCACGTACCGTCGCTTCCCGACCGGGGCGCCCCTCGCGCCCACCGCCGCGCGCGTGTCGGCCCGCGCGGCCCCCGGCGCCGCCGCGGGGGCCGCGGGCAGCGCCGGGGGCTCGGGCGCCGCGTCCGCGCCGCCGAGCTCGAACAGCCGCGCCAGGAAGCAGAGCTGCAGCGTCAATCCGCGGAGCGTGACCACCTCGCGCCCGTCGATGCGGCGCAGCCCCGAGTCGTCGAGGATCACCGCCTCCTGCACGTTGGCGAGCGGGATGGCGAAGAGGCGGTCGGCGACGCGGACGATGAGCGCGCTGATGATCGCCAGCGTGATCGGGAGCGTGACCGTGAACTTGGTGCCGATCCCCGTCTCGCTCATGACGTCGATGACGCCGCCGAGCTTGGAGATGTTGGTCTTCACCACGTCCATGCCCACGCCGCGCCCCGAGATCTCGCTGACGTCGGTCTTCGTGGTCAGGCCCGGGAGGAACACCAGGTTCAGGATCTCGCGGCGGCTGGTGGAGCGCACCTCCTCGGGGCTCACCACGCCGCGCTTGACGCCCGCGTCGAGGAGCCGCTCGGTGTCGATGCCGCCGCCGTCGTCCTCGATCTCGATGACGACGTGGTTGCCCTTCTGGAAGGCGTTGAGGGCGATGGTCCCGGTCGCGGGCTTGCCCACCGCCTCGCGCGCGGTTCGCGGCTCGATGCCGTGATCGATCGCGTTCCGCATCATGTGCATGAGCGGATCCGAGAGCTCCTCGACGATGAGCTTGTCGACCTCGGTCTCGGCGCCGGTGATGACGAGGTTCACGTGCTTGTCGGCCTCGCGGCTGATCTGGCGGACGACGCGGGCCAGCTTGTCGAACACCTGGCCGAGCGGGACCATGCGCACCTCGAGGATGCCCTGCTGCATCGCGCCGAGGTGGCGATCGAAGGTGCGCTGGAGCCGGTGCAGCCCGAGCGCGATCTCGCGATCCGCCTGGGTGCCGCGGAGCTGCTCGACGAGGCGCCCCAGCGAGGCGCGCACGATGGCGAGCTCGCCGACGATGTTCATGAGGCGGTCGAGCTTCTGGATGTCGACGCGCACCGTCTGGGCGACGGAGCGCAGCGACTGCACGTCCGGCGCCTTGGCGGGGATCGACGGCGATGTGCCTTCGCGCATCGGCAGCGGGACGAGCGACGCCACGTCGATCGATCCCTGCCGCGCCACCGGCGGCGTGCCGCTCGGGAACGGGTCGACCGTGCGTCGCGACGGCGGCTGCTTGGGCGCCCCGGCCCCGCCGCTCTTCGCGATCTCCTCGAGCTCGACGCCGCTCGGCGCGAGGAGCTTCTTCAGCTCGTCCGCGCCGAGGCGCGAGGCCATGAGGATGTCGAGCTCGATCGAGTCGGCGTCGGCGCCCGCGCCGGTGGGCAGGTAGGTGATGATCTCGCCGTGCGGCTTGGCCGTCGCCTTGAGCTCGTCGAGCGCCTGGTCGATGGTGGCCAGCTGGAACTGGACCCGGAGCCGGAAGAGCTGCAGCCCCTGGGTGATGTTGGTGCGGAGGCGGTGCTCCTCGTACTCGGTGAGCACCGCGAGCAGCCCGGGATCGAGCTCGTACTGCCCGACGGGCGAGGCGGAGGGGCCGGCCGGCGTGCTGCGGTTGAGCTCCCGGATCAGCTCGTCGATCTCGGGCACCGGCTGATCGCGCCCCTCCTTCTCCATCTGGAGGATCCGCCCGTAGAGCTCGACGGCGCGGAAGAGGAGATCGAGGACGCCCGGACCGAGCTCGACGCGCCCGAGCCGGAGATCGTCGAGGAGCCCCTCGAGCTCGTGCGAGAGGGTCGACATCCGGTTGGCGCCGAAGAGCCCCGCCAGCCCCTTGAGCGTGTGGACCGCGCGGAAGATGTCGTTGATGAGATCGGGATCGACGCGGCCGGCGCGCTGGGCGTCGTCGAGCGCGAGCAGATCGCGCCCGAGGCCCTCGACGATCTCCTGCGCTTCCGAGAAGAACTCGTCGCGCGCTCGGTCGCTGTCGCCCATCAGCGCCGGCCCGTGAGGGGGCGACCGCCGGAGCCGGCCGCGGCGTCCGGCGCCGGCGCGCCCTGGAAGGACGCGAGGCTCGTGGCCACCGCCTCGCGCAGCCGCTCCGGGCTGAACGGCTTGGGCAGGAACCCGTTGGCCCCGAGGGCGAGCCCGCGCTCGCGATCCCGCTCCGACGACTGGGTGGAGATGATCATCACGGCGACGTTCTTGTGGTGCTCGCTCTCCCGCACGAACCGGATGAGCTCGAGGCCGTTGATGTCCGGCATGTTGATGTCGGTGATGACGAGGTCGAACCTGCCGCGCGGGAGCAGTCGGAGCGCGTCGAACCCGCTCGCCGCCTCGACCACATCGACCTCCGGCCCGCTCTCCTCGAGCGCGGTGCGGACGTACGTCCGCATGGCGGGGGAGTCGTCGACCACGAGGAAGCGCGGCATCGGGCGCAATCGTACCGGAAGCCCCCGAGAGGCGGGAAGCGGCCCTTTGCGGGGCGCGGCGAAGCGGCCGATTTTGGTTCGTGAGCCCCGTCGCCCGTGTAGACTGGCCGCCGATCTCCGCGCGAAACCGGCCTCCCGTCGCCGCGTGCGCGGCTTCGGCGGTCACCCGCGTGACCAGTCGCGATTTGACAGCCCGTCGCCGTGCTGCCCTAATCGCGCCCGTGAAACTCCTCCACCAAACGAAGGCGATCCTCCTCGCGATCCTCCTCGGCTCGCTCCTCTTGGCGTGCAAGAGCGGCGGCGGAATCGGCGGGGGTGGTCTCGACGTCAAGCTCGTCAACTCGGCCTCGAAGAAGCCGGCCAACGTCTGGGTCTTCTTCACCGTCGAGCAGGGCGACGACCCCGTCGGCGGTCTCACCGCCGACGACTTCAAGATCTACGAGGACGGCGAAGAGGTCTCGAAGTTCGAGAGCAAGCAGGTCATCCAGAACCCCGAGGTCGCCGCGGTCATGTACACGATGCTGCTCGTCGACATGAGCGGCTCGATCTCGGAGTCCGGCCAGGCCGACAACCTGGTCGACGCGGCCAAGTCGTTCAGCGAGCGCGTCGGCAAGTCGCAGAAGGTCGGCGTCTACGTGTTCGACGGCGAGGAGAAGATCCACTCGGTGACCCCGTTCACCGAGGCCCAGGGCTCGGTCCAGGGCGGGCTCGAGGGCCTGCGCAAGTACAAGGCGAAGGACCCCTCGACGAACCTCCACGGCGCCGTGATCGAGGGCCTGAAGGAGCTCAAGAAGTCGCTCGACAAGGACAAGAAGCCGCTCAAGTTCGGCACCCTCGTCGTCTTCTCCGACGGCACCGATCGCGCCAACCGCAAGACGCGCGACGAGATGAAGGACGAGATCGGCAAGGACGAGTACGAGCACTACGAGATGTACGCGATCGGCGTCGGCGCCGAGATCGAGAAGGCGCACCTCGAGGACGTCGGCCGCGACGGCACCGAGCTCGCGACCGATCAGGCCAAGGTGAAGGAGGCCTTCGACAAGGTCGCCGGCAAGCTCGAGGCGCACATGAAGCGCTTCTACCTCCTCTCCTACTGCACCCCGGCCCGCAAGGGCGAGCACGAGGTGAAGATCGAGGCCATCCGCAAGGAGCCGAGCGGCTCCGGGACGCTCGAGTACAAGTTCAACGCCGACGGCTTCGGCCCGCCGCCGGACTGCAAGCCCGAGACGCCGCCGAGCTTCGACATGAAGGCCATCCCGGCGGACGGCGAGGACAAGGGCGACGGCGACGGCAAGGCCGGCGTCAGCGTCAAGGCCGGCGCGAGCGTCGAGAAGAAGTAGCGCCGGTCGCGGACGCCGGTCCTGGGGCGTCTCGTTTCCAATCAACGCGTCAGATTTCGTCCGGCGACGCCGCGCCGCCCGCCGCGAGCGCGGCGCGGGCGGCTCCGGCGAGCTGCCCGCAGGCGCCGCCGACGTCGCGGCCGCGGGGGCGGCGCACCAGCGTGGTCACGCCGCGCGAGGCGAGGCGGGCCACGAAGGCCTCGATTCGCTCGGGCGCGGGCGGGACGAGCGCCGCATCCGGGCCCGGGTTGCAGGGGATCACGTTGACGCGTGCGCGGAGGCCCCGCACCCACTCCGCGACCCGGTCGGCGTCCTCGGGGGCGTCGTTGACGCGGTCGAAGAGGACGTACTCGAAGAGCACGCGCCGGCCCGCGGGGAGGGTCCTCACGATCGCCTCGCGCAGCGCCGCCAGCGGGACGCGCGCGTTGATGGGCATGAGCGCGGTGCGACGGGCGTCGTCGGGCGCGTTGAGGCTCACCGCGAGCTCGGCCCGCGCCCCCGCGAAGAAGGCCTCGAGCTTGTCGGCGACCCCGACCGTGCTCACCGTCACGCGCGAGGGCGCGAAGCCGAACGCGCGGCCATCGGTCAGCAGGCGGATGCTGCGCAGCACCTCGGGCAGGTTGTCGAAGGGCTCGCCCATGCCCATGAAGACGAGGTTGTCGAGCTCGCCGCCCCACGCGGCGCGGGCGACGCGCACCTGGTCGACGATCTCGCCCGACGAGAGCTGGCGCGTGTAGCCGAGCCGGCCCGTCTCGCAGAAGGCGCAGGCGCGGGCGCAGCCGACCTGGCTCGAGATGCAGAGCGTGGTGCGGGCCGGCCCGGGGATGATCACCGCCTCGACCAGCGCGCCGTCGCGCGCGCGGAGCACGAGGCGCCGCGTCCCGTCCGCGGCCGGCACGTCCTCGGCGATCGCCAGCGAGGGGCGCGGATCGAGCGCGAGCAGCGCCGGCCGCGCCCACGAGCCGATGCCGAGATCGGCGAGCACCCTCTCGCTCCACTCCGGCGCTCCCGTTGCGCGAAGGGGCGTGCCGCCCGCCCTCGCGGTCGGCGCTCCGAAGACGTGCCGCAGCACCTTTGCCGAGACGGCCGCCGCCTGCGATCGCCTTCCGCCCACCGAGACGAGCGCCTCCGTCAGCGAGGCGGCGTCGTGCGAAGCGAGCAGGGGAAGCGGAGCGCGGGAGCCGAGCTCCCCGACGAGCGATCTCACCACGGGTGTCGAGGTAGCACGTCGTCGCTGAAGGCGGGACGGCCGACGACCGTGACGTCCTCCGGGGCATCGGGGAAATCCCGGATCGCGCATCAGGCGGCGCTGGTGTGGGAGACGCGATTTGTGGTCATAAATTATGGCGATAAATATGACGCTTAGCGACCCGCGCGCGGGCCGGATCGGAGCCCCTCGACGGCCCCGGAATGGGCGTTTTCTGCCGAGATCCAGGGGCAAACCTGTGGAGAGCCCTGTGGACAAAAAATGGTGTCCGGCGTGTGATTTTTTGTTTGCATAAGCGGGTCAAAAGAGGGAGAAACGCGCTTGGAAGTTCTGCGGCACATCGAGCCGCGGATCGACCGAACGCAGAAGTCGTCGGAGGCGCTGCGGGCGCTCGCTACCGGCGGTCAGGCTCTCGAGCCAGACCGTCCAGCGCGCCCGAGTCTCCGGCCCACGCACCCGCGTCGAGGGTGCATGGCCGCCGGGGATCGAAAAGGCGCAGGCCCTCACGGACTCCACAGGCTGGGGACAGCCTGGGGAGAAAACCCGGGGGCCACACCTCTCCGAGGTGGTCCGCCGATGGAAGGCACCTCGGGTGCAGCCGACTGCGCTCCCCTTCGCGGGGGAACGTGGGAAGCGGCCCTCGACGGCGAGCTCCGAAAGGAGCCCGCCGGGCGCGCTCCGAAAGGGGCGAGCCGGCGAAGCTCCGGAAGGAGCGAGCCGGGCGAGCTCGTAGCCGACCCCAAGGAAGAACCTCGGGGGTCCGGCGGCGGCGGCTGACTCCAGCCGCAGTCGTCACGAGCGAGCGACAAGAGGTGCTCGAGCCGATCGGGTTGGGGCGAAGCTCCCACCGCGAGCGATCGCGGCGGGGGACGCCGGTGCTCACCAGGGCGGAGACGTCCGAGCAGCGGCCCCTGGCCCGTGACATCTCGGCTGGCCCTGCCGCGTGCAGAGCCACCCGCAATCCGTCCGCCTCCGTCAAACGAGGCGGCACGAAAAACAGCTGCGCTGCGGGCGACCGCGGCGTGGTGCGCGGGGTTCGGACGGTTCGTCGGTGGTGCTCGCGGATCGTTTCGGTTGCAGAAGTCGACAGGCGGCGTGCGGCCCGTCGCGGCCAGGAGCGAAGAGCTTCTGGACCCGACGCCGGGTCTAGCCATCCAGCGCGAGAGCGATGGGGTGGTGAAAGCGTGCCGGAAGCCGGATCGGCGGTGGCAAAGCCGCGAGACCGGTGGCGGGCTCCCTACCCAGCGGACATCGCGAAAGCGATTCCTTGGGAGCACCTGTCGATGGAAGGCGCTTCGGGCAGAGGAATCCGCACCCCTTGACGGGGAGGCGGTGGAATCGGTCCTCGGTGCCTCGACGAAGGTCGGCGTCAGCCGATCGGGATCGGGGCGCGACAGGGAGCGTCAGAGGTCGTTCGCCAGCTTCGCGCGCGGTCGACAACGCCGCGGCGAGGCAGCGCTGCCCTGATGGGCGGCGCTCGTCCTCCTCTTTCGAGGAGACAGTGGTCGAAGCGACCGAAGCTGGAGGCGCGACGTCAAGCGCGTCCCACCTGGGGTCGGATCGCCGCAAGGAGGTCCGGCGCCGGCGCAGATCGTCGGGGCTCACGTCCCTTCGGGCTGCGCGGTCAGCTCCGCGAAAGCGGCGCGCTCGGGAATCGGGCGGTTCACGGGTGCTCGTGTCGAGAGTCGGATGCAGAGGTCGGAGAGAAGCATCTTCCTCCTGCGATCGAGGCGAGCCGAGAGGCGGACCGAGAGGACGTGAGGTAGCGCGGCGCGGAGGCATCGCACCCCGACAGGGCGACGCCACCCCGCGACGAGCGAAAGGGTGCGAGGCGCCGAGCACGCGAACGACAAGTGAACGTGCGAGGCGTCTCCCTCGACCGCGAGGTCGAGGATCGACTCCGAAGGAAGGCGTCCTGGATCAAGAGGCTCACGCGTCTAAACCGCGCGGGAGCAGGTCGGGTCCTGGCCGCGGCGGGAAGCGGGTCACGCGACGCGAGTCGGGTGGCCGGCGGCGAGCGCGAGGGGTGGAGCCCACGCGTCAGCACCGCAGCGGCGACAGAGGACGTCAGAGATCGCGGCATCGGGTCAGGCTCCCTCAGCCGAAGGGCGCAGGGGGTCGGCAGCCAACGAAGGCCGTCACGTACGAGCCATCGCGCTGCGCCTGGTGACCTCGCGATCGAAGCTGCCGCGGCGAAAAACCGCGGCGCCTGAAGGTGGGAGCGGCAGCGCGAACTGTGCGACCCACCGCCGGGATCCGGCGACGGACGAAGATGCCGTACCAGGCCCGAAGCCTGGTACGCGAGGCTCGCATCGGTCGAGAGGCCGAACAGGACGACCCCCGGGGTACGATCCGGCGAGCAAGCGGAACTCCTCTTCAAGGGCGACTCGGGCAACCGAGGTCGCCCTTGAGCTTTTTGTTTTCCAACTTGGGGGCTCCGCCCCCAAACCCCCGCAATTGCCGGTCGGCTTCGCCGCCCGGACACCCGCCCTCCGCTTCGCTTCGGTC
>CAYJPW010000271.1:0-9348 GCA_964372055.1 uncultured Polyangiaceae bacterium
GCGGTGCGCCGCGCGCGCTCCTCGCGTTGGCCTTGGCCGGCCCGGGCGCGCGCGCGCCCGCCGGCGCGTCGGTCGTCGCGTGCGAGGCGCGCAGGCGCGGCCTCGCGGCCGGGCGCGCGGGACGGCCCGCACCGGCCTCCGTCCGCCTCCCCGCCGCCGGCGTCGCCGGCCGCGTTCGCTTGGTGTCTCCGTCGCCGCCCTCGTCGCGCTTCTTCGCCAACGTCACCTCGCTCTCGGATGGTCCGAGATTATCACCGGGTCTGGCCCTCGCCGTACGCGATCCACTTGAGGGCGGTCAAGCTCGCGAGGCCCATCGGGCCATACGCGTGGAGCTTCGTCGTCGAGATCCCGATCTCGGCCCCGAGGCCGAGCTCGCCGCCGTCGTTGAAGCGCGTCGACGCGTTCACGAGCACCATGCTGGCGTCGACCTCGCGGAGGAAGCGCTGGCCGTGCTCGTACGAGCGCGTGCAGATCGCCTCGGTGTGGTTGGAGCCGTAGCGCCGGATGTGATCGAGCGCCTCGTCGAGCGAGCCGACGACGCGCGCCGCCAGGACGGGCGCCAGGAACTCGTGGCCGAAGTCCTCGGGCGCCGCTGGCCGCGCCGCCGGCAGGAGGGCGCACACGGCCTCGTCGCCGCGGACCTCGAGGCCCTTGGGGAACAGATCGCCGAGGCGCGGGACGAGCTCGCCGGCGACGGCGCGGTGGACGAGCAGGCACTCGAGGGCGTTGCAGACGCCGGGGCGCTGGAGCTTGCCGTTGTCGACCAGCCGCAGCGCCATCGCCACGTCGGCGCCCTCGTCGACGTAGAGGTGGCAGACGCCCTTGAAGTGCTGGATGACCGGCACGCGCGCGTGCTCGACGACGAAGCGGATGAGCCCCTCGCCGCCGCGCGGGATGGCGAGATCGATGAGCCCGGTGAGGCCGACGAGGATGCGCGTCTCGTCGCGCCCGAGCGGGGGCACGATCTGCACCGCGTCGGCCGGCAGGCCCGCGCCGGCGACGGCGTCGCGCACCAGGGCGCCGAGCGCGGCGTTCGACCGGGCCGCCTCCTTGCCGCCGCGCAGGAGCACGGCGTTGCCGCTCTTCAGACAGAGCGCCGCCGCGTCGACGGTCACGTTGGGGCGCGACTCGTAGATCATCGCCACGACCCCGAGCGGGATGCGCACCTGCCCGACGGTGAGCCCGTTCGGCCGGCGGCGCATGCCGAGCACCTCGCCCACCGGATCCTCGAAGGCGGCGATCTCCTCGACGGCGCGGGCGATCGCCTCGAGCCGCGAGCGATCGAGCAGCAGGCGATCGACGAGCGACTCCGCGGTGCCGGTCGACCGGGCGGCCGCGACGTCGGCGGCGTTCGCCTCGAGCACGGCGGCGGCGCCCGGCCCGCGCAGGGCGGCGGCGACGGCGTGGAGCGCGCGGTCCTTCGCGGCGCGGCCGAGCGGCGCGAGCGCGTTCGCCGCCGAGCGCGCCCGCCGGGCGAGATCGGTGAGCTCCGCGCGCAACCCCTCGGGATCCACGCGGGCAACCTAGCAGGGTGCCGGCCAACAAGCAGCACCCGACCGGCCCGGCGCGGCCGTGCTAGCGTGAGCCCGTGCGCGCCGCCGCCCTCGCCCTCGCTCTCGGCCTGGGGGCCGCCGGCTGCGCGCGCGACCTGCCCGACGATCCGCCCGCCGCGCCGGCGTCGACCGGGATCCCGGTGGGGGCGCCCGGAGCGACCGGCGTCGACTTCGCGCCCGCGGCGCCGGTGGCGACGGCGCCCGCGCGGCGGCCGTCGGGGCCGTCGCTGCCTCGCCCGCTCCCGCCCGATCCGTTCGATCCGCTCGATCTGCCGGATCCCGATGGGCCGCCGCCGGCGCCGCCACCCACGAAGAAGAAGGGGATCCACCTGTGATGCGACGGCTCTTCGCGCTCGTCGTCGTCGGAGCGGCGGCGTGCAGCCCGGCGCCGGCGCCGAAGCCGCTCCCCGGAGGCCCGCCGCCCGAGTACGAGACGCCGCGCGACTACCCGCCGGCGGCGATCGGCGACAAGCAGCCGGGGCAGGCGCCGGAGATGGTGCCGCTGCCGGCGGAGCCGGCGACGCCCGCGGGGACGATGGTGCCGCTGCCGAGCGCGACGGCGCCGGCGCCGAGCGCGACGCCGCCGCCCAAGATGCCGTGACCCCACGGTTCCGTGATCGCCCATCCAGCCCCGGGCTTCAGCCGGCTTCAGCCCGGGGCTGGAAGCAGGCCTCTTCGGAGCATTCAGCTCATTCTTGCACGCCCTCGACGACGTAGTCGCGGGCGCACTCGTAGCGGAGCTGGCAGAAGTCGCCGCCGATCGGGAGGGGGTAATGGATGTCGACGCGGCGCACGCGGCCGTCGAGGAGATCGCCGTCGAGCGTCGCGCCCAGCGACGCGCGCAGCTCGACGAGATCCTCGCACTCGCTGGTCCCGAGATCGCCGGCCGGCGGCGGGACGTCGTGCGAGAGCTCGTAGAGGCCCTCGACGATCTCCTCGTCCGGGGCCCCGACGTAGACCTCGCCCGGGCCGAGCTCCAGGCCCTCGGTGCAGAGGTACGTCGCCGGATCGCAGGTGCCGCTGCAGCAGTGGAGATCGATCCCGCAGCCGTAGCCGACCGGGTAGCAGGCCACGCCCTCCTGCCCCGTGGGGCCCTCGAACCACGAGCGCATCAGACCCTCGCGGCGCGTCACCACCAGCGTTCGCCCCTGGGCCTTCGGGTCTTGGCCGGCGTGGGCCACATCGAACTGCTTCTTCGCCTCGTTCGCGGCGGCGACGACCTGGTTGAGCGCGTCGGCCCCGAGCGCGCTCGAGGCGAAGGGCTTGCAAGCGTAGCTCTCGAACGACTCGGTCACGGCGACGTCGAAGCGCCGCGTGTCCTCGGGCGGCCCGCACGCGGACGCGCACGCCGCCGCGACGGCCGCGACCAGGCGTGCTCGGGCGCGCATGCGCCGATGCTTCCACCCTCGCGGTGTCCAGGCAACGGCCGCGCGCGCCCGCCCTGGCGACGCGGGCCCCGTCGTGGTACCCGCTGCCATGGCCTCCGCCATCCGCGACGCCTCCGTCCTCATCCTCGACTTCGGCTCGCAGTACACGCAGCTCATCGCCCGCCGGGTGCGCGAGTGCGGCGTCTACTGCGAGATCCACCCCTGCACGCTCCCGCTCGCCGAGGTCCGCGCCCACAAGCCGCGTGCCATCATCCTCTCGGGCGGCCCGTCGAGCGTCTACGGCGAGGGCGCCCCGCGCGTCGATCCGGCCCTCTTCGACCTGGGCGTGCCCATCCTCGGCATCTGCTACGGCATCCAGCTCCTCGCCCACCTGCTCGGCGGCCGGGTCGAGCGCGCGACCGAGCGCGAGTACGGCCCCGCGACCGTCCGCGTCGATCGCCCCGTCGGCCCCTTCGGCCGCTTCCAGGCGGGCGACTCGATCGAGGTCTGGATGAGCCACGGCGACAGCCTCGTCGAGGCGCCCGCCGGCTTCACCCCCATCGGCACGAGCCCCAACACCCCGCTCTGCGCCGTCGCCAACGAGGCGCGCAGCATCTACGGCATCCAGTTCCACCCCGAGGTCGCCCACACCCCGCGCGGCAAGGAGATCCTCGAGGCGTTCCTCTTCGACGTCGCCAAGCTCGCGCCCACGTGGACCCCGGCCTCGTTCGTGGACGAGGCGGTCCAGGCCGTGCGCGAGAAGGCCGGCGAGACCGACCGCGTCATCCTCGGCCTCTCGGGCGGCGTCGACTCCTCGGTCGCCGCCGTGCTCTGCGAGCGCGCCCTCGGCGAGAGGCTGACCTGCATCTTCGTCGACAACGGCCTGCTCCGGAAGGACGAGGCCGAGAAGGTCGTCGCCATGTTCCAGGGCCCCCTCGCCGGCGATCCCGGCAAGGCGCGCGACCGCGGCCACCTCCGCCTCGTCCACGTCGACGCCGGCGCCCGCTTCCTCGAGGCCCTCCGCGGCGTCACCGATCCCGAGAAGAAGCGCAAGATCATCGGCCGCACCTTCATCGAGGTCTTCGACGAGGAGGCCAAGAAGGTGGAGGGCGCGAAGTTCCTCGTCCAGGGCACGCTCTACCCCGACGTCATCGAGAGCGTCTCGTTCAAGGGCCCGAGCGCCGTGATCAAGAGCCACCACAACGTCGGCGGCCTGCCCGAGCGGATGAAGCTCAAGCTCATCGAGCCGCTCCGCGAGCTCTTCAAGGACGAGGTCCGCGCCGCCGGCGCCGCCCTCGGCATGCCGCACGACGTGCTCTGGCGTCACCCCTTCCCCGGCCCCGGCCTCGCCGTGCGCTGCCTCGGCGAGATCACCGCCGAGCGCCTCGCCGTCCTCCGCGCCGCCGACGCGATCTTCGACGAGGAGGTCCGCGCCGCCGAGCTCTACTCCCGCCTCTGGCAGAGCTTCTGCGTGCTCTTGCCGGTGCGCACCGTGGGCGTGATGGGCGACGAGCGCACCTACGACGAGGTCATCGCCCTGCGCGCCATCGAGTCGACCGACGGGATGACCGCCGACTGGGCCCGCCTGCCCTACGAGCTCGTCGCCAAGGTCTCGACCCGGATCATCAACGAGGTGCGCGGCGTGAACCGCGTCGTCCTCGACGTGTCGTCGAAGCCGCCCGCCACCATCGAGTGGGAATGAAGGCCGCGCTCGCCCTCGTCGTCGCGATCGCGGCGGCCGGGTGCCGCGCGCCCGCCACGCCCACCACCTCGCTCCGGCTCCAGGGCGCGACCGGCGACGCGTCGGTCACCATCGACGATCAGTACGTGGGGGCGCTCGCGTACGTGGCGCGGCGAGGGGTCGCGCTGCCGCGGGGGACGCACCGGATCACGGTCGAGAAGGCGGGGTACTTTCCGTGGGATCGGTTGGTGGAGGCGAAGGACACCACGCCCATCCAGCTCGACGTCGTGTTGACGAAGATTCCGGACTGACCACGGCGCCAACCCACCCCGTGCCTTGACGATCCCCACCTTTTAGTGCACCTTCCGCCCCCCATCATGGCCAACACCGCAAAGTGGAACGTCCGTCTCCGTCACGAGTGGCTCGCGACCCCCCTCAAGAAGAAGCGGGTCAAGCGCTGCCAGAAGGCCCGCATCGGAATGCTCGACGCCGAGGCGCGCAACGCCAAGAAGTCGCCCGCTTCCGAGCAGTCCCAGGGCTGAGCGGCCCCCGGCTCGTCCTCGACGGGCGGCCGGGCCCGAGTTAATCCTCGGGCCATGTCTGTTCTTTCTTTCCCTGCTCGCGTCTTCACCCTCCTCGCCGCCGCGGCCTTCGCGGGCGCGGCGGGTTGCGCGAGCCAGGTCGGCATCTTCGACACCGGCGGCGCCGGCGGCTCCGATCCGACCGGCACCGGCGGCGCGGGCGGCGACGGAGGCGGGTCGAGCTCGACCACCTCGAGCGTCACCACCGGCACCGGCGTACCGCCGACGTGCACCGTGGCCGCCGACTGCGTCGCGCTCTCCGACTCGTGCAGCGACGGCGCCTGCATCAACGGCGTCTGCGAGAAGCTCCCCGCCAACGAGAACGGCGCCTGCGACGACGGCCAGTTCTGCACCCAGAACGACCTCTGCCAGGCCGGCGTCTGCGTGGGCGGCACCGAGAAGCCCTGCCCCGGCGGCGACGCCTGCCACGTGGGCAGCTGCAACGAGACGAGCGACGCCTGCGACATCGTCCCGGGGAACGACGGCTCGGCCTGCGTCGACAGCGATCCCTGCACGCTGACGGCGTTCTGCTCGAACGGCGCCTGCGTCGGCGGCCAGCAGGTCGACTGCAGCTTCCTCGACGACGAGTGCGGCGTCGGCGTCTGCGATCCGATGCTCGGCTGCGTGAAGACGGGCGTGGCCGACGGCACGCCCTGCAACGACTTCCAGTTCTGCACCATCAACGACACCTGCCAGGGCGGCGTCTGCGGCGGCGACCCCAACACCTGCGCGGCGCCCGGCGACGTGTGCCTCATCGGCAGCTGCAACGAGGCGAACGACAGCTGCGTCGCGGTCCCGGGGCCGAACGGCATCGCCTGCAACGACAACAACGCCTGCACCACGGCCGAGACCTGCACCAACGGCCTCTGCGGCGGCGGCCAGCCGACGAACCAGGGCGGCGCTTGCGACGATCAGAACGCGTGCACCTCGGGCGACAGCTGCTCGAACGGCGTCTGCGCGGGCGCGGCGGTGGTCGCGTGCATCGACGGCGACGGCTGCTGCCCGGCGGGCTGCGACGACGCGGTCGACGACGACTGCACCTGCAACGTCGATCTCGCCCTCACCGCCACCGCCAGCATCTCGAGCGGCGGAAACTCGCCCCCCTACGTGCCCTCGACCATGAACGACGGCGTGGGCGAGCCGCTCTGCGAGTTCGCGTGGGTCTCGAACGGCCAGGCCCCGAGCGGCGCCTGGGCGCAGCTCGCGTGGAACCAGCCGGTGACCATCGGCTCCTTCTACGTGCAGACCGACCACGCCACGAACCCCATCTGCGGCACCAGCGGGCGCAACATCGCGAGCGCCACGGTCCAGTACTGGAATGGCAACGCCTGGGTGGACGCGACCACGTTCTCGGGCAAGGTCGACGACGTCCAGATCGACTTCTTCCCGGCGATCACGACCACCAAGCTCCGGATGTTCGACATGACGACGAGCCCCGGAAACGGCAACTCCACCATCTTCGAGTGGTACGTCTACCAGGGCCACGCCTGCGCCCCCTGACCGCGCCGCCGGCGGGGCCGACGAGGGCGTGCTTGCTTGCCCCATCCGGCCCGAGCCGTGCTACTCCTCCACCAACATGAACGTCTCCTCCCGCGCTCTCCTCGGCTTGTCGTTGTTCGTGCCGCTCGCCCTCGGCTGCGCCGGGCGCACCGCGCCGTTCGACGAGATGGACAAGGCCCAGATCACCGTGCTGCGCCTGCAAGGCGTCGAGCCGCCCCCCCAGCCGACGCCGGTCGCGCAGCCGCAGCCCGGCATGTTCCCCGCGATCCCGGGCGTGCCGCCCGAGCTCGCCGCCGCCGGACAGCAGATCCTGAACCAGGTCGGCCAGGCGATCCCGCCGGGGCTCCTGCCGCCGGGCCTCCTCCCCGGGACGGCGCCCCAGCCGCAGGTGCCCCAGGCGCCCCCGCCCCCGCGCTTCAAGGGCTTCATCATCCTCGGGCAGATGCCGCTCACCGACGAGGTCGTGAAGGAGGACCTGCTCGATCTGTTCGGCAGCGAGGACAGCTTCAGCAACCAGCGTGGCAACTGCTTCACGCCGGGGCTCGGGATCGCGATGCAGCGCCCCAACGGGACGCCGCCGGTCGAGCTGCTCGTCTCGCTCTCCTGCAACCAGGCGATGGGCGACGGCTTCCGCTGGCCGTACAAGAACAACGGCTTCACCCCCGAGACCTCGCAGAAGTTGACCAAGATCTACGAGAAGCTCTGGAGCTCGCCGCCCCCTCCAGGCGGAGCCTGATCTCGCCGGCCTAGCGCCTGCGCTCCACCCCGAGCGCGCCTTCGCTGTCGTCACCCCCTTCCCTCACGGGCGAGGGGGTGACCTCTTTTGTTACCGGTGCGATCCGCTCCAAGGACACGCCCCGCGGGCGAGGTCGCTCGGGACGTCGGCGATGCGCGATGCTAGGCTACCTCTCCAGCGTGGCCACCAACGACAAGCTTACGGCCGGGATGGTGCTGGGGCGCTACGAGCTGCTCCTCCCCATCGCCCAGGGGGGCATGGCGACGGTGTGGGCCGCGCGCCAAAAGGGCTCGCGCGGCTTCCAGAAGACGGTCGCCGTCAAGACGATGCTCCCGAACCTCTCGGACGATCCCCAGTTCGAGCAGATGTTCCTGGACGAGGCCTCCCTCGCCGCGCGCATCCACCACCCCAATGTCGCCGAGATCCTCGATCTCGGCGAGCAGGACGACATCCTCTACCTGGTGATGGAGTGGATCGACGGCGAGGCGCTCTCGGTCATCCACAAGACGGCGAAGAAGAACAACACCCACCTCCCCCAGCGCATCGCGCTCCGGATGATCGCCCAAGCGTGCGCCGGCCTCCACGCCGCGCACGAGCTCAAAGACGAGAACGATCAGTCGCTCGGCCTCGTCCACCGCGACGTCTCGCCCCAGAACATCCTGGTCACGTACGACGGGATCGTGAAGCTCGTCGACTTCGGCGTCGCCAAGGCCATCGGCCGCGCCGGCGGCGAGACGACCGCCGGCCAGCTCAAGGGCAAGGTCCCGTACATGTCGCCGGAGCAGGCCCGCGGCGGCCAGGTCGACCGGCGCACCGACGTCTTCGCGATGGGCATCGTTCTCTACAAGCTGGCCACGGGGCTGCACCCGTTCCTCGGCGAGAACGATCTCATCACCATGAGGAACATCATCACCCGGCCGGTGCTCCCGCCGCGGGTGAAGAACCCCGACTTCTCGCCCGAGCTCGAGCAGGTGCTCCTCAAGGCGCTCCACAAGGACGCCGACAAGCGCTACCAGACGATCGCCGATCTCGATCGCGCCATCGACCGCGTGCTCGCGGTGACGGGCGCCTCGGTGGTCGACGACGACGTGGGCTCGTTCGTGCGCGCGATCATGGGCGATCGCGGGCAGAAGCGACGCGCCGCGCTCCGCGATGCCGTCCGCGCCGCCGACGAGCGCGCCGCGGGCATCGCGCTCACGCCCGGCCCGGTGGTGCACGAGGCGATCTCGGACGTCCTGCTCACCAAGATGGCCTCGGGCGTGAAGGAGGAGATGCTCCCCGAGCGGCTCTCCTTGATCGGCGGGCCTTCCTCGGGCGATCCCAACCGGACCACGTCCGAGAACCTCGCCGCCGCCTCGGCGGGCGAGGCGCCCGCCTCGCTCTTCGACATCCCGCAGCCGCCGCGCAACAACCGGGGCATCCTCGTCGCCGCCGCGGCCGGCGCCGCGGTCGCGCTGGTGCTCGCGTTCGTGCTGCTCGGCCGCGGTGGCGGCGGCGAGAGCGCCGCCCAGACGGGCTCGGCCGTCGCCCCCGTGCAGCCGGCCCCCGCGCCGCCGCCCACGGTCGCCGCCGAGGTGCAGCCCGCCGCCACGACGGCGCCCACGACCGCGGTCGACGAGCCGGCGGTGAGCATCAACGATCTCCCCAACGCCGCCGACAAGACCGAGAAGTCGGGCGGCGCCAAGCGTCGCCCCGGCGGAGCCGCGCCTGCCAAGGACAAGGACGACGACAAGGCGCCCGCGGGCGCCGCCACGCCGCCGAAGCAGGGCACCTCCAAGACCTGGGTGCCGAGCGTGCAGAACCCCGGCTTCTGATCGCGCCGTGGACGACGCGCGAGGTCCCGGCCCCACCGCGCCCGGAGGCGCCGACGCCGGCCACGCCGACAGCGCGCTCGCCGCGATCTCGGACCGGATGCCCCGCCTCGTCTTCC
>CAYJPW010000271.1:9358-9613 GCA_964372055.1 uncultured Polyangiaceae bacterium
GAGCGCGCCGGGGACCCCGCGCGTGGCCCCGGCCCCCCCGCCCCCGGCGGCGCCGACGCCGGCCACGCCGACAGCGCGCGCGCCGACGAGGCGCGCGCCCCTCGTTCCGGCGCGCCTGCCGCGCTGCTCGTCGCGCTGAGCGCGCTCGTGCTCGTCGCCGCATCGGCGCGGAGGACGCCAGGGGAAGCCGGCGCGCCCGCGGGCGGCGAGGGCGAGGGCGCGGCGGGACCGGGCCGGCCGCCGCCGCTGCCGAGC
>CAYJPW010000272.1:0-1537 GCA_964372055.1 uncultured Polyangiaceae bacterium
GCGGGGGGGGGGGGGGCCCCCCCCCGGCTGGCCACTCAACCGCGCGCGACGTCGCCCTCAACGCGCCGCCGAGGCCGAGCCGCGGGCGCGGCGCGGCCGACCAGGCGGGAAGGGGGCCTCCTCCTCGGGCGTTGTCGACGGGGCCATGACGCTTCGCTTCGGCTCGCTGGCGGCGCTCGCGCTCGCGCTCGGGTGCGCCGCGCCCGGGCCGGCGCCCCGGGCGATGAGCACGGCGGCGGCTCCCGCGCCGCGCGCGCCCGATATCGGCGGACCGGGCGAGGCCCCTGCGCCCCCGAAGGACGCGCGCGGAGACGGCGCCGAGCTCGCGGCCGGCGCGCGAGCGAGCGTCGCGCTCGGGATCGAGCTCTCTCCGGCGGCGCCGGCCGACGCCGGCCTCGACGCCGCCGTGCTCGCGAGGATCGACGCGGCGGTGAGCAACGCCGTCGGCCGCCGAGAGCTCCCCGGGGCGGTCGTCCTCGTCGCGCGCGGCGGCAAGGTCGTTCTCCGCAAGGCGTACGGCTCCCAGGGCAGCGCGAGCGCCCTCGCGCCGGGGGAGGACCGCGCGATGGCCGTCGAGGAGGTGTTCGATCTCGCCTCGGTGACCAAGCTCGCCACCGCCCTCGCGGTCATGGTGCTCGTCGAGCGGGGGCGCCTGCGGCTCGACGACCGCGCGGCCTCGCATCTTCCCGCGCTGGTGGGGCCGGGGAAGGAGGCGATCACGATCGAAGAGCTCCTCCTCCACACCTCGGGGCTCCCCGCCGACAACCCGCTCGGCGAGTACGCGAGGGGCCGCGAGGCGGCGCTCGCGGCGATCCTCGCCCAACCGCTCTTGGCGCGGCCCGGGGAGCGCGAGCTCTACAGCGATCTCGGGTACGTGATCCTCGGGGCGATCGTCGAGCGGGTGAGCGGCGAGCGGCTCGATGCGTTCCTCGAGCGCGAGCTCTTCGGTCCTCTCGGGATGCGCGACACCGGGTTCCGGCCGGCGCCGGCGCTCACGGCGCGCGCGGCGCCGACCGGCCGGCGCGACGGGCGCTGGCTGCGGGGAGAGGTGCACGATCCACGGGCGCACCTCCTCGGCGGCGTCGCGGGCCACGCGGGCCTGTTCTCGACCGCCGACGATCTGGCGCGTCTCGGCCGGGCGCTGGTCTCGGGCGGCGGCGGCGTGCTCCGCGCCGCGACGGTGCGCGAGATGCTGCGGCCGCGGAAGCTCCCCGGCGGCGGCCTGCGCGGCCTGGGCTGGGACGTGCGCGGCTCTCTCGTCGGGCACCTCGGCTTCACCGGGACGGCGTTCTGGATCGATCCTTCGACGGGCCTCACGGTCGTGTTCCTCTCCAACCGCGTGCACCCGGACGGCCGCGGCGACGTGAACGCGCTCCGCGCCGAGGTGCGCGAGGCGGCGGCCGCCTCGGTGATCCCGGCGACCGCGGTCGTGCCGGGGGTCGACGTGCTGCGTCGCGACGGCTTCGCGCGCCTGCGCGGCAAGCGCATCGGGCTCTGTACGCACGCCCCCGCCCTCGCGCGCGCCGGCCCGCCCCCC
>CAYJPW010000272.1:1547-9479 GCA_964372055.1 uncultured Polyangiaceae bacterium
CCTCGGGTTTGGGGGTCTGCACCCCCCCCCCGCGTGGGGGGCGCTCCGCCACGCCCACGTTCCGGCTGCTCGAGCGCGCCGAGGGGGTCACCCTGGTGCGCGTCTTCACGACCGAGCACGGCCTCGACGCCGGCGCCGACGAGGCCGTCGCCGACGGCTCCGGCCGGCCGGGGACGGTGAGCCTCTACGGCCCGCGCCGGCGGCCGCGCGACGCGGACCTCGCCGATCTCGACGCGCTCGTGGTGGACCTCGTCGACGTGGGCGCTCGGTTCTACACCTACGAGACGTCGCTGCTCTACCTGCTCGAGGCCGCCGCCGCGCGGGGGCTCGAGGTGATCGTCCTCGACCGGCCCAACCCGATCGGCGGCGTGCGGATCGAGGGCCCGCTGCTCGATCCCGCGCTGGCGTCGTTCACCGGCGCCCACCCGCTGCCGGTGCGGCACGCGCTGACGCTCGGCGAGCTCGCGCGCCTCTTCGACGTCGAGCGCCGGCTCGGCGCGAAGCTGACCGTGATCCCCGTCGAGGGCTGGCGGCCCGGCGATCTCGCCGACGCGACCGGGCTGCCGTTCGTCCCGCCCTCGCCGAACATCCGGCGCCTCGAGGGCGCGCTCTTCTACCCCGGGATCGGGCCGCTCGAGACGACGTCGGTCAGCGTCGGCCGCGGGACCGACAGGCCCTTCGAGATCGTCGGCGCTCCGTACGTCGATGGAGCGGCGCTCGCGCACGCTCTCGCCTCCGAGCACCTGGGCGGTGTGCGCTTCACGCCGCTGACGTTCACGCCTCGCTCGAGCAAGCATGCCGGGAGGGTGTGCGGCGGCGTGGCGCTCGCCGTCGAGGATCGCGAGCGGCTCGAGCCGTTCGCGGTCGGGGTCGCCGTCGCGCGGGCGCTCCGGAGGCTCTACCCGCGCGAGTGGGATGCTCGCGCCTACCGCCGGCTGGTCGCGAACGGCGCCTTCTCGGACGCGTTCGAGCGCGGGGCGTCGCTCGAGGAGCTCGGCGCGCTCGCGCGCGCCGACGGCGAGGCTTTCGCCAGGCGGCGGCAGGCGTTCCTCCTCTATCCGCGTTGAGGGAGCTCGAGCGCGGACTCGCTCGCGACCGAGCGGCGCGTGTGCTCCGACGGGTGGGGGCCGTTCGACGGCGACCGGCGAAGCGGCAACCGGTGATCATGACCAGCAGGCCACAGGCGGCCGGCGACTGGCGGAGGTGGCCGGGGAGCTCTGGGATTCGGAGCTGCCGCGCCGCCGGGCCGGCGCCGGATTCGTCACGTCAAGCTTGAAACGGACGGGCCGCGATGGCGCGCACGTCGCGCTTGGTCGCGGTGCCCACGGCCCGGGCCGTCGCGTATGATGGCTCCCCCCATGGCGTCGGATTTCCAGGTCCTCGCCTGCGGCGCTCGCCGCGGAGCCACGCGCGCATGAGGAGGCGCGCGCTCGCAGGGGCCGCGCTGCTGATCGCGGGGCTCGGGGCCGCGCAGGCGGCGAGGACGCCTGGGCTCGGGGCCTCGTTGGCGGCCGCCTACCGCGCCTTCGTCGATCCGACGCTGCTCGACCGGCCCGCGGCGCCGCCGGCCTCTCCGGGCGACGAGCGCCGCGCCGCGCTCCCCAGGGTCGAGGATGCGTGGGCGGCCGCCATGGCCCGCGAGTTCGCGGCCGCGACGGACGAGGACCTCGACGATCCCAGCGGCGCGACGGTCTCGACCCTCGCGCTCCCCGAGCTGCGCGTCCCCATCACCCGCCGCACGCTCCGCTTCGTGCGCTACTACGGGCGCGATCCGCGCGGGCGCGCGTCGTTCCTGGAGCGCTTCCAGCGCGCGGGGCGCTACCGCCCCGCCATCGAGCAGGCGCTGCGCGAGGCGGGCCTGCCCGAGGACCTGGTCTGGGTCGCGGCGGTGGAGAGCGGCTTCGATCCCCGCGCCGTCTCCCCGGCGGGCGCGGCGGGGCTCTGGCAGTTCATGCCCGAGACCGGCGCGCTCTACGGCCTCGATCAGTCGGCCTGGGTGGACGAGCGCCGCAGCCTCTCGCGCGCGACGACCGCCGCCGTGGCGCACCTGCGCGATCTCTACGAGCGCTTCGGGCGCTGGGACCTCGCGCTCGCCGGGTACAACCTCGGCGCCGAGGGGGTGGTGCGCGCGATGCAGAAGGTGGTCGAGGCGGGCCGATCCGCCGAAGGGCGGCGGCGCCCGATCGACCTCGGCGATCTCGCCGCGGCGCGCGTCATCCCGGACGAGACGGCCGACTACGTTCCCAAGGTGGCGGCGTTCGCGATCCTCGCGCAGAACCGCGCCCGCTTCGGGCTCGACGGGGTCGAGGCCGCGCCGCCGCTCGAGCTCGGCGAGCTCGCGGTGCCGAAGGGGAC
The DNA here is from genome assembly GCA_964372055.1 of uncultured Polyangiaceae bacterium. Taxonomy (GTDB): domain Bacteria; phylum Myxococcota_A; class Polyangia; order Polyangiales; family Polyangiaceae; genus CAYJPW01. The sequence goes on from CAYJPW010000272.1 coordinate 3,903, forward strand.
GCGCCTGCGGACCATCGCGCGCGCGGCCGGCGTCTCGACGCTGCTGTTGCGCGAGATGAACCCCGAGCTCTTGCGCGATCGCGTGCCGCCCACCGGCGGCGACTACCTCGTCCAGCTGCCCGCCGATCGCATCGCCCACACGCTGGCCGCGTTCCCGGCGTACTTCGACCAGGAGGTCCAGATCGCCGAGGAGGCGGTGCGCGAGGCCGAGCTGCCCGACGGGCCGCGCGCGCCGGCGCACGCCGCGCCGGAGCCCGACGCGCCGGAGGACGAGGAGGCGCTCGAGCTCGCGCTCGCGGGGCCGGACCCGCTGCCGCGCCGCCCGTACCCGCTCGGCAAGAACCGGCTGCCCGCGTTCGTGCTGCCCGACGACGCCGCCCTGCCCGAACCGGCGCCGGCGGCGGGGCTCGCGATGGCGACGCTCGACGCCAAGCTCCCGCTCGTGCTCGTGGGCGGCGGGACGGGCTGGGCGCGTCCGGGCGGCGACGATCCGCTCGGCGCGCTGACGCTCGGCGTGCAGCCGCTCAAGGGCCGCGCCGGCGCGATCGACAAGCCCGTGGCGGTGGTGGGGCGGGGCGGGGGACCGGCGCTCGCGGCGCGCCTCGACGAGCGCGGCTGGGATCCTCGACCGGATGTGCAGACAACGCTGGCGAACGGGATCGCGATCGACGTCCGCCGCGACCCGTCGGCGCCGCGCGTGGCGATCAGCGTCCGCCTCGGCGCGCCCGCGGGGCTCGGGGCCGCCGCCGCGGCGCTCGGCGCCTCGGCCGCCGCGGCGGGGCTCGCCGGCGGGGAGAGCCGCCACACCGTCACCGTCGCGCCGCGCGATCTCGATGTCGGCGTCTCGCTGGCGGCGGGCCGGCTCCGTCTCTTGCTCGGCGAGGCGAGCCGCGACAGGCTCGCCGAGATCCGGCGCGCTGCCTCGGCAGGGCGGCGGCGAACGCTCGAGCAGACTCCCTACGGCGCGTCGTGGATCGCGCTCGGTGACGCGCTCTTCCCGGCCGGCCACCCGCTCGCCGGGACGGTGATCGGCGCGCGCGAGGACGCCGAGCTCTGGCGCGACCTCACCCTCGCCGAGGCGCTCCGACAGGAGCGCGCCGCCGCGCGGGCGACGGTCATGCTCGTGGGCGACGTCGATCCGGCACGCGCGCGGAGCCTCCTGGAAGCCGCGCTCGCGCGCATCCCCCCCGCCGACGAGGGCGCGGTCGGGCCGCACGCCGCCGAGGAGCGGCTCACGCTCGAGGAGGGCGTGCCGTCGCCGCGCGCGCTCTACGGCTGGATCGCGCCCGCCGAGGGCGATCCCGCCGACCCGGCGATGCGCGTCGCCTTCGAGATCCTCGGCGGCGCCAGGGTCGCGCGCCTGACCCACGCGCTCGTCGACGAGGCCAAGGTCGCCTCGTCGGTGCGGGCGGTCCTCGACGTCGGGCCGCGGGCGAGCGTCGCGGTCATCGAGGTCGCGCCGGCGTTCGGCCACGATCTCGCCGAGGTCGAGGCCCGGCTCGGCGAGGCGATCGAGGCGATGGCCAGGGCCGGGCCGTCGGCGCAACAGCTCGCGATCGCCAAGGCGCTGGTGCACGCTCGGCTCCAGCGCGAGCTCGGCGGCGGCGTCGTCGTGCCCGGCGCGCCGCGCGCCATGAACAGCGCCCGCCTCCGCGGCGTGCTCGCCCCCGGCGCGACCGAGAAGCTCCTCGCCGCGCTCGACGACGTGAGCGTCTCGGCCGTCCGCGCCGCCGTGCGCCGCGCGCTCGCCCGCGAGCACCGCGTCGTGGTCACCACCCTGCCGCGCGCGCGCTGATCAGCGGACGCGGTCGCAGGCGGCGAGCTCCCAGCGCGTCCGGGCCCGCTTCGCCTCGGGGCGGTAGTGGACCTTCCTCCCGCCGCGGCGGTCGGCGAGGGTGAGCTTCACCTCGCCGCGGGGGCGATCGCCGTCCATGGCGGGCAGCTTCGAGGCCAGGACGAGGGCGCCCTCGCGGACGCCGGCGCGCGCGGCCGCCGATCCCGGACGGAGGCCGCGCACGAGCTGCGGCGTCGCGCCGAGGCTCTCCGGATCGAAGCCGAGATCGAACACGGTCACCTCGTCCACGACGCGGCGGAAGCAGGGGCCGAACGCGCCCTGGGGCGGGACGACGGCGCCCTCGCCGCGGAGCATGAGGCGATCGAGCTCGTCTCCTGCGGCGGCGCCGAGCTCGCGCACCACGAGCGCGCGGAACGAGGCGACCGAGAGCGGGCCGCCGCCCTTGGCTCGCGCCTCGGCCGCGAGCTCGCGGAGGAGATCGTCGAGTCCTCGGGCGCGCGCTCCCGCGGGCCGCCGGGGGCGGGCGCGCAGCGCGGCCTCGAGCTTGGCGGCGTAGAGCGCGCCGCGACGGTAGCCGTCGCCGCGCTCGTGGCCCCAGAGCGCCGCGACCTGCTCGTGCGCGCCGGCGCCGCTCGCCGCGCCGGCTCGGCCCGGTGCGTCGCCCGGCTCGGTGGTGCGCCGGAGATCGGCGAGGAGCTCGTCGGGCGTGAGCAGCCCCGCGTCGAAGAGCACCCGGCGCGCGTAGTGCACCGTGAAGCCCTCCGAGAACCACGCGAGATCGCGTCCCTCGTGCTCGAGGCGGAGCGAGCCGCCGATCCACTCGTGGACGAGCTCGTGCGCGACCACGATCTTCACGCCGGCGTCGAGCGCGCGCTCGGGATCGAGCCAGAGGCCGAGCGCACCGCCCAGGCTCACGCCCTCGTGATCGCGACCCATGCCGGGGCTCGCGCAGAGCAGCAGGGTGAGGGGATCGGCCGGCGCCGTCGCGCCCGGATCGAGCACGGCGCGCGCGGCGATCCGCGCCCCGGCCGTCCAGGCGAGGAGGCTCGAAGGATCGAGGCTCGGCGCGCCGACGTGCACGAGACGGAGCGGCGGGGGCGCGCCGGCGCCGACGGGCGCCGCCTCGACCGCGCCCACGAGACCGGCCGCGTAGACGGCGTGGGCGAGCGCGTCGCTCGTGGCCTCGAGCAGGACGGTGTCCCCGGATCCGAGCGAGCTCGCTCCCGAGGCGCCGGGGCCGAGCGCCGCGGGGTGCCAGCGCACGCGCGCCGGCACCGGCGCGAGCACCCGCGGCAGCACCAGGAACGCGTGGCCGACGCCGGCGACGCGATCGCGATCGACGTGGAGCGCCATCCGCGGCGCGTCCGGACCGGCGTCGTGGGCGCGGTAAGCGAGCCGGAGCTCGCCGCGCGCCGGGCGGGTGAGGCGCAGATCGGCCTCGGCGTCGCTGGAGCCGCCCACGGGCTCGAGCGCGATCTCGCCGAGCGTGTCGGTCGCGCGCAGACCGCGCACGGCGTCGGCGCCGCGCGTGCCGGCCCAGTCGCGCGCGATGCCGACGCGATCCACGCCGACGGCCGCCGGGCCGGCGAGGCGCACGTCGATCTCGACCTCGCTGCGGTCGGGCTCGGGCGTGAGCTCGATCGAGAGCCCCTCGAACACCGGCGCCGGCGGGGGCGGCGGCGGGTTTCGAGCGCACCCGGCAGGCAGCACGAGCCCGAGCGCTGCCAGCCACGCCGCGCGTGCGCGCGAGCGAGGGTTCGCGGCCCGATGCCGGCCGCTCCGGACGTCTGCGGCGGCCGGGCCGCTCTCGGCGTCTCCAAGGGGCGGGCGCATGACGGGCGACGGGCCGTACCTCGCCGCCGGCGACGCGGCAACGACCGGGTGATAACGTGACCCTCATCATGCGCGCTGCCCCCGTCGCCGTCACCCTGGCGGTGCTGTCGCTCTCCTGGACGGCGGCGGCGAAGCCGGAGTACGCGACGGCGATCCCGAACTACGGCGTCAACACCTGCACGACCTGCCACCCGGCCGGCTCCACGGCGACCGAGAACGCCTTCGGGCTCGACGTGAAGCCGCTCGTCGGCAGCTCGCAGAGCGGCTGGTGGCTCCAGCTCTGGGACACGGACTCGGACGGCGACGGCCAGACCAACGGCCAGGAGCTCGGCGATCCGTGCGGCGCCTGGGCCACCGGCGACACGCCGGGCCGCACCACCGACATCTCGAACCCCGGGGATCCCGGGAGCACCTCCGCCGATCCGGACAGCCCCCCGTGCGACGGCACCAGCGCCAGCGCCACGTCGTCGGCCGCGGGCAGCACCAGCAGCGGCGCCAGCACCTCGACGACCGGCGGCGCCGGCGCGGGCGGCGGCGGCGTCGGCGGCTCGACGAGCGCCGGCGCCGATCCGAGCACCGGACCGGGGATGGGCAACATGCCGGAGACGGTGCAGACCGGGAGCTGCTCGACGCCCCTTCGCGGCGGCTCGAGCGCGCCGACCTCGCCGTCGACACCCGCCTGGCTGGTGATGGCCCTCGGCGCCGCGACCGCCTGGGCCCGACGACGCAAGAGCTGAGGTTTGCCGCGTCGCTTCCCGTCATCGAGCGAGAATCCGGGAGACGGCCTGGCCCCGATCCGGCCCACGCCTCGCCCCGAGCTGCCCGCGGATCGACCGAATCGAATCCTCCCCGTCTCCCCGTCTCCCTGTGAATCCCCCCCGCTGTCCTGGAATTCGGCGCGTCCCAGTGACGGAACCCGGGCCGCTGCCGTCTTGAGGAGATCGTGCCCCTCGAGCCCCTGGTCAGGAAGGTGGTCGGTGGCGACGCGCGCGCCTGGCAGGAGCTCTGGGTTGCGATCGAGCCCACCGTCTGGGCGATCACCGGGCGCTGGCAGCTGACCGGCAAGCTCGCCGGGCGCGACGATGACCGGCGCGACATCGTCGTCCGGGTCATGGAGCGCCTGCGCGAGGACCGCTTCCGCCGGCTCAGGAGCTACCTCGCGTCGGCCGACGCGCGCGCCGCAGGCTCGCTCAAGACCTGGCTCGCGACGGTGACGGCGCGCGCCGCGATCGACCACGTCCGGGCGCACCCCGAGTACACCGACGTGCGCCGCCCGGCGCCGGTGACGGCCGATCCCGAGACGACCGAGATCCGCAGCCGCTGGGTGCCGATCGTCCCGCTCCATGACGAGCCCGACGGCGAGCCCGCGGACCCGACCGAGGTGATGACGGCGACGCGCCTCTTGGAGAAGGCGCGGGGGGAGCTCCGGTCGGACCAGCTCCAGGCGCTGTACCTGTGGCTCTCCGGGCACGACCACGCCGAGATCGCCGATCGGCTCGAGCTCGCCACGCCGCGCGACGCCGATCGCCTCGTGCGCGCGGCGCTGAAGCGAATGCGCGATCGCTACGGCCGCGTCGAGCCGGCGGCCGCCGCGTCGCCGGCGACGGTGGAGGAGACGACATGAACGGGACGAGCCTGCTTCGGGAGCCGGCGGGCGGCGGGCGGCCGGATGCCGTCGACGACTGCGAGGTGTTCGAGCCGGCGATCGCGGCGCTCGCCGACGGCGCGCTCGGCGAGCGCGGGCGCGAGCGGCTGGCGCGGCACCTCGCGGGGTGCGCCGCCTGCCGCGAGGTGACCGGCCGCGTGACGCTGTTCCGGGCCGAGCTCGACGACATCCCCGAGCCCCGGCCGCCGCGGGCCGTGGCGGCGAGCGATCCCGCGCCGCCGGGCGTGCCGGCGAGCCCCTCGGCGGGCGCGGCCGCCGGCGGCGCGCCGGGGGGCGCGAGGCT
>CAYJPW010000273.1:0-9160 GCA_964372055.1 uncultured Polyangiaceae bacterium
GCTCCGGGGGGAGGAGCGGCGTCACCGCTTGCGCCTCGCAGGGGCCGGCCCGGCGCGCGCGCTCGAGCAGCGCGGCGACGAGCTGGGTGGGATCGGTCGTGGTGAGCAGCTCGGTCGCGAGCGCCTCGAGCGACGCGTCGCTCGAGGCCTCGCCCACCGACGCGGCGATCTCGGCGCGGAGGCGCTCGTCGGCGGCGCGGCGGACGTCGTCCGCCGACGGGGCCGGGCGCCAGACCGCCTCGACGCGGGCGCGGTGGAGGACGCGGACCATGTACTCGCGCGCGACCGGCGGGACGAGCACCACGCTCGTGCCCTTCTTGCCGGCGCGGCCGGTGCGGCCGCTGCGGTGCGTGAAGGCCTCGGCGTCGCCGGGCGGATCGGCGTGGATGACGCGCGCGACGTCGGGCACGTCGAGCCCGCGCGCGGCCACGTCGGTCGCCACGAGCACGGTGACCGCGCCGGCGCGGAAGGCGCCGAGCGTCTTGGTGCGCTCCCACTGCTCGAGCTCGCCGTGGAGCGGGCGCGCCGAGAAGCCGGAGGCCGAGAGCGCCTCGGCGATTTCGGAGGCGTCGGCGCGGGTGCGCACGAACACGAGCGCGCGCTCCGCCGGAGCGAGGAGGAGGAGGTTCACGAGCGCGGCGACCCGCTCGTCCGGGCGGACGAGGTGGACGACGTGCTCGATGTCGGCGTTGGCCTGGCCGTGCGCGGTGCCCTCGACGCGGGCGGCGTCGCGCTGGTAGCGGTTGGCGAGCGCGAGGACCTCGCGCGGGAAGGTCGCCGAGACGAGGTGGGTGCGCCGCTCGGCCGGCGCGGCGCCGAGGATCGCCTCGAGCTCCTCGCGGAAGCCGAGGTCGAGCATCTGATCGGCCTCGTCGAGGACCACGGTCGCGACCGCCGACGCGTCGATGGCGCCGCGCTCGAGGTGATCGACGAGCCGGCCCGGCGTGCCCACGACGACGCTCGGGCCCTGCGCGAGCGCGCGCCGCTCGCCGGCCACGCTGGTGCCGCCCACGACCGTGCAGATCCGCGCGCCGACGGGCGCGAGGAGCCAGGCGAGCTCGCGCGCGACCTGCGCGGCGAGCTCGCGCGTCGGCGCGACGATCAGCGCCGCCGGCCGCGCCCGCCCGCGCGCCGGCGGGGTCGCGGAGCCGCCGCAGGCGGGACGCGTTGTCGTCGCCGGCCGCTTGGCGCTCTCGGGCTCGGCGTCGGCTGCAGCGACGGCGGCCGCCGCGTCGGTCGCGGCGACGCGCTCGAGATCCGCGGCGAGCACGAGGCCGATCGCCACCGTCTTGCCCGAGCCGGTCTGCGAAGAGATGCGCAGATCACGGCCCTGGAGCGCGGGGTCGAGCACGGCCCGCTGAACGGGGGTGAGGGCCGTAAACCCGCGGCTCTGCAGGGCGCCCGCGATTCCGGCGGGCAAGTCGGTGAACGTCTCGGTCGGCATGGAAGCGGGACGCTTTACCACAATGTAGGTGTCTTCGCACGCGCCATCGCCACGACCGGCTGTTCACGCTCGCGGCCGACGACGGCGAGCGACGCTCAGACCGGCGTGTGGCGCATCGTCGCGCAGGCCGCATGCCCGAGGATCTTCGGGCCGTCGCGCGTGGCCGTCGGCGTCGGCGCCCAGCCGCGCGCGAGGCGCGCCTCGAGGAGCTCGTCGGCGCTCGGCGGGTGATCCCAGACGGCGACCGCCGTCACCGCGCCGAGTCAGGTGGTGTCGTAGACCAGGTGGAGCGTGCCCTCGTAGGGCAGGACGACGTCGTGGGTGTACTCGTCCTGCACGACGACCGCGGCGATGACCTTCGGAGGATCGAGGGCGAGGCTCCAGCGCACGACGTCCTCGAGGGTGCGCTGCGTCGCGACGATCGCTTCGAGGGCGGCGAGCTCGGGCCCGGCGAGCGAGGCGCGGTCGTCGATCACGGGAGGAGCATAGCGCCGAATCAGGCGGCGGGCTTCGAGCCCCAGTCGGTCTCGAGGCAGTAGCGGAAGAGGTTCGTGAAGTAGTCCTCCACGGCGGGGACCGAGATGCGGGTGCCTTCGAGCGCGCGCCGGGCCTCGCGGGTGTCGAAGCGGAGATCGAGGGAGAGGTAGGGCGTATAGACCCGGCCCGTCAGGAGCACGTGGCGGAGCTTGCCGAAGGCGAGGCGGTCGACGAGCGGGCGCACGAAGCGGATGAAGAGCTCGGGGTTCACGAACATCGGCTTCTTCACCCCGAAGAACGCGGCGGCGAGCTCGGCGAGCTCGCCGAGCTGGGCGCTCCGCTCGGGGCCGGCGGCGAGGTGGTAGACGCGCCCGGCGCTCGCCGGATCCTTGCGGATGTGCGTGAGCGCGCGGACGACGTAGTCCGAGGGCACGATGTCGACGGGCGTCGTGGGGCGGCCCGGCACCACGCGGCCGAAGCCGCGCGAGAAGACCTTGAGCGGCCAGTACATCACCTTGAAGCTCGACGTCCGCCCGGTCGCCGAGTCGCCGACGATGATGCTCGGGCGGAAGATGGCGATCGGCTGCGACTTGGCGCGCTCTTGGGCGAGCTTCTCGGCCTCCATCTTGGTCTGCTCGTAGGTGTTGCGGAACGTCTGGCCGACGTCGAGCTCGGTCTCGAGCGCGAGGCCGCGGCGCTCGCCGGCCACGTACGCCGTCCCGATGTAGTCGGTGCGCGCGCGGGCCTTCTCGGCGAAGTCGAGCATGCGCCGCGTCCCCTCCACGTTGATCGCGCGCGCCTCCTCGAGCGGGAGCGTGAAGCTCACCGAGGCCGCGCCGTGGATGACGGCGCCGGTGCTCGCGGCGAGCGCCTCGTAGCCGGCCGGATCGAGTCCGAAGCGCTCGCGCTCGAGATCCGCCTTCACGGTGGCGACGCGGCGTCGCGCCGCCTCGAGCGCGTCGCCGGTCAGGCCCTCGGCGAGGACGGCGTTGCCGCGGGCGCGCGCGTCGGCCTCGTCCTTGCCGCGGACGAGGAGCGTGAGGCGGACGTCGGGCTCGTCCGCGAGCAGGTGGTGGACGATCTCGCGGCCCAGGAACCCGGTGGCCCCGGTGACGACCACGCTCTTGTCGGTCTGCATGGGGCGCGGAGGCTACTACAGGAGCGGGCGGGGCGTCCGCCGGGCGCGCGTCGCTACGGCCGCCTCGCGCCCTCTCGCCTCTCGGCCGGCGCCTCGGGCTCCTCCTCTTCCTCCTCTTCGTGTCCCGCCCCCGCGCCGCGCGCCTCCGCGCCGACGCGCACGCGCGGGGGCTCGGCGGCGACGCGCTGCCGCCGGAAGCCCTTGAACACGTAGAGCACCTCGCCGCGCTCGCCGATCTCGACGTCGACGTTCTCCTCGGGATCCTTGGCGAGATCGGTGAGCAGGCGGTCCGCCTGCGCCGCGCCGACGCCGAGCGACCGCGCCGCGTCGGCGGCGAGCACGACGCCGCCGCGATGGGAGGCGAGCGCGTAGAGGACGCGCACGTGCGCGGCGCGCTCGGCGTCCGCGCCGCGCGCCGCGAGGCCGCGGCCGCCCGCCAGGAGCAGCCCGCCGGCGATCGCGCTCGCGATCGCGATGGCGAGCCCGACGATGATGCCCGCGACGCCGGCGGGGAAGATCGCCTGGAGGATCGCGCCCAGGATCACGGCGAGGAGGAGGCCGCCCCCGAGGATCAGCCAGCCGAGCACGCGCGCGATGGCGCCCCCGACGCGCGACGGCTGCCCGGCGACGTTCACCGGGGTGGCGACGAACGGGTCGCGCAGCCGCCCGCAGATGGGGCAGCGGGGCTCGATCCCGCGCAAGATCGGCGGGGCGTCCTGGCCGCAATGAGGGCAGATCACGGGCTGGGCTCCGGCGTGGCGATCGTGGAACCGCTGCACGGGTCGCGCCAGTCCGCCGGTCAGGGACAGTTGACGGGCTTGACGTCGTAGACGACGTCGCCGCCGCCGAGCCCGGACACCGTCACCCGGTAGGTGCTGCCCGCCTGCGGCGACCAGCCGCTCGGGTCCCACGAGATCGCATCCTGGGCATAGCCCTGCTGGAGCGTCTGCACGTTCACCGCGAGCGGCGTGTTGTCGTCGACGCGGAGCACGCTGATCTGCGCGTTGGCGATGCCCGAGAGCGAGCCGTGGAACGTCCAGGTCCACTGCGCGATCGGCATCGGCACGAACCCGGCGTTCGGCATCGAGACCCAGGAGGGGTTGGGCCCGCCGCCGGACGAGCCGAAGACGCGGAGGCACTCGGAGTTGCCGTATTGCCCGCCGGTCTCCCAGTAGCCGATGCCCACCGGGCCGAGCGGCGGGTTGAGGATCCAGCGGCGGTGCCCCATCGTGGTGGCGTTGCCGTTGTCCTCCATGAACTGATCGATCGCCTGCGCCGGGTGCCCCGATCCCCAGGCGATGTTGCTCTGGCCGGCCGTCGCGCCGCCCTCCGGCGTGTAGCACTTGGAGTTCGAGGGCGGGAAGTGCGGGCTCTGGGGGTTCGAGAAGTCCCACCACGCCTCGAGGTTGGCGCACTTCTGCGCGTCGGCGTCGAAGCCGGCGTCGTCGGTGGTCGGGCCGAGGCCCGAGAGCCAGCGGAACATGTTGATGCGCGTGAGCGTGTCGACGATCGCCGCCTGCTTGAGCGTGCCCGCGTCGCAGTCGGCGCCGCTCGCGGTGATCGGATCGGGCTCGGTGACGATGTGCCCCGAGGCCCACTTGTCGCAGACCTCCTGCTGGGTGTGGGTCGACGGATCGCCGATGGGCGCCGCCTGGCAGCTCCCGCCCTGCATCACGTAGCCCGGGCTGCAGACGCAGGTGTTGGTCGAGTCCTCGCAGTACTCGTTCGGCCCGCACGGCGCGCAGCCGCTCCCGGTCCCGGTGCTGGTGCCGCCCGTGGTCGAGCCCGTCGTGGATCCGGTGCCGGTCCCCGTTCCGCTCCCGGTGGTCCCGCCCGCCGCGCCGGTCGTCGTCCCGCTCGCGCCGGTTCCGCCCGTGGCCGCCTGGCCGCCCTGGCCGTTCTGGTCGATCCCGTCGAGGACCTCGAGATCGTCGGCGCCGGTGATCGCGTTGCACGCGCCCAGCGCGGCCAGCGCCACCGCCAGCCCCGCGCTTCGTCCACGCTGGTTCACGTCGGCCTCCGTTCGGAGCGAGAGATGATCAGCGTAGCGTCCGGGCGGCGGGCGGTAAAGGCGGCTCGCCCGCCGCGGGCGGCGCGGTCGTTGCAGCGCCGTCCTTCATGGAGGAGAGGACGCGACCCGCGGGCGTCGTCGCCGTCGCCGTGCTCATGGTGCTCAGCGGGCTCGGCCCGCTCGTGACCTCGCTCATCCTGATGCGCCGCGGCTCGGTCGCGGCGGCCGAGATCGCCGTCAACGTCGCGTTCGCCGCGGCGATGATCTACGTCGCCCACGGGCTCTGGCGGCTCCGGTCGGGCGCGTGGGTCGCCGCGCTGATCATCCAGGCGCTCAACGGGCTGCTCGCCGTCGTCGCGGTCGCCACGGTCCCGCGCGCCATCGGGCCGTGGATCGCGCTCGCGCTCGCGGCGGCGATCATCGTCTACCTGACGAGGCCTCGCGTGCGCGCGGCGTTCCGCCGCATGCCGTAGGCGCTCAGGGCGCCGACGCGAGCGCCACGTCGCTCATCCCGGCGCCGCCGACGAGCGCCGGCGCGCTCCACGCGGCCCCCGTGAGCCGCGCGTGGAACGCCGCGCCCGTGCCCGCGTCGACGTAGGCGAGCTCGGCGAGGGCGCCGTCGACCCCGGGCGCGAGCGCGGGCGCCGAGGCCAGCGTATCCATCCCGAGCTGAGCGGGCGCCGACCAGGGCGGGACGCTGCCGGGCGTGTAGCGCGAGGTGAAGAGCTTGTTCGCGGGACCGCGGTAGGCGAGCAGGAGCTCGCCGGCGGGGAGGGCGAGCAGCGCGGGCGCGGCGGTGCTGCTCGTGTTCGCGATGGCGATCGGCATCGTCCAGTTGACGCCGTTGCGGACGGTGTAGAGCAGGGCCGAGTCGGTCTTGCGCACGAGCACGATCATCAGGTTCGGACCCGTCGTCGGCGCTGCGATCGCCGGCGTGAGGTCGACGAGATCGCCGAGGGCGTGCCCGATGCCCGGCCCCCAGACGCCGCCGGAGCGCGTCTGATCGTAGAGATCGTGGTCGTTGCCTGCGAAGGCGAGCACCGGCGAGGCCCCGGCGGCGCCGATCGCGGCGGGCGAGGGGCCGAAGCTCTGCGCGGGCCCCGCTCCGCCGACCGGCTCGGCGGTCGGCGACCACTGCGCGCCGTCGTGCACGGCGAGGTAGTGCTTGAAGTCGTCGCCGTGGAAGACGACGAACGCGGCGCTGCCGATGGCGACCGCGTGCGGCGTGTCGCGCGTCGTCACGCCCATGGCGACGGGCGCGAGCGCCGACCACGCGCCGGCGCTCCACGCGGTGGCGCGGAGCTCGCCGGCGTTGGCGGTGGAGCGGACGACGCCCACGCCTTGCCCGGTGGCATCCATCACGAGCGCCGGCCCCTTGTCGGTGGCGCCGCCGGCGACCGTCGTCGTCGTCCAGCCCGCGCCGGTGTGGAACTCGCCGCCGAGCACGCTCGGGCCGCCGCCCGCGAGCAGCAGCACCGTGCCCGTCCCGGCGGCGCCGCCCGCGCCGCCGCCGCCGGATCCGGCGCCGCCGGCGCCGCCCGCTCCGCCCAGCCCCCAGCTCGACGTCGCGCACGTCGCGCCCCCCCCGGGCGGGGGGGCCCCCCCCCCCCCCCCCCCCGCCGCCGCCGCCGCCGCGGGCGCCGCCGGCTCCGCCCTGCCCCGTGCTCGACGTCGAGCTCGTCGCGCCGCCCTCCCCGGTCGACGAGGTCGCGGTCGTCGTCGAGCCCGTGCCGGTGCCGGTGCCGCTCGAGCCCGTCCCCGAGGTCGTCGTGGTGGTGCCGGAGGTCGTCGACGTCGAGCTCGTCGCGCCGGTCGCCGTCAGCCCGCCGCTCCCGAGCTCCTCGTCGGCGGCGGCGCAGCCCGACAGCTGGGGAAACGCACCGGCGGCCGAGACGAGCGCGGCCGCGAGCCACGGCAGACCCTTCGAGAGCGAAAGCGAGGCAACGCGAGACGACATCGCCCGCCTCTACACCGGCTCGTCGGACGCCGCTACCGGCGGGGCGCGCGCGGCGGCTGCGCTCGCGTCGGCGGCGCGGCGTGGCGCGCCGGCGACGGAAGCGCGCCCGCGTGCGGTGCGGCTCCGATGCGGACGGGGCGCACCACCTCGAGGTGCGCGCGCTGGAACGCCGCGGTGGTGTGCACCGCGATCCGGCCCGCGCGCGGCGGCGGGCGCTCTGCGCCGCCGAGCGCGAGGCCGAGGCCGAGCGCGAGCGAGCTCGTGGCGAGGACGATCGCGAGCACGCGCAGGCGCCGTCGGATCGGGCGCGGCTCGGCCTCCGGCGCCGGCACGTCGCGGCTGAGCGAGCTCGGCGTCGCGATCCGCGCGGCGGTCGCCGCGGGGACCCCGTCGAGCAGGCTGCGAGGAGGGTCCTGGATCGTCGGCGTCGCTCGATCGAGCGCGGGGGCTCCGGAGGGCCGGTGCTCGACCAGCGCCTCCGCGCCCGCGATCCGCGGACGCGCGAGCACTCCGCCGTCGTTCGCCGGATGGCCCCGATCCACGAGCGAGATCCGGGTCTCCTCGGGCGCCGGCGCCGCGAGCGCGTGCCGCGACGCTTCCTGCGCCGGCGGACGCACGCTTCGCACGCAGGTGCTCTGGAGCACCTCGCGGACGCGGTCGCGTCGCTCGCGGATGAGCGGCCCGCAGGCGAGGTCGAGCACGTCCGCCACCGCGGACGACGGCGCCAGGCCTCCCTCGCCGCTGGCGAAGGCGTAGAGCGCGTCGGCGAACGCCGCGGCCGTCGCGTAGCGGTGCTCGCGCCACGGGGCGAGCGCGCGCAGGACGATCGCGTCGAGCTCGGGCGGCGTGCCCGCGCCGGCGGCGCTCGGCGCGCGGATCTCGCCGAGCGCGATGCCGCGCGCGACCTCGTGCATCGTCCGGTTCTCGAAGAGGCGCCGCCCGGTGAGCGTCTCCCACGCGACCACGCCCATCGCGAACACGTCGGCGCGCCGGTCGAGCGGCTCGGCGAACGCCTGCTCCGGCGCCATGTACGCATACTTCCCCTTGGCGAAGCCCGGATCGGTGTGCACCGTCCGCGTCGCCACGCGGGCGATGCCGAAGTCGGTGAGGCGCACCGATCCGTCGACGCCGAGGAGGATGTTGTGCGGCGTGGCGTCGCGGTGGACGAGCTCGAGCGGCCTGCCGTCGAGCCCGACGAGCTCGTGCGCCGCGTGCAGCCCTCGCAGCGCGTCGCAGACGATGCGCAGCCCGACGCGCCGCGAGATGCGCTTGCCGGCGCGGCGCAGCGAGCCGAGCAGCACCGCGAGGCTGGCGCCGTCGATGTAATCCATGACGAGGAGGTGCTCCTCGCCGTCGCGCTGCACGTCGTGGATGGCGACGACGTTGGCGTGCTGCACCAGCGAGGCGATGCGCGCCTCGTCCATGAAGGCGTCGACGCTGTCGGGATCGCCGACGATCGACGGGTGCATCCGCTTGATCGCGACCAGGCGCTGGAAGCCGCTCGGCCCGAGGCGCCTTCCGACGTAGACCGTGCCCATGCCGCCGGAGGCGAGCTCGAAGAGGAGCTCGTAGCGGCCTCCGAGGACCGCGCGCGTCTTGGGCAGGGAGCCTGTGGCCCTCCGCAGGGAAGACCCCTGGGACGATTCGCTTGTCATGGCGAGTCTCCTCGCGGCTCGCGCCGCGGGAACCGGCGCGTGGGTCGCGCCGGCGTGGTTCATCAGAAGAATAGCGGCTCCGGGGGCCGGTCGGCCACCCCGATCGCGCTCTCGGCGTCCCGTTTTGACGACGGGGCCGTGGCTCGTGGCCCACAGGATTTCACAGGGAGGCGGGGAGACAGGGAGGATTTTCTTGGGTGGATCAGGGTGGGCGCTGGGCGAAGGGTGGACCTGGGTCGACCGCAGGAAATACTCCCCGTCTCCCCGTCTCCCTGTGGAAATGACCCGGTGCGCAAGCCTACGCGGAGGTGGGTGTGCGCAGACCTCGCTTGGTGTAGCGTGCCGCGCCGTGACGGGTCTTCGCGTGCGGACGCCGCTCCTGGCACTGGGGTTGTCGTGCCTGCTGGCGCCGGCCCGCGCCGCCGCGCAGGAGACGCCCGTCGGCCCCGCGCCGGCGAGCACCGAGACGCCGCCCGAG
>CAYJPW010000274.1:0-9135 GCA_964372055.1 uncultured Polyangiaceae bacterium
GGCCTGGGGCTGCCACTACCCCCCGGGTTCCGCCCCCCGCGCCCCGCCCGCGGGCGGGGCCCACGACACCGTGGTCCCCGGCACGACGTCCTCCACGACGACCGGCGGCCACGGCGGGGAAGGTGGCGCCGGCGGCTCCGGTGGATCGGGCGGCGCGCCGCTCGACACGGTGTGCGTGAGCTCGCCCGCCGCGGCGGCGCTCCCCGGAACGGGCGACTGCCCTGCGCCGATCCCTGGGGTCGCCGACGCGCTCGACGCCGCGCTCGCCGCGGGCGGGCTCGATCGCTGCTCGGTGAGCCTCCTGCCCGCCGACGTCGCGCTCTCGGGCTGGCCGACGCCGATGCTCGTCGACAAGCACCGCCTCCCCGACTTCGCGCCGCTGCACCGCGGGCCGCTGCGGCTGCCGGGGTACGGGCGCGAGACGGCGGGGTGGCTCGACGCGGCGCTCGGATCGGCGTCGCCGGTCACCGACGCGATCGCGGCGCTCTCGGTCCGGCGCGGGCACGCCATCGATTCGGCGTGCTTCGATCTCACGCCCTACGTGGCGGCGCAGGACGACACGTCGCCCCTGGCGACGGCGATCCTCCTCCTCGACGAGCACCACGGCGCGCCCGGCGACGAGGCGGCCATCCACGCCGCGCTCGCGGCGGTGCCGGCCGACGTGCAGCGCGCGCTCGCGCCCATCGTCGGCGCCATCGATCTCGCCGCCACCGAGGTCCTCGCGGCGTTCGGCACCACCGAGCCCATCGACATCCGCTTCTTCGCGCGGTCGTGGGCGCTCTACGTGCCCGGCGGGTACGCCATCAACGCCTCGGCGGCGAACATCGCCAAGCTCGACGCGGTGGACCTCGATCGGATCGTCGACGCCTCCGCCGTTCTAGCCGCGGCGGTGGAGCGCGCCGATCTCGCCTCGCTCCCGACGGCGACCTTCGCGGCGGCCGAGATCGACACGCCGCTCGGCCTCATCGCGATCCACGACGCGAGCGACGATCTCTACGCCGACGGCGGCCCCACCCAGTCGGCGGCGCTGCTCTTCGATCTCGGCGGCGACGACACCTACGAGGTGCCTGCGGGCGCGTCGGACGAGGAGCACCCGGTCTCGATCGCGATCGACGTGCGCGGCACCGACGCCTACGGCTACGCCATCGTCGGCGATCCCGACGACGGCGACATGCTCCCGAGCGACTCGAAGGGCCGCTACAACCCGCAGGGCACGCCCGACACCGACTACGGGCCGATCACGCTCTCGAAGACGCCGCGCCAGGGCGCGGGCGTCGCCGGCATTGGGCTGCTCTTCGATCTCGGCCCCGAGGGCGACACCTACCGCTCGCTCGCGGTCTCGCAGGGCTTCGCCGCGGTGGGCGTGGGCGTGCTCTACGACGCCGGCGGCGACGACGACTACGCCGCCGAGGTCGCCTCGCAAGGAGCGGGGCTCTACGGCATCGCCGCGCTCCTCGATCCGGCGGGCAACGATCAGCACCGCTCGTTCACGATGTCGCAGGGCTTCGGCGGGGCCCAGGGCGCGGCGGCGATCGTCGACGGCGCCGGCAACGACATCTACTACTGCGATCCGGGCAACCCCGCGGTCGGCGGGCACCCGCTCTACTTCTCGCCGCAGCTCCCGGGCACCGGCAACACCTCGATGTCGCAGGGCGCCGCGCAGGGCCGGCGCCCGCAGGCCTCGGACGATCCCGCGTACATGGCCGGCGGCGTCGGCATCCTCCGCGACGCTTCGGGCAACGACGCGTACACGGGCAGCGTCTTCGCGCAGGGCACCGGCTACTGGCAGGGCCTCGGGATGCTGCTCGAGGGCGGAGGCGCCGACACCTACGACGCCTACTGGTACATCCAGGGATCGACCGCGCACTTCGCGCTCTCGCTCTTCCTCGAGCAGGGCGGCGACGATCAGTACAACCCGACGCTCGTGCCGGCGGCGACGTCGATCGGCGTCGGCCACGACTTCTCGGCGAGCATCCACCTCGACGAGGGCGGCTCGGATGTCTACAATGCGCCGGGGCTCTCGCTCGGCAGCGGCAACATCAACGGCATCGGCTGCCTCGTGAACGTGGGCGGCGACGACACCTACGTCGCCGCCGGCGATCCCACGCTCGGCGCCGGCAACTACTCGTCCGAGGCGCCGTTCGGCGAGCCGCGCCAGGACGCGCCCACGATCGGCATCTTCGTCGACGCGGGCGGGACCGACACGTACACCGTCGCCGGCGTCGACCGGCCGCTCGAGGACACGACCTGGAGCTACGAGCCTCAGCCGTACCCCGCGCCGCAGACGGTCGACACCGAGCACGGCTGCAGCGTCGACGCCTCGGCCGGCATCGCCGCGCTCCCCTGAGCCTGGGCGCCCGTGGCGGCGCGCCGGCCGTCGCGACATACTGCCCTCCATGAGGAAGTACACGGCCGAGGCGCTGGGGACGTTCGCGGTGGTGTTCACGGGCCTCGGGGCCATGGCGGTCGGCGGCGAGCGCCTCGGCCTCGTGGGCGTGGCGATCGCGTTCGGCGTCGCGCTGGGCGCGATGACGCTGGCGCTGGCGCCGCTCTCGGGCGCGCACCTCAACCCCGCGGTCTCGGTCGCGATGGCGATCGGCGGCCGCCTCGCGCCGCGCGAGCTCTTGCCGTACGTCGCCGCGCAGCTCGCCGGCGGCACCGCCGGCGCCGGGCTCGCCGTGACCATGGCGCAGGGCCGCCCCGGCGGGGGCGCGCTCGTCGCGCGCGCGGTCGCCAGCGGGTGGGGGCGCGGATCGCCGGGCTATTACGGGCTCGGATCGGCCGCGGTCGCCGAGATCGGCCTCACCGCGATGTTCGCGTTCGTCGTGCTCGCGGTGGCCTCGCGCGGCGGCGCCGCGGCGTCGCGTCGAATCGAGGCGAGCCCGACGGCGCTCGCGGCGGCCGCGGGCCTCGCGTACGGCCTCGTGCACCTCGTCGGCCTGCCGGTCTCGAACGTCGCCGCCAACCCCGCGCGCGCGATCGGGCCCGCGCTCCTCGCCGGCGGCGAGTCCCTCTCGCAGCTCTGGCTCTTCGTGGCGGCGCCGGTGGCCGGCGGGGTGCTGGCCGCGCTCGCGCACCGCGCGGTATACGGCGTCCCGTCGGTCGCGCCCGCTCCGAGCGCGCCGGCGCCCGCTCCGGCTCCGAGCACGGACCGGGCCTAACCCGGAAGGATCCTCACCTCGACGCGCTTCGAGAGCGCCGCGACGAGACCGCCCGCATCCTCCGGCCCGCGCCCCTCGCCGAGCGTGAGCTCGACGCTGCGGAGCGCAGGAAACGCGGCGAGCTCGCCCAGCGTGCGCTCGGCCTTGCCGGTGCGCTGATCGGCGCGCTCGAGCTCCCAGCCGAGCGTCTCGATGCCGGGCAGGCCTCCCGCCGCGGCGATCTCGAGCACCGCCGCCTCGCGTAGCCCGCGCACGGCGCGGAGCGAGCGGAACAGGGCAGGGGAGAGGAGCGCGATCGCGTCGCCCTTCCGGTTGAAGGTGCGCAGCTCGATCTCGCGGACGAGGAACCACGCGGGCTGGCCGAGCGCGGCGGCGAACGCCTCCTTCGTCTTCGGGCCGAAGACGCACGCGGCGAGGAAGCCGCGCTCCCAGCGCTGGCCCTGCTTGAGCACCGACGCCGCGAGCGGGCCGAGCCAGGCCTTGCCGTGGAGCTCGAGCAGCTCCTTCTCGCGCGCCGGCGCCTTCTTCCCGGTCCGGCTGCGCTCGAGCTGCAGCGCGATGAGCTCGCCGCGCGGATCGCCGCGGTCGGTGAGCCAGTCGGCGTAGACCGAGCGCAGGGCGTCGTCGTCCGGCGTCGCGAAGATGCCCTCGAGGAGCTCGGCGCCGACGCGCGCCGCCTCGCCGTCGGCCGCGGCTCGCCGATCGAGGCGCGCGCGGACGTCGGTCATCGCGGTCGCGAGCGGCTCGGGCGCCGCGGCGAACGCCTCGAGCGCGGCGCGCTGCCGAGCGAGCGCGTCGCGCAGCCGGTCCTTCACGAAGTGCTCGGGGTTGTACGGCTCGCGCTGGTAGCGCGTGATCAGGGCAGAGAGGCGCGCCGGTGAGCGCCGGTCCGCGAGATCGCCGGCCAGCGCGAGCGCGGTCTCGTAGAAGCGCGAGCCCTCGTGGGTGGCGAAGCTCTTCTTGAAGGGCAGCTCCTCGAGCGCGCGCAGCGCGGCATCGGCGACGCGCGGATCCGCCGCCCAGCGGCGTGCCCGGGCGAGTCGCTCCGCGACGTGGTCGGCCCCTCGCGCGTCGTAGAGCGAGGCGAGCAGGATCCCGACCTCCACGGCCGTCGGCTCCGCGGGCGGGTCCGACCAGGGATCGCGGCTCGAGGCGGCGCCGTCGCTCGGGCGGGCCCGCGCCTCGGCGGTGACCCGCTCCGAGAGGCGGGCGACGGCGTCCGCGAGCTCGGGGGCGCGCGTCTGCCGCCACGCGGCGACGAGCACGTCGAGCGCGTCGGCGTCCCGGCCCTCGTCGAGCGCGCCAATGCCGGCCATGAGATCCATGCAAGGGCGAGGCTACACCGGAGAGCCGCCCCTCTGCGCCGGCGCGTGCGGAGTCGACTCCGCAGCCCGCAGCGTCGAGTCCGCGACCGACGCCGTCGCTCGCACGACCGCGGATGCGTTCCGGGCCGGCTCGCGCCGCAGGCCCGCGTTTCGCTGCGGTTCCAAGGCCGGCCCGCCTCTTGCGATGCGCGTGGGTCGACGTTCCACCCGAGGAGGATCCATGACGACGCGCGCTTACTTCCCGATGGCAGCTTGTACCCTCTCGCTCTTCTTGGCGGTCGCCTGCGGCGGCTCGGGCGACGAGACCGGCTCCGGCGGCTCGGGATCGACGACCTCCGGCGCGACCACCGGCTCCGGCGGCGGCGGCACCACCAGCTCCAGCGGCGGCACCACCGGCAACGGCGGCGGCGCGACCGGCACCGGCGGCGGCGGCACCAGCTCGACCGGAACCGGCACCGTCGTCATCGACGAGTGCGCCGGGACTTGCACCTGTCCCGCCGGCGCGACCTGCGACATCACCTGCGGCGTCTTCGCCTGCGATATCGTCTGCGAGACCGGATCGAGCTGCACCGTCCACGGCAAGTCGGGCGCGCTCACCCTCGACTGCGGCGCCGACGCGACCTGCGTCGCCGACTGCTCGAGCGGCACCTGCGACGTCACCTGCGACGCCTCGGCCTCGTGCTCGCAGGGCTGCTCGTCGGGCGCCTGCACGCTCGAATGCACCAACGTGCCCGACTGCACCCAGGACTGCGGCACCGGCACCTGCAGCTGCACGGGCTGCAACTGACGAGGCCACGCGACGAACGGAGGCGACGCCATGGCCCCGCGCGATAGACTGTGCTCGATGACGCTCCCCCGCGCGCTCCGCACCCTCGCCGGCCTCGCCCTCGCGCTGGCCGCGGGCGGCTGCGTGCTCGACTGGGATCACCCGTCGGGCACCTCGACCGGCGGGGTCACGGCCACCGAGTGCGAGGACACCTGCACCTGCGCGGCGGGCGACACCTGCCTCTTCACCTGCGCGGTGGGCGGCTGCAACATCGTGTGCGAGAGCGGCTCGAATTGCTCGGTGGACGGCGGCTCGGGCGCCGTCTCGATGAGCTGCGGCGAGGGGGCCACGTGCGTCCAGAGCTGCGGCAGCGGCGACTGCAGCCTCTCGTGCACCGGCGCCGCCGCCTGCGCGCAGGACTGCGGCTCGGGCGACTGCGGGCTCACGTGCACGTCGACGTCCTCGTGCACCCAGGACTGCGGCACGGGGGGCTGCACCTGCACCGGTTGTTAGATGCCGGTGACTTGTCCTGAGGCTGCCCCGGCCTGAAGGCGCCTTCAGGCCGGGGCAGTCGTTGCCGTCAGCACAGACGGCAGCTCCTAGCCGGAGCCGGCTTCAGCGCAGCTCGCTGCGGAAGGCCTCGCCCTGCGCGAGCAGGCCCGGCAGCCCGCCGGTGTGCAGGAACAGGATCCTCTTCGCCCTGATCGCGCCGCTCTCGAGCCCATCCCACAGGCCCGCGAACGCCTTGCCCGTGTACACCGGATCGAGCACCAGCCCCGAGAGGCGCGCCACGTCGACGATGCGGCGGCGCTGCTCCGGCGTCGACACCGCGTACGCCGGTCCCTTGCAGGTGTCGTCGACGACGAGGCGCGCCCCGCCGCCGACGCTGGGATCGAGCAGCCGCGCCTCGGCGACGATGCGGGCGATCGTGTGCTCGAAGTACGCCGCGTCGTCACAGACGGCCATCGCCCGCACCTCGCCCGCGACCTCGTGACGGCCGGCGCCGAGGACCACGCCGGCGGCGGTGCCGCCCGAGCCGCAGGCGTGCACGACGAGGTCGAACGGCTTGCCGCCGGCGAGCCCGAGATCGAGCTGACGCCGCACCTCGGCCATCGCCTCGACGTAGCCGAGCGCGCCCAGGCCGTTCGAGCCGCCCTCGGGGATGACGTAGGGCTTGTGCCCGCGGCCCGTGAGCTCGGCGGCGGCTTCGGCCATCACGCCCGCGCGCTCGCGGTACTGCTCGGGGGTGATGAGGCGGAGCTCGGCGCCGGCGAGCTCGTCGAGCAGGACGTTGCCCTCGAGCGGCGCCGAGGCCCGGTCGAGGTTGCCCGTCGTCACCCGGAGGAAGAGCACCGCGCGCAGCCCGAGCGCGGCGGCGCACAGCGCCGTGGCGCGGGCGTGGTTCGACTGGATGCCGCCGCAGGTGATGACCGTGTCGGCGCCCTGGTCGATCGCGTCGGCGAGGAGCAGCTCGAGCTTGCGGATCTTGTTGCCCGACTCGGCGCCGCCGGTCGCGTCGTCGCGCTTGATCCAGAGGTCGACGCCCATCGCCTCGGCGAGGCGGCGCGGCCGCTGGAGCGGCGTCGGCAGGTGGGCGAGCGCGAGCCGGCGGCGCATGATCAGCCGATCTCGACGAGGGCTGCCTTGCCCTCGACGGTGTCGCCCGGCTTGACGTGGAGCCGCGTCACTTTGCCGGCGCGCCCGGCGGCGAGCTCGTTCTCCATCTTCATCGCCTCGACGACCACGAGCGCCTGGCCCGCGGCGACCTCGTCGCCCTCGGCGACGAGCACCTTCACCACGCGCCCGGGCATCGGCGAGGCGACGACGCCCTCGCCGGCCGAGCCGCCCTTGGTGCCGAGCGCCGCCGCGGCCGCGCGCATCCGCTCGCTCTCGACCTTGGCGTAGAACCGGTGCGCTCCGGCGACGACGCCGACCTCGGGCGGCGTGCCCTCGAGGAAGAGATCGACGACGTGGCCGTGGATGCGGGTGCTGATCGCGCCGGCGACCGCCACGGTGTCGGCGTCGAGCTCCTGGCCGCCGACGCTGACCCTGATTTCGCCCGTGGGGAGGTGGGTGACCTCGACGGTGACCTCCTCGCCCGACGGGAACGTGACGTAGTACCGCATCCGCTCCTTCAGAACTGAAGCCCGAGCTTCACGTTCGCGAGGTACTGGTTGGGCATCGTCGTCCCCGCGGCGTCGTCGAAGGCGTGCCCCGGGAAGAGGACGCCGCCCTCGGCGCCGATCTGGACCGTGGTGCCCTTGTCGACCGCGATGCGCGTGTCGACGCCGAGGTCGAGCTCGACGCCGAGGTCGTGTCGGCGCTCGTCGCCGCCGTCGTAGTTCGCGGCGTTGCCGAGCGCGCCGAAGTGGTACGGATCGACGAAGTCGGCCGTCGTCTGGGCGATGACGACCCCGCCCTTGAGATCGAGCCAGCGCTCGGGCCGGACGACGACGCGCGGGTTCAAGTACGTCGCCCCGAACACGCCGCCCTTCGAGGGCAAGAGCTGCAGGCCCGGCGAGGCGCGGTTCACGATCTTCTCGTCCTGCGCGATCGTCGCGGCGCGCGCCGTCTTCCAGGCCATCACCTGATCGAAGAGGACGAGGCCGACGTTGTGGTTCGGATCGAAGGTGAAGCGCTTGGTCGTGCCGTCGTACGGGTTGGCGTCGCCGCTGGCGTAGCCGTACTCGAGCTCGGTCACCACGTCGCCCCAGCGGTCCTTGCCCTCGCCCGAGGTGTGGACGAAGCCGAGCCGGGCCGCCCCGCCGAAGCTCCGGATCTTCTCGTCCTCGCGCTCGGCGGTGGGGTCGAGCGTGCTCACGTACGAGGAGCGCACGAAGCTCGTCGAGCCGAAGATCATCGCCGCCTCGAGCTGGCCGTAGACGAACGTGCGCGAGCCGGGGATGGCGTGGTTGAACTTGCCGGTCACGTCGACGACGCCGACGGTGAGCTCCTCGACGAAGGGCGTGAGCTCGTCGACGCCTTCGCGGTCGTGCTCCTGGTGCCGGACGACGCCGTAGATGCCGATCTCGGCGGGCTTGGTGCGCCACAGCACCGCCGCGACGCCCTGGAAGGCGCGGTCGCCGCCGGAGCCCTCCTCCTCGGGATCGATCTCGCCGTTCTGGTTGAGGTCGTACTCGGTGTCGTCGCCGAAGAGGTCGGCGGTGTTGTCCTCGAAGACGAGATCGCCGGCGAGGACGATGGTGAGCGGCGTGCCCTTGCCCATCGGCTGGGTGGCGAAGAGGAGGCGCTCCGAGAGCGATCCGCGCTGGTAGTCGCCGAAGAGCTCGGGGTGATCGCCGTCGTTGGCGAGGATGCCCATGCCCCAGTGGCCGCCCTGCTGTCCGACGCGGAAGACGCCGATCGGGGAGCGGTACTCGAGGTAGAGGTAGCGCGGGTGCACCTCGTACCAGCGCTCGACCGGCATGGCGTCGCGCACCTCGGCGACGCGGAGCGTGGTGTCGCCGAGGATCATCCCGCGCGGCACGTCGATCTGCCCGACCAGGGCGAGCTTGTCGCGGAACTGGAAGCGCGGGGTGAGGCGGAGCCAGTGGTAGAGGTACTGGTTCTGGCCGAGCGTGTTGATCGACCGGTCGGTGACCGGCGCCTCGATGCGCAGATCGCTCATCGCGCGGTAGCGGAGCTGGTACTCGCCGTGGAGCGTGATGGTGACCTTCTCCGGATCGAGCGGCGGCGGCTCGATGCGGCCGGTGTCGAGGACGAGGCGCTCGTTGAAGGCGTGCTCGTCCTCCGCCGTCGCGGCGGCCGCGGGCGCGGGCGGCGCGGGCGGAGGCGGGACGGTGACCGGCGCCGTCTTCGGCGCGGCGGGCGCGGCCTCGGCGGCCGGCGGGGCTTCGGGGGGAGGCGGCGCGCTCAGCGGAGG
>CAYJPW010000275.1:0-9128 GCA_964372055.1 uncultured Polyangiaceae bacterium
GCTCGCGCCGGCCGGACACCCGCCCTCCGCTTCGCTTCGGTCGGGTCAATTGCTTGGTTCCAGGCGGTCAGGGGCGAGGCGCTGCCCCGCGGTCACGCGAGCGTCCCGAGCGTCCCGCGTTCGTCAGTCTTTCGCCCCGGCCGCCTTGGGCGCGGCGGGCTCGGTCGGGGGCGGCGAGATCGTGGCCGCGTGCTCCACCTCGCGGTCGTCGAAGCGGATCACGAGCGCGGTGATGTTGTCCTCGCCGCCGTTCTGGTTGGCGCGCTCGATGAGCCGGCGGCACGTGTCGGGCGCATCGGCGCTCGAGCTGACGACCTCGAGGATCTGCTCGTCGGTGATCATCCCCGAGAGCCCGTCGGAGCAGAGCAGGTAGACGTCGCCGACCTGCGGGTCGTCGCTGATGAGGTCGACCATGACCTGGTCCTGCATCCCGAGAGCCCGCGTGATGACGTTCTTGGGGAGCTCGGCGCGCTGCTCCTCCGAGAGCTCGGGCATCGCGAGGAGGTAGTCGTTGATGAGCGAGTGGTCGCGGGTGAGCTGCTGGATCTCGCCCTTGCGCACGCGGTAGGCGCGGCTGTCGCCGACGTGCCCGACGAAGATTCGGTTCTTCTTCTTCGAGTAGAGGGCGCCGACGACGGTGGTCCCCATGCCCTGGCAGTCGCGCGACCGGGCGCTGCGCTCGAAGATCTGGCGGTTGGCGACCCGGATGCCGGTGACGAGGCGGTTCTCCTCCTCGCTCAAGCTGGTGTCGAAGTGGAACGGCCAGGTCACGTCCTCGTGGGCCGTGGACTTGAAGAACTCGGCGATCGCGTCGGTCGCGAGTCGGCTCGCCACGTCGCCTGCGCGGTGGCCCCCCATCCCGTCGGCGACGATGAAGAGATCGTACTCCGACAGGACGGCGTAGCTGTCCTCGTTGTGGTCGCGTTGGAGACCGACGTCGGTCATTCCTGCGGCGATGGCGCGCATAAACCTCGGTAGCCCTCCACCGGGTCGGTTCCTCTGGAAAATCGGCGAGAAACGAGGCTTTCACGCGCCGGGCGGTCCTGTCAAGGACACGCGCCGACCCTGACGCGTCGTGTCACCCGCTCGGCCGGCCACGCGCGAGCCGCCTTCGCGGTCGCTCGGGAGCCGGGCGATGCTCCGTCGGGAACGTCAGACCTCGAGGATGTCCTTCTCCTTGGCGGCGATGACCACGTCCACCTGCTTGACGCCCTCGGCGACGATCTCCTCCACCTTCTTCTTGCCGCGGTCGGCGTCGTCGCCGCTCACCTCGCCGTCCTTGTCGAGCGTCTCGACCATCTCCATCGCGTCGCGGCGGTGCTTGCGGATGGCGACCTTGCACTCCTCACCGTGCTTCTTGGTGAGCTTGACCATCTCCTTGCGGCGGTCCTCGGTGAGGGCGGGGATGGGGATGCGGATGAGGTCGCCGTCGGTCTGCGGGTTGAGGCCGAGGTCGCTGTCCCGGATCGCCTTGTCGACCGCCTTGACCTGACCCTTCTCCCAGGGCTTGACGGTGATCAGGCGCGGCTCGGGCACGGAGACGGTCGCCATCTGGTGCAGCGGCGTGGGGACGCCGTAGTAGTCGACGCGGACGCCGTCGAGCATGCCCGCGTGCGCCCGCCCGGTGCGGACTTTGGCCAGGTCTCGCCGGAGCGCCTCGATGGCCTTCGCGATCCCCGCGTGCAGCTCTTTGTAGACCTCCTCCAACATGACGTACCCTCCGGTTGCCCCCCTGAGCGGCGGCGGAGCTTAGCATGGCTTTCGAGCCATCAGTCTCTGTAGTACGGATGGACGCTCGCGATGCGTGACCTCGACTGGAGGAGCTTCGACGTCCTCGTCGTCGATGACGAGGAGGACAACCTCGACGCATTCCGGTTCGCGTTCCGCAAATCGTTCAGCCTGCATTATGCGCTCGGCGGCCAGGCGGCGCTCGACATGCTCGGACGGCTGGACCCGGCCGTGATCGTCAGCGATCAGCGGATGCCCGGGATGAGCGGCATCGAGCTCTTGCGCCGGGCCAAGGCGCAGCGGCCGGACACCGTCGGGATCCTTCTCACCGCCTACGCGGACATGGCGGTGCTCATCGACGCCGTCAACTCCGGGGCGGTCGAGCGCTACGTGCAGAAGCCCTGGGACTCGAAGGAGCTCACCGTCATCCTCCGCCAGGCGATCTCGAGCTTCGCGACCGTGCGCGAGAACAAGAAGCTCCGCGAGCAGCTCGCGCTCTACGCCGGCTACCTCGAGCGCGAGCAGCGCGATCCGATCGACTTCGGCGAGCTCGGCGGCGAGAGCGCGGGGATGCGCGAGGTCATGGAGCGCGTGGGCGAGGTGGCGCCGACGTCCACGCACGTCGCGGTGGAGGGCGAGCCCGGATCCGAGATGGAGATCGTCGCGCGGGCGATCCACGTCGGCTCGCCGCGCGAGGAGCGCCCGTTCGTCAAGATCACCTGCGCGGCGTTCCGCGGCGACGCGCTCGAGCGCGAGCTCTTCGGCTGGCGCAGGGGCGCGTTCGACGGCGCGTTCGACGATCGGCCGGGCCGGTTCGAGCTCGCCCACGGCGGCACGGCCTACCTCGACGAGCCGGCCTCGCTCTCGCCGTCGCTCCAGGCGCGGCTCCTCCGGCTGCTCACCACCGGCGAGGTGGAGCGCGTCGGCGCGACCGAGCCCATCGCCGTCGACGTGCGGCTGGTCGCCGGCTGGAGCCCGAGCTTCGAGGGGGCGTGGCCCGCGGCCGGCGGCATCTTGCCCGAGCTCGCCTCGCGCTTGTCGGTCTTCCCGATCCGGCTGCCGCCGCTGCGCGATCGGCGGGGCGACGTCCGCTCGCTCGCCGAGCACTTCCTCCGCAAGTACGCGCGGCGCAACGCCCGGGCGGCCACGTCCCTCTCCGGCGAGGCCGTCGCCAAGCTCGAGGGCTACGGCTGGCCGGGCAACATCCGCGAGCTCGAGAACGTGATCGAGCGCGCGGCCATCCTCTCGCGCGGCGACGTCATCCACGCCGATCACCTGGCGTTCGGCGCGCGCCCTCCCGCTCGCGCGGCGGCGCATGCTTCGCCGGGCGCCGCCGCCCACGAGCCCTCGCCCCCCCCGGAGCTGGCCGGGTCACGCGTCGATCTCGACACGCGCCTCGACGAGATCGAGCGGAGGGAGCTGCTCGCTGCGCTCGAGCGCTGCGGCGGCAACAAGGCGGAGGTCGCCCGATCGCTCGGCGTGCAGCGGACGACGCTCTACTACCGGCTCAAGCGGCTCGGCATCGATCTGTAGCGTGGCGCGCAGCCTGCCCTCGCTCGAGCCGCTGCCGCGCCCGTTCTACGAGCGGCCGGTGCTCGAGGTCGCGCGCGCGTGCATCGGCGCGCTCCTGGTGCGCGAGACGCCCGAGGGGCTCTGCGCCGGCCGCATCGTCGAGGCCGAGGCGTACCGCGGGCCGGAGGACCTCGCCGCCCACAGCGCCCGCGGCCGGCGCACGGCGCGCACCGAGGTGATGTTCGGCCGCGCCGGGCACGCCTACCTCTTCCTCCTCTACGGGATGCACTGGGCGTTCAACGTCGTCGCCGGCGCCGAGGGCGACCCGCACGCGGTGCTCGTCCGCGCGATCGAGCCGACGCTGGGGATCGATCTCATGGCGAAGCGCCGCGGGATGGCCCCGACCCGCCGCGAGCTCACCAACGGACCGGGGAAGGTGTGCGCCGCCCTCGCCCTCGGCCGCGACGACTACGGCGCCGATCTCTGCCGCGGCCGGGGCGTGTGGCTCGGCGAGGGGCCGGGCGCCGGCCCGATCGGGCGTTCGCCGCGGATCAACGTCGAGTACGCCGGCCGGTGGGCTGCGCGGCCATGGCGTTTCTACGAGCGCGAGAACCCGTACGTCTCGGTGCCGCCGCGCGGGTGAAGCGCAGGCAAATCGCCGAACCGGCCGCGCCGAGAGGGGCCGGCAGGGCGACGGCCGGCGCGAAGGTCCACGACGCCCGAGCCCGGACTGGCAGGAGAGACCCCGGTCCACGCGCGTGCTCTCGGCGGGAAATCCGGCTGCGTTCCGCCAGGTGGGTGCCCCGGTCCGCCGGTTGCCGGGGTCGCGCCGGCTCGAGCGTGCGCGGGCCCACCAAGCCTCCGCGCCGCGCGCGCCTCGCGCTCCGGCGACCCCGCGGCGGCGGCCCGTGGCAAGGCAAGGCGGCTCCCGTCTCCGTTTTCTCGCGCGGCGACGCGAGGCGCGCGAAGATATGCTGGATGGGGGTCCGGTAAACAGCGATGGGCTTCTGGCCGTTCGGGCGCGATCCCGCCGACGTCGATCTCGCATCCCGCGTCGTCACCGCGATGGCGCGCGACGGCGTGAGGGTCCGGGGCAAGCTCACGCTCCACTTCCTCGATCCGCAGACCGAGGCCGACGCCGAGCAGGCCGCCGACCGGCTCGCCACCGTCACCGAGCAGGTGCTGCGCGAGCTCCCCAGCCACGAGCTGATCGGCGCAGAGCCCCACGTGGTCACGATCGTGGCCGGGCGCGTCCCGCCCGGGAGCCCGGCGACGCGCGCGATCGAGGTGGCGGCGCTGCACGTGGTCGGTGAGGCCACGGGCGCGCGCCGGACGGCCGATCTGCTCGGCGGCTTGGCGCGCTCGACGGCGCTCCAGGAGCTGCACCCGACGCCGCCCCACGAAGCGCATCCTCCGGCGCCCCACGATCCGCACCCGCCGGGGCCGAGAGAAGCGCACCCGGGTGGGCCTGCCGCGGCGCCCGACGCTGGGCACGCCGAGGCCCATCCGCACCGGGGAGACCCCCACCCGCACGCCGACGGGGGTGCGCCCGTCGGCGCGGACGCGCCGCGCCCCGCTTCGACGCCGCCGCCGCGGAGCCCGTCCACCCCTCCCGCGGCGGCTCGCGCGGCGAGCTTCGTCCCGCCCACGCCCAGCCAGCTGCCGGCCATCCCCTCGCTCCAACCGACGATCCGCCGCCACAGCAGCCGGCCCCCGGCGACGACGCCTCCCGAGGGGGTGCGGCCGCCCTCGCGCCCGCCCTCCCGGCCGCCGCCGCACGAGGCCGGATCGCACCCGACGCCCATCCCCTCGCTCGGCATCCCGTCGGGCCCTCCGCTCCGCCGCCCCTCCTCGGGCTTCATGCGCGCGATCACCGCCGACATGGTGATGGCGCCGGGGACGCCGCCGCGGGTGATGGGCGCCGCGCTCGGCCAGATCGTGCGCGACCTCGCGGCGCGCCTCTTCATCGGGACCTTGCGCGCGTACGACGTGCTCGTGCGCAAGCTGCCGCTCGACGACGAGTCGGCCGAGACGCTCGCGGCGCTGGTCCCCCAGCTCGACGCCCGCCCTGGCCACTACGAGGCGAGCCGCTCCGCCGAGATCGCGCGCTGGGCGATCGCGCTCGGGGAGGGGCCGCTCGACGCCCTGCGGCGCGAGGTGAACGTGGCGACCGCGTTCCTCGCCTACACCTCGCTCGAGCGAAACGGCGTGCCCCAGTCCGCCGCGGTCGAGGTGCTCGAAGGCATCTGCGCGGCCGCGTTTCCCCAGAGCCCTTCGCCCGCGGTCGAGCTCGGCCGCTACCTGCACGCCGTCGAGCCGACGATCGTCGAGGAGCTGGCGCAGCACGCCGTGCGCGCCCTGGGGACCGACGAGCGCCCGGCGGATCTGGGCGCGGCGCTGGCGCCGCTGCTCGCCACCATCACCGACGACATGGTGATGGCGACGTCGGTGGTCCGGCGCGCGCTGCATTGACGCCGCTCCGGCAGGCGGCGTTTCCTTCGCACCGGAGAAGCGCTAGACCCGGCCGGTGCCGAGCCATCCCGTCCTTCGAGCCTCGATCCTCTCGCTCTGCGCCGTCGCCGCGTGCGGCGGCGGCGACGTCGCGCCGATCGCGCCCGCCGGGCCACCGGCCGCGCTCGCTCCTCCGCCGCCCGCCGCCGGCGCGACCGGGGCCGAGCCGGTGAGCGCCGGTCCCACCGCCGACGCGAGGTTCGCGGCGCTCGCCGCCCGCTTCCTCGAGGGCTACCTGGCGCTCTCGCCGGTGCGCGCGACCGAAGCCGGCGACCACCGGCACGACGCCGAGTGGCCCGACGTGAGCGAGGCGGGCGACGCCGCGTTCCGGCGCTTCGTCATGGCGATGCGCGACGACCTCGCGGCGATCCCGCGCGATCGCCTCGACCCGCAGAACCGGATCGACGCGTCGATCCTGGAGACCCGCCTCGCGTCGTGGCTCTTCGAGCTCGACGAGCTGAAGGAGGCCGACAAGAACCCGCTCTACTACACCGGCCTGGTCGGCGACGGCATCGACCCGCTGGTCACGCGCGAGTTCGCGCCGCTCGAGCTGCGGATGAAGAGCCTCGGGGGGCGGCTCGACGGCGTGCCCGCGATCGTCGCGGTCGCCAAGAAGCGGCTCCAGGGCCCGGCGAAGGTCGCGACCGAGACCGCGATCCAGCAGAACAAGGGGCTCGTCGAGCTGTGCAAGACGGGGCTCTCCGCGGATTTCGCCAAGGTGCCGGCCCAGAAGGCCGCGCTCGAGGCCTCGGCGAAGAAGGCGGCGGCCGCGCTCGAGGACCTGCAGCGCTTCCTCGAGAAGGACCTCCTCGCCCGAAGCACGGGCGACTTCCGCATCGGCCGCGCCCGCTTCGAGAAGAAGCTCCGCTTCGCGCTCGAGGACGACGTCGATCCCGACGCGCTGGTGAAGGGAGCGCGCGAGCTGCTCGCCCGCACCCAGGACGACATGGCGCGCGCGGCGCTCGAGCTCTGGCCGACCCTGATGAAGGGCGGGCCGCCGGCCCACGCGACGGCCGACGAGAAGAAGGCCCTCGTGCGCGCCGTCCTCGCCAAGCTCGGCGACGACCGGCCCACCAACAAGACCATCCTCGGCGAGGGCAAGCGCCTCCTCGACGACGCCACCAAGTTCGTGCGCGACAAGGACCTGGTCCGCCTCCCGGACGAGCCGTGCGACGTCATCGAGATGCCCGAGTACCGCCGCGGCGTCGCCATTGCCTACTGCGACGCCTCCGGCCCGCTCGAGCAGAAGCAGCAGACGTTCTTCGCCATCTCGCCGACGCCGAAGGACTGGCCCGCGAAGCGCGCCGAGTCGTTCTACCGCGAGTACAACCGGGGGATGCTCGCCGATCTCACGGTGCACGAGGCGATGCCGGGGCACTTCCTCCAGCTCATGCACGCCAACCGCTTCAAGTCCGACGTGCGCGCCGTGTTCTCGAGCGGCCCGTTCGTCGAGGGCTGGGCGGTGTACGCCGAGTGGCTGATGGCGCGGCACGGCTTCGGCGGGCCGAAGGTCGCGCTGATGCGCCAGAAGATGGTCCTGCGCCTCTGCGCCAACGCCGTCCTCGATCACTCGATCCACGCCGGCACGATGGACGAGAAGGGCGCGCTCGCGCTGATGATGGGCGAGGCGTTCCAGGAGGAGGGCGAGGCGGTGGCCAAGTGGCGCCGGGCGCGCCTCACGAGCGCCCAGCTGACCACGTACTATTACGGCTTCACCGAGATGCTGAAGCTCCGCGAGGCGGCCGAGAGGCAGCCCGGGTTCAGCGAGCGCGCCTACCACGACAAGCTCCTCGGCTCCGGCTCGCCGGCGATGCGCTACGCGCGCGAGCTGATCGCGACCGCGCGATGACGGCCGCCGACGAGACCGCCGGCATCGGCGACGGCGACGAGGACGACGACGAAGGCTGGATCCCGCTCTCGCGCGAGTTCGCCGCGAAGGACGGCGCCCCCCGGATCGCCCGCGTCGACCCGCGCATCTTCGTCGTGTCGTACTTCGAGCGCTGCATGACGTGCAGCTTCTGCGAGGACCGCTGCTGCGCGGGCGGCGTCGGCGTCGACCTGCCGCACGCGGCGCGCATCCTCATGCACGCGCGCGAGCTCGCCGCGTACTCGGTGGGCAAGCCCGAGCAGTGGTTCGACGAGGAGGTCGTGGAAGACCCCGACTACCCGGGGGGCTGCTCGATCGACACCCAGGTCCTCGAGGGCTCGTGCGCGCTGCACCGCCGCGGCGGCCGCGGCTGCGCCATCCACGCGTACACCCTCGACCGCGGCCTCGACTACCACCTGCTCAAGCCGATCTACTGCTGCCTGTTCCCGGTCTCGGTGATCGAGCGCGACCTCATGCCTTCCCCCGAGCTCGACGAGGGCACGATGGTGTGCGCCGGCCCGGGGGCCACGCTGTACCGCGGGGCGCGCGGCGAGCTCGCCCACTACTTCGGCGACGAGCTGATCGCCGAGCTCGACGCGCTCGAGCGCGCGGAGCTCGCGAGGGCTGCCGGGGACTGATCGGCGGGCGCGGTCGAGGCCGCGGGCGGCCGGGGATTTCACGGGGAGGCGGGGAGCCGGGGAGTTTCTCTTCGGAGGACGGGGACGTCGTGGCTCGATGGGCGCCGTGCTCCCGAGAGTCCCGGATCCCGGACGCCGTCGGCGAAATTCGCGCGGAGATCGTGCTGCCGTGCGCTTTTTCTGATCGAACGGGGGGGCTCCGGACATCCAAGGGATTGGAGTCCTCGATGCCGCACCCGTTCTCCTCGATGAAGATGCTCGTCGTGCCCGTTCTTCTCGCTGCCGCCGCCGCGGGCTGCGAGAGCGCCCCGCCGGCGCGAACCTCCGCCGACGCGGGCGAGGCCGCTCGGCACGTCGATCGACAGGCGGCGATCGAGAGCGCGCGGCGCGACGCCGCCCTGCGATTTCGGGAGCTGTGGGTCTCGGGGGTCGACGCCCAGCGGATGGGGGCCTACTGGATCGTCGAGCTCCACGGCGCGAACGGCGGTGGGCTGCGGTACGCCATCTCGTCGCAGGACGGATCGATCCGGCAGCGCAGCGCCTTCCAGTGACGCTCGGCGCGGCGACACCGAGCGCGTCGCGTGACGGGCCTGCTGCTGCTCGACTGACGCTCACGGCTTCGGTGCCGCGCTGCCGCTCGGCTTCGGCTTCGTCCCGACGAGCTCGACCTTCGGGGGCGCCGCGCCCGAGTCGGTGATGGTGACCTCGGTGACGCTCTCGGCGCCGTCCTTGGAGAGCCGCACCCGGTGCTTGCTCTCGATGGGGCCGGTGATCTCGACGACCGAGTCGACGGCCTTCACCCGGACGCCGTCGACCTCGACCGAAGCGTTCGACGGGACGATCACGAGCTTGACGTTTCGCGGTTTGGGCGC
>CAYJPW010000276.1:0-8954 GCA_964372055.1 uncultured Polyangiaceae bacterium
GCGCCGGCACGACCGGCGCCGGGGGTGCCGCGGGAGCCGGCGGCGCGACCGGCGGCGGCGCGATGGGCGGCGGCGGCTCGGGCTCGACCTCGAGCGGCGGGCCGACCTGCGACGGGAGCGGGGTCTGCGGCGACTGGACGACCGGATGCGTGGCCTGCGCCTTCGGCGGCCCATGCAAGGCCGAGCACGACGCCTGCCTCGCCGATCCCGAGTGCGTCGCGTTCAAGAGCTGCGTCGACGCGTGCAACAACGACCCCTGCCTCGATCAGTGCGTCGCCGATCACGGCGCGGGGGCATCGCCGTTCTTCACCGCGTACGTGTGCGCCTTCTGCGATGCGTGTCCGGTCGACTGCAACGGCCAGGGCGCCGGCTGCTGAGGGCTAGCGAACCGGAGCGCAGATCTACCGGCGCGGAGGGCCGGGGCAGGAGCGAGAAACCGACTTGGGGTGAGTAACGGGATTTGAACCCGCGACACCTGGAGCCACAATCCAGTGCTCTACCAACTGAGCTATACCCACCGTGCTCTCGCCGCCGCTCGGGCGGCGAAGCGGGCGTAGACTACGCAGCCGTCGGCTCGGGCGCAACGATCACACGCGGTCTCTCGTTCTTCTTCGACGCCGCTCGCGCCAAACTGCCGCGCGGTCCGTCCGGCTAGAGTCCGCGCCAGCGCTCGGACGCGACCAGGCGGGCGCGGCGGATCTCGTCGCGGTGGCGCGCGCCGAGCGGCTCCGGCGGCGCCTCGGGGCTCGCCGCGGCGCCGGCGAGGTCGGTCGACGAGCCGGCGACGGCGCGAATCGTCGCGGCGAGCGAGCCCTCGATCGCCGAGAGGTCGTAGCCGCCCTCGAGCAGCACGGCGAGCCGTCCCCCGGCGACGCCATCCGCGACGGCCGCGAGCGAGCGGGCCATCCGGGCGAAGCCGGCGTCGGTCAGCTCCATGCCGGCGAGGGGATCGCGGCCGTGCGCGTCGAAGCCCGCAGAGACGACGATGAGCTCGGGCGCGTGGGCCTCGATCACGGGCAGCACGATCTCGGACCAGGCGGCGAGGTAGACGGCATCGCCGGCCCCGGGCGAGAGCGGGACGTTGACGTTGGTCCCGCGCGCCTCGCCCGCGCCGACCTCGTCGACGTCGCCCGTCCCCGGGTAGAGCGGGGACTGGTGGAGCGACACGTAGAGCACCCGCGGGTCGTCCCAGAAGATGTCCTGCGTGCCGTTGCCGTGGTGCACGTCCCAGTCGACGACGGCGACACGGCCGAGGCCGCGGGCGAGCGCCTGGTGCGCGGCGAGCGCGGCGTTGTTGAGCAGACAGAAACCCATCCCGCGGGCGCGCGTGGCGTGGTGACCCGGGGGGCGGAGCAGGGCGAGGCCGCGCCCTCCGCGGTCGACGAGGGCGTCGACCAGCGCCGCGGCGCCCCCGGCCGCTCGACGCGCCGCCGCGACCGAGGCGGGGCTCACGAAGGTGTCGGCGTCGAGCGCGGCGTGCTTGCCGGCGAGGCTGGCGAGCGCCTCGAGGTAGGCGGGATCGTGGGCGCGCGCGATCTCCTCGTCCGTCGCGTCGCGCGCTTCGAGCGGAGCCGTCGCCACCCCGGCCGCCACCCCTCGGGCGAGCGCGTGCCTGGCCGCCTCGAGCCGCTCCGGCCGCTCGGGATGGTAACCGCGCGAACGGTGCTGATCGAAGAGAGGGTCGTCGACCACCCATAGCGGCGCGACCGACCGCGATCGCGGATCGCGCTTCGAGTCCGTGGTTCGGGGGCCGCCGTCGGCGGGGAGCTCGGTCATGGGTGGCGGGGGCGACTGCGTGAGGTGTTGTGGGTTTGCCGGAGCGAATGATAACGTGCGCGCAAGCCCCGCCAAAGGAGGGGAGCGCGGCATGCGCGGAAAGATCATCGCGGTCTTCACGGTCGTCGTGCTCGTGGTGGGCGTGCTGTCCTACGCCCTCACCCGGGCCACCCTCGGGGACATGTCCAGCCCGGACGCGGCGCCTCGGGCGCTCAACGCGGCCGCTGCCCAGCTCCAGGTCAACGGCCTCGTCCTCGAGCGCTGGCTCGCCGCCCAGGCGGGCGACCCCAAGGTGCGCGACCCGTTCAACGCCGGGACCGCATCGGCGAAGGCCGAGCAGGCGACCGCGCTGGCCAACCGCATCCGCGACGCGGCCGGGGCCGCGCCCGAGCTCAGCGGCATCTCGCCCGCCGTCGTCCTCCTCGTCGACGCCAAGGGCGTCGCCGTCGGGCGGAACGGATCGGCGCTGATGCGCGGCGACGACCTCGCCGCCCTCTATCCGTCGCTCAAGGCCGCGCTCGCCGCCGGGACCACGAGCTCCGACGTCTGGGTGAATCGGGCCCGTGACGAGCAGCTCCTCGCCTCGTACGCGCCCGTCCGCGGGACGGATGGGCAGATCATCGGCGGCCTCGTCGTCGGCACCCCGCTCAGCGACGAGCGCCTGACCAACGCGAGCGATCGCACCAGCGGGCGCATCCTCGTCACGGCGGTCCGCGACGGCGACAAGCTCGACATCGTGGCGAAGTCGGGCGGCGCGACGCCCGAGCTCCTCGCCGCCATCGCCGCCTCCCCGGCGAAGGACGGCGCGCTCCAGGCGCTGGCGAAGGGCCAGGTCGTCGATCTGGCCGGCCTGCCTCAGGGCTACGACGCGGCGAGCGCGCCGCTCGAGGGCTACGGCGACGGCCACCGCGCCGTGCTCATCAGCGTCTCGCGCGCCGGCGCGCCCAACGTGCTCGGCAGCCTCATCTGGCCCGCGCTCGGCGTCATGGCGCTCGGCATCGTCCTCGTCGCCATCGGCGGCCACCTGCTCGACGCGTACATCTCCCAGCCCATCTCGGAGATCGAGGACGGCCTGCTCGCGATCATCAACGGCCGCACCGACCTGCGCTTCGAGATCGAGCACTCGGAGCTCGGGGGCCTCGTCTTCCGGCTCAACTCGCTGTTGAACCAGCTGCTCGGCGTCCAAGAGGACGACACCGACGAGCAGGGCCGCCCCTCGCGCGCCCCCGGCGGCGGCGATTTCCAGGAGGCGCTCGAGGTCGACGAGCGCATGGCGGCGATGTCGTCCGGCGAGGTCGCCGACGCCCAGGCGCTCCGCGCCGAGTCGGAAGACTCGTACTACCCGCGCATCTTCAACGAGTACATCGCCGCCAAGACGCAGCTCGGCGACCCCACCGATCACATCACCCAGCAAGCCTTCATCGCCAAGATCATGGCGAGCGAGCGCGAGATGGCCGCGAAGCACGGCAAGCCGGTCCGCTACAAGGTGCTCGTCCGCGGCAAAGAGATCGTGCTGATGGCGGTGCCGCTCGCGTGACGGCCGAGCCCTGCGCCCCGCGATGTCGAGGGGCGCAGGTCGGTGCCGATGCGGGGGCGGAGCGCGAGGCGCCGCCCCGCGGTCGTCAGGGGACGACGAACACGGCGCCGTTCATGCCGGCCGTTCCGTGCAGATCGCAGTAGAAGCCGAAGTCGCCGGCGTTCGCCATGGTGAACGTGGCGCTCATGCCGGTGTTCGTGTCGGTGAACGGCGTGTTCGGGTCCGGGATCTTGTTGATGCCCTGGATCTCGCCGCCGCGCAGCGGGTGGAACATGAAGTTGCCGTTGAAGGTCACCGGGGTGCCGACCTTCACCTTGGTGCACTTCGGCGTGTAGGCGAAGGCGGGGCCGAAGCTGATGTCGAGCGCGGCGTCCGCCGTGTGATCCTCGGCGGTGCCGACGTCGCAGCCGTTGAAGAGGGCCGGACCGCCGCCGCCCGTCCCTCCTGCGCCCATGCCGCCCATTCCACCCATGCCGCCCATGCCGCCGCCGCTCGTGCTGGTGGCGGTGGTGGTGCCGGTGGTGCCGCCGCCCATCCCGCCGCCCGAGGTCGAGGTCGTCGTCGAGGTGGTGCTGGTCGTGGTGGACGTCGTCGTCGACGTCCCGGACGTCGAGCCGGCGTTGTTCTCTTCGGTCTCGTCGCCGCAGGCGCCGAGGAGGACGAGCGAAGTGCCAATGCCGACGAGCGCGGCCAACCAAGGGGTGTGTCGCATCAGAGGCTCCTTGCGCCGCCGCTGCGGCGAGGGTCGAGGAAGTTACTCCACGAAGATCGCGCCGTTCATGCCCGCGAGCCCGTGGTTCTCGCAGTAGTAGCCGAACGTACCCTTGACCGGCAACGAGAAGCTCACGCTCGATCCCTCGCTCGTGCTCGGGATGGGCGAGCCGGGCTCGGGGACGAGCATCCCCCCCTCGACCAGGCCGCCGACGAGCGGGTGCGTCGCGAAGTCGCTGGTGATCGTCACGACCGTGCCCGTGAGCACGCGCGCGCAGCGCGGCGAATACGCGAGCACGATCGTTTCGATGTCGAGCGGCACGACCGCGCCGGTCTGATCCTGGGCGGTCACGCGATCGCAGCCGTTGACGAGCGGCTCGCCGCCCGCGCCGCCCGCCCCACCGCCGCCGCCCGCTCCGCCCACCCCGCTCGCGGAGGTCGTCGTGGTCTCGACGGTGTCGTCGCCGCAGCCCGCGAGCAACGCGAGCGCCGCCGCGGCGCCGCACGCGGGCCCCGCCGAGAGCACGAACGCGACCGCGGCGGCCAGCGGGGCTCGAGCGACCGCGAACGCGGATCGCGCCTGGGCTCGAGCGACCGCGAACGCGGATCGCGCCTGGGCTCGACCGGGGAGAGCCATGCGCGCTCGCGAGGGAGGGCCGAGCGGCCGAACCGAGGCATCCGCCATCGGGAGCGAAGCTATCAGCTCGGTGTGGCGCCAGGAAGCCGCCCGGCCTACATTTGGACGAGGCTGGGTCATCCGCGTGCAACGCAAGGTTCCGCCCCCCGACTTCCGCTACGTCTGGCTCATGCCGGGCCCTGCCTCGGGCGCGGCGGCCGTCGGCGTCGGCGTCGTCGGCATCGCGGCGGTCGGCGTCGGGCTCTGGAACGGCGGTCACCAGCCCCTCGCGCTCTTGCTCTCGCTCGGCGCGAGCGCGCTCGGGTTCCTGGCGTTCGCGCGCTCGGAGCGCGGCGTGCCTGCGCGGCCCGGCGCGCGCGAGGTGACCATGGCGATCGTCCCCTGGGGCGTCGTGCTCACCCCCGACACCGAGCCGCGGGTCCTTCGCTGGTCCGCGATCCGGAAGGTGAGCGTCGACGTCACCCACACCCTCCGCGGCGGCACGCCGTCGGCGGTGCAGAGCCTCGTCACCGTCGAGACGCCGCGGGAGGTCTTCGCCGGGCGCTCGCCGGGCTCGGTGGAGCTCGAGGCGCTCATGGCGAACCTCGAGGCGTACGCCGACGAGGCGTCGCGGCCGGTCGCGTGCGATCTCGACGGCAACGAGCCGGCGGACGACGGCACCGAGCCGCTCGCCGCGCTCCTGCTCCGTCACGCGAGCGATCTGTGCGCGTCGAGCCGGGGCGCGGCGGCGCTGGCGCTCCCGCCGGGCGGCTACCGCACCGTGGCGACGCCCACCGCGGCGCCCGAGACGATCGCCAAGCTCCGGGCCATCCTCGCCGAGGCCCCCGCCGGCGCCGCCGACCCGCGTCCGCTCGCGGCGCTCGTGGCGGGCCTCCTGGGCGCGAGGGAGCTCGTGCCCGATCTGCTCCGGCTGGCGAGCTCGCCGCACCCGGTGGTCGCCGCGGTCGCGAAGGCGAGCGCGCTGCGGCTCGGCGCGCCGCGCAACCGCGCCGGCTCGATCGACGAGGTGGCGGCGTTCCTGTTCGACGAAGACGCCCGCGCCTTCGCCGGCTGGGCGGAGCCCGGCTCGGCCGGCTGAAGAGGTGTCGGCGGCGGGCCGCACCGGGCCCGCTTTCTTGCGGCGCTGCCCGGGCGCCTGATACTCCAGGTTCGGTGAGCGCGGGCGGCAGGGCGGCGAAGGCGACGGGCGCAGGCGGGCCGAGATCGCGGCGCACCGCGTCGGTCGGGGCACACGGCCCGCGAGACGGCTCTGGCACCTCGGCTGCTTTTGGTCATGATCGGATCGCGCGTTCGGCGCGGTGACGCGATGCAGCCTCCGAGCCCCACCACCCACCTGAATCCTGCGCGGCGCGGCGTCCTCGGCGCCGGGGCGCTCCTCTTGCTCCTCGCGGCGGCCGGCGGCTGCGCCGAGAAATCGGTCACCGGGCCGCCCCCGTCGCAGAGCACCGCGCAGGTCGCGCCGCAGGACGCCGCCGGGGCCGGGGGCGGAGGCGTCCGCCCGGCCGCGACCGGGTCGCTCCCGGCGGCCGCGCCCGGTCCGACCTGGGCCGAGGCGATCCGCGTCGAGCGCTGGGCCGAGGCCGCGACGCTCATCGATGCGCTCCCCGAGGCCGAGCGGGCGCGGCCTCAGGTGCGCTACGCGCGGGCCCGGGCCGCGATCGCCGCGGGCGATCCCGCGCGCGCCGTCGCGCTGCTCAAGGGGCTCGAGGCCGAGCTCCCGCTGGTCGCCGCCGACGTCGTCCGATGGCGCGCCGAGGCCGCGGCCGACGCCGGGCCGTACGCCGAGGCCGCCGCCTACTTCGGACGCTCGGCGCGTTCCCGCGATCTGCTGCGGGCCGCGTCGGCGCTCCAGAAGGGCGGCGACCTCGCCGGCGCGCGCGCGATGGCCGACAAGGCGGTCGCCTCGGCGCAGCGCGCCAAGAGCGCCCGCGACGAGGCCGCGGCCCGCGCGATGCGGGCGCACCTGCACGAGGCCGCCGGCGCGCCTCTCCGCGCCGCCGCCGATCTGCGCTGGATCGCGACGAAGGCGCCGGCGAGCGCCGAGGCCAAGGGCGCGCACGCGACGCTCGGCAAGCTCAAGCAGCCGCTGAGCACCAAGGAGCGGCTCGACGCGGTGCAGAAGATGGTCGAGGAGGGCGGCGCCTCCGACGCGCTCGTCGAGATCGAGCGCCTCGCCGGCGCGCCCGGCGTGCGGCGCGGCGAGATCCTCCACGCCAAGGCGATGGCGCTCTACAAGTCGCGCTCGTGGGCCGACGCGGCCACCGCGTTCCGCACGGCGGTCGCGGCGCGGACCGGGCGCGACGCCGAGCAGCTCTTCTACATGGCGAGGGCGCTGGCGCGCTCCGAGCGCGACGAGGACGCCGTCAAGGCGTACCAGGAGGTCGCGACCCGCTTCCGCACGAGCTTCTGGGCGGAGCGGGCGCAGCTCGCCGCCGCGCGCCTGCTCCTCCAGACCGGCCGCTTCAAGGAGGCGGTGCGCGCGTACAACCGCTACTTCGCCGCCCACCCGCGGGGCGAGGAGCGCGACGACGCCGAGTACGAGCGCGCCCTCGCGCAGCTCTCCTCCGACGCCGCCAAGCCCGCGCGAAAGACGCTGGCGAAGCTCGCGCGCGAGGCGAAGAACGAGCCCGCCGCGCGGCTGCGCGAGCTCGAGGGCGTCGCCGCCCTGCGCGACGGCGATCGCGAGGGCGCGGTCGCCATCTGGACGGAGGTGGCGCGCGAGCAGCCCCTCACGTACGCCGGGCAGGCGGCGCGCGCGCGCCTCGCCGCCGCGGGCGCGCCGGTGCCGCCGCTCATCGAGCCGCCGCCCTCGCGGCCCGTGATGCCGATGGAGCTGAAGCTCCCGCCGGTGCCGGCGCTCCTCAACGCGATCGGGCTCGACGGCGACGCCGAGGCCTGGCTCGCGGCGAACGAGCGCGAGGCGGCGGCCGGCTACGCCGGGCGCGAGAGCGAGGCGCTCTGCGCCATGTACGGGATGCTCTCCCGCGCCAAGCGGCGCTACCGCGTCGGCAACGCCGCCGTCAGCTACAAGGACCTGATGCGCGCGCCGTCCGAGAGCGAGCGCTGGACGTGGGAGTGCGTCTACCCCCGCCCGTACGCGGGCCGGGTCGCGTCGCTCGAGTCGGAGCATGGCCTCCCCTCGGGGCTCGTCCACGCCATCATGCGCCAGGAGAGCGCGTTCGATCCGCAGGTCGTCTCGCCGGCGTACGCCGTGGGCCTGATGCAGCTCATGCCGGGCACGGCGCTCAAGGCGTGCGGCGAGCTCTCGGTCACGTACGACGAGGCCGAGCTCAAGAACCCCGACTATAACCTCAAGCTCGGGTCGTTCTACCTCGGCAAGCTGCTCGGGATGTTCGACGGTAGCCCCGTGCTCGCCGCCGCCGCGTACAACGCGGGGCCCCAGGCGGTGTCGCACTGGATCGCCGCGGGCGCCGACCACGAGGCCGACCTCTTCGTCGCGCGCATCCCCTACGGCGAGACGCGCACCTACGTGGCGCGCGTGATCGGCAACCTCGCCCGCTACCAGTGGCTCGCCGGAGGCGACGCGGCCGTCACGCCGCTCTCGCTCGATCTCCCGACCGAAGCGCGTTGTCCCATCGACGCCTACTGATCCGGAGCGCGTGCGCGCGCCGCTCGCCCCGGCTCAAGGCGCCACGTGGATCCGGGTGGCGAGATCGCGGATGCCCTCGTCGAGGCCCGACCGCCAGGGGAGGCAGCAGCCGCCGCTCGAGCACTCGGGCGGCCTCAGGGTGCGCAGCACCGCGAGCGCGCGCTCGTCGCCCTCGTCGCGGGCGCGCGCGATGAGCTCGCGCTTGGCGCCGCACGAGGCGTCGCGGATCTCGAAGGCGATGCGGACGGCCGGCGTCCCGCGCGCGAGGATCGCCGGCTGGCGGAGGAGGCCCGCCGCGCGGCTCGCCGCCCGCGAGCCGCCGCGGTGACTGACGATCTGGTAGAGGAGATCGATCCCGTCCGAGCCGAGCGCGTTGGCGAGGGCGTCGAAGAGCTGCTGCGCCCGCTGCTCGTCGCTGGTCGTCGCCACGCCGACCGAGACGTCGAGCACCGCGGCGCGGACGTCGTCGCGCTTGAACGCCGTCGGGTCGAGCTCGACGAGCGCGAGGATCGCGTCGGCCCCGCGCGCGTACGACTGCGTCTGGAGCGAGATGCGCAGGCGCTTGTGCCACGTGGGCGCGTCGGCGCCGTCGATCTCGCGGCCCGGCTCGGGGTGCAGCGCGGGCGCCGCGCTCGCGACGGCGGCCGCCGGCTCGGAGAGCGCCGCCGCGCCCGCGTCCGGAG
>CAYJPW010000277.1:0-8890 GCA_964372055.1 uncultured Polyangiaceae bacterium
GGCGTCGACGCCGGCGCGGCGCGCGCAGCGTCGGCCGCAGGCGCGAGCGAGGCCGGCTCGCTCGCCGCCGTCGCGGCGCCGGCGGAGTCCGGCCCTCGTCGCGCGAGCGCGAGCACCAGCGCCACCGCCGCGACCGCGCCGACGCCGGCCGCGATCGCGATCGCCCTCTGGTGCGAAGCGCCCGGCGCCCCGACGACGCGAGCCGACCCGGTGAGCGTGCCGCCGAAGCTCGCGGCCGGCGACTCCGAGGCCGGGCCGAGCGGCCGCGGGACGACGAGGCGCACCGACGGCCCCGCGACCGACACGCCGGCGATCTCGGCGAACGCGTCCGCCATCTCGGCCGCCGTCTGGAAGCGCTGCGATCGGTCGCGCGCGAGGGCTCGGGCGAAGAACGCGTCGACCTCGGGCGGCAGCTCCGGCGCCATCGACGAGGGCGCCGGGATCGGATCGGAGCAGATCTGGGCGATGACGTTGCCGAGCGAGTCGCCGGCGAAGGCTCGCTGCCCGGTGAGCGCGCGGAAGAGGATCACCGCCATCGACCAGAGATCGCTGCGCCCGTCGACGTCCTTGTGCCCGCGCGCCTGCTCCGGGCTCATGTAGTGCGGCGAGCCGACGAGGTGACCGGTGCTCGTCGTCTCGATGTCGCCGCCCACGCCGGTCGCCTTGGCGACGCCGAAGTCGAGGATCTTCACCACCTCCTCGCCGTCCGACTGCGCGAGGAACAGGTTCGCCGGCTTGAGATCGCGGTGGACGATCCCGGCGTCGTGCGCCTGCTGCAGCGCCTTGGCGGCCTGCTTGAGGACGCGGGCGGCGGCGGGCAGCGGCAGCCGGCGGACCTGCTCGAGGCGCTGGGCGAGCGTCTCGCCCGCCAAGAGCTCCATCACGATGAAGGGCGTGTCGCCGTCGATCCCGTACTCGTGGATCTGGACGACGTGGCGGGTGGCGAGGGCGGCGGCGGCGCGCGCCTCGCGCTCGAAGCGGACGCGCGCCTCGGCGGCCTGGGCCGCGTCCAAAGCCGCCGCCGGCTGGATGAACTTGATGGCGACGTCGCGCCCGAGCTGCCGGTCGCGGGCGCGCCACACCGATCCCATTCCGCCGCGCCCGAGCTCCGCGAGGAGCTCGAACTTGCCGTGGATCACGGCGCCGGGCCGGAAGCCGCTCAACGCGGGCTCTCCTCGGCGCGCGCCCGGCGGGCGCGCCACGTCCTCACGAGGCCGGGACGGGACACCTCCGCAGGATATCACGGCGCTCCAGCGGCCCCGGCGCGCCCGTTCGCGCAGCGCTTCACGTTTCCAGCGGCGCTGGCGGCCTGGCGCGGAGATCGAACGCGGGAACCGAAGGCGGCCCGCGCTGTCCTCTCGGGCGTGCTCTCAGGCCGTCCGCTCGGATCCCGGCGCGAGGGGCCGCGGCGATCGCCCCTCACCCGCGGCGCGATCCTCGTGGCGGCGCTCACGTCGCTCGCGGCGACCACCAGCGACGCACAGGTGACCGCGCGCGATCCTGCCGCGCGCGGGCTCGATCTCTTCCTCCAAGCGCCGGAGCGCGCGGCCGCGGGCGCGACGGTTCCGCTTCAGGTCGAGGCGATCGGGTTCCCGACCGTCACCACCATGCGGCCGCTCGCCGGCGTGACCATCGAGGCCGCTTGGGATCCGGAGCACCTCGGCCCCGGCGTCGCCAAGGCGCCTCCGGGCGTAAGCGCGACGGCGGACGCGACCGGGCGCGCCCACCTCGACGTCCCGGTCCCCGACGGGGAGGAGCGCGATCTCCAGCTGCTCGTGGCGGTGCGGTCCGGATCGCACCAGCGCACGCGAACCGTCCCGGTGCGGCGCGTCCACGCGACCGACGCGCACCTCTTCCTCGCCGACACGCGCGTGGTGCCGGGGAGCTCGGTCTCGGCGTGGGTGCTCGTGACCAGCGCGATCACCGGCGCGCCGGTGGGCTCGACGCCGGTCACGCTCGAGCTCCAGGAAGGCGGGCTCGCCCGCTTCACCGCCCGGGCCGTGACCGACGCCGGCGGGACGGCGATGGTCAGGGTGCCGATCCCGCGCACCGACGAGCCCGGGTGGTCGTGGCAGCTCGTCGCGCGCGTGCCCGGCTCGGGCGATGGCGACAGCGCGAGGCTCACGCCGCGCGAGGAGACGCCGGGCACGCCGCGCCTCTGGGTCGCGTGGGGCGCCGACGCGGTGCGCGCCGGCGAGCGCGCGACCTTCACGGTCCGCGTGCGCGACGCGACCGACGAGCCGATCGCCGGGCTGTCGGTCCGGACTTGGATCGGCCCGAAGGGTACCTCGCCGCCGGCCGAGCGTGACGCGTGGGAGAAGGCCTCCACGCCGGCGCGCACCGACGCGAGCGGCGCCGTGACCGGCGAGGCGAGCGCGCCCTCGGTCGTCGCCCCGGGCGGGACCACGCTCGAGCTCGTGGCGCGCGCCGAGGTCGAGGGGCACGCGCTCGCCCACCACGCTTCGCTCGTGGTCGGGCTCGCGACGCCGTCGGTCGAGATCCTGCCCGAGGGGCCGGCGCTCGTCCCCGGCGTCGCGCAGCGGCTGCTCCTGCGCGTCCGCGACGGCCGCGGCGCGCCGGTGCAGGCCGCGTTCTCGGTCGAGGGCGACGGCCTCGCCGAGCTCGTCACCACCGACGCCGACGGCGAGGCCGAGCTCACCTGGCAGCCGCCCGCCGACGTCGGGGCGCGGCGCTTGGTCGGTCCCTGCGCCGGCGGCGTCGCCGCGCGCGTCGCGATCCGACCCGAGGGCAGCGTGCCGGCGCTGGGCCGGCGCGATCGCTTCGAGCAGTGCCTCGACGTCGATCGCGACGCCCCGGCGCTGGTGCGCGTCGAGCCGGCGGTCGCGCGCGCCGGCGAGCGGGTGCGCATCCGCGTGGTGCGCCCGCCGGGGCGTGCCGCCTCCGGCGCCGATCCGTGGAGCGTCCTCCTTTCGAGCGAGCGTGGCCCCGCCGCGGTGAGCGGCTGGATCGACGA
Organism: uncultured Polyangiaceae bacterium; assembly: GCA_964372055.1. Classification (GTDB taxonomy): domain Bacteria; phylum Myxococcota_A; class Polyangia; order Polyangiales; family Polyangiaceae; genus CAYJPW01. The sequence goes on from CAYJPW010000277.1 coordinate 2,975, forward strand.
CGGCGCCGCCGGAGGCGAGATCGCCCTGCCCGCGGGCGCGAGCGGCGTCTGGGCGGTGACTGCCGTGGCGCCCGGTCGGCGCGCGGGCGCGCCGGTGCTCGGAAGCGCCGTGCTGGTGAGGCCGGCGGTGCTGCCGCGGATCACGGCGCGGATCGCGGGCGGGCGCGCGGCGCCGGGCGGGACCGTGGAGGTGGACGTCGACCTCGCCGACGGCGGCGGGCGCGGTCTGCCCGGCACCGTGTCGGCGCTGATGATCGACGCGCACGGCGGGGGCTCGCTGCGTGGCCTCGAGGAGCTCGACACGCGCCGCGAGCTCTGCGCCGAGCTGGTCGACGCGAGGCGCTGCGACGCGCTCCTCGAGGGGGGCGCCGCGGTCGATCCTTTGCGCCGCGCGGTCCTCGGGGCGCTGGGCGGCTCCCCGACGGCGCCGCTCTCCGATCCGGAGGGCACCGCGAACGAGAGCATGCGGCGCACGTTCGGCGAGGTCATGCGCTCGCTCGAAGGCGCGGTCTTCGAGGCGTCGTCGGATCCCGAGCGGCTCGCCGACGCGCGCCGCAAGGGGCCGGGCGGCTTCACGTTCAACCCCGAGCTCTTCTCGCTGGTGACGGCTGCCATGGAGCCGCGCCCGGAGACGCCCGGCGGCGAGCCGCTCTCGCTCGACGATCTCGTGGCGATCGATCGCCAGGTCTCGTTCGACAACGTCGCCCGCCGCGTCACGCGCCTCAAGCTCTTCCGCGTCCTCGCCGAGGTCCGGGCGTTCCGCCACGAGCGGGGGCTCGATCCCGAGGAGCCGGCGCTGCGCGATCCCAACGCGCTCTTGCGGCGGCTGGTCCGCGACGGCCGCATCGACGCCTCGATGCTCCTCGATCCGTGGGGCGGCACGCTCCAGTTCGTGCGCGGCGCGGGGCCGCCGGCGCCGTTCCTGACGGCGGTGCGCGGCTTCGAGCTCCGCGCGCCGGGCCCGGACGGCGCGGTCGGGAGCGGCGATGACGTGCGCGATCCGTTCGCGCGCGTCCTCGGCTCGGGCACGCCCTACGCCGCCGCCGTGCAGGAGGACCGCATCGTCGACGCGCGCTTCGAGCTCGAGGTCGGCGACGAGACGGTCTCGAGCTGGCAGGCGCTGCTCGAGGAGACGACCGGCAGCGCGCTCGGCTCCGGCTCGGGGCGGCTCGGCGGGAGCCACAGGACGAGCGCGCCGTCGGTGCGGATGGGGAGCGCCTCGGGGTTCGGTCGCGGGCACGGGCGTCTCGGTGAAGGCGTCCCCACCGGCGTCGCCTTCTGGGCGCCGCCCACGCGCACCGACGCCAAGGGCCACCTGCGCCTGCGCGTCCCGCTCGGAGACGTCGAGACCACCTGGCGGCTGGCGGTGGTCGGCGTCCCCGACGACGCCATGCCGGCGACGGCGACCCTCGACATCCCGGTCGCGCTCCCGCTCTCGGCGCGCGTCGACGCGGGCGCCCTCTGGACCGAGGGCGATCTCGTCGACGTCGCGATCACGGTGCGCAACCGGAGCGCATCGGCCGCGCGCGCCTCGCTGGAGCTCCGCGTCGGCGGCGCCGCCGCGCTCGCCGACCCACGCACCGCGACGCGCGCTCTCGACGTCCCCGCGGGGGGATCGACGCGGGCCTTCGTCCGCGTGCGCGCGGCGCGCGCCGGCCAGGCCGAGCTCCGGGTCGTCACGCGCGCGAGCGGGCTGCCCGACGACACCACGACGCACCGCTGGGAGGTCCGCGCGCCCGGCGAGCCGACCGATCTCGCCCACGTGCAGTGGCTCGAGGGCGAGGCCGATCTCGGACCGTGGCTCGACCGCCGCCCCCACCGCCCCGCCGGGCCGGCGCGGCTCACGTTCGAGCGCGGGGCCGACGCGGCGCTGGCCGCCGCGCTCGAGTCGCTCGACCCCGACGGGCTGGCGACGGCGGCGGCCCTCGGCGACGCGGTCGAGGTCGCGGGGCGGCTGGCGCGTTGGGCCGTGGGCCGCGGCGGCGATCGCGATCCGCTCGCCGTGCGCGCGGGGGAGCTCTCGCGCCGCGCCCTCGCCCGCCTCTCGGCGCTCGAGGACGCCAAGGTCCCGGGCTCGGGCTCCTTCGCGATCGCCGCGCGCGTGCGCGCCTGGAGCTCGGCCGAAGCGCGCGGCGGCGCCGTGCTCGGCGCCCCCTGCCCGCCCGACTCGTTCAGCCTCGACGCCAAGCTCGAGGCGCTCGACGCCGAGCCGGCGCCGGCCGGCGGCGCGGTCCTCGCTTGCTGGGACGCGTTCGTGACCGGCACGCTCGCCGACGTGGCGCGAAGCAAGGATCCCGCGGCGATGGCCCGCGCGATCCTCTCGCTGGCCGAGCGGCCTCACCGGGCCGCGGTCGCCACGAGCCTGGTCGAGCGGCTGCGCGAGGCCGTCGCGCTCCGCCCCTCGGGCGCCATCACGCTCCCCGCAGGCGCGGCGGCGAGCCGGGCCGACCGGTCGATCGTCTTCGCGGCGCTCCTCCGCGCGTCGAAGCTCGGGGGCGCCGCCGTCGCGCCCCCGGAGCGGCTCGCCGCCTGGGCCGGCGTCCAGCGCGATCCCCGCGGAGGCTACGGCTCGAGCGTCGCGACCCGCTCGGTGGTACGCGCCCTCCTCGCCGCCGCGCCCGATCCCGCCGCGCTCACCGAGGTGACCGTGATCGCCGACGGGCAGCGGCGCACGCTCGAGATCGGGCCGGGGGCGCGGGCCCTCGTCGACGTGCCGCTCGCGGTGCGCACGCTCGCCGTCGAGGCGCGGGGGCCTGGGGTCCTCGCCCGCCTCGAGCGCCCGGTGCTGCGCCTCTGGGCGAGCCCGCCGGACGAGGCGGCGAGCCCGGTGCACGTCGCGGCGGCGTGGCCTCGGGCGCGCGCGCGGCGGAGCGCCTCGTTGCGGCTCGATCTGCGCCACGATCTCCGCCGCGCCGTGACCGTGGACGTGCGCGTCCCGCTCCCGCCCGGCGCCGCGCTCGCTGCTCCGGTCCGAGACGTCCGGCAGGTGCAGGGCGTCCTCGCGGTCCGGCGCGAGCTCGACGAGAGCGGCCTCGCCACGTCGCTCGAGATCCCGATCGTCTTCGGCCTCTCCGGCAAGGTCACCGTTCCGGAGGCGACGGCGCGCCTCGCTCACGAGGAGGCTGCGCGCGCGGTGGCTCCGGCGCGCCCGCTCCTGATCGCGCCGTGAGCCCCGCGGCGCCGCGGCCGGCCGGGATGTGCGCATCGGCTTGACGTGCGTCGCGCGCGGCGGTCCGATGGCGCCCATGCGGGACGCGCTCGGCCATGCCTGACGCGTGCTTGGAGTGCGGGAACACCCGCGACCTGCGGCGCTTCTGCCCCCAGTGCGGCGCCGAGCAGCCCAAGTCGCGCCCCGCGGGCGACGATCCGATGATCGGCCGCCTCGTCGCGGATCGCTACGAGATCACCGAGCTCCTCGCCGCCGGCGGCATGGGGAAGGTGTACCGCGCGCTCCAGCGCTCCCTCGATCGCACCGTGGCGATCAAGGTGATCCAGCCGCACCTCCTCAGCTCCTCCGCCGTCGTCTCGCGCTTCCTCCGGGAGGCGCGCGCCCTGAGCCGGCTCAACCACCCGAACGTGGTGAGCATCATCGACTTCGGCCGCGCCGCCCGGCCCGCGGGCGAGTTCCTCTTCCTGGTGATGGAGCTCCTCGCGGGGCCCGATCTCGCGACGCTCCTGCGGAGCGGCGAGCGCGTCGCCTTCCCGCGCGTCGCCAGCATCATGCGCCAGACCCTGGCCGCGCTCGCCGAGGCGCACCACGTGGGGCTCGTCCACCGCGACGTGAAGCCGGAGAACATCGTCCTCGAGCCGCGCCGCGGCCGGGGCGACCTGGTCAAGGTCATCGACTTCGGCATCGCGCACCGGAAGGAGCACACCACCGACAAGGGCGTCATGGTCGGCACCGCGAGCCACATGGCGCCCGAGCTCGCGAACGACGAGCCCTCCGGCCCGAGCAGCGATCTCTACGCCGCCGGCATCGTCCTCTTCCAGCTCCTCACCGGACGGTTGCCCTTCGACGATCCCAATCCCACCGTGGTCCTGACGCAGCACGCCGCCGCGCCGCGCCCCGACCCGCGCGCGGTCGCGCCGGATCGGGAGATCCCCGCCGCCCTCGCCGAGGCGTGCCTGCGCGCGATCGCGATCGACCCTGCGGAGCGCTACCCGACGGCCGAGGCGCTGGCGACCGCGATCGTCCGCGCCGTCAGCTCGACGCGGTGGACCCTCGTCGACTCGTCGCTCCTGCCCGACCCGCCCTCCTCGAACGAGGGCGCCGCCGCGACCACGCCCACGCGGATGCCCGCCTACCGCGCGCCCGCCGAGTCGCTCTACGAAATGGAGGAGTCGCCGCTCGTCGGGCGGGCGCCGCTGCTCGCCTGGGTGTCCGAGGGGCTCGCGGATCGCCACATGACCGCGATCGCGCTCCACGGGCCGACCGGCGCAGGCAAATCGCGCATGCTCCGCGAGGCGGCCCTGCTCGCGATCCGGCACGGCGCGTTCGTGATCGAGGCGCTCGTCGATCCGGTGCCGCTCTCCGAGATCGGGTTCGGCGGCCTGCGCGAGATCGTCGCCCGCCTCGCCGGCGCGCAGGCGTCCGAGCCCGACGCCATCATCGCCCAGGCGTCCGATCCCACCGCGGCGGCGTCTCTCCGCACGATCTGGACGGAGGAGGCGGTCGGCCCCGGCGGCGGCGGCCTGCGCGCGTCCGCCCTCGCGGCGCTCCGGTGGGCCGTGCACCGCGCGCGCGAGCGCGCCGACGGAGCGCCCGTGGTGCTCGTGATCGACGACGTCGATCGCATGGACGCGTCGTCGAGCCTCGTGCTCGACGAGCTCGTCGGGGGCGAGCGGCTCAAGCACTTCCTCCTGCTCACGACCAGCGAGGAGCCGCGCGCGGGCTGGCCGGCCGATCGCGTGCGCTCCGCGAAGATCGAGGGGCTCTCGCCGGAGGACGCCGCGCGCCTCCTCCGGCAGCCCGGAGGCGCCCTCGGCCGCGCGGGGCCCGTCGAGCCGCTGTACATCGAGCAGCTCCGCAAGCTTCGCTCGCACGATCCGGACGCCGACGCCCCGCGCGATCTCGAGAGCCTCGTCGAGCGGCACCTCGACCTCTTGCCCCCGCTCGAACGCCGGGTGGTCGAGGCGATCGCCGTGACCGGAGGCGGATCGCTCGACGACTTGGCGGCGGTGCTGGAGCGCCCCGAGGAGCTCGGCGTCGCGCTGCGGCCGCTCAGCGACGCGGGCTTGATCGAGGTCCATCAAGGGTCGGTTCGCCTCACCCACGCCATCTTCGGCCGCGTCGCCCTGGCGATCGCCCCCGTCGAGACCACGGCCGCGCTCCACGGCCGCGTCGCAGCCGCGCTCGCCGAGTCCGGCGCCGGCGTCGAGGTCCGCGCGCACCACGCCGTTCGCGGCCCCCCAGGGCTCGGCGCCTTCGCGCTGCTCGACGAGGCCGCCCGCGTGCGCGCGGTCCGCGGCGATCACGAGGGCGTCGTCGCCGCCTGCTGGGAAGGCATCCACGCCGCCGAGGCCCTCGCCGCCGCGGGCGACGCCGGTGCCGCGCTCGACTCGCGCATCGCCTTCAAACAGCGGCTCGCCGAGGCGCTCGTCGAGCTGCGCCGCTTCCACGAGGCGAACGCCGCGCTCCTGCGCGCCCTCGAGGCGACCGACCCTCAGGACGCCCGGCGCGTGCGCGTGCTCGAGCGCCTCGCCGCGGTCGCCACCCACCTGCGCAGGCCGGGCGAGGCCGAGCGCTGGCGCCGCGAGGCCCGCGAGCTCGCGACCGCGGCGGGTCGCGACTGAAGAGGGGTCGGACACTCGTTCGATCAACGCTGCTCGAGACCCAGGTCCGACGCCTCTTCAGTCCGGGGGGCGCGGGGGGGGGGCCCCCCCCCGGCGCCGGGGAGGGGGGGGGGCCCAGGGGGG
>CAYJPW010000278.1:0-8833 GCA_964372055.1 uncultured Polyangiaceae bacterium
CCTGCGGCCGCGGGCGTCGTAGACCTTCGCGCCAGCCGGCGGCCCTCCGGGCCGCCGGTTGGCACGGCCGGTTCGAGCGTCCCGCGGGACGCCGACCGACACCCTTCAGCCGAGCCGTCTGCGGAGAGGCCCGACGCGCGCGTGCACGCTCGTCCGCCGGCGCCCTGCGCCGCGCCACACGACGAGGTGGACCGGCCGTCGAGCCATCGAGGGGCGATCCCCGAAAGCCGCGCTCGGCTGCCCATGATCCGTCCGAGCACACTGGGACGCGTGGTGCTCCCGACTACCCAGCCGACCTGAGCGATTCCTTCCGGCCGACCACGCCCGACGCCCTCGCCGCGCGCGTTTTTCGGTGCACGACATGCCCGCCCGGGGCGGCATGCCAGGTGCACCTGGGGTTTCCGGGAACTGACCCGAGGAGCCGGAAGTTCCAGGGGAAAACGCTCCTGGCGGCGCGCGGGGTCGGGCCTCGCTAAAATGTAGTTCAGCTCACAATGTGAGGAACCGGCCGAGCTAGAGGCGGCCCCGCCGGGCGGCTGCTGGCGTGAACGTCAACCCATCGAGCAGAAGGCAAACCAGGAGCACACCGTGCAGCAGACCCTCCGCGACCCGTCGAGCGCGATCTCGCGCTACATCGCCCACGTCCGGCAGATTCCGGAGCTGTCGCGCGAGGACGAGGTGGCCCTCGCGCGCGCCTGGCGCGACCAGGGTGACCAGCGCGCCGCGGCGCGGCTGGCGCTCGCCAACCTCCGGCACGTCGTTTCCATCGCCATCAGCTACCGCCGCTACGGCATCCCTCTCGCCGATCTCGTCGCCGAGGGGAACTTCGGGATCGTCCACGCGATCCGCAAGTACGATCCCGACCGGGGCAACCGCTTCGTCACCTACGCCGCCTACTGGATCCGGGCGTACATCCTCAACCACGTCATCCACTCGTGGAGCTTGGTCGGCGTCGGCTCGGGGCCGCTCCGGTCGAAGATGTTCTTCCGTCTGCGCCGCGAGCGCGCCCGCATCGCGGGCCTCGTCGGCGAGGGCGAGGAGGGCGACCGCATGCTCGCCGAGAAGTTCGACGCGCCCGCCGAGAAGGTGCTCGAGATGGCGCGGCGCCTCGAGGCGCGCGACGTCTCGCTCGACACCAAGGTCTTCGAGGACGGCGCGCGCTCGCTGGTCGACACGCTCGTCTCGGAGGAGCAGGACCAGGAGGAGCGCTTCTCCCGCGCCGAGGAGGGCGCCCTTCTCCGCGAGCGGCTGTCGGAGGCGGTCGAGAACCTCGATCCGCGCGAGCGCTACATCGTCGAGGCGCGGATGATGGCCGACCCCGAGGAGGAGCTCTCGCTCGCCGAGATCGGTCGCCGCCTCGGCGTCTCGCGCGAACGGGCGCGGCAGCTCGAGGCGCGCGCCAAGCGCAAGCTCCGCGACCGGCTGCACCCGCTCGCGGCGTGACCGAGCCCCGAGCGAAGCAGGAGGAGGAGGGCGGAGGCCCTCCGTCAAAACGCGTCGGCCCACCACTCTTTCGAGTGGCGGGCCGACGTGGTCACAGCAGCGCGTAAGCCGAGTTCTGTCGCGCGTGGCGGTCGCCCGCCCCGCGCCGGCGGTCATTCCTCTAGGACGCGCGTCGCCGCGCGCCTCCAGCAGCCAACCCGGAGGCTCGGGCGGGCAGCCCTCCCGCGCGGTCCCTCGCGGGCTCGCGCATCGCCTCCCTATGCGGCCTTGCTCCGGGTGGGGTTTGCCGTGCCGCCCCCGTTACCGGGGGCGCGGTGGGCTCTTACCCCGCCGTTTCACCCTTCCCGCGCGGCCATCGCTGGCGGCGCGGAGGTCTCTTTTCTGTGGCACTCTCCTCGAGGTCACCCTCACCGGGCGTTACCCGGCACCCTGCCCTGTGGAGCTCGGACTTTCCTCCCGCGTCCGTGTGGACGCCGGCGATCGCCTGCCCCGCTGCGACCGAGGCACTCTAGTGCCCCGAGCGACCGACGTCGAGGCGACGGGCGGGCTGACGGGCGGGCGCCGAGTGGGCGTCGCTGCAAATCGGAATTTCACAGGGAGACGGGGAGACGGGGAGTTTTCAATTCGGTGGATTGGCGTCCACGCCAAGTTTGACGTGCACGCCGATCCATCGAATGAAATCCTCCCCGTCTCCCTGTGGATCTAGCCGCCGCGCTGATCCGTGTCCGCGACGATGCGCCCGTCGCGGAGCTCGATCTGGCGCGAGGTGCGGGCGGCGAAGCTGCGCTCGTGGGTGACCATCACGATGGTGATGCCCTGCTCGCGCACCAGCCGCTCGAACGCCTCCATCACCACGACGCCGTTGCGCGAGTCGAGGTTGCCCGTCGGCTCGTCGGCCAGGATGATCCGGGGGTCGTTGGCGACGGCGCGCGCGATCGAGACGCGCTGCTGCTGTCCGCCCGAGAGCTGGCTCGGCCGCCGCGCGACGTACTCGCCGAGGCCGATCATCTCGAGCACCCGGTAGGCCTGCGCCTCGCACTCGGCGGCGCTCCGGAGCCCGCGGCGCAGCATCGGCAGCATCACGTTCTCGAGCACGTTGAACTCGGGCAGGAGGAAGTGGAACTGGAAGACGAAGCCGAGCTTCTCGCCGCGGAGGTGCGCGCGCCCGTCGTCGTCGAGCGCGCCGATGTCGATGCCGTCGATCCGGATCTCGCCGTCGGTGGGCCGATCGAGGGCGCCGAGCAGGTAGAGCAGCGTGCTCTTGCCCGATCCGGAGAGGCCGGTGAGGCTGACGAACTCGCCCTCGTGGATCGACACGTCGAGCCCGTGGAGCACGCGCGTCTTCACGCCGGTGCCGAGGTCGCGCGTCACCCCGCGGGCCTCGAGCACCAGGTTGCCTGGCGCCGGCCAGGGCGCGCGCGGGGCCGTCCACAGCACCGACTTCGAGTCGGGCGCTCGCTCCGAGTGGGGCGCGGCGGCGTCGCTCATCCGAGCTGGCCCCGGAGGACGTCGACCGGCTCGACGCGCGAGCCGCGCACGGCCGGGATGAGGCTGGCGACGATGCCCACGACGAGCGCGAAGGCGGTGCCGTACCCGTAGAACTTCGGGTCCTCGAAGACGAGGAAGTACTCGCTCTTCACCAGGCCCTCGCTGTGCGTCTTCAGCTTGGAGAGCGCCACGATCACGTAGTGCCCGGCGACGTTGCCGACGGCGGCGCCGACGAGGGCGATGATCGCGCCCTGGAGCAGGAAGATCCCGAGGATGTCGCTGCGGTGGAAGCCAACGCTGCGCAGGATGGCGATGTCGCGCGTCTTCTGGAGCACGATCATGATCTGGATCGCGAGGATGCCGAAGCCGCCGACGGCGAGGATCGCGCCGACGACGAAGCCGATGATCGTGTTCTGCTGGGCGAAGATGGCGAGGAAGTTCTGGTTCGTCTCCTGCCAGCTCTCGGCGTCGTAGCCGAACATCCGCTCGACCCGCTCGGCCACGGCGGGGGCCGCGTCGGTGTCGGCGAGCTTCATGTCGATGCGCCCGACGATGTCCGGCTTGCCGAGGAGGATCTGCGCGTTGCGCAGCGTCACGTAGACGCGGCCGTTGTCGACCGGCGGGATCCCGGCCTCGTAGATGCCGACGACCTTGAGGTTGAGCTTCTGCCCGAGCGGGGAGCCGCAGGCGATGACGTCGCCGGTGTGCGCGCCGATGCGCGAGGCGACGCCCGAGCCGAGGAGGATGCCGTCGCCCGAGGTGCCGAGGGCGCGGTAGCTGCCCGAGAGGATGTACCCCGAGATGGGAGTCACCCGGTCCTGGCGCTGGGTGTCGATGCCGCGCAGATCGACCGGGTACTGCTTCGGGCCGAGGGCGAGCACGGCCGAGCCCACGAGCGATCCCGAAGCGGCGACGACGCCGTCCATCTGCTCGAGGGCGCGGACGATCTCGTCGGGGCGCTGGATGCGCAGCTGCCGGTCGCTGGGGCTCTCGTGGGCGACGCGCGCCACCACGAAGTCGTCGGCGAAGCGCGAGAGGAGCGACGGCGCGGGGCGGAGCTGCTTGTCGAAGATGGTGACGTGCGGGCTGATCTTGATGATGCTGCCGAGGAACTTCTGCTGGAAGCCCTGCATGATGCCGTTGATGCCGATGAGCGTGAGCACGCCGAGCGCCACGCCGAGCACGGCGATGCCGTTGAGCAGCTTCTTGTCCCAGAGCTGGCGGAGCGCGATGAAGAGGACGATGCGGTTCACAGGCGCGCCGTCTCCTCGTGACTAGAGCGCGCTCTTCGGCGGCTGGGACCGGTCGGGCAGCGGGGTCGCCTTGTCGGCGGGGCGCACGGTGACTCCGACGCGCTTGCCCTCGCTGAGCTTGTCCTGGCCCTCGACGACGACGAGGTCGCCCTCGCCGACGCCGCCGGTCACTTCGACGCGGAGCAGGTCCCTGACGCCGATCTGGATGGGCTGGCGGTGCGCCTTGCCGCCCTGGACGAGCCAGACGGCGCCGTCGCTCTCGGCCTCGCTCGGGGCCAGGAGCGATCCCTCGCGCTCCTGGGCGATGATGTTGACCTCGGCGCTCATGCCGCTGCGGAGGCCCGGGGGCGGCTGATCCAGGCGCACCTTCACGAGGAACGCCTTCCGGTCGCGGTTGGCGTCGGGCAGGATGTCGAAGACCTTGCCGGCGAAGATCTGCTTCGGGAAGGCGTAGAGGCTGACGGCCGCGATCGACGCAGGCGTCGCCCCGGCGGAGGCCCCGGCGGCGGGCGCGGCGTCGGCGCCGCCGGTGTGGACACGCGCGATGTCGGCCTCGTCGACGGCCACCTCGAGGATGAGGCTCCGCACGTCGCCGACCTTGAAGAGCGGCTGGTTGATCGAGACGACCTCGCCGATCTCGACGCTCTTGGCCAGCACCACGCCGTCGAGCGGCGCCCGCACCTCGGTGTCGGCGACGCGCGAGGCGAGCGACTGCACCTGCGCCGCCTTCTGCGCGGCAGCGGCGTTGAGATCGATCCGCGCCGCGCGCTGCTGCGCCTGGCTCGCCGACACCGACGACTCGACCTGCGTCACGCGCGAGCGGGCGCGATCGAGATCGGATTGCGGCAGCGCCCCCGTGGCGGCGAGCTTCTCGACGCGGGCGAGGTCCTGCTGCGCCGTGCCGAGCTCGGCCTCGAGGCCCTTCTGCTGCGCGGCGAGCGCGGCGATCTGCGGCGCCGCCGGCCCCGCCTGCGCGGCGGCGGCCTGCAGGTCCGCCTGCCCGCGCTTGAGATCGAAGGCCACGACGGGGTTGTCGATGCGGGCGAGGAGGTCGCCCTTCTTCACGACCGCGCCCTCCTTGACGAGGATCTCGGCGATCGAGCCCGAGCTCTTCGCCTTCACGAGCACGCGGTCCTCGGCCTCGACGGTCCCGGTCGCGTAGACCGCGTCGATCGCCTTGCCGCGCACCACCGGGGTCGCCGTCACCGGCACGGGGCGGAGCACCGAGGCCAAGACCGCGCCGCCGCCGATCGCCACCACCGCGAGGAGCGCGATCAGCCGGAGCCGCGAGCGGAGACGGCCGGGGCGGGCGGGATCGGGCACGGTCCGGTGAAATAGGGGCCCGTGGCCCCGCCGCCAAGGGCCTTGCGCAAACGGGCTGGATCGGGTGTTCGCTGCGGCCCCGCCGGCCTACGGGCAGGTGGTGCCGGCCGGCGCCGGCGTCGCGCAGTGGCAGAGCCAGTCGTTCAGCGTCGCGAGCTCGGTGGGCGTGAGCGCCGGGGGCGCGAGCGGCATGAAGTTATCGTTGATCGCCTTGTGCATGCGCGTCCAGACGAGCGTCGGCTGCATCGTCATGGGATCGACGCCGTACTCGGCCTGCGTGTCCGAGTACTTCTGCAGCGGGAACGGCGGCGGCACGACGGCCGGCGGCCCCGGATCGGCGGCCGGGAAGGGGAGCTGGTGGCAGCGCTGGCACTTCGCCGCGAGCACCGCCTCGACCTCGCACGGGAGCACGCCGTCGGCGGGGCCGGGCGTCGTCTGATCGCAGGCCTCGATCGGGCAATCGTCGCCGCCGGCGCCGCCCCCGCCGCCGCTGCCGCCCGTTCCGCTCGCGGTCGTGGTGCCTGCGGGCGCCTGGAGGAGGTCCGGCGCGACGCAGTTGCCCCCGAGGCAGCTCTCCTCGAGCTTCGCGGTGCAGGCAGCGACGATCCCGGCCAGGCCGAGGGCGAGGAGGGCATGCCGCGCGTGGATCACCATCTGTCCTCTCGTGGTGGTCTCAAAGGAGAAGGGCACGGCCGCGTGGGCCGTGCCCTTCTTTTATCGCAGATCGCGATGGAGGTGGGCGGCGCCCGCCTCGGGTCGGCTCACTGGCAGGTGGGCGAGACCGCGCCGACGTGCCCGCAGTGGGTCGCCTGATCGGTCGAGGCCACCTGGAGGTGGTACATGCGGCAGGCGAGCGTGTCGCCCGAGGTCGCCGCGGTGCTGTAGTCGCCCGCCGTCATCAGCCCGCACGCCGTCTCGCAGTCCATCGCCGACGTGTAGGCCGCGGGGCAGATGTCGACCGCGATCTGGCAGAACGACTTGCAGGGGTCGCCGCAGACGCCGGCGCCGAGCGGGCCCGCGTGCGGGCAGTGGGTCGCCGGATCCGCCGAGGCGGCGCCCGCGTGGTACGCGCGGCAGCCGACGGTGTTGCCGCTCATGTCCGCGGCCGTGCCGGGATCGAGCGCGGCGCAGGTCGCCTCGCAGTCGGCCTGGTTGGTGTACTGCGCGTTCGCGGCCGTGCAGTTGGCCATGATCGCGGTGCAGTACGAAGCGCAGTCGGGAGCGCCGCCGCCGGTGCCCGTGCCGGTCGTGCCGCCGCCGGTTCCGGTGCCGGTCGTGCCGCCGCCGGTTCCGGTGCCGGTCGTGCCGCCGCCCGTGCCCGTGGTCGCGGTGGTCGTGCCGCCGGTCGTGCTGCCCCCCGTGTCCGTGTCGTCACCGCAGCCGACGGCCGTGAGGAGCCCAGCGACTGCAAGCAATCCGCCCATGAAAAGGAATGATCGGTTGGTCATGGCGCACACTGTCTCCCTTGAAGTTGCGATCTGTCAAGTTGGGGTGGTCCCGACAACACTCCGCCCCCCACCCAGGGGTACTTCCTCCGCTAGAGCGGACGTTTCGGCAGCCTGCGACGACGCCGCCCACCGCCCCGTCGAGGATTACGCCTGGTGTGCGCCCTGGTTCCATCGCGCCCGCCGGGCCTCGGCCGGGCGCGTCGCGCTACTTGCGGAGCTTCTTGGCCATCTGCTCGCCCAGCTCCGCGGATCGCATCGAGGCGGCCTCGACGGCGTCGATCAGCGTGCGGCGGAGCCCTCCTGCCTCGAGCGTGTGCAGCCCGGCGATCGCCGTCCCGCCGGGGCTCGTGACCATGTCCTTGAGCCGACCGGGGTGCTCGCCGGTCTCGAGCTGGAGCTTGGCGGCGCCGTAGACCGTCTGGGCGGCGAGCATCAGCGCCGTGTCGCGGCCGAGGCCGACCTTGACGCCGCCGTCGGCGAGCGCCTCGATCATCAGCATCACGTACGCCGGGCCGCTCCCTGAGAGGCCGGTGACGGCGTCGAGCAGCGTCTCGTCGAGGACCGCGCACCGGCCCACCGCCTCGAACAGCGCCTTGGCGACGGCCACGTCGCCGCTCGTGGCGTGGGCGCCGGGGGCGATCGCGGTGGCGCCGGCGAGCGCGATCGCCGCGGTGTTGGGCATCGCGCGCACGACGCGCGCCTTGGGCGGCAGGCGCGCCTCGAGCGCGTCGATGGGCACGCCCGCCGCGATCGAGATCACCACCGCGCCGTCGGTGAGGCCGTTCGAGATCGAGCCGAGGATGCGGTCGACGATCTGCGGCTTGACCGAGATCACGACCACGTCCGACCAGCGCACGACCGCCTCGTTGTCCTCGCTGGTCTCGATGCCGAACTTCTCGTGCAGCTCGGCGAGCCGGTCCTCCTTCACGTCGGTCGCGCGGATCTGGTCCGCCGTTACCGTCTCGGAGTGGAGCAGGCCGCGGATGAGCGCGCCCGCCATGTTGCCGGCGCCGAGGAAGCCGATCCGCCGCCCGCGCATGCGCTTGCCTTCGTTCTGCATCGTGGCGCGGGAACGTACCAGACTCCGCCGGTCACGGCTCGTGCAGCACCGACGCCGCCCGCCCCGGACGGGCGGGGGTGACGCGCAGCTTGCGCGGCATCCGCTCCTCGATCGATCCGACGTGCGAGATCATCCCGATGACGCGGTGCGGGCCGCGCAGGCGCTCGAGCGCCGAGAGGGCGACGTCGAGCGTCGCCGGATCGAGCGAGCCGAAGCCCTCGTCGAGGAAGAAGAAGTCGAACCGCGTCCGGCCCGCGAGCTGGATCCGCTCCGAGAGGGCGAGCGCGAGCGCGAGCGACACCAGGAACGTCTCGCCGCCCGACAGCGTGGAGGGCGCGCGCACCACGCCGCCGCCGTCGGCGTCGGCCACGGCGAAGCCGCCGTCGGCCGTGCGGACGAGCGAGTAGCGCTGGCCGGAGAGGGACAGGAGCAGCGCCGAGGCGGCGCGGGTGACCGCCTCGAGGTGGCGCTCGGCCGCGGCCTCGGCGAGCTGCTTCGACGCGACGACCTGGCGGATCGCGCCGAGGCGGCGGGCGCGCGGCTCGAGCTCGGCGATGCGGGCCGAGAGCTCGGCCGATCGCTGCCGGCGTCGCGCGAGCTCGGCCTCGCGCGTCTGGGCGGCGCTCGCCGCCTCGGCGGCCTGGCCGGCGGCGACGCGCAGCGCGTCGCGCGCCTGCTCGCCGGCGAGCGTCTCGTCGGCGCTCACCTCGACGTCGACGTCGCGGGCGCGCTCGTCGAGCACGGCGCGGCGCGGCGCCACCTCGGCCTCGAGGAGATCGAGCGCCGCCGCCATCGCCTCGAGCGCGCGCGGCTCCATG
>CAYJPW010000279.1:0-8820 GCA_964372055.1 uncultured Polyangiaceae bacterium
GGCGGGCGGAGGCGCGGCGGGCGGGACCGGCTCGCCGCCCGCGGCGGGCGGCTGCGCGCCGTAGCCGGGGCTCGTGTACGCCGGGGGTGGGGCCGCGTACTGCTGCGGTTGCGCGCCGCCGCCGGCGAGCAGGCGGTCGACGTCGCCCTCGGCGGCCTCGAGCTGGGCGATCGCTTCGTCGATCGTCGTCGGTGCGGGCCCCACCGGCCCCGCCTTCATCGTGGACGCGCTGCACGCACCCAGGAAGGCGGCGAGACCCGCGAGCGCGACCGCGCGCAGCGCGCCCTGCCGGCGCCCGGCCGGCTCGCCGGGCTGCCGCCCGCATCGCTCGTCCACGGCGGCCGCCGAACGAGGCGCCGCGCTCTGCGATCCGATGGCCCGGCTCATGACGCTCCCTCCACCGGCGTTCGACGCGTGGAGCGCGCCGAACAGCTCAATCGCGTGGCCGGCAAGAGGCGAAAACGAAGCGCAACCATGGCGTGGCCCCGCCGGACGCCGCAGGGCGAGAGGCGGGCAGAGCACCAACGCGCCGGCCGCCGCCCGCCTTTCACCCCGCCGGCGGCTCGGACCGCGAAGGGGGGGAGGCGCCAGAGAGCGAGAGCGAAAAGGCGGACCGCGCCCGCCTCGAGCCGGCTTCTGTCGGGAGAACTAGCGCCCGCCCTCGAGCCCGAGCTGCCAGAAGAGGAAGCTGTAGATCGCGGCCTGCTCGTCGACCCGCATCCGGATGGGCTTGCCGGCGCCGTGGCCCGCTTTGGTCTCGATGCGCAGCAGGATCGGACGGTCGTCGCTCGGGGCCTCCGCCTGCATCCGCGCCGCCATCTTGCGGGCGTGCAGCGGATCGACGCGCGAATCGCCCTCGGCGGCGCAGAAGAGCACCGCGGGGTAACGCGTGCCGGGCACGACGTGGTGGTAGGGCGAGTAGGCGCGGAGCCAGCCGAACTGCAGGGGATCCTCCGCCGACCCGTACTCGGGCACCCAGAGCTTGGCGATGAGGAAGCGGTGGTAGCGCAGCATGTCGAGCAGCGGCACGCTGCACACCGCCGCGCGGAAGAGCTCGGGGCGCTGGGTGATCGCGGCGCCCACGAGCAGCCCTCCGTTCGAGCCGCCGGCGATCGCCAGCCGCTCGGGCGAGGTGTAGCCCTCGTGGACGAGGTGCTGGGCGACCGCGATGAAGTCGTCGAAGACGTTCTGCTTGCTCTCGAGCATCCCGGCGCGGTGCCAGGCCTCGCCGAGCTCCCCGCCGCCGCGCAGGTTCGGCGTCACCGAGACGCCGCCGCGCTCGAGGAACAGGTAGCGAGGCCCGCTCCACTGCGGGAGGAGGCTGATGTTGAACCCGCCGTAGCCGCCGAGGAGCGTGGGCGCGCGACCGTCCTTCACCAGGTCCTTCCGGTGGACGACGAAGATCGGGATCGACGTCCCGTCCTTCGAGCGGACGCGGTGCTGCTCGACGACGTACTGCGAGGCATCGATGGGGGAGTCGACCTTCGCCCAGATCGACGGCGGGCCCGGCTCGCGCAGATCGAGGCGCAGCACCAGCGGCGGGACGGCGAAGCTCGTGAAATCGAGGAAGGCCTCGTGCCCGTCCGGCTCGCCGTGGACGAAGTTGACGAGCCCCAGCGTCGGGAGCGGCACCTCGCCGAGCGGGGCGCCGTCGGCGCCGAACCGCCGCACCGCCGACCGGGCGTCCTCGATGTAGCTCGCGAAGATCTGCCCGCCGATCTCGGCGAGCCCGGTGAGCACGTGCGGCGACTCCGGGACCAGGAGCTGCCAGTCGGCGCGCGCCGGTCGCGTCGGGTCCACCCGGTAGACCCGGAAGCTCGGGGCGGCCTCGTTGGTTCGGACGAGCAGGTGATCGTCGTAAGGCAGGACGTCGTAGACCGCGTCCTCGGCGGGGACGGCGAGCGGAAGCCAGGGCGCGTCGGGCCCCGCCTCCCGATCGCGGAGGTAGGCCTCGCGACGGCTCCAGCCCATGTGCACCGACGCCACCAGCCACCGGCCGTTGGGGGAGAGATCGATCCCGGGCGTGTCGGTCATGGCGCGCCCCTCGCCGAACACCACCGGATCGAGCGCCGCCGGGCGGCCGAGCCGATGCTCGTAGATCTTGCGGTGGTAGCGCTCCTCGCCGTCGGGCACCTCGCCGCGCGTGGGGTAGCGCGAGTAGAAGAACCCCGAAGCGTCGGGCAACCAGGCGATGGATGCATACCGCGTCCGCGGGATCACCTCGGCGTCGCCGAGATCGCGGCCGGTCTCGACGTCGCGCACGTAGAGCGTGCTCTCCTCGTCGCCCCCGTGGGACAGGCCGTAAGCGCAGAGCTTGCCGTCCGGCGAAGGGCTCCACCAGTCGATCGAGGCGGTGCCGTCGGCGCTGAGGGCGTTCGGGTCGAGGACGACGCGATCGGCGCCGTCGACCCCGTCGCGCACGTAGAGGATGGGCTGGTCGTCGGCGGGCCGCTGCCGGCGGTGGAAGTAGCGACCCGCGCCCTTGGACGAGCCGACCACCGCGGGCGGCTCCACCGCGCCGATGCGCAGGACGCGCTCGATCGCGCCTGCGAGCGCCTCGAAGCCGGGGCGATCGCGGAGCAGGCGCTCGGTGTGCCCCGTCTGGGCCTCCGACCAGGCGCGCACCTCGGCGTCCTCGGCGCCCTCGAGCCAGCGGTAAGGATCGACGATGCGCTCGCCGTGCAGGATCTCGACGACCTCTTCGCGTCGCGCCGCCGGAGGCCGGTGTGCGTTCACAGCGCCGGATGATCGTCCAACCCGACATGCATTTCCACCTCGGGAGTGAGAGTGGCGGTGGCGACCGTCCGGGCTATGCTGCCGCCATGCGTCTCGTCGCGCCCGCGCCCGCCCGCGCGGGCTCCCGCGTTCGCCTGATCGCTTCGTGGCTCGCTCCCGTCGTGCTCGTGGCGGTCTCCGCCTGCCAGCGCTCCGAGTCGCGCGGCGCGAGCTACGGCAACAACTACGGCTCGCCGCCGCCCGGGCAGTACGCGCCGCCGGGACAGTACCCGGGGCAGTACCCGCCGCCGCCGGGGCAGTACGCGCCGCCGGGTCAGTACCCGGGACAGTACCCGTCGCCGGGCCAGCCGCCGCCGGGGCAGCCGCCCGCGCAGCCGCCGCCCTTCGGTCAACCGCCGGCGCTGCCGCCGCCCGCGCTGCCGGGGCTGCCGGTGCCGAACGATCCCATCAACGCGGTCGACCTCTCGTGGCTGCGGCAGGAGTCGGGGCAGGTGATGGCCGAGCTCGTCGGCGCGCTCTCCCCGGCGGCGCAAGCGAAGGTGAAGGACATCCCGTACTTCGCGGACACCACGGTCGGCGAGGTGAACGCGTTCGCCGGCTGCGACGACCAGGGCTTGCCGCTGATGGCGATCAGCGACGGCCTCCTCGAGGTCGAGGCGCACATCGCTCAGTTCAAGGCCACCGACGAGATCTTCGGGACGCGCAAGCTCGAGGCCTACGAGCAGATGCTCGCCCAGAGCTCGCGACCGAACCAGCCCATCCCGCGGCCCGCGCCCGGCTTCGTCGATCCCGGCCAGCACGCCGACGGGCGCAAGGTCGCCCGGCAACACCAGATCTTCCAGGAGCAGGTCGCGTTCGTGCTCGGCCACGAGCTCGCCCACCACCACCTCGGCCACACCGGCTGCGCCAACGGCGGCGGCAGCCGCGGCATCTCCGCCGCGGATTTCGGCCGCGTCCTCTCGCGCGCCGTCCCGGTGTTCAACCAGCCCAACGAGATCGCGGCCGACGTGGCGGGCACGAACAACCTGCTCACCGCCGGCACCCGCCACCAGGGCTACCGCTGGACCGAGGGCGGCGCCGTGCTCACGGTCCAGTTCTTCGCCGCGATCGATCAGCTCACGCCGGCGTCGATCGTCTTCGGCTTCGAGCGCACCCACCCGCACCCGCTCGTGCGCCTCCCGATCATCCAGTCGACGGCCAACACCTGGCGGATGACGGGGGGCGCGCCGCTCGGCATCCCCGGGCTGTTCGGCGGCTGATGGCGCGTCGCGCGATGTCGGCGTCGGATTTCACAGGGAGCAGGTTCCTCGCACGACGGCCGGGCTCTTCGCGGACGCCGACGTGATGCCTGCGTCCGGCGTCAGGGCATCAGCCTGCTCCGCGTTCCGAACCACTCGATCCTCGAGCACCCCGACCGCGTGCTCGACGAGATCCGTCAAGCCCTTCGGCCGCGAGCTCCCCCTCTCGCGAGGAGAGGTTGGGAGTGACACCGCGCTCGGACCACCGCCTCAAGGAGGTGGCTTCGATTTGCGACTGGAAGTCGCGATTCCGCTGAAGCCAGCCTAGGTTCCCGGCTGAAGTCGAGGCGTCGCCCACCCTTCCGCCGCGGGCTCGCCCTCCACACGAAGGTCGCCGTCCTGCTGCTCATGTTCCTGGTGCTCGATGTTAGCCTTGATAACTTCATCGGTCAGATTGCCGCTGCCAGAGCAGAAGTACCCGCGCGCCCAGATGTGGCGCCCCCAGGAACGGCTTGCGCAGGTGCGCGAGAACCATCGTCAGCTGGTGCGACGACCCTCCCTTCAGACGCTGCACGAGCCGGCGGATCGCCATGCTGGCGCGACCGCCTTGCCGATCCGCCCGCGGCCACGGTGCTGGAAGGCGTCGCCTGAAACGAGGGCTTCAACCCTCCCAGCGTGGAACAGCGAGGGAAGCGCAGGGGCAGCATCAGGATGCACCGACGTTCCTCTTCAGCACCCTGCGCTAGGAGCCCGTAGGGCGTAGACCTATGCCGTACGGGCTCCTAGTCGTCGACGAGCGTCCCGCACTCGACGCAGAAGCGGTTCCCGTCGATCAGCGGCGTGTCGCAGCGCCGGCACCGGACGGCGCTCGCGGACGAGGAGGAGCTGATGTCGACCTCGGCCCCTGCCTCGAGCAGCTTCTTCAGCTCGGCGGGGACGAGATCGCTGATCTGGGGCAGGGTGTGCTCGTCGGCGATGGTGAAGAGCTCGGGCGCCGACGCCTCGCGCGGGTCGCGGCGCGCCTCGCCGGCCGACTCGCGCTCGGCGGCCTCGACGCGGACGAGGATGCCGCTGATGTTGTCGACGCCGCCGGCGTCGTTGGCCATGGCGATGAGCAGCTCGCACGCCTCCGAGAGATCGTCGGCGAGCGAGATGACGTCGAGGAGCTCCTCGTCGTCGACCATCCCCGAGAGGCCGTCGGAGCAGAGCAGGAAGACATCGCCGACCTCCGCGTCGTCGCTGCGGATGTCGACCTTGACCTCGGCCTTCATCCCGAGCGCGCGGGTGATGATGTTCTTGGGCAGCCGCGCGATCTCCTCCGGGGTGAGGTCCGGCTTGAGGGCGAGGGCGTCGTTCACGAGCGAGTGATCCTTGGTCAGCTGCTCGATGGCGCCGCCTCGGACGCGGTAGCAGCGGCTGTCGCCCACGTGTGCGACGTGGACCTTGCGGTCGGCGCACGCGACGTGGAGCGCGACCACCGTCGAGCCCATGCCCTGGTGCTGCTGGTAGGTGCTCGAGATCTCGAAGACGTCGTGGTTCGCCTTCTGGACGCCGGCCGCGAGGCGGCGCGCGGGCGGGTCGAGCCCGATCTCGTCGTCGGTCGGGTCGCCCGGCGGCGCCCCGAGCTGCGTGGCCAGGAAAAAGTTCTCGATCGACTTCGTCGCCAGCCTGCTCGCCACGTCGCCCGCGTTGTGGCCGCCCATGCCGTCCGCCACGACGTAGAGCTCGAGATCGGGCTTCACGAGCACGTCGTCCTCGTTGTGCTTGCGCTGCCGACCCACGTCGGTCAGCCCGTGCGAGACGAGCTTGATGCGGCGACCGCTGGGCGGGGCCTCGGGCATTGGCCGCGGATTATAGCCAGGCGGTCGGCAGAACCGCGGACATTATCGCGAGCCGCGATTTGGCCGGCCGGGAAGGCGTGGGCCGGCGCCAGGGCGCTCCCCGCGTCGCGCTCGATCACGGCTCGCGGCGACGTCCGCGACGGCGGACGCGCGCGGGCGCGATCAGCGCTTGCCGACGGCCTTCGCGGGGGCGGGGCCGCCGCCGCCCCAGCGGGCGGGATCGAGCGCGATGCGGACGCCGAGCTGGAAGAAGGCATGGACCGATCCGCCGAGATCGCAGGGGCCGCTGCCGGAGTAGCCATCGTGCCCGGGGCTCGTCGCGCCGAGTCCCGCCTTCGCGCACGCGCCCTCGCTCGCGATCGCGGGGCGGCTCGTGAACGTGCCGACGTCGGCCTCGAAGTAAGGACCGAACCCGAAGCCGGGGAGCGGGTGGAAGCTGCCGCCGAGCGCGATGCGCGCGACGTCGAGGCCCTGCCACGAGGCCTCGGTCGCGCCGGAGAGCACCGAGCGGCCGGCCGGCAAATCGACGCGGATCGTCCGGAAGCCCACGCCGTAGCTGATCCAAGGATCGAACGCGATGCCCTGAGCGAGGTGGTAGGCGAGGCCGAGCCCGAGATCGACCGTCCACCCGGAGCAGCCGGTGCAGCCTTCGGATGCGCCGAGCCGCCCGTAGGCGCCCTGGAGCTCGAGCGACACGAAGGGAGAGATGCCGAGCCCCAGCGCGCCGCCGAACGCCGAGCCCGAGCCGATTACCCGCCCGGCGCTGGTGCCGCTCGAGAGGCTGCCGGCCGGGAAAAGGAACGCCGCCTTGGCGTCGATGAGGAAATGGCCGCTGCGTTCGTCTGGGGCGGCCGCCCGCGGGGTGCCGGCCTCCGGATCGACCTCGTCCTCCGCCGCCGCGCCGGGCGCGGGCGCCGCTGCGGCGGGCGCCGGTGCGGCCGTTCGGGGCGCCTGACCCGACGCCGGCCCCGATGCTGCCAGCGCGGCGAAGAGCAGCCCCGCGGGCAGGGGAAGGCGGCGCAGGCGCATGCGGCCGTGTAGACCGGCCGGCCCGGGGCGGCGAAGAAAAAAACACGCAACTCGCGCCCCGGTCAGGTCGACCTAAGGGCATGCGGGACGATCGCGATCTCACCCAGGAGCTGCCCCGCGAGGGCGAGCCCGCCGCCGCCGTCTGGCTGCGGATCGAGGGCCGCACCACGCCCGTGCCCCTCGTGCAAGGCGAGGCGCTCGTGCTCGGCGCCGGGCCGCGCGTCGACGTGCGGGTGCCCGACCCGGCGGTGAGCGCGCGACACTGCCGGCTCACGCTCGTGGGCGGCGAGATCGACGTCCTCGACCTCGGCTCGCGCAACGGGGTGCTCGTCGCGGGCGCGCGCGTCGAGCGCGCCTCCCTGGTCGTGGGAGCTTCCTTCGCGATCGGCCGCTCCCTGGTGATGATCGAGCCGCGCGCCGGCGGCGAGGCCGAGGGCGAGCCGCTGCCCCGGCTCGTCGGCTCGTCGCCGGCGATGCGCCGCCTCGCCGCCGCGGTACGCCGCGTGGCCGCGCTGCGGCTGCCGGTGCTCCTCCGCGGCGAGTCGGGCACCGGCAAGGATCTCTGCGCCCGCGCCATCCACGACGCGAGCCCCCGCGCGGCGCGCCCGTTCGTGGCGATCAACGCGGCGACGATCTCGCGCGAGCTCGCCGAGAGCGAGCTCTTCGGCCACGAGCGGGGCGCCTTCACCGGAGCGGTGCGCGACCGCCGCGGCGCGTTCCGCGAGGCGCACCAGGGCACGCTCTTCCTCGACGAGATCGCGTCGCTGCCGTCCGACGTGCAGGCCAAGCTCCTGCGCGTCGTCGAGGAGGGCGTCGTCCGCCCCGTCGGGGCCGAGGCCGGAGCGCACGTCGACGTTCGCCTCGTCGTCGCGACGTGCGAGCCGCTCGAGGCGATGGTCGCCGAGCGCCGCTTCCGGGCCGATCTGTACGAGCGGCTGGCGGTATGCGTCGTCCAGGTGCCGCCGCTGCGCGCTCGGACCGAGGACATCCCCGAGCTGGCGAAGCACCTCCTCGCCACCTCCGAGCTCGGCGATCGCGAGCTCTCGGCCGGGGCCATCGCGCTGCTCCGCGCGTACCGGTTCCCCGGCAACGTGCGCGAGCTCCGCAACCTCGTCGTCCAGGCGGCCATCCGCGGCGGGCGCCGCGTCCGCGCCTCGGACGTGGCCGCCGTGCTGAGCGAGCGCGCCGCGCCGATCCGCCGGAGGATCGCGCCGGTCGACGCGCTCCGACTCTACGAGGAGGTCGGGCGCAACGTGTCCGCCGCGGCGCGGCGGGCCGAGCTGCCGCGGAGCACGATGCGAGATCTGCTCCGCGCGGCGGGCTTGTGAGGCCCGCCGCTGCCCGCCTTTGCGAGGGACGAGCCGACGCTCGTCAGAAGCGGCCGCTGAAGCCGAAGCCCTGCGTGGTCGGGGTGATGATCGGCGCGATGGCGAACGACTCCGGCGATCCCTTCTTCGGGAACCAGTCGATCATCGCGTAGGCGACCGTGCCCAGGATCCCGACGCCCATGAAGACGAAGCCCGTCGCCGCGACCGCCACGTCGGTGTCGTGATCCGAGATGTCGCTGCGGAGCGTGTCGCAGGCCTTCTCGTATCCGGGCAGATCGGTGCCGGACTTCTCCTCCGAGCCGCAGGGCGGGGTCTGGCCGTAGCCGGTCGTCGGGTCGTCCTTCGCGTGATCCTTGATCGCGGCCGTCGTGTCGTCGACCGACGCGGACGCGGAGCCCGCGGCGATCGAGAAGATCACGCCGACGAGCAGCCCGGCGCCGGCCACGCCGGTGCCCACCCACGCGATGGGCTTGCGCGTGTACCAGTGGAAGAAGGGCTCGCGTCCGCCGCCCGCCTCGTCGGGCCCCACGCCGCCCTGAGGGGGCATGGGCGTGAAGAAGGGTTGCGGCTGATCGGGCGGCGGATACGCGGCCGGTCCCGTCGGCTGCCCCGGCGGCGGCATGGTTCCCATCGGGGGCTGGGCGGGCC
>CAYJPW010000280.1:0-8569 GCA_964372055.1 uncultured Polyangiaceae bacterium
ACGACGAGCGCGAGCAGACGCTCAACCAGCTCCTCGTCGAGATGGACGGCTTCGAGTCGAACGAGGGCGTGATCATCATCGCCGCGACCAACCGGCCCGACGTCCTCGACCCGGCCATCCTCCGCCCCGGCCGCTTCGACCGGCGCATCGTCGTGAACCGCCCCGACGTGCGCGGCCGCGAGGGCATCCTCCGCGTCCACACCAAGAAGGTCCCCCTCGGCCCCGACGTCGATCTCGAGGTCCTCGCCCGCGGCACGCCCGGCATGGTCGGCGCCGACATGGAGAACCTCGTCAACGAGGCCGCCCTCCTCGCCGCGCGCCAGGACAAGGACGTGGTGACGATGGTCGACTTCGAGATGGCCAAGGACAAGGTCCTCATGGGCGCCGAGCGCCGCAGCATGGTCATCAGCGAGCAGGAGAAGAAGACGACCGCCTGGCACGAGGCCGGTCACGCGCTCGTCGCCAAGCTGCTCGAGGAGAACTCGGACCCGGTCCACAAGGTCACGATCATCCCGCGCGGCCCGGCCCTCGGGCTCACCCAGCAGCTGCCCAAGGAGGACCGCCTCTCCATGTCGCGCGACTTCGCCATGGCGCGGCTCGCGGTGCTGATGGGCGGCCGCGTGGCCGAGGAGATCGTCTTCGGCCAGTTCACGACCGGCGCCGGCAACGACATCAAGCAGGCCTCGAACCTGGCGCGCCGCATGGTGACCGAGTTCGGGATGAGCGACGCGGTTGGACCGATCGCCTACGGCTCGGACGAGGAGAGCGTGTTCCTCGGCCGCGACTTCACCAGCCGCCGCCGCGACTACTCCGAGACGATCGCCAACCAGATCGACGACGAGGTGCGGCGCTTCATCCTCGAGGCGCACGCCAAGGCGCACGTGCTGCTCAACGAGAAGCGCGAGATCCTCGACAAGCTGGCCACCGCGCTCCTCGAGCGCGAGACCATCGACGCCGAGGAGGTCGACGCCATCGTCGCCGGTCGCGAGCTGCCCACGCGCGAGAAGGTCGTCATTCCGACGTACGCCGACCGCGAGCGCGCAGCGAAGGAGAAGCGGCGCGCGGCGAGCATCTTCGGCGCCCCCAAGCCGGTCCCGGGCACCTGAGGGCCTAGCGCGCCCGGCGATCGCGCGCGCGGCCGCCCGGGAGGGCGGATGTCGACGGGAGGGCTCGAGCCCTCCCGACGCGCCTTTGTCGGGCACGGAGAGGGCCGCCGCTCCGCGGCGCTCACGGCGCGCGGACGGTGGTCTGCAAGAAGACGAAGTGGCTCGCGGCCGGGACGTACCGGGCCGCGTCGCGCACTACGTTCTTCGCGCCCTCGCCGAGCAGGAACAGCCCGTAGCCGGCGTCGAAGCGGATCGGGTCCCACGGGGTCCAGCGCAGCGCCGCGTCGATCTCGTGGCCGAGCGAGCGCGAGGCGTTGGCGGTCGACGATCCCACCGGCACGAGCGCGGCCGTGGTCCACTGGCCGGTCGGCTGCGCAAGCCCCGCGAAGTGGTAGCCGACGCGCAGGCCGAGCTCGTCCTCGGGGCGCAGCGTCACGTCGCCTCCGGCGTCGAGGGCGTTCGACCAGCCCCAGAGGTCCATGAGCCCGTGCCGGTCGTGCTGGTCGGGCAGGATCGGGTCGAACCGATGCTGGGTGTCGTCGATCCCGAGGGGCCCGTCGTCGCCGGACGCGTACGAGCCCTCGGCGCCGAACGTGAGGTGCCACGGCAGCGCGGTCTCGAGCTCGACGCGGCCCGCGAGGGCGAGCGCCGAGAGCCTGCGGTCGCCGGCGACGGTCGCGATCCGGCCGGCCTCGTAGGCGGCTTCGACCGCGTAGCGCAGGCCCCGCTTGTCCCCGAAGAGGCGGAGGTCGAAGGCGAAGGTGTCGCCCGGCGTGAGCGCGGCGGGGAACGGCTCGCGGACGATCCGCGCGAGCGCCGTCGCCTCGGCGTTGAGGAGCGGCGTGAGGTGCCAGACCGCGTCGAGGCCGTAGAGCTGGGCCCCGCTGCCCTCGACGTCGCCGGGCGGGCCTCCGGCGCCGCCGTTCGAGCCCCACGCACCGGGCGCGACGAGCAGCGCCGCGAGCAGCTCCACGTCGAAGTCGCCTACCTCGAAGCCGAGCCGCGCCGCGTCGAGCGAGCGAGCGGTCGGCGACCAGTCGTCGTCGCCGAGCAGCCGCCCGTCGCCCCACTCGACCCGCTGGCGGCCCAGCCGGAAGAAGACGCGCCGCCCCTTGCGGCTGTGCACGTCGACGTAGGCCTCGAACGGCGCGAGCGTCGGCAGGTCCGGCTCGCCGGGGGCGGCGCCCGGGGTCGTCGCCTCGGTCCCCAGGCCGCGCGCGTCCTGGAGGGTGAAGGCCGCGGTGACGGGGCCGCGGTCCACCGCGAGGCCGAGCCGCGCGCGCTCCGCGACGAGCCACTCGCTCGTCACCGCAGGGTCGAGCGACTGCGCAGGCGTGGGGTCGAGCGGCAGCGCGGTCTCCTCGCGCAGCACGGCCGTCGAGGTGGGCGTCGCTCCGCCGACGTCGAGCGGGTAGCGGCGGAATTCGCCCCGGAGCCGGAGCTCGAGCGAGGGACGGAACGCCCAGTCGCCGACGGGGATCGACTTCGAAGGGGGACCGGCGCTCCCGGCGGCCGCGTCCCCGGCGTCGGCCTGCGCCCACGCGGGCGCGGGGGCGCACGCGATCGCCGCGGCGGCGCAGGTCGAGAACCGAGCGGCGGCTCGCCTCATCCCGATCCTGGAGCGGCGTGCTGCATCGGGCCGCGAGGATAGGCGGGCACCGTCGGGCCGCTCAAGGCTCGAAGTCATCGCCGCCGGCGGGCTTGGGCTTCGGCGGAGGAGGCGGCGTGCCGGCGCCCGTGCCGGCGCCGGCGGGCGGCCGCCATCCCTTCGGAGGCCCGCCCTTCCAGCGCGGTGGCGCCTTGGCCGCGGCGGTCGCCGCGGGGGGCGCCGGGGGCGCCGTGCCGCCTCCCGTCTCGACCGCGGCCGCGAGATCGATGACGAACTTGGACGCGAGGCCGGCGAACTTCTGGGCCGCCTCGCCCGCGTCGCCGATGACGTCCTTGGCGGCCTCGAGCTCCCGCTCGATCTCGCTGCGGCGGATCGGGCGCTCGGCCTTGAACGCCTCTTCGCAGCGAGCTGCGAGATCGGCGCGCCGCTTCTCGAGCGCGCCGATGCGCTCGGGCCACGCGCTCAGCCGCCGCGACAGCTTGAGCGAGTCGCGCGCGCCTTCCTCGACCGCCTTCATGAGCGCCTCGGCGTCGTCGCCGCCACCCGCCTTCAGCGCGATGACCTTGGGCTCGGGCGTGAGCTCGAGGTGCAGGCGCAGGCCGCTCTCCTGCAGCTTCTTGGCGCGCTCCTGCGCCGCGGCGACGGCCGCTTCGTCCTCGGCCTTCGCGTCGAGCGCCAGCATCTTGAGGAGCGGGGCCTTGGCCGCGGCCTTCTCCTCCTCGACCTTCGCCGCTTCCTCGCGGAGGTCGTGCACCTCCTTGAAGAACTGATCGTACTCGGCCTTGCCGGTGGTGAAGAGCTGGCCCTGCTCGACGTGCGTGGGCGTGTGGAGGCACGAGGCGCCCAGCATCCCCGGCGCGCAGAGCGCGATCGCCGAGAGCAGCAAGAGGTGGTGCTTGTTCATCCGCATCCGAGGATCGCCCCCCAGAGCTCGTAGCTCGATTCGCCCTTCGAGAGGAACACCGCCGCGGCCCGGTCCCCGACGACCCCGAGCACGCCCTGCCCGAAGTTGCCCTGCGGCGGCGAGAGCGCGACCGCGTCGCCGATGGGGGTGAGGTCGGGGGCGAGCGTCTGGCCGCGGACCGCGCGCTTGCCGGGCGCGCCCTCGGTCCACACGAGGAGCCACCTGCCGTCGGGCAGGCCGGCGATGTCGGGCGCGAACGCGTCCCCGCCCGGTCCGCCCTTGGGCATCGGGATCACCTTCGCCTGCTCGGGGATCGAGCCCCTCGGCGCACGGCCGACGCGGATCTCCCAGCGCGAGCGCCCGCCGGGCGCCTTGTCGGCGAACACCACCGCGAGCTCGCGGCCGTTGTACCCGAGGTTCGGCTTGCCCACCGAGCCGCCCGAGCCGACGACGCGGACCGGGTTGCCGACCGGCTTCCTGTCGGCACCGAGCCAACCGGCGAAGATCCCGCCGCCGCGCCGGAACGTGACCGCGTACCCCGCGCCGTCACGCGCGACGAGCACCCGCGCCGCTTCGGGCTCGACGATGCCTTCGAGCGGCCAGAGCGTCGTCGGCGCGGCCGTGGGATCCGCCGCGGTCGCGATCCCGGTCTTCTCGAGGAGGATGACGAACGGCGGCGTGGCGGGGACGTGCACGAGCGTTCGGCCGGGCGCCTCGGGGCTCACCGCGAACGTGGGCGTGTCGCCCGCGAGCGGCGTCACGCGATCGATCTTCCCTTCGGGCTTCGGCAGGCTCCGCTCCTTCACCTCGTTGGATTCGAAGTCGAAGGTGAGCCCGGCCGCCTCCTCCTCGCTCTTGGCGTAGCCGATGGTGAAGAGGCCCACGCCGTTCGACCCGAGCTCGAAGGGGATGCTCTTCGACGCCTGCGGCGCCCACATCGTCGGGTTGCGCAGCACCGAGCAGGGGCGCGCCGGCACCGGCAGCGCGCTCCGCGCCAGGACCGACGCGCGGGCGACGCCCTTCTGCGCGCCCGTCCTGGCCTCGGCGGACCCCACCGAGCAGCGCCCCACGAAGAAGACGAGCACGAGCGAGATGACCACGAACCCGCCGACGCCGAAGACGAGGGACGAGAGCGGGACCGTGATCGGCTGCTCCAGCGCCTTCGAGGCGCCGGCGCTCCGGCCGATCGACGTGAGCAGCTCGACCTCGGCGCGGAGCGAAGGCGGGCGCTCGGACAACGATGGGGGCCGGCTCGAGAGCGACGGCGGTCGCTCGGATCGCGAGGTCGCCGACTCCAGCGAGGGCGGCCGCTCCGACGGCGCGCGCGGCCGGTCCGCGTCACCCCCGGTCCCCGACGAGGGCAGGGGAGCGGGGGCGGCATCCATCGCGGCGCTCGAGGGCGCGCTCTCGGTGACCGCGGGCGCGTCGCCGCGCGCAGGCGCCGCTTCGGCCTGCCACGAGAGCGCGTCGAGCGTGGGGCCGGCCGCCGCAGCCGCGGCCTTGGCGGGCGCCTCGGCCGGTGCGGGGCGCACGTCGTCGGTGGGCGCCGGCGGGGTCGGGAGCGGGGCGCCCGAGGCGACGAACGCCGAGATCCCCCCGGCCAGCGTCTTCTTCAGCGAGACGTTGCGGAGCTCCTCCAGGCTCGGGGCCGAGCTGGGCGCTGGGGGCGGCACCTTGATCCCCGCGATCTCGGCGGGCTTCGCGGTCGCAGACAGCGTGGGAGACCCGGCTTCGAGCCGTGTCGCGAGCGGGGGCGCGGCATCGGCCTGGCGAGCGGCGGCCGGCTTCGGCGTGGCTGCCGGCGTCCTCGCATCCGTCGCTCCGGCGCGCGGCTGCAACGCCGGCGGGCGGGTGCTGGCGGCCGGCTTCGACCCCGCGACCTCGGGGTCCGTTCGCTTGGGACGAGCCGGGGGGAGGGTCTTTGGCTTCGCCGGCGGACGCGCTTCCGCGGGCGCTGCCGACGGCGGCGACGCAGGCTTCGTGGAGACGGCGGCGCCGAGCCTCGCGCTCGCCGCCGCGGCGCGGGCCTCGCGCGGCGGCAGCGGCGGGGGAGGCCGCTTCGAAGGCGACGCGCCCTCGACCGGCCTGGCCGCCTCGCCGGCCCACGCTCCCCCCGCACGGGCGCGCTCTGCGGCGGTCGTACCCGCCGGCTTTGCGCTGCTGCCCGCCTTCTCGGGGCGCGCCGCGCCTTGGATGGTCGGCTCGTCGTCGTCGCGCGGGGGCGATCCGGCCCAGAGCGCGTCGATGTCGCTCGTCCGAGCCTTGCGCTCCTGAGGCCGCCCTCGCTGCGGCAGACCGCTCGGGACCAGCGGCGCCAGAGGGATCGTCGGGACGAGGGGGTCCGCCCCACCGCCGTACTTGGGGAGCTGGGTGATGGCCGCGCCGCGTCCCGCTTCCGGCTTCTGTCCGCCCGCAGCGGGCACGACGATGGGCATGTTCGGGACGCTCGGGCGCTCGTCGTCCGGTGACGAGAGGCCCACCAGCGTGCGCATCGGCGGCCGCTTCCCTGCCGGCAGCGGGGGTGCGCTCGACTTCGGCGCCGGCCGGTCGGGCAACGGACGACCTGGCGCGCGCGGCGCGGGGTCGAGCGGCATCACGTCGGTGGGGGTGTCGCGGTCGCTGGCGCCGGCGTGCGCCGGCGGGGGGGTGGAGCCGGGCCGCCCCGCCCTGGCGGCCGAGATGGCCGCGCTGGCGAGCTCCGGCACGGTGAAGGCGGCTGCCCACTCTTTCATCCCCTCCCGCCAGACCAGGGTGGAGGGCGGCAGGACGCTGCTGGCGAGGGCGGCGCGGAGCTCCTCGGTGCGGACGAGGCGCTGGACGCCGTTCTCGTCGGTCCACCTCCACTCGTCGCGGTTCAACGGGCGCTCCTCCCGGGAGTCACCCGGCTCGACCGGGCCAAGGCACGCGTTCCCACGGCATGCCGATCGTACCGCGCCGCGATGGCGGCGGGTTCTCTTTTCACGAGGGGCGCTCGGGGCCCGAGCGCCTCCCCAACATGGGGGCTCCGCCCCCAAACCCCCGCGGCAATTGCCGGTCGGCTTCGCCGCCCGGACACCCGCCCTCCGCTTCGCTGCGGGCGGGTCAATTGCCGCCTGGCTCGCGCCGGCGCTCGGTCGGGTCATTTCCACCAGGCAGGGGGTGTCTGATCGGCGAACCCGGCCTTCGTCCGAGGGTCGGTCGAACGACGGCGACGCGGCCGAGCCACGCGACCCGACGGATGCGGTGGATCGATGCACGACCTCGGGGCGAGGCAAAAGGGGCGCCCGTACGCAACTGGGCGCCGAGCCCGGTCGATGGACGGACGTGTGGTTCCCCTCTCTGCTCTCCCTGTGGCGGGCGTTCGGCGCCCTGGTCGCTCACGCGCTCGCACCGTCCGGGTGCGCCGCCTGCGATGCTCCGGTGCGTTGGCGCGCGATCCTCTGCGCGTCCTGTGCGCGCGCCGTCGTTCGCGCGCGGGGTGGGACCGACGCGGCGGCGCCGATCGCGTTCGGCCTCTTCGGCGGAGCGCTCGCGCTCGCGATCCGGCGCTTCAAGTTCGCCGATCGCCCCGATCTCGCGCGACCGCTCGGCGATCTCGTCCGCCGCGCGGCGCGCGACGCGGCCGTCGTCGCCGACGTGATCGTGCCGGTGCCGCTGCACCCGCGGCGCCTCGCCGAGCGGGGCTACAACCAGGCCGCGCTGCTCGCGAGCGCCGTCGCGCGCGAGCTCGGCGTGCCGGTCGTTCCGCTCGCCCTCGCCCGCGTCCGCAACACCGCCCAGCAGGCGCGGCTCGATCGGCAGGCGCGGCTCGTGAACGTCGAGCGCGCCTTCCGCGCGCGCGACGCCCCCGCGGTGGCCGGGCGGCGCGTCCTCTTGGTCGACGACGTGGCGACGACCGGCGCGACGCTCGACGCCTGCGCCGAGGCGCTGCTCGAGGCGGGGGCCGCGTCGGTGCAGCGGCTCGTCGTCGCGCGCGCCGAGGGCCCGAGCGACCGCGAAGGCGCATCGCGCGGGGGCCCGAGCGACCGCGAAGGCGGATCTCGCCGGGGCCCGAGCGACCGCGAAGGCGGATCGCGCCGGGGCCCGAGCGACCGCGAAGGCGGATCGCGCGCCACGTGAGCCTTCGCCCGCGCGGGCGCTCACCGCCCGCCGACGGCGCCGCCCGGGCCCGGCCGCATCTCCACCGTCGTCGCCGCCTGGCAGGGCACGTCGACCGTCGTGCCGCGCGTGACCCAGGACCGCGCCCTGCCGGCGTCGTTGGCCTGGCCGATCCGGATGAACCAGCGGCCGCAGATCACCTTGATGGGCGTGTTGACCACGCCCACGGCGGCGCCGTTGACGAACACGTCGGCGGGTGCCGGAAACTGCACCGTGAGGCTGCCATACCCTGCCGGAAGGTCCCCGCCCGCGCCGGCACCCGCCGCGCCGGCGTCGACGACGGGCGCGGCGCTCGGGCTCGGTGAGGCGGCGCTCGCCGTCGACGGCGGCGTGGGCGCGCCCGCGGTCGCTTCCGTGGCGGCGGGCGTCGTGGCGGCGGCGGAGCGGCACGCGGACGGGGTCGTCGGGGCGCCGGCGGTCGCTGCCGCGGCCGCGATGGGGGCGCCCGGCGAGGGGCGGGGATCGCGATCGGCGAGGAGGATGCCCGCGGCGACGACGACCGCCGCCGTGAGCGCGGCGATGCCGATCGACTGGAGCGCCGAGAGCGGCTTCGGAGCGGCCGCCGCGATCGGGGAACGCGGGGCCGCGCGTTCGCGCGCGAAGGCGCCGCCGTCGACCACGACCGCGGGCGCGCCCGCCGCGGACTCCTCGCCGATGTCCCGCCACGCGCTCGGTGAGAGGGGCGGCTGCGCGATCGCGGTCGGCGGCGAGACAGGCGCCGGCGGGATCGCGGCCGCCAGCGCCGCCGGGGCGGGCGCGACGTGCGCGGCGGCTCCCGCGCCCCGCGCCGGCTCGGGCGCGAAGTCGTGCGGC
>CAYJPW010000281.1:0-8464 GCA_964372055.1 uncultured Polyangiaceae bacterium
TCATGTCATGCGGCAACCGCGTGAAAACTCGGTGCAAAAAGGGATCTGCACCCATTCGGGTTCGACCCTGGCCACGTTGTCACGCTGCCAGGCGACCCGCTGCCGGATGTCAGTGAGCAGTTGCCAATCCTCGGCGATCCGACACAGCCGCTGTGCAGCTCGTGCCGCGTCGAGCGTGGATAGCGGGCGACGCGTCGCCCCGGCGCGTGCGGCGGTGCCCACCTCGAGAAGCATGAGAGGTAGCAGCGCGTAGGTTCCTGATATCTCCCAGACCGCATCTACTAACTCACCTGGCAACGGTGTGCCTGCCCGCGAAGGAGTAGCGGGGTCGGTCGTGCTTGCTTCCTTGCGCTGTCGTGCGACGTACCTGCGCACGAGATCGGTCACGGCCACGGCGCAAAGCTCGATGTATGTCTCCGGAGGGAGCGAGGCCAGCGCCTGAGCTTCATTGTTCGCGTACGCAGCGAGCTCGTCGCGCACGCTGGCAACGATGTCGCAATAAGCCAGATACGGGAGGGCGGGTTGCAGTAGAAGGCCGTCCGGATCCATTCGCGTGAGTGCCGTAATCGTAGAATTGCGAAGCGCGTCGCGGAAGGTGGCGGAGCGTGGGAGGAGTAGAAGCTCCTTCTCGCGGATGTAGCGCAGGCTCGTCGCTGGATCGTGCGTCACGCAAGAGTGAATCAGAGCGGTTGCGGCGTGCAGGTCGGTGGAGATGGTCGCTTCTCGAAGCAAGTCCAAGTTCGACTTTGTCTTGGTCATTGGTCAAACGTCCTGCGCGAGGTTGCTCGCGCGGCCAACCTACTCCCGCAGACGGCTCTTGTCAGCTTCGGACGACCCGGTCTACGTCGGCGCCAGCGATTCGCGAGCGCGAGTCGCGAGACGAGCTCGCCCCCGGCGTGAGCGGGCCGAACGAGACTTCGACAAATGCCGACAGCCTGACGATGCGGAGCGCCTCCGCGCGCTCACGTGAGGGCGGTAGGATCGCCAAGGCCGAAGGCGTCCGCCGCTCGGTTCGCTGTAAGCAGGCGTCGTCCTCCGCATAGGAGCCCCTCTGTGAGCAAGCGCGACATCCTCGACCCCCGCCTGGCGGCCTCCTTCGCCTGGCGTCACGCGACCTCCACCCCGGCGGACCCCCCGCCCGACGCGTCCTCGCCGTCGCCCGAGCCGAAGCCGCCCGAGGCGGCGACAGGCTCGTCACGCGAGTTTGCGAAAGAGGCGATCCGCTGGGCCGAGGGCATCGCGGCGGACGTCCGTCACGTCTGGGCGCTCGCGGATGGGCCGGCGCGCGACGAAGCCGCGAAGGCCCTGCTCTCCAAAGCCCTCCGCGACCTCGAGATCGTCGCCCTCGGCAACAACCATCCCCGCGAGGCCGTTCGCCTCGCGCGCCTCCTCGTCCGCCATTACCCCGAGCTCCCGCCCGGGCGGAGGGACCTGGCGTTCAACCTCTCGTGGATGCGCCTCGTTCACCCGGAGGTCGCCGATCTCCTGTGCGAGGCGGCTGCGCTCGGCGACGGATGGGTCGCGTACCTGATCGAGCAGTGCGCCGTCGAGGGCGGGATGGACCGGCGCTATCCGGGGCTCGGCGCGCGCCTCGCCGACATCGCCGAGAGCGGGCCGAGCTGGGAGGCACGCGCGGCGGCGGTCAACTGGCTCGGCTCGGGACGCTGGCCGGAGAGCGTACCGGCGCTCCGGCGCGCCCTCCGGTGGCCGCACCTCCGCGGCCGCTGGCTCGCGCTCGAGGGGCTCCTCGCGCTCGGGCCTACCGGCGGCGACGAGGGCGCGGCGGCGCCGGCTCTGGCGGCCGAGGACCTGATGTTCCTGCTCGAGGACGCGGTGGCCCACCCGCCGTACGACGGGCTCGCGGAGTCGGGGTATCGCTACGCCGACGCGCTCCACCGTGCCGTGAAGCGCCTCGGGCCGCCGGACGCCGCTGCGCCGCTCCTGCGCATCCTGCGGCACGACTGCGTCCACATCCAAGGCCGGCGGCGCAGTCTCGACGCGGCATGGGCCCTGCGCGCCCTGGCGGCGCGTTACCCGGACCAAGCCCTGGCCGAGCTCGACGCCCGGCTCGCGAGCGCGACGAGGTACGTACGGTCCGAGGCCGTCGAGGCCGCGGCCGAGCTGCCGATCGATCTCGCGCGGCCGCGGCTCCGCGCCGCCGCGGCCGACCCGCGCGCGGAGATCGCCGATCTCGCCAAGGATCTCTGCTCTTCGCGGTTGGGGGAGGCCTGCACCGTGGACGACGCCGCGGTCGCCGCCGCCGTGATCGGGCTCGTCGAGCCGGGCGCCGCGCCCCTCGCACCCTCGGAGCGCTGCGTCTCGCGGCTCGGCGTGCTCCGCGGCGCCTCGGACGAGGCGCGGCTCGCGATGATGGAGTTCTTGCTCGGCGAGGCCCCGGACCCCGAGGCGCTCGCGCTCCTGCTCTACGCGCTGCGCGACGACGGGACGCGGCTCGGCGCGCGACCCGGGCTCCCGAAAGACAAGCAGGCGTGGGGGGCCGCGATCCTCGATCGGTTCGGCGCGCGCGCGCTCCCCCCGATCCTGACGGAGGCGGCGCGATCGCCGTGGGGGCCCCATAGCTGGCTGCACGTGCTCGTGCGATGGACGCGCGAGCGCGTCCTCCCCGAGGCGGAGTGGCCCCGGGTTCGAGAGATCGCGTTGCAGGCGCTGCAGCGCTGCCCAGAACGCTCGGACGATCCCAACGCGCCGCGGCTCCTCGCCCAGACCGGAATCGGGGAGGAGCACGTCGACGCGCTCTGGTCCGTCGCCGTCGACGGGCGCCGGATCTTCACCGCCCACCACGCCGCGGCGGCGCTGGTCGGCCTGCGACCCGGTGCATCGCTCGACCAGCGCATCCTCCGAGAGCTTGCCGACGCGCTGGAGCGCGGCGATCACGAGCGCGCGAGGCGCGTCGGGGCGCTCGGCCTGAGGCGGGGCCTCGCCCGAGCGTGCGACCTGGTGCTGCGGTCGATCGACGAGCTCGCCGATCCGGCCGGCGTGCCGGCGCGGACGTTCCTCGGCCACTACCTCCGCGGCGACGGGCAGATCTCGGAGGCGTGGCTCGCGGAGGCGCTCGGCCGACCCGAGGCGCTGCGGTTCGCGGTCGCCTGCGGCCTGATGGTCGCGACGCCGCCCCTCTCGCCGGACTTGCTGGCGGCGCTCGTGTCGGCCCTGGGCTCCGACGCGCGCGCGGGCGCGGCGGCGGCGGAGGCGGCCGAGGCGCTGGTCCGCATTCAGGTGCTGGGACCCGACGATCCGCGCGTCGCAAGCGCGCTCGATCGCGCGCCCCTCGCCGCGCAAGCGCCCTTGCTGGGCGCGATCCTCGACGGCCGCTTCCCGCTGGCCCCGATCCGTTCCCGGATCGCCGCGATCCTCACCTCCGCGGACGCGCAAGCCTGCATGGAGCTGATGGAGCCGCTGGCCTCGCGCCGCCCGGAGGGATGCCTCGAGCTCTACGAAGAGATCCTCGAGCGTGTCGCCGTTCCTGCGGTGAAGGCCCGCCTCGAGCGTGAGCTCGATCGAGGCGGGCAGTCCGCGGCGAGGTACTGGGTGGATCCGGACGACGGCGACGAGGTTGACGACGAGGAGGAGGACGACCTCGCGGACGACGACTGACGCGCCGCCCGCTTCAGGTTGCCCCGCCGGCGCTCACGTTCCCTCGCGCGCCCGCGACGCCGCCCGGATCGCGTGGCACACCGCGTCCGGTGAGGCGGGTTTCGCAAGATGGATCTGGAAGCCGGCGGCGAGCGCGCGCTCACGGTCCTCGGCGCCGGCGAACGAGGTGAGGGCGACCGCGGCGACGTGGCCACCGCGCTCGGCGCCGAGCGACCTCACGTCGTGCAAGAGCTCGTAGCCGTCCACGCCCGGCAGTCCGACGTCGCAGAGCAACACCTCCGGCCGGAACGCCTCGAGCACGCCCATCGCCTCGGCCGCCGAGCCGGCCGCGCGGATCTCGGCGCGGCAGGAGCGGAGCATGTCGACGAGGGCTTCGCGCGTCGGGGCGTCGTCCTCGACGATCAGGACGCGGGTGCCGCCGAGATCGCCCACGCACGTTTCGTTCCGTGGGCTGCCCCGGCCGGCAGCGACGCTCTCCCCGCTCGGCTCGGGCGCGGCGCACTCGATGCCGTCGGCGATCAACGGGAGCGTCACGGTGAAGGTCGCGCCGCGACCTTCGCCCGCGCTCTCGGCGTGCACCGAGCCGCCGTGCAGCCGGATCAGATCCCGCACGATGGACAGCCCGAGCCCGAGCCCGCCGTGGAGCCGCCGGCTGGAGCCGTCGGCCTGACTGAACCGATCGAAGACATGCGGCAAGAAGCTCGGCTCGATGCCCTTGCCCGTGTCGGCGACGCGGATCCGTGCCTCGCCTACGCAGCGCGCCAGCGTGACCGCGATGTCCCCCCCGGCCGGGGTGGCGCGCACGGCGTTGGTGAGCAGGTTCCAGAGGACCTGCTGCAGCCGCGTCGGATCGGCGCAGACGAGCCCGGGAGCGTCGTCCAGCTCGAGCCGCAGCCGGACGCCCTTCTCCTCGGCGGCTTGGCGCATCGTCTCGACCGCCGCGGCGACGACCGGCGCGGGGTCGAGCGGCCGGCGCTCGAGCTCCAGCTTGCCCGAGCCGATGCGGGAGACGTCGAGCAGGTCGTCGATGAGCTGCGCCTGGATCCGCGCCGCCCGCTCGAGCGCCTGGCCGGCGCTCTTGACCCTGGCCGGCTCGAGCTCCTCCCGCTGGAGCAGCACGGAGCGCAGGAGGATCGACGAGAGCGGCGTCCGGAGCTCGTGGGACAGGGTCGCGAGGAACTGGTCCTTCATCCGGTTCGCCTGCTCCGCCGCCGACCTCGCCTCCTGTGTCGCCGCGAGCAGCGCCGCGCGCTCGGTCACGTCGAGGAGCGAGAGCAAGACGAGCGGCGCGCCGTGGGCCCAGAGGATGGCGTTGCCGCTCGCCGCGACGAGCCTTCGGGTGCCCTTCGGGATCTCCACCTCGAGATCGAGGTCGAGCGAGGCGGCGTCGGGCGGCAGGGCCCGCCGGAGCTTGGCCTGCAATCCGCCCGTGTCCCAAGCCGGCTCGGCCTCGAAGAAGCCGCGCCCCTCGAGCTCGCCGCCGCCGAAGGTCTCGCGGTACGCGCGGTTCGCCGAGACGATGCGGAGCTCCGCGTCGAGGACCACGAGGGGCACCCGCACGGTCTCGACGACGGCGCGGAGGTAGTCGAGCGTCTCCTCGGCCTTGTCCACCGCGCGCTTGAGCACGTCGATGTCGATGAGGGAGAGGACCGCGCCGTCGAGCTTGTTCTCGACCGTCCGGTAGGGCCGGATCTGCATCTTGTACCAGTGACCGTCGCGGCTCCGGACCTCCGTCTCCTGGAGCGAGACGGTCTCGATCGCCTCGGTGATCCGGCGTTCGAGGTCGGCCACGTCGACGTTGAGCTTGATGTCGTCGATGGGCCGCCCGACGTCGCCCGGGATGAGGTTCATCAGGGCCTTGGCGCGGGGCGTGAAGCGGCGGACGCGCCGCTCGCCGTCGACGATCACGATGGGGATGTCGACGCTGGCGAGGAGGTTGACGAGGTCGCTGTTGAGAAGGTTGAGCTCCTGGTTGCTGTTGTGGAGCTCGTCGTTGATGGTGCGGAGCTCCTCGTTCGTCGACTCGAGCTCCTCCTTCGCCGTCTCGAGCTCCTCGTTCGTGCTCTGCAGCTCCTCGTTGCTCGAGACGAGCTCCTCGTTCGCGGAGGTGAGCTCGTCGTTCATGCGCTGGCGCTCGTCGAGCAGCGACTGCAAGAACTGCTTGGTCGCGCTCATCTCGTCGTGGATCCGCGCGAGCCGCTGGGCGTCGCCTGCGCCCGCCTCCTGAGGTGCGGGCATCTCCCCCACGCCGGCGGGGCCGCTCGCCGGCGTGCCCCCGAGGGCCGAGGGCGAGCGCGCGCCCGGCGTCTCGAACAGCACCAGGAAGAACCGCTCGTCGGACGGCAGCCCGATCACGGGAGCGACCTCGAGGTCGACCCGCACCCGATGCCCGCTCTCGCCGACCTCGAGCCCTTCGCGCCGGACGGGCGCGTTCTCGTGGACCGCGCGCTCGAACGCGATGCGGAGGTCGGCGAGCAGGCCCTCGCGCGCGAGCTTCAGGAGGTTGAGGTTCGGCTGGCCCGGCGCGAGCTCGAGGAAGGGCCCCGTCCTACCCCGGATCTGGACGATCTCCATCCTCCCGTTCACGAGCACGGCGGCCGGCGCGTACCGCGCCAGCAAGAGGTTGTCGGCCTGCTTCTGCGCGTCGATGGGCGCAGATGCGCCCACCGGCGCGGCCGCGCTCATCGGCGCTCGCGCCTCGGCTCCGCGACCCCACGGCGGCGGGGCGAGCGAGGGGACCCGCGACGTCCCGACCTTTCTGAAGATCTTGGCGTTCTTGTCCACCGCCGAGAACAGCTGGGTGAACCCCGCGACCGTCTCGCTGCGGCCGAGGAAGAGGAAGCCGCCGGGGCTCAGGCAGTAGTGGAACAGGGGCAGCACGCGCTTCTGGAGCTCGGGCCCGAAGTAGATGAGGACGTTGCGGCAGCTCACGAGGTCGAGCTTCGCGAACGGGGGATCGCGCGTGACGTCGTGCTTCACGAACACGCACAGGTCGCGCACCGACTTCGCGATGCGGTAGGCGCCGTCGATCTGCGTGAAGAAGCGCTTGAGCCGCTCGGGGCCGACGTCGCGCGCCACGCTCTCCGGGTACACACCCGCGCGCGCCGTCTCGATCGCTTCCGCGCTGATGTCGGACCCGAAGATCTGGATCCGGGCGCCGCCGGCGGCTTCGCCGAGCGTCTCGAGCAGGGTGATCGCGATCGAGTACGCCTCCTCGCCCGTCGAACAGCCCGGGACCCAGATCCGGATGGTGGAGCCGTCCCGGTGCCGCTCGATGATCTCCGGCAGCGCGTGTTTGGCGAGCGCGTCGAACGCGTCGGCGTCGCGGAAGAAATCGGTGATGTGGATGAGCACGTCCCGGCAGAGCGCCTGCGCCTCCGCGGGGTCGCCCTGCAGGAGGTCGGCGTAGTCGTCCAGCGACGCCGATCGCTTGAGGGCCATCCGCCGCGCCAGGCGGCGTTCGATCGTCGTCAGCTTGTAGCCGGAGAAGTCGATCCCCGAGGCGGCCCGCGCGAGGACGAGGACGCGCTGGAGCGCGTCGCTCTTCGTCGTTTGCTCGGCCTCGGGCGCCGGCTCGCTCAGGTAGGGGTGCCGCGCGAGCCGCGCGAGCTCTCGGGCGATGTCCTCGGGGGGGAGAACGCGGTCGACGACGCCCGCCGCGATCGCGTGCTCGGGCATGGGCCCGAACTTCGCGGAGCCGGGGTCTTGCGCGAGGGCGATGCCGCCTTCGGCCTTGATGGCGCGCAGCCCCTCCGTCCCGTCCGAGCCCGTCCCCGACAGGAGCACACCGATCGCGCGGGGCCCCTCGTCCGCGGAGAGCGCGCGGAAGAAGAAGTCGATCGACATGTGGGGCCGCGGCCCCTTGCTGCGCGGCAGGGTGGTGAGCGTGCCCTGGAGGATGGCGAGGTCGACGTTCGGCGGAATGACGTAGACGTGGTTGGGCTCGACGCGCAGCCCATGCTGGGCCTCGGTGACGACCATGCTCGTCGCCTTGGCCAGGGAGGGCGCGAGCAAGCTCGGGTGCGTCGGGTCGAGGTGCTGCACCACGACGAACGCCATGCCGGTATCGGCGGGGAGCAGGCTCAGGAGCTGTTGAAAGGCCTCGAGGCCGCCGGCCGAGGCGCCGACGCCGACGACGGGGAAACCGGTGCCGAGGGCGTGCGCCCGGCGAGTGGCGCTCACCGCGCCCGGCTGGCCTTTCGGCTTGGCCGTCGCGGATGTGTCGCGTTTTTTTCGATTCAATCTTGGCCCCCTCGCAAGCGACGAACGCGATCGGGGACACGATGCGTCGGCGCGGGGATGCTTCGCTCCACCCCCGAGATGCAGCGCCGCGAATGCGCAACATAAGCGCCGCCGCAGGCACGCGTCAATGCCGCGTCGTCCGAGGAGTACGGATGCTGGAGAGATTCCGCCAGGAGCGATGCACAGCTCGAGCCAGGCGCGATCCGCGCTCGCGGTCGCTCGAGCCCAAGCGCGCTCCCTCGGTTCGCGGTCGCTCGAGCCCAAGCGCGATGGGTGTAGATCGTTTGGAACGGCATGAGTTCCGCGGACTTGAGTCATCGGGACGGCCTCCGGAGCCTGCGAGGTGAGGACGTACGCCCTCGCCGCACCGATATCGCCCCAGGGCGGCACGCGGGACACGCTGCGGCTCGAGGCGAGCATTCGGGGGAACCCGTGTCTGAGCCAAAGAACGGACGCCAATACCCCGGCTCCCCGGCCGCCTCTCCCGAGAATAGGGCCCGCAAGTGATCGAAATCATTACCGCTCCAAAAGAGCCGCACCCAAGCGCGATCCGCGTTGGGTGCAGATCCCTTTTTGCACCGAGTTTTCACGCGGTTGCCGCATGACA
>CAYJPW010000282.1:0-8438 GCA_964372055.1 uncultured Polyangiaceae bacterium
GGGGGGGCCCCTGCCCCCGCCCGCGGGGGGGGGGCGGGGGGGGCGCGGGCGGGGGGGGGGGGGGGCCCCCCCCCCGCGCCCCCGGGACTGAAGAGGCGTCGGACCTCGGGCCTCGAGCGGCGTTGGTCGGACGATTGTCCGACACCTCTTCAATCGCCGCCGTCGCCGAACGACGAGTCGTCGCCGACGATCACGAC
Organism: uncultured Polyangiaceae bacterium; assembly: GCA_964372055.1. Classification (GTDB taxonomy): domain Bacteria; phylum Myxococcota_A; class Polyangia; order Polyangiales; family Polyangiaceae; genus CAYJPW01. Next base: position 198 of record CAYJPW010000282.1, read on the forward strand.
CGTCCGGCCCTTCTTCACGGCGGTGTCCGGCGGCGGGCGCGCGGGCGCGGCGTCGTCGCGGAGGGCCTGGGGCACCTCCTTCGCCGGCTCGCCGTCGATGTGGAAGATCACCTCGCGCGGCGCGGTGTCGCGCTCGTACGCGACGCGCAGATCGCTCGCGACCACGAGCGAGGTCCACGCCGTCCAGAGCTCCTCCGGCTTCTCGATGGTCATGCCGTTGACGCGCGTGACCACGTCGCCCGGCTTGAGGTCGATGGAGCTCCACTCCTTCGGCATCGAGAGAATGCGCCAGCCGACGAACTTGCCGTCGCGCAGGACCTCCTCGACGCCGACGCGCGTGAGGATCCAGGGCGGCCCGTTCCGGAGCACCACCGCGTCGACCTCGGCGCGCGCGAGCTGGCCCGGCGGCAGCGAAGCCGGCTTCGGCGTGGCGACCGCCTTCGCGGGGGGAGGCGCCTTGACCTGCGCGGGCGCGTCGGACCCGCCGCACGCGGCGAGCGCGAGGCAGGCCGGCAAGACGAGGTGGCGGAGGACGAGCATCCTCGGACTATGCTCGCCCGGGGCCTCGCTGCCAAGTTTTGGCGCCGACGTTGGGGGCTCCGCCCCCAAACCCCCCGGCCGATCGCCGCCGGCTTCGCCGAGGGACACCCGCCCTCCGCTTCGCTGCGGTCGTGTCGGTTGGCCGTCACAGCCGATCGTGAACGAGGACGGCGCCGTCCACGCCGTCGAGGGCCCGGGCGAGCTCCACGATTTCCTTGGGCAGCGCCGGCGCGAGCTCGAGCAGGCCTTCGGCGAGGCGCGCGCGCGGCTCGGCGTCGAGCCAACCGGCGGTGGCATCGGTCCGGAGGAGGAACCAGGGCAAGCGCGCCGCGTCGAGGAGCTTGTCGCAGAGCTCGGCGACGGCGGTCTCGGCGCGGAGGACGTCGTACTGGCGGAGCCGGCCCTCGAGCGAGGGCGCGTCGCTCGTCCACGCCAGCTCGAGGGCGCGCTTCTTGGTGACGCGCCGGAGCGAGGCGAACAGCGGCGCCGCCTCGGGATCGCTCTCGGGCCGGAGGAACCAATCGACGGCGCGCGGTCCGGTCGCGAGCCGGTCGGCGAGGCCGCCGCCGAGCTCGAGCACGCGCGCGAGGCCGGCGCGGTCGTCGTCCGACAGGGCCGACTTCAGATCGGCGGAGAGCGCCTTGAGCGCGGGGCGATCGAGCGCGTAGACCGACAGGACGGGGCGGCTCATCGCGCACCTCCCCCGGCGCGCTCGACCACCGCCGCCACCAGGGCGACGCCGAAGCGCCGGATCGAGTCGCGCCCGTGGGCGAACGAGGCGTAGCGCTGGGCCGCGCCCGCGTCCGAGGCGACGCCCGGCAGCGCCAGATCGCGCGAGGCGACCGTCCTCGCCAGCGCGGGATCGGCGAAGAGGAGCTCGACCAGGCCCTCGCGGCGCGACGCCTCGTCGTCCGAGAGCGCGCGGGACCAGGCGACGGCCCAGGCCGGCGCGCCGTGGCGCGAGGCGCGCTCGAGCCACGGCGCCGCCTTCGCCGGATCGCCGAGCGCCGCCGCGATTTGGAGCTCGAGGCGCCAGGCCGGCTCCTCGCGCGCGATCGTCGGCAGGAGGGGCACGAGCTCGTCCTCGTCGCCCGCCTCGAGCGCGGCGGCGGCGCGGAGCACGGTGCGGAGCCCGCCGCCGCGGTCGATGTCGCGCAGGAGCTTCCGCGCGCCGTCGCGGTCGCCGGAGTCGCGGGCCGCGAGCACGTCGTCGACGCCCACCGCCGGCGGGACGTCGATCTCCTTGAGCGGCGGCCGCTCGCGCCCGTCCTTGCGCATGATCTGGCGGGCGCGGTCCCGCGCCTCGCCGCGCTTGTCGGGACGCGCCGCCGCCGCAGCGCCTGCGTTCGGTGCCTCGTCGGACGCATCGTCCGAGGTGCCGATGCCGAGCCAGCCCTTGGCGCGATCGAGGATGCCCACGGACCTCGCTTACTTCACGAGCGCCTCGCGGCCCAGGAGGATCGACTCGGACGCGACGCCGCGGCCGCGCGCGCCAGCTCGGCGATGTGCGCCGGCCCGGTCCCGCAGCACCCGCCGACGAGGGTCGCGCCGCGCGCGATCCACGCGAGCGCGAGCTCGGCATACGAGGCGGCGCCGCCGGGCGCCGCCGCCCAGCCGATGAGCTCGTCGACCCGGCCGGCGTTCGCGTACGCGCCGAACGGCACGCGCCCACCCACGCGGTCGGCGAGGCGGTCGACGTACGGCGCCGTCCTCGACGCGGCCACGCAGTTGACGAGCACCGCCGCAGCGCCGCGGCGGACCGCCTCCTCGGCGCCGCGCGCGAGCTCCTCGGGCGTGAGCAGGTCGGCCTCCGGCCCGGCGGTGAGCGCGAGCCACACCGGAACGCCGGTGGCGACCGCCTCCTCGACCGCGATCAGCGCCTCGCCGACGTGGGGGAAGGTCTCGCAGAGGATCAGGTCGGCGCCGGCCTCGGCCAGCGCGCGCGCCATCTCGCGGTGCTCGGCGCGCGGCTCCGCCGGCGAGCGCTCCGGCCGATAGCAGTCCTCGAGCGGCGCGAGGCTCCCGGCGAGGAGGTCGCCCGCGGGGACGGCCTCGCGCGCGATCCGGAGCGCGAGCGCGGTGAGCTCGCCCCAGCGCTCGCCCGCCGTGCGGCGCCGCGTCCGGAAGGTGGCGGCCGTGTGCACGGTCGCGCCGGCGGCAGCGTAGTCGCGATGGATGTCGGCGACGACCTCGGGCGCGCCGATCAAGCCCCACGCGCTCCACAGAGGCTCGGGGATCGCGACCCCGCGCGCGGCGAGCTCGGTCCCGAGCGGGCCGTCGAGCAGCGTGATGCCCGATGCGGTCGCCGCCGCGCGCGCTTCGTCGGAGGCGCCGGTCATGCTCGGTCTTGCCACCCGCGTGGGCGCCCGCCAGCGACGCCCGCGTCCCAACGCGAGGTGCCGCGGGCGCGGGTGCGACGGCGGCGCCCGCGCGCTTCAGCGGCGCTTGCCCGCCTTCTTCTTCGCGGGCGCCTTCGCCTTTCTCGACACCTTCTTCGCGGTCTTCTTCGCGGAAGCCCGCTTCGCGGGGGCCTTCTTCGCCGGCCGCGCGCTCGCGGCCTTCGCCTTGGCGGCCCGCTTCTTCGGCGTGGGCTTCGCCTTGGTCGCCGCCTTGGCCTTCGGCTTGGCTGCCGACTTCGGCTTCGCCGCCGCCTTGGCCTTCGCGGCCGGCGCGGCCTTCACCGCGGGGGCCGCCTTGGCGAAGGCCGGCTCGGCGGCCGGCTTCGCGGCCGGCCTCGCGGCGGCGAGCCTCCGCAGGTTACCGAAGTACTTCTTCATCGGCTTGAAGTAGAAGTCGTCCCAGCCCGTGGTGAAGCGGTCGCCGGAGCCCTCGGGCAGATCGGTGTGCTCGATCGTCAGGCGCGTGCCGTCCCCTTCGGGCTCGAGGTGGACCACCACGCGCGAGTCGCCCGCGTCCTCGGGGAAGTCGGTGGCGCGCCAGCTCTGGACGACGCGGCGGCCGTCGTCGAGCTCGAGCGTCTCGCCGAAGATGTAGCCGTCCCACGAAGAGTGCTTCGCGCCGACGCGCGGCTCTCCGGTCGCCGCGCCTCCGGTCATCTTCGTGTGCTTCGCGCCGTCGAGCCACGCGCCGTAGATCTGCTGCGGGCTGGCGGGGATGGTTGCGGACACGCGGATCGACTCGGTCGCCATACGCCTCCGATCGTGCCGCGCCCCATTGGCGCGGGTTACCGGGGAGCGTAGGTTCTGTCCCGGCCGTGTGGCAATAGCCGCTCCTCGAACGAAAGGGCGGCGCAGGAGGAACCGCATGCAGCATCACCTGCTCTCGATCGACGGCCGCGCGGTGGACACCGAGGCCCGCGATCCTGTGATCGATCCCGCGCGAGGCGCGCCGTTCGCGACCGCGGCGCGCGCGGGGAGCGAGCACCTCGAGCTCGCGATCGCGGCGGCTTCGCGCGCGCTCGCCGGGTGGCGCCGCGACGAGGCGGCCCGGCGCGCGGGCCTCCAAGCGGCGGCGGCGGCGCTCAAGGCGAAGGCCTCCGTCATCGGCCCGCTCCTGTCGCGCGAGCAGGGCAAGCCCGAGAAGGCGGCGGTCGGCGAGGTGCTCGCCGCCGCGAAGTGGCTCGCCTATTTCGCCGAGCTCCCGACCGCTCCCGAGATCGTCCAGGACGACGCCGATAAGCGTATCGAGGTCGTCCGCCGCCCGCTCGGCGTCGTCGCGGCGATCACGCCCTGGAACTTCCCGGTGGTGCTGCTCGCCTGGAAGCTCGGCCCCGCCCTCCTCGCCGGCAACACCGTGGTCGCCAAGCCCTCGCCGTACACGCCGCTCTCGGCGCTCGCCGTCGGTGAGGCGCTGCGCGAGGTGCTGCCGCCCGGCGTGCTCAACGTCATCGCCGGAGGCAACGAGCTCGGCGCCGCGATGACGGTGCACCCGGCGATCCGGAAGATCTCGTTCACCGGCTCGATCGCCACCGGCAAGCGGATCATGGCCGCCGCCGCCGACGATCTGAAGCGGATCACGCTCGAGCTCGGCGGCAACGATCCGGCGATCGTCCTGCCCGACGTCGATCCGAAGGCCGTCGCCGCCAAGCTCTTCTGGGGGGCGTTCTTCAACTCGGGGCAGGTGTGCGTCGGCATCAAGCGCCTCTTCCTGCACGAGCAGGTTCACGACGAGGTGCTCGATGCGCTGGTCGAGATCGCCACGCGGACCCGCGTCGGCCCGGGCGACGACAAGGCCTCCGAGCTCGGTCCGCTCAACAACGAGCCGCAGCTCCAGCGCGTCATCGATCTCGTGGACGACGCGCGGCGGGCGGGCGCGAAGGTCGTCGCAGGCGGCGCGCGCCTCGACGGGCCCGGCTACTTCTACCCGCCCACCCTGGTCGCCGGCGCCGAGCCTGGCATGCGCCTCGTGGACGAGGAGCAGTTCGGGACGGCGCTGCCGATCCTGCGCTACCGCGACGTCGATGGCGCCATCGAGGAGGCGAACCGGACCCACTTCGGCCTGGGCGCCTCGGTCTGGACCCGAGATCTCGATCGCGGCGCCGCGATCGCCCGCGAGCTCGAGGCGGGCACCACCTGGGTGAACCACCACCAGGACCTGCTGCCCGCCGCGCCGTTCGGCGGCCTCAAGTGGAGCGGCGTCGGCGTCGAGGGTGGGCGCTGGGCCTACAACGAGCACACGGCGGTCCAGGTGATCAACGTGAAGAAGCGCTGACCAGGGCCTCTCGAGCCCGACGGCCGACGCCTCTCGAGCTCGAGCTCCGGGGCCGCGGCCCCCCGCTCGCGATGGAGCGCCCGCTGCGCGAGATCCTTTGGCGCCCCCGCCCGTAACCCCTGCCACGCGTCGGACATGGCGCGGGGAGGAGCCGCATGGACAGGGTGCTTACGGGCGTGGTGCTTTCGTGTGTGCTGACGGGCTGTGCCTCGGGATCGACGGGGACGCTCCACGCGGTCTCACAGGCCGGGAGCAGCCCGGCGGGCACCGAGCCCGCCGCGCCGGCCGCGACGGCCAAACCCATCGCGGCGGTCGCCGTCGCGCCCGACTCGCCGGAGGAGCACCCCGCCGCCGCGGCCAACGGGACCTGGATCGGCGCCGCCGGCGCCAGCGATCTCGTGCTCGCCGGCGGCGGCGACACCTTCATGGGCGTGTGGGTCGACGTCCCCTCCGTGGCGCGCCGCGCGCGGGCGCCGGTCTCGCTCGCCCTCGTGGTCGACACCTCGGGATCGATGGCGGGCGCCAAGATGGACAACGCCCGGTCTGCGGCGAAGAGCCTCGTCGACAGCCTCGGCGACGGCGACATCGTCTCGATCCACACCTTCGCCGACGACGCGCGCGAGCGCGTCCCGCCGACGCTCCTCGACGGCGTGGGCCGCTCGCGCATCGCGGGCACCATCGCCGAGCTCTCGCCCGTCGGCGGGACGAACCTGTTCGACGGGCTGCGCCTCGGCGAGTCGCGCGCCCTCTCGGCGCCGGCGACGCACCCGGTGCGCCGCGTCGTGCTCGTCTCGGACGGCATCGCCAACGTCGGGCCGTCGACCCCCGACGTCCTCGGCGCGGTGGCGGCGCGCGGCGCCGACCAGGGGGTGCAGGTGACCGCCATCGGCGTCGGCCTCGACTACGACGAGAACACGTTGAACGCGCTCGCCGTGCGCTCGAGCGGCCGGCTCTACCACATGACCGAGCCGCGCGAGATGGCCGCGATCCTCAAGCAGGAGCTGAAGCTCCTGCAGGCGACGATGGCGACGAACGCGTTCGTCGAGATCGTGCCTGCGCCCGGCGTCCAGCTCCTCGGCGCCGAGGGGATCCGCGCCGACTGGCAGAGCGGCGCGCTCCGCGTCCCGCTCGGCTCGATGTTCGGCGGCCAGCACCGCGAGATGCTCGTGCGCGTCCGCGTGACCGACGCGGCGGACGGCGAGCGGCCGCTCGCCAGCGTGCGCCTCCACTTCCGCGATCCGGCGGAGGGCAACCTCGAGCGCGTGCAGGAGGTGGTCGCGCACTACCAGGTGACGCGCGACGCGCTCGCGGTCGAGCAGCACCAGAACTCGCGCACCCGCGCCATCATGGCCGTGCAGGAGGCCGCGCAGCTCTCGTCGCGCGCCGCGCAGGAGATCAGCGCGGGCCAGTTCGACGCGGCGGACAAGCAGCTCGCCGCCGCCGAGCAGCGCCTCCAGGACAGCGCCAAGAAGGTCGCCGACGCGCGCGAGCGCGACCGCATCATGGCCGCCGCCGCGAACGTCTCGCAAGCGCGCCGCTCGGCCGGCGCCGCGGCCGCCGCACCGCCCGCGGCGCGCCCGTCCAAGGCCCGCGCCTCCTCGCTCGAGCTCAACAGCCAGGCGATGGACGCGATGGGGTTCTGAGAGCAGCGTCTCGACGAACCGGGGGCTCGTGGCTCCCGATGGGTCTCTCCCCCGAACCCCCGGACAATCGACCCTCGGCTTCGCGCCGGTTCGATCAGCGCACGTTCCCGAACAGGGCGCGCTCGAGGTAGACCCGTTTCGCCAGCACGCCGTCGGCGAAGTACGGCGCCCCCACCGAGGTCACGGCGCAGCCGGGCAACGCGATCGGGACCACGTCGTCCGGGCGGAGCTTGCCCTCGCGAGCGAGGATGGCGTGGGCGAACATCTCGGCGAAGTCCTCGGTCGGATACCGGGCGGCCGTGGGCGTGACGAAGCCGGCCCGCGGCAGCTCGGCGACGACGCCGCAGACGTCGCGCTCCTTCGAGGCTTCGGACCGCGGCATCGCCAGCGCGTAGCCAGGGGCGAGGCGCTCGGGATCGGCATCGAGCGCGGCGAGCACCGTGCCCCAGCCAAACGGATCGAGGCCCTCTCTGGGCACGACGGCCTGCACCACCGGGCTCCTTCCGGCGAGCGGCAGGTACTTGCGGTCCGTCGTCATGATCCGCCAGGACAAGCCGACGAACCCGCTCGTGCCCTCGACCTGGAGCCGGTTCTCGTCGTCCAGCCCGAACTCGCCGGCGAGGAGCGACGCGGCGTGGCCGAGCTCGTGGAGGAGGAGATAGCGGACGGCGTGGTCGCGCATCGCCGGCGCGCTCGAGGCCGCGCCCCTGCGTGCGGATCCATCGCGCGCGGCGCGCGTCGGGCGATGAGGCGCCGCGGGGCTCGCCAGCGCGCGCCAGTAGAGCCCGGGGACCTCGCCGTCGTGGAGGGGGCGGTCGAGGGGGAACTCGCTCGCGTCGACGAGGATGAAGCCGCCCGTTCCGGCCGCCACGTCGATCTCGCACGGCAGGAACACCGCCGCCGCGCCGGGGATGTCGCGAGCGAACCACACGCCCGCCGTCCGCCGCAGGACCTGCTTCGCGACCGGGTGGAGCCCGTCCAGCACGACGCCCATCCGCCGTGAGAAATCCGGCGGCAACGGCGTCGCCATCAGCTGGGCATCGCTCCCCACGTACTCGCGTGCCCTGTCGGCGCACGCCCCCGACGGCGGCGCCACCTTCTCTTTGACGTCAGCGGGTGTGGCCGGCCCGGACAGGATCTCGGCGTATCTCGGACCCGTTGGCGCCACCCCCGGCGTCGCACATCCGACCACCAGCACGCTGATTGCGGCTCCCGCGACAACTTCTCGCATGGGGCTCCCGAGGCGAGGAACGCCTCGGATTGCAGCGTACCACCCGCGCCGCAGCCCGCCAGCGAGGCGCCCGTGACGGACTCTTGCTCACCGGCCGCGCGATTGACCCGACCGAAGCGAAGCGGAGGGCGGGTGTCCGGCCGGCGCGAGCCGGCC
>CAYJPW010000283.1:0-8417 GCA_964372055.1 uncultured Polyangiaceae bacterium
GCGCCGGCCCCGGGGCGGGCGGCGCCGTCGGTCCCGGCGGCGCCGCCGCGGGCCCCCCCGTGACGGCCGCGGGAACGAGCGGCGCGGTCGGCGCCGGCGGCGCCGCGGACCGGTCCTTCACGTAGGGGTCGTCCTTCTCGACGCAGGCGTCGCGCTGGGCGACGCAGGTCGCCTTCTCGGTCGCGCATTGGTCCTTCGCCTGCGTGAGCGCGGCGATCTCGGAGATCTTCGCGTCGCGCTCCGCCACGAGCGAGGCTTCCTTCTTGCTCCACTCGCCGGCGAGGCGCTCGCGCTCGGCGACGGCGGCCTTCGCGGCGGTGTCGGCATCGTCCTCGCAGACGCGGAGGCGGGCCTTGAACTGCGTCTCGATCGCCTGCGCCTTCGAGGCGAGGTCGGCCTCGGTCGCCGAGCCGGTGCGCGTGATCTCGTGGAGCGTCGCCTTGAACTCGGAGCGCTCCTTCTCGCGCGTCTGGTTGCAGGTGGTGACCTCGCGGCGCGCGATGTTGTGGGATGCAATGCAGGTGTCGAGCTTGTCGAACGACTCGGCGCCCTTGACCCGCGCCTGCTCGAGCTCGCCGGCGAGGCGGAGGGTCTCGCGCTTCGAGTACATGTAGCCGGCGCCGCCCAGGCCGATCACGACCATGCCGGCCATCGCCAGGCTGACGCGGGTGAGGTTCGCCTTCTGCCGGGCGCGCCGCCGGTCCTCGGCGCGGACGCGCTCGCGCTCGTCCTCGAGCAGGACGTCGAGATCGGTCGCGAGCTCGTGCATCGACGGCCGATCCGCCGGATCGAGCGCGAGCATGCGCTTGAGCACGTCCTCGAGCATCGCGCGGGGCTTCCCCTCGAGCTCGGGCAGGACGTCGTCGGCGAGCGGGCGCTTGGCCCGGAGCTCGTGGGCCTCGGCGATCTCGTCGCGCGACTTGGCGCCGTCGCCGGGGAAGCCCTTCGGCCCGCAGAGCGCCATCAGCAGCGTGGTGCCCAGGCAGTACGCGTCCATCTTCTCGGTGAGAGGGATCGCGCCCGGCACGCCGGTGAGCGCGAGGAGCTGCTCGGGCGAGGCGTAGAGCGCGGTGCCGGCCACGAACGGCGCCTCCTTCTCGGCGGCGACGCCGAGGTCGAGGAGGATGGGGTGCACCCGGCCGACGAAGAGCGCGAGGTAGAGGTTGTCGGGCTTGATGTCCTGGTGGCGCAGGCCGCCGGCGTGGAGCGCCTCGAGCCCGTGGGCGATCGGGAGGAAGACGTCGTGCGCCTCGCGCAGCGAGAGCGGGCCGCGCTTGAGGCGCTCGGCGAGCGTCTCGCCCTCGTAGATCGGCATCGTCAGCCAGACGTACTCGCCCGTCGTGCCGTGGTCCTTGAGCTGGACGACGTGCGGGTGGCCGACGGTCGCCAGCATCACGAGCTCGCGCTCGACGTTGCGGCCGGCGTAGTGGGCGCGCGAGACGAGCTTGAGCGCGACCTGGTGCTCGGGGACGTCGACGCGCGTCGCCGCGTACACCTTGCCGAACATGCCCTCGCCGAGGAGGCGCACCAGCTTGTAGGTGCCGCCCACGAGATCGCCGATCCCGGGCAGATCCGCCTTGGCGTCGGCGCCGTCCTCGCCGTGGTGGCGGGTCTCCATGCGCGAGCCGCGGAGCGAGTCGTCCGCGACGGTCTCCGCGAAGGCGCGGGTCACGGTGGCCTGGAGGTCATCGGAGATCGGCACGACCGTCGTCAGCGTAGCGCGACCGCGGCGCTCGTGGCGGCGGAAACGCGCAGGTGGCGTGCGCGGTGCATCGACGCCGGTCGCGGGGGGGGGGGGGGGCCCGGGGGGGGGGCGGCGCCCCCCCGCCCGCCCCCGCCCCGCCGCCCCCCGCGGGGGCCCCCCCCCCCCCCCCCCCCATGTTGGTGAACCCGGCGCCGGAACGAGCATGGAAACCAACGCGGGCCTGTCCTGGATCGCCGCCGTGTCGGTCGCCCTCTCCGCGATCGGGTGCGCGCCGGAGCGCGGCCTTCCGCCCGAGGTCGCCCACGCCGAGCGCGAGATCGGGACGGCCGAGGACTTCGGCGCCACGGACCAGCCGTCGGCGGCCGTGTACCTGGGGCTGGCCCGACGCGGGCTCGCGCTGGCCCGCGCGGCGGCGGCGCGCGGGGACGTCGACGTGGCGCGCCGCTCCGCGCTGCGCGCCGAGGCCGACGCCCAGCTCGCGACCGCGATCGCGCGCGAGGCGAGCGTGCGTCAGGCCGCCGAGCGCAGCGCCGCCGAGGCCGCCGCGCTCGCCGACGAGCTCGCGCGCTGACGCGACCAACCCCGGAGGATCTCGATGCGAATCGCCCTGTCCCTGCTCCTCTGCGCCGGGTGCGCGTCCAGCCCGCGCCCGCCCCCGGATCTCGCGGCCGCGCGCGCCGAGCTGCGCCGCGCCAGGATCGCGACCGGCCACCGCGGGCCGACCGGCGGCGCCGAGGACGCGTGGAGCGGGACCGAGCTGCGCGAGGCCGAGGAGGCGATGCGCGAGGCGGAGCTCTTCGCGCGCGAGCTCGCCGGCCGGCCCGAGGCCTACGACGCGGCGTACGTGGCGCGGCGTCGCGCCGAGCGCGCGCGCATCGCCGCCGTCCACGCCGCCGATCTCGAGGCGCTCGACGACGCGCGGCGCGCGGCGGCGCGCATCCGGCAGAACCTCGCGCGCCGCCAGGACGCCCTGCGCGAGGAGGCGGAGCGCCGCGAGCGGGTGCGGCGCGAGCACGCCGCCGCGGCCGAGGCGCTCTGGGCGGGGCTCGAGGACACACAAGGTTCCTCGGGCGAGCTCTTCCGGGACGGAGCCGCCATCGTCCTCTCGATCCCCGCCGATCTCGTGTTCTGGTGGCGCACGTCCCACCTGCAGCCGTCGGTCGCCTCCCGCCTCGACGGGATCGCCGCCGCGATCGCGGCAGGGCCGCGGGTCCGCGTGCTGGTCCGCGTCTTCGACGACAAGGGATCCCTCGGCGAGGACGCGCCGAGCGTCGCGCGTCGCCGCGCCGCGCGCGTCCGCGACGCCTTCGTGGCGCGCGGCCTCGCGCCCGACGCCGTCGCCGTCGAAGGCGAGGCGGGACCCGAGCGCTCGGTGGAGCTCGTCATCACCGAGGTCGCGCCGTTGCCCGGGACAGGCGGCGAGATCGCGGCGACGCCATCGCCGCCGTCCTCGCGGCCCGCGCCGCCGTCCTCGCCGCCGCCGTCGCCGTGACCCGTCCAGCTGCCGGCGGGCCCGCGCGGGGCGACGGCGGCCGCTCGGACGTGAGCAGCGTGCGCGCGATCGCCGGCGGCCGCGCGGGCTCGCCGCTTGCAGCGCGCCGGTCCGTGCTGTGGCAGCCGCGCACGCCGGACGCACCCGGCCCTCCGCCGGCGCGGCCGGAGCGCCACGAGACGGATCCGGCGAGCGTCCCGATCACGCCGCTCGCGGGCGTCCGGATGCAGCGCATCTCGCTGATCGTCGTGGCGCTGACCGCGTTCTGCGCGGCGGCGTGGATCGCCTCGGAGCTCTGGGTGGGGCTCCTGCTCGGCGTGCTCACGGCGTTCGCGCTCGAGCCGCTGCATCGCCGCCTGCTCCGGCGCTTCCCGCGCCGGCGCACGCTCACGGCGGCGCTCGCCGTCATCGTCGTCGTGGTGGGCATGGCCGTGTCCGGGGCGGCGCTGGCGTGGATGCTCGGCCAGGAGCTCGTGGCCGCGGCCGGCAACCTGCACGAGGTGTTGAGCGGCCTCTCGCCGGCGCGCCTCGGTCCGTCGGCGGAGCGGACGCTCGCCGGCCTCGGGATCACGCAGGAGCTCGTCGGCGAGCGCTTCGCCCGCTTCGCCGATCGGGCCGCCGAGCTCGCGTCGGCGCTCGTCTCCGCCCTGGTCGGCTCGGTGTTCCGCGGCGTCGGCGGCGCGCTCATCGCGATGCTCACCGCGTTCTACACGCTCAAGGACCGCCGCCCGATCGAGCACCGCGTCGCGCAGATCCTGCCGCTCCACCCGCACACGACACGCGAGCTCTTCGACGAGTTCCGCAAGGTCGGGCGCGGCACGCTCATCGGGAGCGCCCTCGCCGGCCTCGTCCAGGGCCTCTTCGCGGCCATCGGCTACGCGATCGTCGGCGTGCCGGGCGCGCTCCTCCTCGGGGCCCTCACCGCCGTCGCCTCGCTCGTCCCGGTCGTCGGCACGCTGCTCGTCTGGGTGCCGGTCGGCGTCTCCCTGATCCTCGGGGGCCACGTCGGCGCCGGCGTGTTCGAGCTCGCCTGGGGCGTCCTGGTGACGACCAGCCTCGTCGATTACGTCCTGCGTCCCCTGCTCGTCGGGCAGGAGAGCCGCTCGCACCCGCTCCTCTTCTTGATCGGCCTCATCGGCGGCGTCGAGGCGCTCGGGGCCGCCGGCATCGTGGCCGGTCCGATCGTGATGGCGTTTTTCGCGTCGGTGCTCAGGATCTACCGTCACGAGGTCGTGGAGCCGGCGAGGCGCGAGGCGGGCTAGTGCCGCGCGTCCAAAATATCGGAAAGCTTCGCCGGGCGGGTGTGGCACGCTACCGGCGAGGAGAGAGCCCATGGCAGCGTCCGACGTGATCCTGGTCCCCACCGATTTCGAGCCGGCTTCGCGCAAGGCGCTCGAGCTCGCGAAGGAGCTCGCCCCCTGCGTGCGCGCGCAGATCGTCCTCTGTCACGTCTACACGCTGCCCGTCTACACGTACCCGGGCCTCGAGCCGGCGGTCCTGCCCGGCTTCCACGCCGAGGTGATGGCGGCGGCGAAGAAGGCGCTCGACGAGCTCGCCGCGAGCGAGGGCAACGTCCCGTCGCTCCTGCGCGAGGGCGATCCGGCCACCGAGATCCTCGCCGCCGCGGCCGAGCTCAAGGCGAAGATGATCGTGCTCGGGACGCACGGCCGCCAGGGGCTCGCCCACCTCCTGCTCGGCAGCGTCGCCGAGAAGGTGGTGCGGCGCAGCCCGGTGCCGGTGCTGACGGCCCGCGCCTGACGGTGCGCGCGCCGGGGACGCCATGGCCACCTTCGCCGCGTCCGACCTCACGCTCCTGCCCAACCTCGTCAGCCTGGCGCGCCTGCCGCTCGCGGCGGCGTTCCCGTTCGTCGTCGATCGCCCGCCGCTCGCCGCGGGCGTGCTCCTCGTCGCCGGGCTCAGCGACGTGCTCGACGGCTGGCTCGCCCGGCGCTCGGGCCGCGCCACGGTCGCCGGCGCCATCGTCGATCCGGTCGCCGACAAGGTCTTCGCCCTCTCGGTCGTGATCACCCTGCTCGTGCACGGCGCGCTCCCGCTCTGGGGCCTGTTCGCGTTGACGGCGCGCGAGATCTTCGAGGCGCCGCTGGTGATCCACGCGCTCTCCAGCCGCGATCGGCGCGCCGCGCGCGTCGCCACGGCGCGGGCCAACGCCTTCGGCAAGCTGGCGACCGGCGTGCAGTTCGGCGCGACGATGAGCGCGATCGCGTGGCCGCGGGGGCTCCCGGCCATGCTCGTCGCCGCCGCCCTCACCGGGGCCGCCGCGGGGGTGGGCTACTGGGCGCGCGAGCTCGCGCCGCCCCGGCCGAAGTGACGCCCGCAGCGCCGACGGTGTAAGGTCGCCCCGGCGCCCTGCGTTCGGCGCCCACGCTCCGGCGCACCAAGGAACCACCATGCGACACGGTCTCTGGACCACGCTCCTCCTCGCCCTCGCGATCCACGCGGGCTGCGGGGGCTCGTCGATGTACCGAGAATCGGCGGCAGGGGCCGCCGCCCCGATGGCCTCGCCGATGGAGCCGCCGAGCCCGACCGCCGACACGGTGATGGCGGGCATGGCGTCGTCGAAGGAGGACGAGATGTACTCCGCCGACAAGGGCTCCATCGGCGGCGAGGAGCGCATGCGCCTCGAGACCTCGAAGACGGCGCAGCTGCAGCAGCCCGGCCGCGGCGCGCCCCCCGGCACCACGCCCCCCTCGGGGAAGACCGGGAAGCGCGAGGGCACCGAGGGGAACGGTCCCGGCAAGCACGTGGACGGGGCCGAGGGGGTCGAGGGCGGCGGCGCGGCCCGCGTCCAGGCGCCGATGCTGATCTACACCGCCGACCTCACCATGGCGGTCTTCGAGGTCGGCGCCAGCCTGAGCGCGATCGAGCAGGTCGCCCGCGAGGTGGGCGGCTTCCTGGCGCGGCGCGACGACATGAGCATCACCATCCGCGTCCCGTCGAAGAGCTTCGACGACGCGGTGAAACGCGTCGAGAAGATCGGGGACATGATCCACCGCAACGTCTCGACCGAAGACGTGACCGAGGAGTTCCTCGACCTCGAGGTCCGGCTCAAGAACGCGCGCGCCATCCGCGAGCGGCTCGAGCAGCTGCTCGCCAAAGCGACGAAGGTGGAGGAGTCGCTCCTCATCGAGCGCGAGCTCGGCCGCGTCGCCGGCGAGATCGAGCGCATCGAGGGGCGGATGAAGTACCTCCGCGACCGCGCCGCGTTCTCGACGATCACCGTGCGCTTCCAGCCCCGCAAGACCGAGACCGACACGCCGGCGCGCGTGCAGGTGCCGGTGCCGTGGCTGAGCGAGCTGGGGCTGGGGAGGCTCCTCAACCTGTGATGGGCACGCTGAAGCTCCTCGCGATCGCCGCCGTGATGGTCGCCGCCGCCGGCTGCGGCGGGCGTCCGTTCGTCCCGGCCACTCCGCCCGGCTTCCTCGATCTCGAGGACCGCTACGGCGACACCGAGTACCGCGCCGCCACCCCCGACGGCGTCGTCCTCGGCGTGCGCACCTTCGAGAACAAGCCCAAGGGCGAGCTCTCCTTCTGGGCCCGGAGCGTCCACAACCGCATGCGCGACGTCGGCGGCTACGCCCTGCTCGAGACGAAGCAGGTGAAGGCGCGCGACGGGCTCGCCGGCACGCAGATGCGCTTCGGCCACGACGAGGGCAAGGAGCCGCACCTGTACGTGGTGACGGTGTTCGCCAACGACGACCGCATCTTCGTCCTCGAAGCCGGGGGCAGCAAGGAGCAGGTCGAGCGGCTCATGCCCCAGATCGACTGGTCGGTTCGGAACTTCCTACCGAAGTGACCGGCGCCGGGCGGCGCGCGCTTGAGCCCGAGCCCCCCGTTTGCTACCTGCCTCTCGTGCATCGATCACGTTGGGGGACTCGCCCCGCCAAGCCCCCGAGCGCGCCGGAGCTCATGAGCGGCGCGTCCGTCCGCGGGGGGGCTGCCCCGTCGCCCCCCTCGGTCGCGTCGCGCTGGGCTCCGGCCGCCGCGCTCGCGCTCGCGGCCTGCCTCGGGGCCTCGCGCGCCGAGGCCGTGCTCCCGACCACCGACTTCCGCGACGGCGTGCTCGTCGCCCACGGCGGCGGCGCGCCGCTCACCGCCGCGCCGACGCCCTCCGCGCCCGCGGGGACGGGCGGCGCGCGCGCCGAGCAAATCCTCGGCGAGGTCCTCGCCAAGTCGAAGGATCCCGCCGCGGCGAAGGTCGTGGCCTCGTCGGTCCAGAACGCGCGGCGCGCGCTCGAGCGCGCCCGCGGCGCCCGGGCCTCGGGCGACGTCGCGCACGCCAAGCTGCTCGATGACCTCGCGGTCGAGTGGGCCGAGACGGCGCGCGAGCTGGTGCGCGCCGCCGCGCGCGAGACGGACGCGACCCGGACGGGCACCAAGGCCGCCGAGGCCGCGAAGCAGGTGGAGCGCGCCCGCGCCCTGCTCGCCGAGACGCAGGCCCGGCGCGGGCGGGCCGCCGGCGAGATCGAGCGCCTCGAGGCGGAGGCGAAGGACGCGCAGCGCACCGCCGCCGCGGCCGAGGAGGCGCGCATCGCCGCCGGCAAGCCGACGAAGGCCGCGAAGAGCGAGAAGCCGGCGAAGGACGAGAAGCCCGCGAAGGGCGAGAAGCCGGCGAAGGGCGAGAAGCCCGCGAAGGGCGAGAGGCCCGCGAAGGACGAGACGAAGCCCGGGGCCGGGCCGCCCGAGGGCGCGGGCGCGCCGGGCAAGAAGCCCGCTCCCAAGACCGACAAGGCAGCGGCCGGCAAGGGGGGGAGATGAACCGCCTCGCTGCGCTCGTCGCCATCGCGGCGCTCGCGGGGTGCGCCTCGGTGCCCCGGCCCGAGGTGCTCGGCGACGTCGACGCGGTCCGCGCCGGGCCCGCGGCCGCCGAGGCGAAGGCGCTCGCGCCGGGGGCGTACGCTCACGCCGAGAAGCTCCGGCGCGACGCCGAGCAGGCGATGCAGGCGGAGGACACCGCGGGCGCGCAGATCCTGGGCGAGCAGGCGCTGGCCGCGTTCGCGCACGCGAGCGCCCTCGCGCGCGTCGCCAGGGCCGAGACGGCGGCCACGGGTGCCGAGGCCGAGCTCGCCGCCTCGCAGGCCGAGCTCGCCAGGATCGACGCCGACCAGACCCGCGTCGGCGCCGAGGTCGACGCGCTCGAGCTGCGCATCCGCGTCGCGCGCGACGCCCAGCCGGTGGTGCCCTCCGGCCCCGCCGATCCCG
>CAYJPW010000284.1:0-8125 GCA_964372055.1 uncultured Polyangiaceae bacterium
GGGACAAGGTCAAAGCGTTCTTCGGGGCGGGTGGGGGCGACGAGCCCCCCGAGGAGCCGCCGCCCGCCCCCGCTCCGGGTCCGGCGCGCCCGGCAGGATCGCGCGTCGCGCCGACGGCGCCCGCGCCACGGGCCGGGCGCCCGGCGCCGGCGCCCGCTGCCAAGCGCTCCGGCGCGAGCCCCTACGCGGCCGGCGACATCCTCGCGCTCTCGCGCGACGAGCTCAGGAAGCGCGCCCTCAAGATCGATCCGATGCGTACCGCGTGGATCGGTCGCGTCGACACCATCCCGCCCCAGAGCGACGAGCGCACCGCGCTCATCGATCGCGGGCTCATCCTCCGCGGCCTCTTGACCGAGCGCCAGATCGCCGAGATCCACGAGGTCGGCGATCTCTGGCTCCGCCACCACGAGGCGGTGAAGCTCGCCGCCGACGTCGCCGCCAGGGCCGCCCGCGAAGAAGTCGAGGAGCAGCGCCGGCAGAAGGCCGAGCGCAAGGCCGAGAAGAAGCGCCTCGCGGCGGAGCGGAAGGCGCGCCGCGCCGAGGAGATCGCGCGGCGCCGCGTCGAGGACATCGTCTACCTCGGCCCCGGCGTGTCGCACGGCCTCGCCGATCGGCGCTCGCACGTCGAGGCGCTCGCCGAGCGCGGGCTGCCGGTTCTCTCCACTCCGGCCGACGTGGCGCGGGCGCTCGAGCTCCCCGTTCCGCGCCTGCGCTGGCTCTGCTTCCACAGCGAGGCCGCCGAGCAGACGCACTACGTCACCTTCCAGGTCCCCAAGCGCTCCGGTGGGATGCGCACGCTCTCGGCGCCGCACGCCTCGCTCGCCACGGCGCAGCAGTGGATCCTCCGCCAAATCCTCGACCGCCTCCCGATCGAGGAGCCGGCCAACGGCTTCGTGCGGGGCCGATCGACCGTGACGAACGCGAGCCGCCACGTCGGGCGCGACGTCCTCGTCAACCTCGATCTCAGCGACTTCTTCCCGACGATCACCTTCCGGCGCGTCCGGGGCGTGTTCGAGAGGATCGGCTACTCGCCGGCCGTCGCGACGGTGCTCGCGCTGCTCTGCACGGAGAGCCCGCGGCGCGACGTCGAGTTCGACGGTCGCCGCTACCGCGTGGCGCTGGGCGAGCGCGCGCTGCCGCAGGGCGCCTGCACGAGCCCCGCGCTCTCCAACCAGGTCGCCCGCAAGCTCGACCGCCGCCTCGCCGGGATGTCGCGGAAGATGGGCTGGGTTTACACACGGTACGCCGACGACCTCAGCTTCTCGGGGCCGCCCGAGGCGCGGCGCGACGTCGGCAAGCTGATGGCGCGGGTGCGCCACGTCGTCGCGGACGAAGGCTTCGCGGTGAACCCGAAGAAGGGCCGCGTCGAGCGGGCCGGCGGCCGGATGGAGGTCACCGGGATCGTCGTCAACGAGAAGCTCTCGGTGCCGCGCGAGGAGGTGCGCCGCCTCCGCGCCATCCTCCACCAGGCGAGGAAGACGGGGCTCGCCGCGCAGAACCGCGAGGGGCGGCCGCACTTCGAGGCGTGGCTCCGGGGCAAGCTCGCCTACGTGCAGATGGTCGATCGACCGCGCGGCGAAGCGATGCTGCGCGATCTCGACGCGCTGCTGTCGGCCGTTCCCAGCGCCGGCTGACGCAGGCGCGATCCCGCGCGGGACGGGCGCGATCCGGCCGGCGCGCCCGCGCTCGCGTCCGCGACACGCAGCGCCGGGCCGGAGGTGTTCACGGCCCGCCCGCCTCGCCGGGCACGGATCTCGCCTGGGGCGGGGACCGGGGGAGCGATGCTCGGATACGGTCGGCCGCGGGAGGTGGAGGAGCGCGAGGCGCGCGGCGAGGTGGAGCGCGTCTACCACGAGGTACGCCAGTCGCTCCGCGTCACCGGCGTCGGCCTCCCGCTCCGCGCGTGGGCGGCGCAGCCTCGCTCGCTGGCCCTGATTTGGGACGCGGTCCGCCCCAACGTCGAGACGCGAGCCTTCGAGGACGCGTGCGATCGCGTGCGCGCCGAGGTCGCCGTCGCCGCCCAGCGCCTGGGCAAGCTCGACGTGCGGCCGCGCGTGACGTTGGGCGAGAGCCAGCACTACCAGCTCGAGGCCGCGCTCGACCTCTATCACTACGCGACGCCCAAGCTCATGGTGCTCACGTCGGCCGTGCGGCTCTCGCTCGAGGGCGAGCGCCTCGGCGCCGCCCCCGACGGCCCCGCCGATCTCGTCGAGCGCGGCGCACCCCCGCGGATGGCGCCCATGGAGATGCTCGCCGAGCGCCCGCGCGACGAGCGGATCGGACGCATCTTCGACGACATCCGCGAGACCGTGGGGCAGCCGTCGGTGCACGACGAGCACCGTACTCTGGCGCTCTGGCCCGACTACCTCGCGATCGCCTGGGCGCGCCTGAAGCCGCTCCAGGGCGAAACGCGCTGGGCCGCCGCGACCGAGGACCTCTTCGAGGCGTCGCGCGCCGCCGCGCGGAGCCTCCGCCTCGAGGTCCCGATCTCGAAGCGGCGGATCGCCGATCTCGGCGACGACAGCGACGTCATCGCCGCCTCGGCCGCGACCTTCGAGCGCAGCCTCCCGGCGCAGGCGGCGGCGATCGCGTTGCTCGAGCTCGATTTCAAGTCCGCGGACGCCGCCGGCCGGTCGCCGTTCCCGGCGGGGCGGCGGCGCGCGCCGGCAGCGCGGGCAGGGGAGGACCACCGTGAGATGGCGAGAGTTCCAGTCGCTCCAGCGGGTGAGCGAGCTCGGTGACAGGTTCCTGAGCTACGTCGACCGCGGGCGGGGCTCGCCGGTGGTGCTGCTCCACGGCATGCCGACGTGGGGCTATCTCTGGCACCGGGTGATGGCGGAGCTCACGGGCTCGCACCGCGTGCTCGTCCCCGATCTCCTCGGCTTCGGGTTCTCCGACCGGCGCGACCGCTTCGACCGCTCCATCGCGCGCCAGGCCGAGGCGATCGACGCCTGGATGGAGCGCCTCGGCGTCGAGCGCGCGGCGATCGTGGGCCACGATCTCGGCGGAGGCGTCGCGCTGCGGCTCGCCGTCTTCTTCCCGTCGCGCGTCGAGCGCCTCTGCCTCCTCGACGCCGTGGCCTACGACTCCTGGCCCATCGAGGCGATGCTCCAGCTCGGGTACCCCGTCGTCGACCGCCGCGTCTCGGCGCCCGCGCTCGCGAGCTTCCTCGGCGTAGCGCTGCGGCAGGGCTTCGCGGCATCGCCGCCGGCCGAGGTGATCGAGGGGCTCGTGGCGCCGTACGCGACCGAGGTGGGCAAGCTCTCGCTCTTGCGCGACGCGGCGGCGCTGAACACGAACCTCACCACCGAGCTGACGCCGCTCTTGCCCGGCGTCCTCGTGCCGGCGCTCGTCCTCCGTGGCGAGAGCGATCGGCTCCAGACGGCGCGCGTGGCCGAGCGCCTCGCCGGCGACATCCCCGGCGCCCGGCTCGCCCGCATGCCGCGCGCGCGCCACTACGCGGTGCTGGAGCGCGCCTCCGAGGTCGCCGCCCGGCTCGGCGCGTTCCTGGCGGAGCGCGCCGGCGCACGCGACGCGGCGGCCTGACGCTTTCTGGAACGGATCTGCGACGGGGGATTTCATGCGAATGCGGCGGATGATGTCGGCGTCGATCGTGGCCATCGTGGCGGCGGGGTGCGGGAGCAGGAGCGACCTGGGAGACCCGGAGCCGCCGGCGCCGGTGCGCGTGGCGACGTTCGACGCCGGCCTCGCCACCGACACGCCCTACGCCGAGGAGAGGGCGCCCCGCGCCGCCGCGGCGCTCGCGGCGCTCCCGGTCGACGTCCTCTGCGTGCAGCAGCTGTGGCGCGCCGCCGACGCCGACCTGGTCCGCGCCGCCACCGCCTCGTCGCTGCCGACCGCGATCACCGCGCCGCCGCAGCCCGGCGCCGCCGAGGCCGAGGGAGGCTTCCGCTACGACGGCTCCACCGGGCTCGCGCTGCTCACGCGACTGCCGGTGATCGAGCGCGGCCTCTTGGCGCTCGACTCCGCGCTGCTGCGCCGCGCCGTCCTCTACGCGCGGCTCGACGCTCCGTTCGGACAGCTCGCCGTGTTCTGCACCAACCTCGGCGGCGTCCGGGGGATGGCCTACCCCTGGCAGGGATCGCAGGCCGACGAGCAGCGCGCCCAGATCGAGGCGCTGCTCGCGTTCGTCGACGCGAAGGCGCGCGCGCAGGACACCGTCGTCGTGCTCGGGGACCTCGACACCGGCCCCGCCGTGGGCGACGCCGAGGCGGTCGCGCCCAACGTGTACGCCCGGCTCCTCTCGGCTGGGCTCCTGAGCCCGTTCGCTTCGCAGCCCGACGCGGGCTGCACCTACTGCGCGGAGAACCCCCTCGTGGGCCCGTCGTCGTCGAGGCCGCCGTCGCTCGTCGACCACGTCCTCGTCGCCCGGCCGCCGGGGCAGACCTCGGCCGAGCGGATCCTCTCGGACCGCATCCGGGTGCACGTGGGCGGGCAGGAGATCGGCACCGCGTACTCGGATCACTACGGCGTGCTCGCGACGCTCTCGCCCTGAGCCCGCCCTGGGTGGCTCGCCGCGTGCAAGGTCGCCATGGGGGGCGCCGCCCCCAAACCCCCGGAGAAGTCGACCCTCCGGGTCCGTTCGCGCGGACCGGGTGCCGGCGGATGCGCCGCCCGCGCCCCAGGCGCGATCCGACGAGCCCTGCGAGCAGCCGATGAAAGTGCGCGAGATGATGACGGTCGAGGTCGCCACCATCGAAGCGAGCGACACCGTCGAGGCCGCCGAAGAGCGGATGGCGCGCGAGCGGATCCGTCACCTGCCGGTCGTCGACGGCGACGTGGTCGTCGGGATCGTCAGCCACAGGGACGTGCTCGCCGCCTCGCTCCCGAGCGTGACCAACCCGGGCACCGAGGAGGACCGGTACCTCAAGCGCAAGATCCGGATCGAGCAGATCATGCGCGGGCTCGTGGAGACGGTCACGCCCGAGACCGACGTCGTCGTGGCGGCCGACAAGCTCCTCGATCTCAAGATCGGCTGCCTGCCGGTCGTCGACGAGCGGCTCAAGCTCCAGGGCATCGTCACCGAGGCCGACTTCGTGCGGCTGGTGCGCGAGGTGCTCGAGCGCCAGCGCGCCGCCGAGCGCGCGCGCGAGGCGCAGGGCCGGCCCCCGCGCGCGGCCGGTGCGAAGCGCGGCCGGTGATCCGGGCGGTCACGTCGGCGCGATCGCGGCGAGGTCCTGTGTGGCCCGTACCCGCGATCGTCGGGCGAGCTCCGCCGCCCGGCGCGACGACCCCACAAAGCCGAAAGGCTTCGCAGCTCGGCGAGCTACGAAGCCAGTCGGGGCGAGTGGATTCGAACCACCGACCCCTTGACCCCCAGTCAAGTGCGCTAACCAGGCTGCGCTACGCCCCGGGCCACCCAGCGTGCGGCTAGCCGCCGCCGAGCGAGCGGCACCCTAGTCGAAGCTTCGGGAATTGCAAGCACCTCGCCGGCAGCCGCGGGGGCCGGCTTCAGCCGGCGGCCGTGGGCTCGCCGGCGCGGCGGCCCCGGAGCAGCGAGCCGATGCGGTCGAGGAACGCGACCGGCGAGCCGGACTTGGCGTGCGCGCGGACGTGCACGCCGACGCGGCGCATCCAGGCGAGCTCGTCGGCGTCCATCGGGCCCTCTTCGAGCGCGGCGAGCGCCGCGTCGAGCTGGGCGCCATCCTTGGGCCCCGAGAGCGAGACGTCGACGTCGGGGTGCGAGAGGACGTAGCGGTAGCAGTCGGTCGCGCGCGGCGTGCGCTCGCCCTCGGGGGTGAGATCGGGCGAGAGGAGCGAGCCCCACCGCGTCGCGGTGAAGGCGAGCACGCCCGGGCGCGCGCCGCCGAGGTGCGGGTAGACCTCCTGCTCGGCGCCCGGGTGCGCCGCGCTGTAGCGCACCATGATCGCGCCGTACGCCGGATCGGCGATGAGCCGCTCGAACGTGGGGCGGTGGTGGCTCGAGATCATCAGGTGACGGACCTTGCCGGCGCGCTGCAGCGCGAGCGCGGCGTCGAGGATCCGGCGCGGCGGCGGATCGTTCCACCAGCCGAGGGTGAGCAGATCGACGTGCTCGACCGCGAGGCGCTTGAGCGCGCGCTCCACCCAGGGGCGCATCAGCAGCGCCGAGCGCGAGTAGCTCTGGATGGCGAGGACCAGATCCTCGCGCCGCGTCTTCGCGATGGCGCGCACCCCGTCGGCGAACGTCTCGGTCCGGCGCAGGCCCCAGAACATGAAATTGACGCCTCGCTCGAAGGCGCGTTCGAGGTCCTTGCCGCCGACCCCGTAGCTCGACCCGATCGCGAGCCGGCTCACCTGGAGGCCGGTCCTGCCGAAGGTCCGCTTGTCCCGGAGCGATGCGCCCGCCCTGCTCTCGCCGCTCGTCATGCGCCCGACGTTAGCACCGGGCGGCGAGCGGGCGAGCGCTGGCCTGCTCGCCGCCGATCGCCGGCGGACGATCGACGCAGAGGGTCATCGGCACGCCGATGCGATGGCCCCGGCGATCGCGCGCGCGTCCGGCGGCGCGATGCGGATCCCGGCGTCGGCCTCGGCCCACGCCTCGAGATCGCCGGCGGCGCACGCGACCACCGGGACGCCGAGGGCCCGCGCCTCGCGGACGACCGTGGGTGCGGACTCGACCGCCGACGGGTGCACGAGCACGTCGGCCGCCGCGATCCATCCGAGCGCGTCGCGCCTCGGGAGCGCGCCGGTGAACGTGACCGCCGCGCCCGCGGCGGCGACCGCGAGCCGCGCGCGCTCCGGGCCGTCGCCGACCACGACGAGGCGCAGCGCCGACGACGAGGCGCGCACGGCCTCGATCGCGACGCCGACGCGCTTGGTCGCGACGAGCCGGCAGGCGACGACGGCGATGCGCTCGCCGGGCGCGAGATCGAGCGACTCCCGGAGCGCCTTGGCGGGGCCCGCCACGTCGGGCACGTCGATCGGCGGCGGCTCGACCCGGGAGGCGGCGCGGAGGGCGCGCTCGAGGTCCGGCGGCACCGCGGCGGCGAGCGCCTCGAGCGACGCGCGCGCGGCGAAGGTCAGGCGCGCGCCGCGATCGAGGAGCGCCCGGACGACGGCGCGCCGAGCCGCCGCCGGCGCCGCGCAGAGGAGGCGCACGTCGGCGCCGTGCGCCACGATCGCGAGCGGCGCGGCGGAGGCCAGCGCGAGCAGCGGCCAGGCGGACGGGACGATCCAGTGGGCGATGGTGCGGTCGAGCGGACCGAGCGCCCGCACGCGCAGGATCACGCCGGCCGCGAACGGGGCCGCGCCGGCGAGCCGCCACGGGGCCTCGCGCGCCCGCGCCGCCGCGCCCGGCCAGGCGAAGAGCGCGCCGCCGCCCGCGCGGTGGACCGTGACCCGAGGCTCCTCCTCGCGCGGCCGATCGCGCAGCGAGCCGCCCGGAGCGACGACGTGGACCTCCGCGCCGGCCCGCGCGAGGGCGAGCGCGTGCGCCCGCACGAAGTGGCCCGAAGGGTCGTCCGCGGAGCGCGGGTACGACGTGGTGACCAGCGCCACGCGTTCTATCGCGCGCACGCCGCCTCGATTCCGCGCACGCTTCGCCTCTCCTGCGATCCCCGTTCCGCCGTCCTTGCGGTCCGTCATGGCCCGCCGGAGCGCAGGGACTACGGATGCCGAGTCACGCGCCGAAGGGAGGCGGCTGGGTCCGACGGAGCAGACGAACTATGTCGCAGGCGTCTCGGCCCCGCAACGGCGCTCCGCTCCGCGTCGATTTTCGTTTAACAGGACTTGCACCTGATAAAGATTCTAATTAAATGGATCCCATGCCGTCCGCCCGAAGGGAAGCCGAGAGCCGGGTCGCCGCGATGCTCGAGGGCGTCCGCGCCTCGGGGCTCAAGCTCACCCCCCAGCGGATGGCGATCGTCCGCGAGCTCGCGGCCGATCCGACGCACCCCACCGCGCAGGAGCTGTACGAGCGCCTCCGCCCGTCGCTGCCGACGATGAGCTTCGCCACGGTCTACAACACGCTCGACGCGCTGGCGTCGGCGGGCCTGTGCGCGGCGATGTCGCTCGTCCCGGGCGCGTCGCGCTTCGATCCGAACATGGCCGCCCACCACCACGCGGTCTGCGATCGCTGCGGCCTGGTCCGCGACGTCCCCGCCGGCGGCGCACAGCCGGGCGC
>CAYJPW010000285.1:0-8101 GCA_964372055.1 uncultured Polyangiaceae bacterium
CGCTACTGAAGAGGTGTCGGACATTCGTCCGATCAACGCCTCTCGAAGCCCAGAGCTCCGACGCCTCTTCAGTCCGAGGGCGCGGGGGCAGAGCCCCCGCTCGCTACTGAAGAGGTGTCGGACATTCGTCCGATCAACGCCTCTCGAAGCCCAGAGGTCCGACGCCTCTTCAGTCCGGGGGCGCGGGGGCAGAGCCCCCGCTCGCGACACGCCTGCGCGGGGGTCACATCGCCGCGGCGGCGGAGGCGTCGGCGAAGATCTCGCTGTTCTCGAGGCGCCGCGGGCGCCGGGTGAGGATCTCGCACCCCGTCTTGGTGACCACGAGCGTGTGCTCGAACTGGGCCGACAGCGAGCGGTCGGCCGTGAGGACCGTCCACTTGTCGTCGAGGATCTCGACGTCGAAGCCGCCGAGGTTGATCATCGGCTCGATCGTGAAGCACATGCCGGCGCGCAGGCGCATCCCCTGCCCCTTGGTGCCGACGTGGGAGACCTGCGGCGCCTCGTGGAAGGTGCGACCGATGCCGTGGCCGACGAAGGCCCGCACCACCGAGCACCCCTCGGCCTCGGCCAGCTCCTGGATGGCGGCGCCGATGTCGCCGAGCCGGGCGCCCTCGCGCACCTGACGCAGCCCGATCTCGAGCGAGCGGCGGGCGACCTCGGTGACGTGGCGCGCCTCGGGCGAGGGCTTGCCGATGTAGAACGTGGCCGACGTGTCGCCGTAGAAGCCGTTGTAGATCGTGGTCACGTCGACGTTGATGATGTCGCCGTCCTCGAGGACGCGCGGCCCCGGGATGCCGTGGCAGACGACGTCGTTCACCGAGGTGCAGACGCTCTTCGGGAAGCCGTGGTAGTTGAGCGGCGCCGGCCAGCCGCCCTTCTTGACGGTGTCCTCGTGGACGAAGGTGTTGATCTCCTCGGTCGTGATGCCCGGGCGGATCATGTCGCCGACGGCGAGCAAGGTCTCGGCGGCGAGCTTGCCGGCGACCCGCATGCCCTCGACCTCCTTCATCGTCTTGATGCTGACGTTGCTCAAGATCCGCTGATCTCCCCCAGAGCCACGGCCTCCTTCACGGCGGCGGCGACGTCGGGCGTGTCGGGCGCGAGGTGGAAATGCATCACCTGCTCGCCATCGTCGCTCGCGTAGCGGTGGAAGAAGCCGATGAAGGTGCGGCCTTGAAGGCTCGACTCGAGCTGTCGCGCGATGCTGTAAGCCTTGCTCGACGGCTTGATGACGACCTCGAACGAGAGATCCGGGATCCTGGGCTTGGCGAGCGTGGGCACGCCGACGAGGATGCCGAGGTGGTAGGTGGTGCTGTCGCCGACCGAGTCGGCGGTCACCGTCTGGACCTTCACGCGCGCGACGATCTCGGCCGTCTGGGCGCGCTCCCGCAGGAACCGGTCCGAGCGCGGCGAGGGGCCCTCCATCGACAGGCCCATCGCCGTCGGGTCGATGTTGTCGTCGAACACGTCCGCGGCGTGCCCGAGCCAGAGCGGCAGGCCGGACGTCGGGTCGGTGGGCATCCGGCTGTCCTGGCTGGGGCCACAGGCGGGCAGCACGCCGAGGAGCGACAAGGCGAGGACGAGAGGGCGGAAGCGCATGGATCTCTTCGGGATGAGGCGTGTGGAGTAGCACGACGGCGACACCCTGTCAGGGTTTCGCCCGTCCACGACGCCCTCGGTCCGGGGCGGCCGGGGCGGGACCTCGCCTGCGCCGGCGGGCGGGTCGAGGCGGCGGCCGCGAGGGGCCCTGCGCGCGCCCCCAGCCCGCCGCGCCGGACGTGTCCGCCACCACCCGCGGCGTGTGAGCGCGGAGCCGCCATAGCATCGATTGCCGGGCGGCCTCGTCCAACCCGAGCGGCATGGCCTAGCGGGCGGACGCACCAGGTGGTAGCGTCGGCGCCCGCGCAGGCCTGGCAAAGGCTTTCCAGCTCGGAGGATGATGATGAAGGGGAACAGGCTCTTGGGCGCGCTCCTGGCCACCGGGCTCGGGCTCGCGGCGTTTTCGCACCCCGGCCTCGCGGAGGCGCAGGGCAAAGGGAAGCCGAAGAAGGAGACGCCCGCCGCCCCCGCGGCCGAGCCGCCGATGACCACGAAGCCGGTCGCGCTCACCCCCGCCGGGGTCGTGTGGGGGATGTCGGTCAAGCAGGTCCACGACGTCGTCGACAAGATGATCGACGAGGCCTACAAGCCCCTCTACAAAACGACGTCGCCGGGCGTGAAGATGAAGGCGCTCGACGCCCAGGTGGCCGAGGAGAAGTCGACGTTCCGGCGCAGCCGCGTCGACTTCGGCAAGCTCCCCACCGGCATCGACGCGACGCCGCTCAAGGGCGAGTACAGCTACCTCAACAAGGAGTTCATGCTCTCGCTGACCCGCGACGGCAGGACCCGCCACTTCTTCTTCATCCAGGACAAGCTCTGGAAGATGATCGAAGAGATCAAGCTCGGCGAGGGGTCGCCTTACGGCAAGGACTTCACCGAGGCGACGGTGAAGCTCACCAAGCTCTTCGGCGTCCCTGGGCGCGTGCTCCCCGCCGATTTCGAGAAGGGCCGCCCCTCGGTCGAGGTCGACTGGAAGGACTCGATGACCCACATCCGCGCCATCATGCGGAGCGAGACGGCGTTCGCCCTCGCGTTCGAGGATCTCGGGACGCTCGGCTCGCTCGCCAGCCTCCGGGTCAACAAGCCCGTCGACGACAGCGGCATCGACCCGGCGGTGGCCAGCGCCCTGGCCAAGGGCAGCGCGCCTCCCGGCCCCCCCGAGGACCCGAAGGCCAAGCCCAAGGGCAAGAAGTAACCTCGCGCCACGCCGCGCCGGGAGCGCCGAGACCACCGTCTCGGCGCTCTCTGGCTTTTTGGGGGCGAGGCGGGTCCCGGCTGGAGAGCCGTTGCACGGCTTCGGGTGGCGCCGAGCTTCCGTCGACGCCGTCGCTCAGGTGACCAGCGACGCCCCCTCGGGGACGCGGATGCCGCTGGTCACGACGAGGCGCGCCGACGGCGCGACCGCGTGCACCGCCGGCTCGATCACCGAACGCGTGGTGAGCGTCGCGCCGGGGCAGCCGGCGCACGTGCCGGCGAGGTGCAGCGTGAGCTGGTCCGGCTCGACCGCCACCACGTAGACCTCGCCGCCGTCCGCCCGGATGAGCGGCGCGATCACCTCGCGGCAGAGCTTGAGCAGCTGATCGATGGAAGCGGCCATGCGCGGCAGCCGGAGGTTAGCACGGCTGTCCGCCCGGCCAGGAAACGATGAGCGGTCAGTTGAGCGACTTGCAGTTCGCGGCGCAGCCGTCGCCGCCGCTCGTGTTGCCGTCGTCGCAGACCTCGCCGCCGTCGAGGATGCCGTCGCCGCACGCCGGCACGGTGCAGTTCACGCGGCAGGCGGACGGGGTGTCGAACGCGGTGAGGGTGACCGACTGGTTCTTCGACAGCGTCGTCGGCGTGCCGTCGCCGTCGAGCACCGCCCAGGTGGCGATGGCGCCGGTGAAGGTGCCGCTGACGACGATGGTCCAGTTGCCCGGGAAGGTCAGGCCCGAGAGCACGCCGCCGTCCGAGTTGCTCTGGAAGCTCCAGTTGCCCTGGGCGGCGGTGGGCGACGACTTCTGGAACTCGCTCGGGGTGTCGTCGGCGAGCGCCACCGTCGTCGTCGCGGGCAGGCCGGTGAAGCTCATCGTGACCTGCGCCGGGTTCTGGTTCTGGCCGCTGGTGTTGAAGTCGATCCCGTGGTGGGTGAGGAGCGAGAGGACCCCGGTCGAGGTGTTCTGGTAGTAGAAGAAGCGGCTCTGGTTGAGCACCTCGAAGCCGGTGTGGCTGCTCGCCGAGAAGTAGTTGTAGAAGATCGCCGCGTCGGTGGGCCCGTCGACGGGCTCGAGCGCCTTCTTGGTCGCGCCCTGGGTGAGCTGGAGCGCGGGCTTGTCGGCGTTGGCGGCGCCGAGGTCGCACTGCTCGGTGCCCTCCTGGACGCCGTCGCCGCAGACCGGGAGCTGGCAGGTCGCCGAGCAGCCGTCGCCGCTCACGACGTTGCCGTCGTCGCACTGCTCGACGCCGGCGCGCACGAAGCCGTCGCCGCAGACGGCGGTGACGCAGCCCTGGACGCAGGCGTCGGTGTTGGAGGCGTTGCCGTCGTCGCACTGCTCGACCCCGGCGTGGAGGAAGCCGTCGCCGCAGGTGGCGAAGATGCAGATGTTGAGGCAGCTGTCGCCGTTGGCGTTGTTGCCGTCGTCGCACTGCTCGCCGGGATCGACGTTGCCGTCGCCGCACTTCGCCACCGTGCAGTCGTTGTGGCACCCGTCGTTGTCGACGAGGTTCGCGTCGTCGCACTCCTCGACGTTGAAGAAGACGAAGCCGTCGCCGCAGGACGCGGGGACGCAGCCCTGGACGCAGGCGTCGGCGTTCGAGGCGTTGCCGTCGTCGCACTGCTCGACCCCGGCGTGGACGAAGCCGTCGCCGCAGGACGCCGCCTGGCAAGTGGGGAGGCAGGCGTCGGTGCTCGAGGCGTTGCCGTCGTCGCACTGCTCGCCGGGATCGACCTTGCCGTCGCCGCAGGAGGGCAGGCTGCAGTCGTTGTGGCAGCCGTCGGCGTCGACGAGGTTCCCGTCGTCGCACTGCTCGACGCCGAGGAAGACGAAGCCGTCGCCGCAGGAGGCGAGGTTGCATCCCGCGACGCAGCCGTTGCTGTTCGAGGCGTCGCCGTCGTCGCAGTCCTCGAACCCGGCGTGGATGAAGCCGTCGCCGCAGGAGGCGAGCTGGCAGCTGCTCAGGCAGCCGTCCTGGTTCGAGGCGTTGCCGTCGTCGCACTGCTCGCCGGCCTGGACCACGCCGTCGCCGCAGGAGGTGAGCTCGCACTGGTTGTTGCAGCCGTCGGCGGGGTCGTTGTTGCCGTCGTCGCACTGCTCGAAGCCGAAGTGCACCAGGCCGTCGCCGCAGAAGGCCTGCTGGCAACCGGTGGTGCAGTCGTCGTTGTTCGAGGCGTTGCCGTCGTCGCACGGCTCGACGCCGTCCCAGAGGAAGCCGTCGCCGCAGAACGCAGCTTGGCAGTCGATGCAGCCGTCGTTGATGAAGCCGTTCCCGTCGTCGCAGGCCTCGCCGACGTCGAGGATGCCGTCGCCGCAGATCCCAGGCCCCGTCGACGTGCTGGTCACCGTGCTCGTCGTGGTGCTCGTCGTCGTCGGCCCCGTCCCGCCGCCGCCCCCCTCGCCCGAATCCAGGGTGTCGCCGAGCTGGAGCGTCGACCGCCCGCACGCGACGGCGAGGAGCGCGGCCGCCGACACTCCGAGGATCTTCAAGCTAGTCCGCATGTCCGCGATCATATTCGAGCGCGCGTCAGAGGGTAAAGCACACGGGGTACGCGTAGAGCAGGCACTGGACCCGGAAGCCGGCGCGCTCGAGGCTCGGGGCGTCGGCGTCCCCACCGCGCACGCGCGACCGGTCGCCGACGAGGCGCGCCCAGGTGAGCGGGCCCGTGCCCGGTGGCGTGCGCCAGGGCACCACCGCCGCGTCGAGGAACCAGAGCGTGACGGCGCGATCGGTCGCGAGGTCCTCGCCGGCGGCGTCGAACGCGAGGCGGGGCGCGGCGGCGACCCGGGCGGTGAGGGCCGCGATCCAGCGCGAGGTCCGCGCCATCCGATCGTAGTGGAGCGTCGGCGGCAGATCGGTGGGCCGGTGGTAGCGCGGCGTGCGGCCGCTCGAGAGGAACAGGAACGGCACGCCCCGATCGCGGAAGACGTCGTAGTCCGAGAACGCCGACGGCCGGTGCCCCGGGATGTTCTCCACCATGTGGATGCCGAGCCGGCGCACGTCGAGACCCTGCTCGCGGACACCGTCGACGACGGCGCCGAGCCCCGGCGCCTTCTCGGCGCCGCAGGCGAAGATCGACTGGGCCGAGTGGCGCCACACCACGCCGCCCACGAGATCGAGCACCAGGGCGAGCTGGACGCGATCGAGCCCGCCGATCTCGGGCGGGAGCTGGGCCGCGAACGCGCGCGAGCCCTGGCGCGGCGTCCCGAAGTAGGGAGCCTCCTCGGTGTTGAAGAGCACCACGACCACGTTGGCCGGCCGCGGCCGCTGCGCTGCGATCGACGGCACCGCGCCGAGCACCACCGCCACCCCGGAGGCGTTGTCGTCGGCGCCGAGGAGCACGCCCTCGCCGGTCGCGCCCACGTGGTCGAAATGGGCGCCGAGCAGGATGGTCGGCGCGGTCTCCGGCGCGTCGGCGGGGAGCCAGCCCACGAGGTTGTCGCCGAGCTCGGGGGCGGCGCCGAGCCGCTGCCGGAAGCCGCCGAGCGAGGGAAGCGGCACGAGCCCCGCAGCGCTCATCGCCTCGACGAGGAAGTCGGCCGCGGCGCGGTTCCCGTCGGTCCCGGGGACGCGGCCGCCCCAGGCGGGCGCGGCGAGCCGCTCGACCATCGCGCGCTCGGCCTGGCCGAGCGGGTCGGCCGGCGGGAAGTCGTCGCCGGAGAGCTGGCGGATCCCGAGCTGGTCGAGCGCGATCCAGAGCGCCCAGAGCCCGAGGACGACGAGCGCGGCGCCCGTCCGGCGCCGCCGCCGGGGAGCGCGCGCCGCGGCGGCCTTCATATCTCGGAGATGATCGCGGCGACCGCGGCGTCGCCGCCGAGGTCGGGCGTGCGCGTCGCAGCCACGCCGTAGGCGCGGCCGGTGATCTCGAGCGTGCCGCGGTAGGGACCGGCCGCCGTCTTGGCGATGACGTCGAGCTTCTGGATGGCCTCGACGTCGACGTCGGGCGTGAGCGCGGCGCCGTAGGCGTGCGCCCCCTTCACCGTGAACACGTAGACGAGCGCCGGCTGCTTGCCCTCCTTCTGGGCGCGCTCGGTGAGCTCGCGCTTCGCCTGCTCCTGGAGGTACGCGGCGTAGCGCCGGAAGGACCAGCCGGTGACGAACATGCCCTTCACCACGCCCCCGGCGTCCTTGACGGGGTGGGCGGCCACCCACTGGTGGTCCGGTCCCGTCTTGTAACCGCGCAGCTGATCCATCTCGCCGAAGGCCTCGACGACGCCGCTGCCCGGATCGGCCGCCTTGGCGAGCGCGGGGAAGGTCGCCGTCACCTTGTTGTTGGCGAGCAGATCGGGATCGGCCTCGCTGCGCAGGACGACGCCGTTCGGATCGGCGAACGAGAAGAACGTGCTCTTGGCGACGTCGAGGTCCTTCACGCCGCCGCGCGCCTGCTGGATCGCGCGCTGGAGGCCGGCGAGGTTCGCGCCGGGATCGGTGTCGAGGAGCACGCCGAGCTTGGCGGCGCCCTCGGGCAGCCCGCGCCGGACCTGCGCGACGTCCTCCTTCACGAGCGGCGCGAGCATGGCGACGACGTCGGCCGCCTTCTGCTCGGCGGCCTTCGAGTCGGCGCAGCCGGCGGCGCCGACCGACAGGAGCGCGGCCGCGCACGCCGACGGGCGCAGCCAACGCGAGGCGCCCGCGACGGGCGTATGGAAACGGGACGAGCTCATGGGGGCGACTCTAACAGCCGACGCGTCGGAGTCGAGAGTCCGCGGGAGCCCGGAAGTTCCCGGTTCCCACGGCTCCTTCAGAACGACTCGGGGGTGATGAACACGATCTCGACGCGGGCGTTGCGCGCGTGATCCTTGCCTGCGGGATCGACGACGGGCGCGGCGGCGCCGGCGAGGACGTGCTCGACCGTGGGGGCGCGCGCCGCCTTGAGCGCCTGGGCCACCGCCTCGGCGCGCGATCGCCACACGGCTTCCTCCTTCGGGGCGTCGCGATCGAGGTGGACCACGACCGCGACCGGGAACGTCGGGTTCGCGGCGGCGACGCGGCCGAGCTCGGCGAGCCGCTGCTCGCCCGCCTTGGAGAGCGCGCCCTTCTCGAAGAGGCCGCGCAGCGTGACGAACACCCCGCGGTCGTCGCGCGACGGCGACAGCCCCGCCGCCGAGAGCGCGCTCAGCAGCGCGTCGCCCGCGCCGGGCGCGCGGCTCACCGGCGTCGCCGCGCGGCGGACCTTCGTGAGCGCGCCGAGGCAGCCTTCGCGCGCCCGGGTGGCCTGGTCGATCGGCGCCGGGCCGGAGGAGGCGAGCGCGGCGTCGAGCTTCTGGACCGCGGCGAGCGCGGCGTCGAGATCGGCACGCCACGGCTCGGC
>CAYJPW010000286.1:0-8054 GCA_964372055.1 uncultured Polyangiaceae bacterium
CCCCCCCCCCCCCCCCCCCCCCCCCCCCCCCCCCCCCCCCCCCCCCCCCGCGGGACTGAAAGCGGTGTCGGAGTTCCCCGCCGGCGTGCGGCGGGGTATTGATGCCTCACCGTGCGGCGGGGCTGGAACGGACACTCGAGGGCGCGCGCGTCGCTGGCCGGCTCGCGCGCGCTCTGCGCCGCGGTGCTGACCGCAGTGCTCGCGCTCGGGCTCGCCGCGCCCGCCACCGCCTTCGCGCAGGACGCCCGCGCCGCCGAGGACGCCGCCGCTCGCTACAAGCTCCACATGGCGAACGGCGTGAAGCTCTACCAGGACAAGAACTACCAGGCCGCGATCGCCGAGTTCGAGGCCGCGTACGCCGCGCAGCCCAAGCCGAGCCCGCTCACCAACGTCGCGCTCTGCCACAAGGCACAGTTCAGGTACCCGAAGGCGATCGCGACGCTCGAGCGGGCGCTCGCCGCGCATGGCGAGGGGATGAGCGCCGCCGACAAGAAGCAGGTCACCGACGCGATCGCCGAGATGAAGGGGCTGCTCGGGTTCGTCGAGGTGACGGTCGTTCCCGCGGAGGCGACGATCGCGGTCGACGGCGAGGCGCTCCCCGCCGGCGCCGCGAGGCAGCCGATCCCGCTCGGCCCCGGCGAGCACACGCTCGCGGCCGAGGCGCCGGGCTACGCGCGGGCCGAGCAGAAGGTCACGGTCACCAGCGGCAACGAGGCCGCGGTCGCGTTCCGGCTCACGCCCGACAAGGGCTTCCTCAAGGTGAAGACGGCGCACCCGTCCACGGTCATCGAGGTGGACGGCAAGCGCATGGGGACCGGCGCGTGGGGCGGCCTCCTCGCGCCGGGGCAGCACGTGCTCGTGATCTACCCGCCGGCGTCGCCACCGCAGTCGACGAGCGTGATCGTGACGGCGGGCCGATCGCAGGAGATCGGGCCCGGCGCCGGGCTGCCAGGGGGCTGGGGCGGCGGGGCGGCTCCGCCGGGCAAGCCCAAAGAGCCGGACAAGCCGCCGCTCCGCGGCTTCTACGCGCTCGCGGCGGCGAACGTCTTCGTCCTGCCGCAGTCGCCGACGAGCTTCAAGCAGGGCGACGCGACGGGCGGCTCGGGGGGTCTGCGCGCCGGCTACCGGCCGGCCACGCCGATCGCGTTCGAGCTGATGTTCCAGTTCAGCAACATCACGAGCGACGGCACGGTCACGAACACCGTCGGGGACGTCAACTCGGAGAGCGACGTGCAGGCGAGCTACTCGCTCTCGACCACGCTCGTCGGGGCGAATTTCCGGCTCATGAGCAGCGGGCGCAAGGTGCGCTTCGTGACCACGCTCGGCGGCGGGCTCGCTTACGACGACCTCTCCTGGGAGGACTGCGGCCCAGCCGGGGTCCTCGTCTGCGGCAGCGACGCGACCGGGGCCGAGGGCTTCGTGCAGAACGAGATCGGGCTCGAGCTCGACTTCGGCGGGGTGCTCCTGGGCGCGGTGGCCCAGCAGGTCGTGAGCTCGTCCGGCAACGTGAAGCTCTTCAGCAGCGATCCGCTGGTGTTCCTCGGCCTCGGTCTGCGCATCGGGTACGCGACCTGGTAGCCGGCTCTGGTGCTTTGCGCTGGCGGAGCTACCCTCCGTGCCGTCCCTTGCGCCGCGCCCGCCGCATCGCCTTCCTGCTCCTCGCCGCATCGGCGCTCGCCGCGCCTGTGGTGTCGCCGCGCCCCGCCGCGGCGCAGGAGGAGGCGCCGTACAAGCAGCACATGCGCAACGGGGTGAAGCTCTACGAGGACAAGAACTACGTCGCGGCGATCGCCGAGTTCGAGGCCGCCTACAAGGCCGAGGCCAAGGCGAGCCCGCTGGTCAACCTGGCGCTCTGTTACAAAAACCAGTTCGACTACCCGAAGGCGATCGCTTCGCTCGAGCTCGCCCTCTCCCGCCACGGCGCGGCGATGAGCGCGGGCGACAAGAAGGCCGCCGAGGACGCCATCACCGAGATGCGCGGGCTGCTCGCGTTCGTGACGCTCAGGGTCACCCCGCCCGGGGCGACGATCTCCGTCGACGGCGAGGAGAAGCTGCCCGGCGCGACGTCGAGCCCGATCGCGATGGGCCCCGGCAGCCACAAGATCGGCGCGCAAGCCAAGGGGTTCGCCTCGGCGGAGACGTCGGTCACCTTGGTGAGCGGCGAGAAGAAGACGGTCACCCTCGCCCTCACGCCCGACATGGGCTGGCTCGTGCTGCGCGGCGGGGACGCGCGCACCGCGCTCTTCCTCGACGGCAAGCAGGTGGCGACGGGCCAGTGGGCCGACCTCGTCGCGCCCGGCTCGCACGTCGTGCAGATGGTCCAGCCCGGCCGGCCGCCGTACCTCGTCGACGTCCTCGTCGTCGCCGGCAAGTCGCAGGAGATCCGGCCCGGGTTCGGCGGCACCCCGCACGTCGGCACCGTCCCGGCGCTGCCCCCGCCGCTGCCCATCGACGTGCCCCCGCCGCCGAAGAAGATCGAGCCGCCCGCGCCGCCGATGCGGGGCTTCTTCGCCCTCGCGACCGCGTCGCTCCTCGTCCCCACCGCGCACCCCGTCCATTTCCCGAACGCCGATCCCAACAGCGGCGCCGCGGGCGGGCTCCGCGTCGGCTACCGGGTGAACACGCCGGCGAGCTTCGATCTCATGTTCGAGTACGGGAATGTCACCGCGGACACCGACAAGACGGCCGTGGGCGAGGTCGACTACTCCCTCTCGTCGACGCGCTTCAGCCTCAACCTCCGCCTGATGACGCCCGGGAAGACGGTCCGCATGGTCGGCACCATCGGCGGCGGGTTCGCGCTCAGCGATCTCTCGGCCTACACCGACTACACCGGCAAGGCGAGCTTCTGCCCGGACGACTGCACCGGCGCCGATCCCTTCCTCCTCGGCGAGATCGGGCTCGAGCTCGACTTCGGCGGCGTCCTCGTCGGCCTCTCGGGCCAGAGCTACTTCCAGTCGACGAAGGGCATGGAGACCGGGGACGACGAGCCCTACGGAAACGATCCGCTCATCTTCCTCGGCGGCGGGCTCCGCGTCGGCTACGGCACCTGGTAGGCGCCGCGACAGCCGCTCGGGCGCGGTCGCGGCGGCTGGTAGGCGCCGGCGCTTGGGCGTATCCTCGCCGGCCCTTCCGGGAGAACGCCATGTCGCAAGACGCCATCACGTCCCTTCTCAAAGAGACCCGCCGGTTCGAGCCGCCGGCCGAGTTCTCGCGGCTCGCCCGCGTCCCCTCGCGGGAGGCGTACGACAAGCTCTACAAGGAGAGCCTCGAGCATCCCGACGCGTTCTGGCGGCGTGAGACGCAGGACCTCGTCTTCCGCACGCCGTGGACCACGACGCTCGAGTGGAAGCTGCCGCACGCGCAGTGGTTCGTCGGCGCGACGCTCAACATCACCGAGAGCTGCCTCGACCGGCACCTCACCACGCCGCGCCGGAACAAGGCGGCGATCGTGTGGGAGGGCGAGATGGGCGAGACGCGGACGCTCACCTACGCCGAGCTCCATCGCGCCACGGTGATGCTCGCCGACACCCTGACCAAGCTCGGCATCGAGAAGGGCGACCGCGTCGCCATCTACATGGGCATGGTGCCCGAGGTCGCGGTGGCGATGCTCGCGTGCGCGCGCATCGGCGCCGTCCACACCGTCGTCTTCGGCGGCTTCTCGGCCGACGCGCTCCGCGATCGGATCCAGGACTGCCAGGCGCGGCTGGTCATCACCCAGGACGGCGCCTACCGGCGCGGTCAGGTGGTCCCGCTCAAGGACACCGTCGACAAGGCGCTGGCGCAGCCCGAGGCGAGGAGCGTCGAGGCGACGATCGTCTACCAGCACCTCGGTCACGACAAATGCCCTGTCCAGATGACGCAGGGGCGCGATCACTGGTGGCAGCACGTGGTGCCCACCGGCGGCTCGATCAAGGGCAAGGAGCCCCTCGCCGTCGAGGCCGAGCACCCGCTCTTCATCCTCTACACCTCGGGCTCGACCGGCAAGCCGAAGGGCGTCCTCCACACGACGGCCGGCTACCTCGCCGGCGTGCACGTCACGTCGAAGTACGTCTTCGACCTCCGCGACGAGGACGTCTACTGGTGCACCGCGGACGTCGGCTGGGTGACCGGCCACAGCTACATCGTCTACGGCCCGCTCTCGAACGGCGCCACCTGCCTGATGTACGAGGGCGCGCCCAACTACCCCGACTGGGGCCGCTTCTGGCGCATCATCGAGCGCCACGGCGTGACGGTGCTCTACACCGCGCCCACCGCCATCCGCGCCTTCATCCGCCAGGGCGACGACTGGCCCGCCAGAGCCGACCTCTCCTCGCTGCGCCTTTTGGGCACCGTCGGCGAGCCGATCAACCCCGAGGCGTGGGTCTGGTACCACCGCGTCATCGGCGCGGGCCGCTGCCCCATCGTCGACACCTGGTGGCAGACCGAGACGGGCGCGATCATGATGACCACGCTGCCCGGCGCGTCCTTCTCCAAGCCGGGATCGACGGGGCTGCCCATGTTCGGCGTGGCACCCAGCGTGGTGAAGAAGGACGGCACGTCGGTCGGGGCCGGCGAGGGCGGGCTCCTGGTCCTGACGCGCCCCTGGCCCTCGATGCTCCGCACCGTGTGGGGCGACGACGAGCGCTTCCGCAGGCAGTACTTCAGCGACGTCGAGGGCTGCTACTTCACCGGCGACGGCGCCCGTTGCGACGAGGACGGATACTACTGGGTCGTCGGCCGCATCGACGACGTGCTCAACGTGGCCGGGCACCGCATCGGCACGGCCGAGATCGAGAGCGCCCTGGTCTCCCACCCGACGGTCGCCGAGGCCGCCGCCGTCGGGCGACCGGACGAGATCAAGGGCCAGGCCCTCGTCGTCTTCGTGACGGTCAAGCCGGGCAACGATCCCGGACCCGAGCTCGCGCAGAAGCTCGGCGAGCACGTGGCCAAGGAGATCGGCAAGTTCGCCAAGCCGGAC
This sequence comes from uncultured Polyangiaceae bacterium, assembly GCA_964372055.1. Classification (GTDB taxonomy): domain Bacteria; phylum Myxococcota_A; class Polyangia; order Polyangiales; family Polyangiaceae; genus CAYJPW01. The sequence goes on from CAYJPW010000286.1 coordinate 4,958, forward strand.
GCCATCCGCTTCACCGACGCGCTCCCGAAGACCCGCAGCGGCAAGATCATGCGTCGGCTGCTGAAGGACGTCGCCGCGGGCAAGGAGTCGACGGGCGACACCTCGACCATCGAGGACCTCTCGGTCATCGCCAAGCTGCGCGCCGACGAGGAGTAGCCGCCGCCCGGCCGGAGCCGATCCGCGGGAGGACTGATCTTCCACGCAGTGGTGCGCGCCCGGGTGGGAGGGGTGGGCCCCACTTCCATGGCGGACCCATCATCTTCACCTCCCGGCGCATCCCGCGTACGCTCGCGTCATGCGACCCATCCTCGCGCGGCCGACCGCGGCCGCGACCCTGGCCCTCGTGGGCCTGCTCTGCGCCCTCCCCGCTCATGCCCAGCAGTCCGACGACGCCAAGCGCGCCGAGGCCAAGCAGCACATGGAGGCCGGCGCCGCGCTCTACAACGATCCCGGCGGCCACAAGTGCGAGGAGGCGTACGCCGAGTTCAAGAAGGCGTTCGACCTCTCCGGATCGCCCAACGCGCTGAAGGCGATGGGCGTCTGCGCCCTCGAGCTCGAGCGCGACGGCGACGCCATCGCGCACTACAAGAAGTACCTCGAGAGCAAGGGCGACAAGATCGACGCCGCCGAGAAGGCGCAGATCGAGTCCGACCTCAAGGCGCTCGCGTCGGTCGCCGCGGTTTCGATCTCGACCGATCGCCAGAACGTCCAGATCGTCGACGTGCGGACGCCCTCCAAGGGCTATCCGGTCACGAACAAGTACGTCGCGGGGGTCGGCGGGCTGAAGCTCGGTATCCACCCCGGCAGCCACGTGTTCACCGCCAAATCGGAGGGCGCGCCCGATCTCACCTGGAGCGTCGAGATCCAGAACGGCGGCAGCTACGAGTACGGGTTCGAGTTCGACAAGGGCAAGCCGGTGACCGCCGACGGGATGCCCGACGACAAGCCCAAGACCGCCCCGACGCAGACGGAGCGGCCCGTCCCCACGACGGTGTACATCTTCGGCGGGCTCACCGTCGCGCTCGTGGTCCCCACCGTGATCTTCGGCGTGGGCGCGCTCGGCAAGAACAGCGACTACAAGGACGCGCAGGGCACCAAGCCCGCCGCCGAGCTCGAGGACATGCGCTCGGACGTGCAGACCGCGAACCTCCTCACCGACATCTTCCTCGGCGCGACGGTGGTCAGCGCGGCGGCCACGGCGATCTTCTTCTTCACCCGGCCGGAGGTGACGGTCGAGGCGCCGACGGCGACGGGATGGTTCACGGTCACGCCCACGGTGGGCCGGTCGGGCGGCGGTGCGGCGGTCGTGGGCACGTTCTGAGCGGCCGAACGGGGAGATGGAGCGCGGGAGGAGGTCCGTGGGCTCGGAGGGGGAGGAGGAGACCGAAGGCGTTTCGCGGACGAGGATCGAGCCCCGAGGTCGGGCGCTGGAACCGCGGGCGAATCGGACCGCAGGGTCGACTCGTCCGGGAGTCTGGGGGCAGAGACCCCGTCGTGGATTGTCGCGCCGCGCGTCACGCGGCGGATGAACGAGGTGGAGCGTAGCGTTTGGAGATCGATCCGGGCACCGTCGTAGCGAACCGGTACCGCATCTCTCGCCCGCTGGGGCGGGGAGGGATGGGGGAGGTGTTCGCGGCGGAGAACATCCGGACCGGCCGCCCCGTCGCGGTGAAGCTCCTCCGCTCCGAGTCGAAGGCCAAGAGCTCCGCCGTCGCTCGGTTCCGACGCGAGGCGCGCGCCGCCGGCTCGATCAACAGCGATCACGTGACCGAGATCCTCGACGTCGAGGAGGACGCCGAGCACGGCATCGTTTTGGTGTTCGAGCTGCTCGAGGGCGAGTCGCTCATCGACCGCCTCAAGCGCACCGGCCCCATCCCGTTCGACGAGCTCTTCCCCATCGTCGAGCAGGTGTGGATCGGGCTCGCCGACGCGCACAAAGCCGGGATCATCCACCGCGATCTCAAGCCGTCCAACGTCTTCCTCGAGCGGCGGCCCGACGGCCAGACCCGCGTGAAGATCCTCGATTTCGGGATCTCGAAGCTGCCGAAGGAGATGGGCGGCGAGACGCTCACCGAGATGGGCCAGAGCCTCGGCACCTTCTCGTTCATGCCGCCCGAGCAGATCGGCAAGGCCAAGACGGTCGATCACCGCGCCGACATCTACGCGTGCGCGACGCTCATCTACCAGGCGCTCAGCGGCCAGCTCCCGTACGCCGCCCGGAACATCCTGGTGATGGTCGAGATGAAGTCGAAGACCGAGGCGCGGCGCCTCGCCGACGCGATGGGCGGCGACGTCGACCCGCGCCTCGAGGCCTTCCTCTCGCGCGCCCTCGCCCGCGAGCCGGCGCAGCGCTTCCAGAGCGCGCTCGACGCGCTCAGCGCCTGGCGCGATCTCCGGCCCCACGCCCCGAGCTCGACGCCGCAGCTCGCCGAGCCGCTGCCGCAGCCGGGACCGATGGCGATGTCGCCGCACGCGGCACCGCCGCTCCGCCCCGCCGAGCCGTCGATCCGCCAGCAGCCAGCCCCGGCGGCGAACCCGCTCCCGATGCTCAACGAGACGACGAGCGACACCGCGGCGACGCTGGCGATGCCGCTCTCGCATTTCACCGGCGGGCAGGAGCTCCGGCGCGACCTGCAGGCGGCGCGTCGCGACAGCCCCGCCGGCGGCATGAACGCGGTCATGCCGGCCGCCGCGCCGGCGGGGGCGCTCGGCAGGACGCTCCCGCTGCGGACCGACGGGATGCACCCCTCGGCTGCCTCGCCGCACGCGCACACGCAGCAGCCGCAGCCGATGCAGCGAGCGCCGACGCCGGTGCCGGGCAGCGTTCGGATGGAGGCGCCGCCGTCCAACGCGTACGCGCTCCCTCCGCCTCGACCGATGACGCCGTCGGGCGGCAACTTCGCACCGTCGAGCGCACCTTCGTCGTCCCGCAGCTCGAGCCCGGGCGCCGACCGCGTTCACGCCGGCTCGAGCCCAGGCGCCGACCACGTTCGCGGCGGCTCGAGCCCGGGCGCCGACCGCGTTCGCGCCGGCTCGAGCCCGGGCGCCGACCGCGTTCGCGGCGGCTCGAGCCCAGGCGCCGACCGCGTTCGCGGCG
>CAYJPW010000287.1:0-8045 GCA_964372055.1 uncultured Polyangiaceae bacterium
GGCTTCGGCCGAGCCCGCCGGCAGCGCCGCCGCCCCGGCGTCGAGCGCCGCACCGCCGCTGGCGCCGGGGCCCGCGCCCAGCGCGACGGCGCCCGCGGACGCGCCCGTCCGCATCAACCAGACCACGGCGTTCGTGCTCAGGGTCCCTCGCGCGGGGCAGTCGCCCGAGCAGCGCGCGCTCGCCGCGAGCGCCGCGCTCAAGCGCGCGCTCGACGAGGGCGGCGCCGCCGAGGTGCGCGTCGAGGCTCAGGGCGACGGCGCCGTCGTGTTCCTCGGCGCGAGGCCCGTCGTGGAGCTCGGGCCCGAGGACGCCGCCGCCGCCGGCGAGGCTTCGCCCCAGGTGCACGCGGCCAGGATCGCCGGCCAGCTCCGCGACGCCGTCCGGCGCGAGCAATCGCGCAGCGCCACGCTGATGACCATCCTCTCGCTGGCGCTCGTCATCCTCTCGGCGTTGATGGCGCTGTTCCTGGTCCGCCGCGCGGGGATCCTCGCCGACAGGACGCGCGCCTGGATCGCCGAGCACCCCGACCGCGTCCCGGCGATCCGCCTGCGATCCATCGAGGTCATCCGGCCGGCGTCGCTGCGCGCCGCGATCCACATCGGCGTCGGCGCGGCCAAGGCGCTCGCGCAGATCGGCATCGCCTACGGCTGGGTGCTGATCACGCTCTCGCTCTTCGAGCCGACGCGGGCGTACGCCGAGCGGCTCACCGGATTCGTCTTCGGGCCGCTCTACGCCCTCTTGGTGCGCCTCGTCAGCTCGGTGCCGGTCCTCGTGGTCGCGGTGATCGCGGGCATCGCGCTGGTCGTGCTGGTCCGCTTCATCGGTCTCTTCTTCGACAGCGTCGGGCGCGGCGAGACCACCGTGGAGTGGCTCCCCGCCGATCTCGCGGCGCCCACGAGCGTGCTCGTGCGCTCGGCGGTGATCCTCTCGTTCTTCGTCGTCGCCGCGCCGCTCGTGACCGGCGACGACGGCGGCACGCTCGCCCGCGTCGGCATCGTCGCCGTGGTCGCGCTGGGCCTGGCCGTCACGCCGCTCCTCGCGTGCGTCGCCGTCGGGGTGACGGTCGTCTACGGCCGGCGCTTGCGAGCCGGCGACTTCGCCGAGGTGGGCGGGCGCGCCGGGCGGGTGCGCGGCATCACCCTGCTCGAGGTGAGGCTCGAGGACGACCGGGGGAGCGAGGTGCGCGTGCCTCACCTGCTCGGGCTGCTCCACCCGACGCGGGTGCTCGGCCCGCTCCCTCTGGTGACGGTGACGCTCACGCTCGCGTCCCACACGGCCGCGCAGGACGACGTCCTCGATCTGCTCGAGGAGGCGGCCCGCAACGTGGGCGAGCGCCCGCAGGCGGAGCTGCTCTCCTTCGACGCCGACGGCGCGCGCTACGCGGTGAGCGCCTACTCGGCGGCCCCGAAGGCGAGGAGCCGCCTCTACGCGACCCTCGCCGAGGCGCTCGCGGCGGCCGACGTGCCGCTCGGTCGAGACCGCCGCGAGCCGGCGCGCGCGAGCTGACTGGTACGAGCGCTCGTCCTAGCCGAGCTGGAAGATCTGGATCGGCTGCTCGCGCCCGCGCACCGTGATCGGCGGGCGGGCGATGGCGCCCTCCGGCCGCCCGGCGGCCTCCCAGACCTGCTCGGTGACGAGGATGCGCGAGCCGAGCTCCTTGTTGAGCGTCTCGAGCCGCGAGGCGACGTTCACCACGTCGCCGATCACGGTGTACTCCTTGCGCATCGCCGAGCCGACGTTGCCGACGACGGCCTCGCCCGCGTGCATCGCGATCCCGACCCGCGTGGGCGGCAGCTCGCCGCGCTCGACGAGCTGGTCCAGGGTCGCCACGATCTCGAGCGCGGCCTCGACCGCGTGGCGGCAGTAGTCGCCGTCGGCGAGCGGCGCGCCGAAGACCGCCATGAAACCGTCGCCGAGGAACTTGTTCACGATGCCGCGGCGCTCGTTGACGCTCTCGATCATCGGCTGGAACGCTGTGTTCAGGTAGGCGACGACCTCCTCGGGGCTGCGCTTCTCCGAGAAGGCCGTGAAGTTGCGGATGTCGAGGAACATCACGCAGACCTCGCGCACCTCGCTCTTGATCCCGGCCTTCCGGGCGAGCAGATCGTCGACGACCGCCGGTGAGACGTGCTGGCCGAAGACGTTGAGGATGCGGTTGCGCTCCTCGAGCGACTCGAGCGTGTTGACGAAGCCCTTGCGCAGGCGCCGCGCCACGAACCCGGCGGCGACGCCGCTGGCGAAGAGGATCGCGGCCTTGCCCAGGTGGTGCGGCACCGACGAGAGGCCGCGGCTGTCGCCCGCGTGGACGTCGCCGGCGTCGAGCACCACGAGCGCCATGATCGCGTACTCGGTCGCGGCCACGAGCCCGGTGAAGGTGCAGAGCTTGAAGTCGAGGCGCAGCGTCGAGAGCAGGATGAAGACGAAGTAGACGAACACCGGCGGAAGCAGCAGCGCCTCCATCGGGCTCACCACGGTCATGTAGTAGAGGATGGCGAGCGTCGGCAGGCTCGACTCGACGAGCGCGTTCAGGTAGCGGCGGAGCGCCGGCGGCTCCTTGCCCGACCGGATCAGCCGCTCGACCGAGCGGAGGGCGACGAGCTCGTAGACGGCGAAGCCCCCGAGGAGCAGGCCCACCCGGAGGCGGTCCATCTTGCCGTGCATGGCGCGGTCGACCGCCTCCGGGTACGACGCGGTGATCGCGAGGAAGAGGATGAGCGCGATGCCCGGGATCGCGGCGAGCAGCTGCACCCGCAGGCGCTCGCTGATGAGGATCTCGCGGAAGAGGCGCTTCTCGAACGCGTCGTGGGCGCCGGCGGCCTCGGCCTCGCGCGACGCCGGCGCGGAGGACGGCGCGGCGGGCTCGAGCAGCGGCGCGTGCTCGGGGGCCGGCTCGACCGAGGGCCGGGCGGGCGCGTCGGGCCTGCCCGGGTCGACGACGGTTTCGGCCTCGGCCATCCCGTCCAACGTACCCCAGGCAGCCTCGCCGGATCACCCGGCTGGCGCGGGGGCCGCCGACGGAGCGCGCGCCGGTCCTCCCGCGGGGTGCCGCGCGTCACCCCCGAGGAACGTGCCGAGGGGCTCGAAGAGGTCCTCGCGCGCGTGCGATCCCATGGCGAGATCGGCGTGCCCGTAGTCTTCGTGGGCGCCGTCGGCGCGCCCGAGGACGACGAAGCGCTTCTCGGTGGGGGCGGCGGCGCCCCAGGCATCGTACGCCGCCTTGACGGACGAGGGCGGCGCGAGGCGATCGGCCGCGCCCGCGAAGAAGATCGCCGGGCACGAGACGCCGGCGAGCCGCTCGAGCACGCGCTCGCCGTCGAGCGTGAGGTCGCCGCCGTCGATGGCCCACGCGGCGAAGTCGGCGTTGAGCGGACCGGGGATGCTCTCGATGACGTTGATCATCGACATCCGGGCGACGGCCGGCGCGACGTTGGCCGGGTTCATGAACCAGCGGTCGGCCGGCGTGCGGAACCGGCCCGCGGCGAACGCGGCCGCGCGCGCCCAGAGGCGGAGGTTCATCGCCGGCACGAGCGCGAGGGGCACGTGGCGGAGCAAGGCGGCGAGCGGCGCCTTCACCACCGCCGGCGATCCGATGATCGCCACCCGCCGCACGTGGCTCTGCGGGAGCGCGCGCCCGAGCGCCGCGTAGAGGAGCATCCCTCCCATCGAGAAGCCGACGAGATCGACGGTCGATCGTCCCGAGCGCTCGAGGACGGTGCGCACGGCGAGCGGGAGATCGTAGCGGGCCATGTGGGCGAAGCGGACGAGCCGCGCCGCGGCGCGCGTGCGGGTCCGGAGCCCGCTCCGCAGCGTCACCAGCCACACGTCGCGCCCGCGTGCGGCGAGGTGGCGCGCGAGCGAGAGGTCGGGCGACAGATCGACGTTCCGGTGGTTGGCTGCGAGCCCGTGCACGAGCAGGACGGGCGGGAGCGTTTCGCCTCCCGGCCCCGCCGGCGGGACGCGGCGGAGCTCGATCGCCGAGCCGTCCTCGGTGGGGATCCGCTCCTCGAGCGCGTAGCTCATCGAGACGGTGAGCCGGCGGACCCAGTAGCGGACGTGCGCCCAGAACCCGGCCGCGCCGAGCAGCACCGCGAGCAGGATCGCGGCGATGACGAGCAGGGGGGGCGGCCACCAGGTCATCGGACCCCTCGAATGTAGTGATTGTCCGGGGCGCCCACCATGCGAGTCCTCGGCGGCGGGAGCTGGTCCGCACCGCCGCCTGCTCATCGCGGCGGTTCGGCCGCGGCGTCCGGGGTGTCGAGCACGGCCTTGGAGACCACCGCGATGAGGTCGCGCGCCAGCTCGAAGTGCGTCTCGAGCACGGCGAGGAAGGCCTCGAGCTCGCTCTGGTACGCCAGGATCGGCGCCTCGGCCCGCGCCTCGTACGACCGCGGCACCTGCCCGAGCGCGTCCATGATGCCGAGCACGAAGGACTTGCCGATGTCGACCGAGCGCCCGTCGGCGCTGGTGCAGCGCACCCGGCCGGCGTAGATGCGGCGCCAGGAGGTCGAGGGCTCGCCGATCTTCCAGAACACCTCGCCGGGCTCCGCGCGGATCTCGCGCGTCGCGCGTGCCACGTCGACGAGCGCGTCGATGTTGCACTCGCGGAAGATGCCGCCCCGGCGCAGATCGAGGAGGAGCTCGACCATGGTGCGCGGCCGCTCCGGCGCCTCGCCGAGGTCGACGGGCGGCGGGCGATCGGGGGACGCGGGCAGGTTGCCCCGCTTCCTCACCAGCGTCGCCGCCGAGATGCGCAGCGTGTTGCGCACGAACGAGAAGCTCTCCTCGAGGGCGTTGACGATCGCCTCGGCGGGGACCGCGAGCGTCGTCGTCGGGACGTCGGCGACGGCGTTGGTGCCGGGCTCGCGCGCCATGATCGAGAGGAAGCCCACGCCCGAGCCCGGGTCGACGACCGCGACCCGCTTGCCGTTGCGGGTCGACGTCACCTGGCCCTCGACCACGATGTGGCACTCGGACACCGGCTCGCCCTCGACGAGCACGGCCTCGCCCGCACGGAACGCGCGGCTCCGCGCGTGCTCGGCGACGAGCGTGAGCGCCTCGTCGTCGAGGGGGCGGAACGACGGCAGCGACCGGAGCAGGAGGATGCGGTCGCGCAGGGTGTGGAGCGGCAGCTCGCTCAGCACGCGGGCGCCTCCTCGGCGAGGCCGCGCGTGGCCCCGAGCACCTCGAGCGCGCGCTCGACGTCGGTGCGCGGGGGATCGGCCCGGCGGAGGCGGTCGATGCGCTCGCGGAACGAGGCGAGCCCGAGCTCGCCCACGTGGTAGGCGGTGAGGTCCTGGAGCGCCTCGCTCGTGCTCTCGAGCATCGTCGCGAGGAGCTCGTCGTACTCGAGCCGGCGCGGGGCGTGGTAGCGCCCGGAGGCGAGGAGCCGCTCCTCGTCGGGCAGGTCGTCGATGAGGCCGAGCACCGCTTGTCGCAGGGGCGGCGGGAGCACGTTCTCGCAGAGCTCGACGCTGCTCGCGCGCGCCTCGCGCTTCCCGCTGCGGAGCCCGCGGTAGATCTGGGCGAAGTCCTCGGTCGGGTGGAGCAGCCCGAGCAGGCGGAAGAGGCGCCCGACGGCGTTGTCCTCCTTGTCGTGGAGCATCTTCACGAGGAGCTCGTGGCCGGGCGTGGCGCGGCGCGGCTCGCGCGCGGCGCCGCGGACGAGCGAGAGCCGCCGGTCGAGGTAGCGGTACGCGCGCGCGACCGTGCCGTCGATCGCCTTCCCGAGGGCGGCCTGGTCGAGGCGCAGCGTCGGGTTGCGCGCCACCAGGCCCTCGAGCGCGCGGATCGAGCGGTAGCGGACCATCCCGTCGGGCTCCTCGGGGAGGTGCGCGAGCAGCACCTCGGCGGCGCGCTGCGGGTCGAAGAGGCTCACGGTGCGCGGCAGCTGCCAGCGGACGACCGCGGGCCGCGCGGCGTCGCGCAGCGCCTCGTCGAGCGCGGCGAGCCCGGCCTCGCCGTACGAGGTCAGCGCCGCCCGGGCCCGCGGGCGCGTGCGCTCGTCGCCGAGCTGCTCGATGAGCGGCGCGAGGAACGCCGGCGAGCGCATCCGGGTCATCGCCGCGACGGCGGCGAGGCGCACCTCGGCGTCGCCGTCGTGGGAGAGGGCCGTGACCACCCGATCGAACCCGTGCGCGTCGCGCAGCGCGATCGCCTCGGCGAGCGCGATCTTCACCGCCCGGCTGCCGCTCCGGAGCAGGCGCTCGAGGCGCTCCTCGGCCTCGGCGCCGAGGATCTCGCCCATGGCGATGAGCTGCACCACGATCGTGGCGCGCACCTCGGGCGAGTCGTCGAGGCTGAGGCGGTGGTTCAAGAGCCTCGCGTCGGGGGCGAGGAGCGAGCGGGCGGCGAGCGCCGCGGCCCGCACGCGGGGCGACTCGTGCTCGAGCAGCCGATCGACGACGGCGACGACGCTCTTCTTGCCGGCGCGGGCGAAGATGGAGAGCGCGCGCTCCACGACCTCGACGGACGGGTGATAGAGGATGAGCGCCGGCACGAGGCGCCCCTTGCGCTCGCGCTCGAGCACGTCGAGGGCGGCGAGGACCTCGGCGTCGTTGCTGCTGTCGAGCGCCGCGACCAGCGTCTCGAGCGAGGCCACGTCGAGCTCGGGGAACTCGCCGACGTGCTCGATGCGCCCCTCGCGGAGGCGTCCCCGGAAGAGCTCGAGGTAGTGGCCGCGGAGGCGGAGCGCGCCCGCGACCCAGGCGGCGGCGAGCACCACCAGCGCCCCGGCGAGGACCGCCGGCGGCGCGCCGAGCGCGGCGGCCCCGAGGATGGCGACCGACGCCGCGGCCTGCCCGCCGCGCTGGCCGAGGACGTCGAGGAACGCCTTCATCCGACGTCGAGCCTCCTCGCCGAGCGGGACGAAGAGCAGCTCGGTCGAGGTGCGGTGGAGCGAGTAGCGGAGCGCCCCGTCGGCGCCCTTGACGAGCAGCGCCGCGGCGAGCCCGCCGCCGGCGGCGAGCCCGACGCCGCCGAGCACGAGCAGCGCCGGCAGCACCGCGAGCGCGGTGCCGAGTCCGGCGCGGCGGACGAGCCAGCCCACCAGGAAGAGCTGGGACGCGAGCGAGAGCACGTTGAGCACGAGGTAGACGGTGGCGAGATACGCCCCGAGCTCGGCGCGCGGCACGTGCGCGGCCACGGTGCTCTTGAAGAGGTAGTCGGCGAGCGTCAGCGCCGTCGCCGACGCCACGAGCACGCCGGCGACCGAGCGCACGTACGGCTGGCGCGCCACGAACCGCGCGTCGTCGAGGACGCCGGTCGCGGCGGCGCCCTTGGCCTTGGGCGCGGAGTGGCCGGCGCCCGCGCCGAACGCGAGCGGGAGGAGCGCGGTCAGCCCGAAGCCTGCCGCGGCGACGAGGACCAGCCGTGCCGGCGGCAGGGCGCGGGCGAGGCCGCTCGCGGCGGCGCTCCCGGCGATGGCGCCGAGGACGCTGCCGGCGCCGATGACGCCGTAGAGGCGCTTGGCCTGGGTGACGCTGAAGAGCTCGCCGAGGAGCGTCCAGAAGTGCACCAGCACGAGCGAGGTGAGGACGCCCGACCACACGTAGAGGCCGTAGAGCCCCGCGGGGCCGAGCGCGCCGAGCGAGGCCCAGAACGCCAGCGTCACCGCCGCGGCGAGGAGCGTCCACACCGAGAGCGCGCGCCGTCCCGTGACCACCCGCCCGAGCGCCGACTGCGCCCGCGCGACCCCGAGCGACGCGGCGGCGATCGCCAGGTACACCCAGGGGAGGCGCTGGGCCGGGACCTTCGAGAGGAAGAGCGCGTCGCGCGCCGTCTCGAGGACGGAGTGGCTGGCGATGAAGCCGAACAGCGTGAGGAACGCCGCCCACGTGTCTCGTCGCTCCCCGGGGCGGATCGCCGCGAACGGCCTAGCCATGCCTGCCCCGTTCGCGCGGCACCATTCGCCCGCAGACTACCCGGGCCCAGGGCGTCGCGCTGGCCCGAGCGCCGGCATCGCGCCACCGGACGGAGGCGACGCGCGGACGCCCCGCGCGCCGGCGAGCGCCGGCGGCGGGGCGGGGCGGCGACGCCTGTCGAGGCG
>CAYJPW010000288.1:0-8020 GCA_964372055.1 uncultured Polyangiaceae bacterium
GGGCCGACCGGCGCGTCGACGCCGTCCTGCGGGCCGAGCGTGCGCGCCGCGAGCTCCTCGGGATCGTAGCCGCCCAGCTCTTCCACGCCCTTCTGCAGCGTCTCCCGGAGGTCCTCGCCGCGCTCGGCCATGCGCGCCTGGCCCGCCGCCTCGTCGGGGGCCATCGGCTGGGACTCGCGCAGCCACTCGCCGAGCTTCGGCCAGCTCTCGCTGCGCGGCGTGAGCGCGAGCAGCTGCACGCGCGCCGACCAGGCGCCCATCTTCGGCGCCACCTCGACGAAGTAGACGCGCCCGGGCGCGAGCGACGCCTTCAGCGCCGGCGTCCCCTCGGACCAGGCGACGAACATGTGCTCGCCGGGCGGGACCTTCACCTGGAAGTAGCTCTCCGCCTCGGAGTCGCCGAGGAAGCGCCCGTGCTCGTCGACGATCGTGGTGACGATCCCGCCGGCGTAGCCCGAAGGCCGCACGAAGACGACCGTCGCCGCGTCCGGCGCCGGCGCGATCGCGGCGGGCGTCACCGGCCGCATGAACTCGGAGCTCCCGTGGCAGCCGAGGCTGGCGAGCCCAGCCAGGAAGGCGACGAGGAGCATGATCATCGATCGCAGCGGAGCCGTCATCGGAGCCTCACGGGTTCGTGCACCAGACCCAAGGGATCGTGTCCTGATAGCTGTAGCTGTTCGCGCCGACGGCGAAGTCGAGGTAGTAGCCCGAGCTCGAGCGCCAGAACCAGGCGCAGCCGCTCGCGGCCTGACCGCAGGCCACCGCCGCGACCTCGACGCCGTCGATGTAGAGCTTGGCGCCGTTGTTGGGCGGGACGTCGGTGTCCGTGAACGTGAAGATGTCCGTCCCGTCCTCCCACATCACCTGGCGCGTGTCGGCGCGGACCCAGGTCCAGTCGCCGGCGCTCGGGCTCTCGCCGTCGGACACGATCGTCCCCGGCGCGCACTGGCCCTGCGGATCGGTGAACGTCACCGCGCCCGGCAGCGGGCAGTCGGCGGAGCAGCTGTCCCAGGTCTCGTTGCCCTCGCAGTCGCCGTCGCCGCAGACCGGCGGGCACGCTCCGCAATCGCCCGGGCACGAGCTGCACGTGTCGTTGCCGTTGCACTGGCCGTCGCCGCATTTCGGGCAGGCGCCGCAGTCGCCGGCGCACGAGCTGCACGTCTCGCTGCCGTTGCAGTCGCCGTCGCCGCACTCCGGTGGGCACGCCCCGCAGTCGGCCGGGCACTGCTTGCAGCTCTCGACGCTCTCGCAGGTCCCGTCGCCGCAGGTCGCCGCGCAGGCGCCGCAGTCGCTCGGGCACGAGTCGCACGCCTCGCCGAAGTCGCAGCTGCCGTCGCCGCAGCTCTCCTTCTCCTCGGGCTTGGGCGCCGGCGCCTCCTCGCTGGAGCACCCTCCTCCGGACGCCGCGGCGGCGAACGCCCCGAGCACGGCGCACAGCCCCAACGCTCGCCTCGCATTCCGGCCACGCCCCCGCATCGCGCCTCCTCGTCGACCCCCCCTCGCGCGGCGAGATTCACGCGCCGCGCCGGCCCCGTCAATGGGACTTTGTTAGAGCGCGACCCTGCACGCGCCGCGGCGCGCTCGCTCTCGGATTCGTGTCGCTCGACCGGCGGCGCGCCTCCCTGGTAGCTTCGGCGACCATGAACCGACCCGCCCTCGTCCTCTTCTCGAGCCTCGTCCTCCTCGCGCTGCCTGCCTGCAAGAAGCTCATCCCCGGCGGCGCCAGCGGCGGCAAGCCGGGCGACGCCTGCCAGAAGGAGGGCTCGCGCGTCTGCCAGGACGACAAGAACGCCCTCGTCTGCCTCGGCGGCAAGTACGAGCTGCAGCCCTGCCGCGGCCTCAACGGCTGCATGAACGACGGCGCCGCGTGCACCAACGCCGGCTACCTCGAGGGCGAGCCCTGCCTCGAAGAGGGAAACTACGAGTGCACCACGGACAAGAAGGCGATGCTCCAGTGCTCGACCAAGCACTGGAAGCCGGTCGAGAAGTGCCTGGGCCAGAACGGCTGCGTCGCCAACGCGCAGGGCGCCAAGTGCGACAACTCCACCTCCGAGGTGGGCGCTCCGTGCCAGAAGGAAGACACCTACGCCTGCACCGTCGACAAGAAGACGCTGCTCCGCTGCACGAGCGGCAAGCTCGTCGCGCACGCGACCTGCCCCGGCATGCACAACTGCCGCAAGCAGTTCGATCGCATCGAGTGCAACGGCGAGACGCCCATCAAGAAGTGACGCGCGGTCGCTCCCTTGCTTCCATCAAGCGTTCCCTTAGGGCGCCGCACCGACCGCCGTTTCCAAATCATCCCGAGCGATCGGCGCGCGCCCGTGGCGTAGATCCTCGAGCGGACGGTGCGCGCTCGGGGGGGCGCGCGGTGGCACCTACCGTCTCGGGCCCCCGGGGGAGCGCTGCTCGGCGAGAGGCCGACGTCTCGGCGCCCCCCGGCGGCCTGGTGTTTTTTGTTCGCGCGATTGGCTAACGTCGGGCGACTGGAGGCGCGTTGCTCTTCCTCGTCACCGCCGTCTCGGCGATCGTCCCGTCGCTTCTCCTCATCTGGTACTTCTACGCGCGCGACGTCCACCGCGAGCCGGCGCGTGTGCTCTGGGCCACGTTCGGCCTGGGCGTCCTCTCGATCATCCCTACCCTCGTCTTCGCGTTACCGGTCGCCGCGCTGCTCAAGCCCGTCCGCGATCCGTACGCGCTCGGCGTGCTCGAAGCGTTCCTCACCGCCGCCGTGCCCGAGGAGCTCTTCAAGGGATCGGTCCTCCTCCTCTACTGCTGGAACCACGACGAGTTCGACGAGCCGATGGACGGCATCGTCTACGGCGCCATCGCTTCGCTCGGGTTCGCCACCTTCGAGAACATCCTCTACGTGGCCAAGGGCGGCCTCGGCCTCGCCATCCTGCGCGCGGTGACCGCGGTCCCGGGCCACGCCTTCCTCGGCGCGGTGCTCGGCTACCACGTCGGCCGGGCGAAGTTCCACCCCGCCAAGCGCGTGCAGCTCGTCGTCACCGGCTATCTGCTGGCGGTGCTGCTCCACGGCCTCTACGACTTCCCGATCCTCATCCACAAGAACTTCGACGACCTCAAGCTCGGCAAGCCGCCGGGCGGCGCCGCCTGGCTGTTCCTGATCACGCTGGCCGCGATCGTCTTCGAGGCCGTCTGGACCGTGCGCAAGGTCCGCGGCCTGCGCGCCGATCAGCAGCACGTCGTGGCGGTGCGCGCCGCCTGGGCCGGCGTCGCGCCGCCCGGGAGCGCGCGCCTCCTCGGCGCGCCCGCGCCGGCGCCGCCGCGATCCCCCGGCGTCGGCTGGCTCATGCTCCTCGGCGGCGGCCTGCTCGCGAGCGCCGGCGGGCTCGTGGTGCTCGCGGTGATCCTCGCCGTCCTCTTCGCGCCCCCGAGCGAGTCGGGCAGCGGCGGCGCGCTCGCCGGCGGCGCCATCCTCGGCCTGCCGCCCCTCGTCCTCGGCCTCTTCCTCTTCACCGGCGGCCTCCGCCGCCTCGGCGCGCCGCGCGCCCCCGCCCCGCTCCTCCGCCGCGCGGCATGACGGGTCGTCGCGCCCTCAGGCGTGGACCTCGTCGACCGAAGGGCTGTGGGCGCTCGCCTTACTCGCCGAGGATCGACTCGAGCGCCGGCATCAGGTGCGCGTAGCGGAACTCGTACCCGAGCTCGGCCGCCCTCTTCGGGTAGACGCGCTGCCCCGTGGTCAGGATCGTCGACGCCTCGCCGAAGCGGAGCTTGAGCAGCCCCTCCGGCGTCCGGAACCAGGCCGGCCGGTTGAGCACGATGCCGAGCGCCTCGGCGAGCTCCTCGCTCGTCGCCGCGTGGGGCGAGGTCGCGTTGATCGGGCCCTTCGCCTCGGCGTTGTCGATCGCGAGGAGGAGGATGCCGACCGCGTCGTCGCGGTGGACCCAGGAGATCACCTGCTCGCCGTCGCCGATGGGGCCGCCCATGAACATCTTGAACGGCTTCACGATCGCGGTGAGCGGGCCGCCGCCCTGCCCGAAGACGATGCCGATGCGCACCTGGACCGCGCGGACGCCGTGCGCCTCGGCGCCGCGCACCGCCTCCTCCCACGACTTGACGACGCCGGAGAGGAAGTCGCTGCCCGGCTCGGACGTCTCGTCGAGCATCTCGTCGCCGGGGCGGGGGCCGTAGTAGCCGGTGGCCGAGGCCGAGACGAGCACGGCGGGCTTGTGCTTCGCCTCGCCGATCGCCTCGACGAGGAGGCGGGCCGAGTCGGCGCGGCTGCGCTCGATCTCCTTCTTCTTCGCGTCGCTCCAGCGCTCGACGACGACCTCGCCTGCGAGGTGGACGACGGCGTCGACGACGTCGAGCTCCTCGAACCAGGGGCCCTTCTTGTGCGGGTCCCACGCGGCCACGCGCACGCCCTCGGGCAGCGCCTTGCGCGCGCGCTTCACGTCGCGCGACAGGACGGTGACCAGGTCGCCGCGCTTGAGGAGCTCGCGCGCGAGCTTCTGTCCGATGAACCCACTGCCACCGGTGATCAGGACGCGTTTCACGTTGGCCCCTTCTAGCACGCCGCCCGCGGGGGGTGTAAAGCGGCCCTCCATGGACCTCGAGACGTTCAAGAAGCTCCCTCTCGGAGGGGTCGATCGGCGCGCCCTGGTCGGGGCCCTGGCGCAGGACGGCCTCCGCGTCGCGACCGAGCTCCTGGCCAAGAACCGGGCCCGCGTCCGCCCGGCGGGAACGCGCATCGCCCCGGATACGGCCGTCCTCATCCTCGGCGGCTCCAACGGCATCACCCGCGCGCTCGCCGTCCAGCTCCTCTTCGGTGAGCGGGCGGCCGTCTACGGGGTCCACTACGACAGCGAGAAGATGCAGATCGGCGCCCACCACGTGAAGGCGCTCACCGAAGCGGCCGCGAAAGAGGGCCTGACCACCCGCTTCTGGAACGAGGACGCCACCAAGCCCGAGACCATCGCGACCGTGATCGCCGAGCTCGAGGGCAAGCACCGCGCCGTGCACCTGGTGAACGGCATCGCCGCCGGCGCGACCAAGCGCTACGCCGAGCACGGCCCGACGAGGGTGAAGGACCTCGACGTCGCCTTCGACCCGGTCCTCCAGACGCCCGACTTCTCGCGCCCCGAGAACCTCCGCAAGGTCGGCCTCGTCGACGTCGAGGTCGCGACCGACGTCGACATCGAGCGCACCAACAAGTTCATGGGTACCTCGTCGCTGCTCTGGACCGAGCCGCTGGCCGCCGCCGGCCTCCTCGCCCGCGGCGAGAGCGTCGTCGCCTTCTGCGACTACGACTTCCCGCCCGACGATCCCGTCTACGCGATGGGCCCGCTCGCCGGCGCGAAGAAGCTGCAGCGCGAGACGATGGCCCAGATCCGGGACCGCTTCGGCGCGAGGACGGCGCGCCTCTGCTACCCGGCCGTGGCCACCACCGCGCTCGGCGCCATCCCGGGGGGGCTGCTCATGTACGGGCTCACCGCGCAGATCCTCAAGGAGCGCGGGCAATACCAGGACCTCGTGCAGCTCGGCGAGGGCTCGATGGAGATCTTCCGCCCGACCTGGGACGGCAAGGACGTCCACCTCGACACGGCGTACCAGGCGACGCTCCCGGAGTTCCAGGCGCGCAAGGCGAAGCTCGGGCCGGCCGACGTGCCAGGCGCGTTCGCGAAGCTGTTCGAAGGCTAGAAGCTCAGCCCTCGACCGGCTGCTCCGCGTCGAACCGCGCCATCTGCGGCTCGGCGGGGAGGCGGATGATGCGCAGCCAGTCGAGCGCGCGGATGACGATCCAGCTCGGATCGATCTCGAACCAGCGCGCGGCGAAGTTCGGGCTCATGCCGAACTTGTGGTGGTTGTTCTGGAAGAGCTCGCCGAGCGTGACGAAGTCGAAGGGCAGAGTGTTCTTCGAGTCGTCGCCGTTCTGGAAGCTCTTGTAGCCGTACTTGTGGCCGCACCAGTTGACGATGGCGCCGTGCACCGGGCCCATCAGGTAGTGGAAGGGCAGGAGCGCGTACTGCCAGGTCGCGGTCGCGAACTCGACGTAGAAGAGGGTGTAGAGCGCGATCCACGCGATGCGCCCGAGCCACGACTGGCCGAGCTTGTCGATCGCGGGCCACTCGGGGTAGCCCTTGTCGAAGCGCGGCTCGGGCTGGACGATGCCGTGCGCGAGATCGTGGTAGCGCTTGCGCGTCGCCCACATCATCGAGCCGAAGCCGCCGTGGTTGCGCGGCGAGTGCGGGTCCTTCGGCGTGTCGCTGAAGGCGTGGTGCATGCGGTGGAGCACCGCGTAGCCGCGCGGCACGAGGAAGGACGCGCCCTGGGTGAGGTACGTGAGCAGGTAGAAGACGCGCTCCCAGCCCTTCGACATCGTGAACATCTTGTGCGCCGAGTACCGGTGCAGGAAGAACGTCTGGAAGAAGACCGAGAGCGTCCAGTGCCCCACGAAGAAGAGGAGGATGGCCATGCGTCTGGTCGGCCACCCTACTGGAGCCCCTGCGAGCCCGCGGTCAGCGGGTCGTCATGATTTCGGTCACGGGCGCTGTCGAGACCTCGCTCCCTTCGCGGGACGCCAACGATGTTCGTGGGTTGCGCGACCCGCGGTCGCGGGCAGGCGCTTGAATCGAGGGCGAAATCTCCCCGTCCAACGCCCTGCGATCCGCAGGCGACGGGCGTGGTGGTACGGGTACTGACCACCTCCGCGGGCCGGCGGCCGCCTGGGTCGATGCTTGTCCAGATGCTTCCGATTGTGGAAATCTCGGGTCGTTCTCTGGTAAACGGCTGCGGACGGGATGCCCCGAGGGCAGCCGACGTAGAAGTTGCTCTGAGACAGGGAGCCAGGGGCGGTCTCGCCGCTCCCCGACTCCGCTGGCGGAGAAGGAAGTTGGTGGTTGTAGGGAGAAGGGTGAGCGCCGCTGAGGGCGCGCCCTAAGGTAGAGGTTGGCCGGTACGCTTCTGTCCTGCTAACCTTTGGTTCCTTGTCGAGCTCGGGTGCTTACCTGGGAGGAATTCGAATGAACATGCGACTCTTTACGGTGCTTTCGGCGGTGTCGGTTCTCGGTCTCGTGGCCTGCAGCACGGAGACCTCTGGCGGCGGCGGCGCCGGCGGTGGCACGGGCGGCGGCGGGACGACGACCAGCAGCAGCACCACCAGCAACGGCGGCACGGGTGGCCAGGGCGGCGGGACGGGCGGCGCGGGCGGCGGCGGAACGTGCGCCACCTGCCTCGACTACCTCTCTGACCCGGCCGTCAACGCGGAGGACCTCTGCACGGACAACGGTCCGCCCAGCTCGGCCGACATCCTCGCCGCGCTCGAGGCGTGCACCTGCGTCGACGCGTGCGCCACGGACTGCGGCGACAACGCCTGCCAGGGCCTCGACGCCACGACGGCGTGCCAGGACTGCGTGATCGCGAACTGCTCGAACGAGTACGGCGACTGCAGCAACGACTCGATCTGAGACGACCCTTCGTCGAAGCGCTCACGAGCGGCGGCAACGCCGCTCGTGGCGTTTTGTGCGCCCAGCAGATTTTCGGATGGAAGTTGCGCCGAGAGGACGTCATCCCAACCGAAGCGAACCGGAACCGCGGAAGGCGACCGACCGTAGGAAGAAAGCGGGGAGCGAACCCGCGGGCCGACGTACAAGAACGGGATCGGAGGAGGGGCCGTAGCGACGAGGGCCAGCGCTTCACGATTCGTCGGATCTTCATGCCCAGCCCTTGCGAGCCCGCGGGATCGCGAACTCGAGCGGGTCCGCGATGAGCACATCGATCTCAGCGTTGCTCTCGCAGTTCTTGCGCACGAACTTTGGATGAACAACGCGAGCGATGACGACGGTGTCAACGGGCGGCGCTCGCCGATGCGCGCAAGATGCATCGAGGCCTTCTTCTGCACGTCTGGGGATCTCGACGCGAGGCAATCGCTCCGGCAGCGGCGTGCGTCTCGTCCACTCCACGGGTGTGCGCCTTCACGTCCTCCTCGGCATCCGCCTCCGCGAGCCCTCTGTGCCAACGTGCGTGAGACACCGGACCCCCTGGAGTTTAGTGTAGAGGG
>CAYJPW010000289.1:0-7968 GCA_964372055.1 uncultured Polyangiaceae bacterium
CCCCCCCCCCCCCCCCCCCCCCCCCCCCCCCCCCCCCCCCCCCCCCCCGGGGGGCCGCGAAGGTCTACGACGCCCGAGGCCGAGAGGCCGAGGCAGGAGAGAACATCGGCGAGGCGCGACCGAACGAGAGGCGCTGCCACTTGGCGTAGGCGCGGACGACGCCGTCGCGGACCTCGCGGCTCGTCGCGTTGTCGCCGAGCGCCTTCACGGCCGCGTCGACCACGTAGCCTTCGGGCGCCATCAGCGAGCGCGTGGTGACGAGCGACGTCGACCCCGCTGCGTCGAGCGCGCCCGCGAAGTAGCTCTCCGAGTAGCACGCGAGCACGAACGAGGGCAGCGCGGCCTCGCTCCGAGCTCGGGCGGGGAGCTCGAGGCCGTCCATGAGCCGGTTGTGTCCCGCATAGCCGACGACGTGCACCGCCTCGTCGCGATCCCGGTCGCCGTCGTGGAAGCGCACGCGCGCGCCTCCGGTGGCCGCGCCGAAGAAGCGGCCCACCGCGCGGTCGATCTCGTCGCCGTGGATCGCCTCGAGCACCACGAGCTGCTCGACGGCGTCGGCGGGCGCTCGCCACGCCTCCGCCGGCACGCGCCGGCGGTACACGGCGCGCTCGAGGGCGCCGGCGCCCTGCGCCACGTCGACGCGCTCCCAGCCGCTCGTCTTGCGATCGAAGAAGCGGCGCGCCCCGAAGACGGCGCCCCAGTAGAGGTTGGTGCGCAGATCGCCGGCGCGACCGGCCACGGCGCTGCCGCAGTCGATCTGATCGTTGGAGCAGAGCGGGACCACGACCAGCGTGACGAACGGGCGCCCGCGCCGGACGTCGGCGGCGATGCGCGGGAACGCGTCGCTCCACGCGGCGCGCGGCTCGGGGACCTCGGCGGCGGCGGGCGCGGCGGCGGTGACGGCGGTCAGGAGGGCGGCGGCGGCGGCGAAGAGGCGCATGCCCCTCCATCGCGGCGGGGCGGCGAAGCGTGACGGGCGCTCGCTACTTCGCCAGGCGCAGGACCTCGCTCCCGGCGACCCAGTAGATCGCCGAGCCGTCGAGCGCGATCGCGGCGCCGACCGGGCCGGCCGCGAGCTCGACCGGCGCGCCGCCCGCGAGCGCGCGCCGCATCAGCTGTCCGCTCCCGGCGTTCAGCCAGTACACGTCGGTCGCGTCGGCGGCGACGTCGCTGGGCCCGCCCTGGCCGGTCGCGATCGCGGTGGCGCCGCTGCCGTCCTTGGCCACGCGCAGGACCTGACCGCCCTGATCGGCGACGTAGAGGTACTGGGCGTCGGCGTCGATCCCCCACGCCTCGCCAGCGGTCGCCGCGAGCGTCGTGCGCGCGGCGGTCACGAGGTCGAACGCCTCGACCGAGCTGCCCGACCACGTCGTGAGGTACAGGCGCGATCCGTCGATCGCGAGGTCCTGGACGAACGGGACCGGCGGCGCCACGAACGTGGCCGCGTTCGTCCCGTCGATCCCCATCTTGGTCACCGAGGCCGCCTGGTTGAGGCCGACGTACGCGGTCGACCCCGCGATCGCGAGATCGTAGGGCGCGCCGGCGCTGGTGAGGCGCGTCTGCGGCAAGAGGCCGTCTTTGAGCGAGCGCATCGCCTTGTCGCAGGTCGTCCAGTAGACCCGCGTCGCGTCGAGGGCGACACGCCGCGTAGCGCAGGGGCCGGTCGCGACCGTCGAGAGGCCCGTCCCGTCCTTCTCCACGCGCCGGACGGCGTTGCCGCTCGTGAAGAACACCGTGGTGGCGTCGACCGCGATCCCGAAGAACGGGCTCTCGTTGGAGGCGAGGACCACGGGCTCGCAGGCGCCCGCGATGCAGGCCCCGCCGAGGCAGCCGTGGCCGCAGGCGCCGCAGCTCTGGGGATCCGCGCCGAGGTTCGCCTCGCAACCGGTCGCGGCGTCGCCGTCGCAGTCGTCGAACCCGGGATCGCAGGTGAGCACGCACGCCCCGAGCACGCAGTCGGCGAGCGCGTGCGCCGTGCCGCAGGCGATCGCGCAGGCCGAGCAGTGCGCCGGATCCGTCTCGAGATCGGTCTCGCAGACCGTCTGAGGATCGCCGTCGCACTCGGCGAACCCGTCGGTGCAGCCGCCGGTGCACTGGCCCGCGGCGCACGTCTGGCCGGGATCGCAGGCGTTCCCGCAGCCGCCGCAGTTCTCGGGATCGACGGCGAGCTCGGCCTCGCAGCCGTCCAGGATCGCGCCGTTGCACTCGTCGAACCCGGCGTTGCAGAAGTACGAGCACTTGCTGCCCGCGCACTCGGGATCGGCGTGCGGCCTGGCGGCGCAGACCGTGTCGCAGTCGCCGCAGTGGAGCGGATCGTTCGCCGTGTAGATCTCGCAGCCGTCGGCGATTTCGCCGTTGCAGTCCGCGCGCCCGATCTCGCAGCCTCCGAGGACGCACGCGCCTTCGTTGCACGCGGCCACGGCGCCCAGCGGCAGCTCGCAGGGGGTGCACGTGGTAGCGCCGCAGCCGTACGCGGGATCCTCGAGTGCGACGCAGACCTCGCCGCAGCGCTTGGTGCTGCCCGAGCAGACGAGCGGCCCGGCCTCGACGCCGGCGTCGCCCGTGACGTCGATCACGATCGTCTCGTCATCGCCGCCGCACGCGGACAGCGCCGCGAGCGCGGCCACCACCAGCGCCGGGAGGCGCCGGGCCGGCGGCGTCTCGTGAGCGGCAACCCTCCCGCGGCGGTGCGACGGGAGGAGGCGAACGCGGCGAGCGCGGCTCTGCACGAGCGGATCTTCACCGAGCGCGCAGCGCCCGGCAAGGCGCGCGAGGGCGCGCCCGCCTGTTGCCCCTCCGCGCCGAGTGCGGATAAGACGGTCCGGTGAGCTCCCCGCGGCCGTCGCTCCTCCTCGCGTCGCTCGCCGGACTGCTCCTCGTCGCCGCGCCGGCCGCCGCGGCCGACACCATCCGCACCCGCGACGGGCGCGAGCACGTGGGCGAGATCCTCGACACCCTGCGCGACGGCTACCTCTTCCGCGCCGACGGCGCGAAGAAGGCGGAGCGGATCCCGTTCGACGCGGTCGAGAAGGTGACGCGCGGCTCGGCTCCGGCGCCCGCTCCCGCGCCCCCGCCGCCTCCCGCGCCGGCGCCGCCGCGGCTCGGCGGCGATGTCGAGCGCGCGCTGGCGCTCTACTGGGACCAGCGCATCGAGGTGGTCTGGACGGCGGTGCGGACGCGCGAGGTCACCCTCAAGAGCCCGGGCGACTGGTCGCAGGTGACGTCGCTCCTGCCGCCTTCCGGGCCGGAGCCGATCCCGGCGGCGGGACCGCCGCCGCCGGCGGGATCAACGCCGCTCGCCGCGGCGCCGCCGCCTCCGGCCCCGGTGCGCGGGCCGATCGTGGTCGAGAGCATCGTCGAGAGCGAGGAGCGCGTCTCGTCGGTCTACCAGGGCGGGACGCTGATCTCGCCGATCGAGCTGGCGCGCAAGGCGGGGGACGCGGCGTGGATCGCGCGCCTCGAGCAGGCGTCCGCCGCCGAGCCGCGCCTGCCGCGCGAGCCGATCCAGCCGCCGGTCGTGAAGCCGCCGACGGTCACCGAGATCTTCGACACGGTCGACGTGCCCACCATCGTGCTCGGCGTCCTCGCCACCGGCGCCGGCATCGGCATGGCGCTCGCGAGCGACGACGGCTACCACGACAGCTCGCTCGAGGTGACCGGCCGCGGCATCGCCACGGCGGGCGGGATCACGATCGGCGCGGGGCTCGCGTTCCTCGGCGTAGGAATCGCCGGCGACGTGATCACCGACCGCAAGAACGACAAGCTCGCCGCCGGCTACGCGCGCGCCTCGCGCGCGTACGAGGAGGCGTCGGCGCGACACGGCGAGTGGCGCCGCACGGCGAGCCCCGAGGCCATCTTCCGCTACGCCGACGCGGCGCGGCTGGCCGCGGCGGCGAACCTCGCGCTGCGCCGTTCGCTCGGGATCCCTGACGAGCTCACCGACGCCGAGATCCGCGAAGCGGTGGGGCGCTGAAATGACCCGCCCGTCACGCATCGCCGGCGCGGTCGCGTTGGTCCTCGCCCTCGCCGCGCCGGCGTGCCGCGGCGACCGCGTCCAGTGCGAGCCATGCGACGCCGATCTCGACTGCCGCGAGAAGCTCGCCTGCACGAAGGGCGAGTCGACCGATTCGGTCTGTCTGGAGCGGTGCGAGCCCGCCGCGAACGACTGCCCCTCCGGGCTCGAGTGCAACCCGCAGGGCCGCTGCATCCCGGTCGACGCGCCGGATCCGCCCGAGGCGAGCGATCCCTACGGCTGCGGCGCGTGGCTCGCCGGGGAGTGACGCCGCTTCCACGGCAACGTTGCAGTCGGGCGCCGCCCGCGCGACACTGGCCGCCGTGCCGCACGACGACCCGGATGGCGCGGGCGCGACGATCGTCTCGGCGAGCACGCTCGTCTCGGAGGACGCCGCCGCCCGCTGGCGCGAGGAGCAGGAGGAGGAGGCGGCGACCGACGTCGTGGTCCCGCCGCTCGGCCCGAGCAAGGGGCGCCTGCTCGTCGTCGAGGCGCAGGGGCAGAGCCTCACCGGCGTCATCCTCCGGCACGCCGGCTACGAGGTGCAGCACGTCGACGACGGCGTGACCGCGTCGCAGTGGCTGGCGAGCTCGGCGTTCGACGCCGTGCTCACTGACGTCCTCACCACCGGCATCAACGGCATCGAGCTCCTCCGCTACGCCCACGAGCACGATCCCGGCCTGCCGGTGCTCCTCATGACGGGCGAGCCCGATTTCGACGCCGCGCAGCAGGCCGTCGAGCACGGGGCCTTCCAGTTCCTGCTCAAGCCCATCCCCGCCGACCGGGTCACCGCCGCGGTCGAGAAGGCGGTGAGCGCGCGCAAGCTCGAGCGGGCGCGGCGCGAGGCGCTCCAGCTGCTCGAGGACCTCGACACCGTCGTGACCGAGCCGACCGGCGATCAGCTCCGCTTCGACCGCGCGCTCCGCTCGCTCTGGATGGCCTACCAGCCCATCGTCCGCACCGACGGGACGCTCTTCGCCTACGAGGCGCTGGTGCGCAGCGAGGAGGCGGGGCTCTCCTCGGCGGGCGACATCCTCGACGCGGCCGAGCGGCTGCAGCGCCTCACCGACCTCGGCCGATCGGTGCGCGCCCGCGCGGGGCGGGTGCTCGAGGACGGCGGCGGCGGCTGGAACCTCTTCGTCAACCTGCACGCGCACGATCTCCTCGACGAGACGCTGGTCTCGCCGACGTCGCCGCTCGCGCGCATCGCCTCGCACGTCGTCCTCGAGATCACCGAGCGCGCCGCGCTGCACGACGCCGGCGAGGCGCGCGCCCGCATGGCGGACCTGCGCGCCCTCGGCTTCCGCATCGCGCTCGACGATCTCGGCGCCGGCTACGCCGGGCTCACGAGCTTCGCCCTCCTCCAGCCGGAGGTCGTGAAGCTCGACATGGGGCTCGTCCGCGGCGTCGACACCGATCCGGTGCGGCGCAAGCTCATCGGTTCGGTCACCGCCCTGAGCCGCGACATGGGCATCATGGTCGTGGGCGAGGGCGTCGAGACGGCCGCCGAGCGCGACGTGCTCGTCGAGCTCGGCTGCGATCTGCTGCAGGGCTACCTGTTCGGCAAGCCGCAGCGCATGTAGCTCAGGACGGGTCGGGGACGGGATCGGTGCCGACCGCGGTGCCCGGCGTGGCGATCCACTGCCAGTTGTCGACGAGCGTGGTGCTGTCGAGGACGCCGTCGCCCGAGTCGTAGGTCGACCAGCGGATCACGATGTCGGTGTTCGGCTGCACCGGCGCCTTGGTCACGAGCCAGTAGGTCGAGCCGTGGTCCTGGAACTGATCCGAGAAGCCGGTGCCCTGCAGGTACTGGTTGCCGAGCGCGCAGGTGAACGTCTTGCCGCCGGCCATGCAGGGCGGGCCTCCGGCGCAGCCGCACACCTCGAGGAACGCGTTGTTGACGCTGACCGGGTTGCCCTGGCTGTCGAACGAGATGTTCCCGTCGGCCTGCCCCGCGGGCCAGGGCACGAGCTCGGCGACGAAGAAGTCGTTGAAGGTGGAGCAGACGAAGCCGGGCCACTCGTAGGTGTAGAAGTCGAAGTCGAACGAGAAGCCCTGCGCGTTCGCCGGCGTGTGGATCTTGAGCTCGAGCGCGGCGCCGTCGTGCGGCGTGCCCGTCGTCGTGCCGGGGCACGCGGGCGACTCCTTGGGGAAGCCCTGCGGGCTGCCGCTCGTGTAGCCCTTGCTGAAGCCGCCGACCGACTGGTAGCCGGGATCGGTCGGCTGGCGGGCGGTGCCGCTCGAGAGGCCGAGCATGCGCGCGCCGCCCTGCACGTTGACGTTCGGGCCGAAGGCGCTGAGCAGGCCGTGGCCCAGATCGAAGTTCGCTCCGGCGAACGGCTGGCCGTCGGGGAGCACGTACTTCGCCTCGACCACGCCCCAGTCGCCGGGCCCGCTCGCGACCCGGCAGAGCTCGACGGCCTTGGCGCCGTCGAGCGGATCGTTGGACGCGACGTCGAGCGCCGAGTCGCAGGGCTGGGGGATGTTGTCGACCGTTCCGTCGCAGTCCTCGTCGACCGCGGGGGGCGCGCCGCCGCCGCCGCCGGTGCCGTCGGTCGCGATGACCTCGACCGCGTTGGGGCTCACGTTGGGATCGCAGTCGTTGCAGTCGCCCTGGGTGATGCTGAAGCCGTCGCCGTCCTTGTCCTCGTCCGCGGTGGCGTCGCAGGTGCTCACGCCGCCGCCCTGTCCCGTGGGGCCGCCGTCGAACCCGAGGTCGCCGCCCGTCCCGCTCGGGCCTCCGCCGCCCTGCGATCCGGACGAGCCGTTGCCGGCCGTCGTCCCGTCTCCACCGCCGAACCCGGTGGCCTCGCCGATGGGGGAGCATGCCGCGACGAGCGCGAGAGCGCCCGCCGCGCCCGCGAGGGTGATCAGAGTACGCACGAAGACCTCCTCCGAAGAAATGGACCCGAAGCGCCCGCGCCACGCAGCGGGCCCGACGAGGCTACCTGGCCGGTCGCTCCGGCTTCAATGACGAAGGCCAGAAAGCTCCGCCGCGCGACGACGCGCGGCGTTATCGGAGCAGGGCGGCGAGGAGGACGACCAGGGCGAACGCCACGGTCGCGAGCACGACGGCGAGTCCGAGGCGCCGCCGGCGCGCGAGCGTCGCGGCCTCGAAGATCGCGACATCGTCGTCGACGGCCATCGGGGCGAGCGACGCGATCGGGGCGAAGGCGGCGGCCGGCGCGCTCCAGGGTGCGATCTCCGCGGGCTGCCACGCGATCGGCGGCGACTCCGCGGCGGTGCTCGCCGGCTGCAGCGCGATTTCGCCGGCGGGCAGCGGGGCCGCCTCGGCGACGAGCCCAGGCAGCGGGGCCGCATCGGCGACGAGCGCGGGCAGCGGAGCCGCATCGGCGACGAGCGCGGGCGGCGCGACCTCGGCCGCGCGCATCGGCGCCCACCAATCGGACGCGTCGGCGCGGTCGGCTCCGACGAGCGACGACTCGGGACGCGCGCGCGGTCTGCGAAGCGCGGGGCGCGAGGGCGGCGCCGCCGAAGGCGACGGCGGCGCCAGCTCGGCCCGAGGTGTCGCGAGCTCCGCCAAAGGCGCCGCGAGCTCGGCCGGAGGCGCGGGGCGCGGCGGCGCGCTGGGCCGAGGAGGCACGGGCGGCCACGAGACGTTGGTCTGATTGCGCGGCTGATCGCGCTTCGAGCGGCGCGGGGCGGGGATCGCGGGCTCGGTGCGCGACTCGAGCTCGCGGGAAGGCTCGCGCTCGGGGTCGCTCTCGGGCGGCAGCGGCGGCCAGTCGAGCGCCGTGGTCCTCCCCGGCGATCCGCGCCGCGAGATCGCGCGGATGTGCGACTCCTCCTGCGGCGCAGGCGGCGCCGTCGACGGCAACGGCGGCTTGCCCGCGCGCGGCGGCTGCGGCTCGCGCGGCAGCGGCGCGACCACGCGTCCGGGCCGCGGCACGGAAGGCGGCGGCACCGTCGATGTGGGTCGGGGCGCCGCCGACACG
>CAYJPW010000290.1:0-7734 GCA_964372055.1 uncultured Polyangiaceae bacterium
GATCTCCGCCGGCGCCGGCGCGTCGGCCCGCGGACGCGGCCGGCGCGCTCGACGCCGCCGCGGGGCCGCCGTCACGGGCGCCGTCCGGCGTGCAGCACGCGAGCGCCGCGATCGCCGTCGCGGCGCCGGCGCTACTCCACCCAGATCGCTTTGCAGGCATCGAGCTTCGCCTGGTCGACCTCGGGGATCGAGATCGCCGGCGGCGCGAGGTGAGGCGGGCTGTCGAAGTCGAACATCTCCCACGGCGCCTCGGCGTTGGCGTCGCGCGCGGTGAGCGCCGGCATCACGTGCCTGGCCTCGATGAAGCGCACGATCGAGGTGTGATCGTACGTTTTGTGCCCGACGAAGTGCTTCTTGGCGAAGGGCGAGACCACCATCATCGGCACGCGGATCCCGAGCGCGTCGAACGCCGCCTGGGTGTCGCCCGGCTGGAGCTCGGGCGCGTGGTCGTCCGGCGGGCACGCGGGCGGGGGCGCGACATGGTCGTAGAGCCCGCCGTGCTCGTCGTAGGTCAGGAACAGCGCCGAGCGGTCCCAGCTCGGGCTCTTGGTGAGCGCGTCGACGATCGTCGCGACCAGGTGCTCTCCCACGAACGGCGTCGCCGGGGGGTGCTCGTCGTCCTGATCGTAGGCCTCGGCGCCGATGTGCGGATCGAGGAAGGCGACCTGGGGGAGCGTCCCGGCGGCCGCGTCGGCGAAGTACTGCTCCATCGGGAAGAGGTGCGCCTCGCGGTACTGGACGTACTGGGCGAAGAAGATCCCGAACCCGGGCGTGCCGCTCGCGTACACCTTCCAGTCGACCTGGCGCTGCTCGAGGTACTCGAAGAGCGTCTTGTCGGCCTCGGGGATCGAGTTCGTCGTGAGCCCGAACGAGGTCGCCGCGTAGAGGTACATCCGGTTCACGAAGGTCGGGCCCTGGACCGAGCAGTGGTAGTGGTCGGCGATCGAGAACTCGTTGGCGAGCCAGTAGTAAAAGGGCAGGTCGGTCTGGTCGTAGTAGCCGAGGGCGCGCCGCCCGCCGATCATGTCCAGCGTCCCGTGCACCGGGACCTCGTGCCAGCCGTCGTTGGTCTTGAAGAACCCGTCCATCGCGCCGCCGTTGACCTGCTCGTGCGATCCCGTCCACTCGTGGTTGGTGTCGACGAAGCAGTACTGCGTGTCGTGGAAGGGGGCGACGGGGTTCCCGTCGGCGTCCGGGTTCGTGTACTCGGCCGGCGCGACCTCGACGTCGGGCTGGCCGTACTCGGGCAGCTTCTGGAAGTAGTGATCGAACGACCGGTTCTCCATCATCATCACGAGGATGTGATCGATCGGGATCTCGGCGCCGGACGGGTGCGACTTGCCCTGCGTCTCGGCCGGGAGCTTGCCGGCGGTGTAGCCGCAAGCGGTGCGCTGCGCCGCCGCCTCGTCGTCGGAGGGCGGCGTCACCGCCCGGTTCCACTCGGCGGGGCCGGGCAGCACGCCGGCGTCGCCGTCGGGCGGACCGGCGGTGGTCTCGTCGCTGGAGGAGCAGGCCGCGGCGAGGGGGCCGAGGCACATCGCGAGGGCGATCATCGGACAACGGCGCATGCGGCGAGTATATAGGGAGGCGCCCCGGTTGGGGACGGAGCCACGAGTGGGACCCGGATCACCAGAAGATCGCGCGCTCCGCCTCGTTCCGGCCTCGCCGAAGCACGCGGCGGCCTGGCTCCGGTGGCGGCAGGAGCCCGCCGCCATCCGGCACAACCCCATCCTCCCGACCACCGTCCTGGCGCTCTCGCGCCGGCTCGACTCGTCGAGCGGCGATCTCCGCGAGCGCGACGCGCCCGAGCACCGCTGGATGGTCGAGATCGACGGAGAGCTGGTGGGCACGGTGGGCACCGTCGCCACCTCGTGGACCATGGGGTACGCCGAGATCGGGTACATGATCGGCGAGACGCACCAGGGCCGCGGGCTCGGCACGCGCGCCGTCCGCATGCTCGTCGACAAGCTCTTCCGCGAGACCGATCTCTTCCGCGTCTTCGCGACCATCAGCGTCGAGAACGAGCCCTCGATCCGGCTCGTCACGCGCCTCGGCTTCACCCGCGAGGGGCTGCTCCGGCAGCATTTCGTGATCGGCGGCCGCCGCGTCGACGAGTACCTCTACGCGATCCTCCGCCCCGAGTGGCAGGCGCGAGCCTGACGAGCCCCGGCCGCCTCGGCGGTCCGTCGCGCGCGACCCATCAGCGCGGCTTGTCGGAGGGCTCGCGCCGGGCGGGGGGTGGGGCTTCGGGGGCGTCCGGCTCGACCGTGGTCGTGCGGATCACCGCCGGCTTGACGGCGTCGTCGTCCTTCGCCGCCGCCTCGTCCTCGCCCGCCGGCGCGGCCGCGACCGCGACCTCCGACTTGTCGTCGGCCTGGCGGTCCGGCACGAGGTCCGGCCCGGCCGCGCCGCTCGGCACGTAGACGACCAGCCGGTCCCCCGCGGCGAGCGCGCTCGAGCGGGCGCGCTGGTTGATGCGCTCCATCATCCCCACCGAGAGCCCGTAGCGCTTCGCCAGCGACTTCCAGGTGTCGCCCTCGCGGGCGACGACCTCGACGCGGCGGCGGCCCTTCTGCGACTCGAAGTAGGCGAAGAACTCGGGCGACCCTGCGGAGAGGACGTGCGCGTCCTTCTCGGCGAGCACGAGGACGTTGCGCGGGACGGCCGCCGGCGCGACGAACACCTGCAGCGTCATGCCGTCGTGGAGCGCGGCGCCGGGGTCGAGCGCGTTCCACCGGCTGAGCTCGTCGGGATCGATCCCGAAGACGCGCGCGACCTCGCGCACCGTGTCGCCGGGCACGACGCGGTAAAAGACGCGCTTCCGGTCGGGGTACGCGAACGGCTGCCCAGGGACGACCACGACGGGACGCTGCGCGGGGCCCTCGGCGACGAGGTTCGCCGCGGCCGCCGTCCCGACGCCGGGCGCCGCCGGCACGAAGAGCACCGTCCCGGGGCGCACGACCTCGTCCCGGCGGAGACCGTTGAGGCCGAGGAGCGTCGACTTCGTCGTCCCGCGGAACGAGGCGATGTCGTCGAGCGACTCGCCCCAGCGCACCAGGTAGCGCTCGAGCTTGCCCTCGTCGTCGCTCACCTTCGGCAGCGTCTTGGCGGCGCGCGCGCCCGCGCCCGGCGGCACCCGCACCACCCACGAGGTGTCCGTCTTGGCGCCCGGCGGGAGCGGCGGCGTCCGCGTCGCGCGGATCTGCGGGTTGAGCTCGGCGATCTCGGCCACCGGGACGCCCGAGGCGCTGGCGACCGCCTTCACCGACACGCCCGGGCCGACCGCGACGCGGTCGAAGGCGATGGCGGGCTCGAGCTCGACCCCGTCGCAGCCGAAGAGCGCCTTGTTGCGCGAGACGATCGCCATGGCCACGATCTTGGGCACGTAGAGCGCCGTCTCGAAGGGGATGCCCGCCTCGAAGCGGCTGAGCTCCCAGTAGTCGTTGGTGTTGTATTTGCGGATCGAGGCGAGCAGCCCCCCGTAGCCCATGTTGTAGGCCGCGAAGGCGAGCTCCCAGCCGCCGAAGCGCTGGCGCAGATCGGCGAGGTAGCGGGCGGCGGCCACGGTGCTGCGCTCGGGATCGAGGCGCTCGTCGATCCAGCGGTCCACCGTGAGGCCGTAGATGCGCGCGCCCTCGGGCATGAACTGCCACAGGCCCGCGGCGCCGGCCGGCGATTCGATCGTCGGATCGAACCCGCTCTCGACGAGCGCGAGCCAGAGGATGTCCTCGGGCAGCCCCTGCTCGCGCAGGATGCGCCGGATCGATCCCGCGTAGCGGCCGCTCTTCCGGATCCAGCCGGCGACCATGGAGCGGCCGCGCGGGTTGTTCTTGTAGAACTCGAGGTAGCGGATCACCCGCGCGTCCCAGCGCACGGGGATGTCGGGCATCTCGAGCTGCCGCAGCCACGAGAGATCCACGGCCGGC
The DNA here is from genome assembly GCA_964372055.1 of uncultured Polyangiaceae bacterium. Taxonomy (GTDB): domain Bacteria; phylum Myxococcota_A; class Polyangia; order Polyangiales; family Polyangiaceae; genus CAYJPW01. Next base: position 3,927 of record CAYJPW010000290.1, read on the forward strand.
TCGGCGCCGGGAGCGGGCCCGAGCTCCGGCGAGGGCGGCATCCCCGAGGCGAAGAGCCGCGGCTCGCTCCCGCCCGGCGGGAGGGTTCCTTCGACGGGCCACGCCGGCCCGGAGCTCGGCGCCGCCGAGGGGAAGAGCGCGAGGTCGAGCTCGCGGATCGCGCGCAGCTCCGCCGACTCGGCGCCGCGGCCCGGCGTCTTCGGCGAGGGCGCGGTGCCCGCGATGATCTTGCGCGTCGCCTCGTCGGGCTCGCCGGCGCCGCTGCCGGGCTTGCGCGCGAGGGGCTTCTTCGGGGGCTTCTTGCCCTTGCCCGCGGCGGCGCCCTTGCCGGGCTTGGCGGGCGCCGCCTTCGCCGGAGCGGCCTTCGGGCGCGCGGCCGGGGCGGCGGGCTTGGCCGGCGCGCCCTCGTGCTTCGGCGCCGGCTTGCCCTCGGGCTTCGCGGCCGGCTTGGCCGACGCGGCGGCGCCGGCCGTCTCCTGCGCGCTCGCCGTGACGGACGCGGCCAGGAGGCCCACGAGCACGGTGACGCCTGCGGCGCGGCAGATCCGCATGACCCCCCTTGATTTCTCACGCGGAGCCTTTCGGGTCAACTTCGAGGGCCAAGGAGCGTGGCCCCGCCGCCCTCGCGCCGGTGCCCGGCCTCACGCGAGCAGCGCGAGGAAATCCCCGACGCCCGACAGGCTCAGGCTCTCGTTGACGACCCCGGCGCTCACCGCCGCCCGGGGCATCCCGTAGACGACCGCCGTCTCCTCGCTCTCGGCGATCACCGTGCCGCCCGCCGCGCGGATGGCGCGCGCGCCGTTCACGCCGTCGTCCCCCATCCCCGTCAGGATCACCCCGAGCGCGCGGCTGCCGGCGGCGTGAGCGACGCTCTTGAGGAGGCGATCGGCGCTGGGGACGTACCGGTCGGTCGTCGCGGGCGGGCCCACGCGGAGCTTGAGCTCCGGCGGCGCTCCCGGCACGCCCGTCGGCGTGGCGACGAGCTCCATGCACATCTTGCCAGGGCAGACGAAGGCGCGCCGCGGCGCGATGGGGTCGCCGTCCTGCGCCTCGGAGACGCGGATTGCGCCCTTTTTGTCGAGGCGCTCGGCGAACGTCTTGGTGAACTTGTCGGGCATGTGCTGCGCGATCAGGATCGCGCCGGGGAACCGCTCCGGGATGCGGCCGAACAGCTCGACGAGCGCCGTGGGGCCCCCGGTCGACGAGGCGATGGCGACGACGTGCTTGAGCGCCGCTCCGGGCCTGGCCACGAGCCCCTCGGGGATCGAGAGCCGCCCGCTGTCGGGGATCGACTGGCGGCCGGCGCGCACCGGCGGAGGCGGCTGCGGCGGGCGGATGAACCGCACCAGCAGCACCTTCTGGACGATCTCCTTCTTGATCGGGCCGTCGGGGGAGAACTGGCGGTCGGGCTTGGCGACGAAGTCGAGCGCGCCGAGCTCGAGCGCCTTGAAGACGTTCTCCTTCTGGCTGTAGCTCGAGACCACGATCACCGGCGTCGGCTGCTTCGACATCAGGATGCGGAGGAACGTGAAGCCGTCCATCTTCGGCATCTCGAGGTCGAGCGTGATCACGTCGGGCTTGAGCTGGGTGGCGAGGCGGAGCGCCTCCTCGCCGTCGCCCGCCTTGCCGACGACCTCGATCTCGTCGCTGCCGGCGAGGATGTCGGCGATGTTCCGCCGGTTGTAGGCGGAGTCGTCGACGACGAGCACGCGGAGCGGGGGCAGGGTCATGTTCGCGGGGCGCCTCCGGCGCCGGACGCGCCGAAGCGGGCGATGGTCAACGGTTTGCGATACACGAGGTCGTCCTTCAGGTGAACCAGCTCGAACGCCGTCGATACGTTCAAGAGCGACTCCGAGTGGCCGAGGAGGAGAAAACCCCCGGGCAACAGGCGATCGTAGAACATGTCGATCACCTTCCGCCTCGAGATGTCGTCGAAGTAGATGAGGACGTTCCTGCAGAAGATGATGTCGACGCGGCCGACGATGGCGGCCCGCGACGAGTCGAGCAGGTTGAGGTGGCCGAAGTGACAGAGCGACCTGAGCTCGTCGGCGACGTGGGCCCCGTCGGGGCGGTCGTGGAAGTAGCGGCGCCGCATCTCGGGCGGAGTCGAGCGGAACGACGAGTGGCCGTAGACGCCGCGGCGGGCCGCGGCCACGCACCGGCGCGAGATGTCGCTCCCGAAGACGTGGAGCTCGCGGTCGGCGAGGACCCCCGACTCGCGCGCCGCGATGGCGATCGTGTACACCTCCTCGCCCGTCGAGCAGCCGGCGCTCCAGACGCTGAGCCGGTCGCGCGACGTCGGCGGCGCCACGAGGCGGGGCAGGATGTCGTTCTTGAAGGCGCGGAGCTGGTGCTCCTCGCGGAAGAAGTACGTCTCGTTGATGGTGACGAGATCGATCGCCTCGTCGATCTCGGCCCGGCCGCGCTCCTGGAACCGGAGCAGCTGGTAGTACTCGCCGAACGACGAGAGACCGAGCGCGGTGAGCCGCTCGCGGAGGCGGCGCTCGACGACCGGGCGCGCCTCGGGGCCGAACGAGATCCCGCAGTGCTGGTTGAACAGCTCGCGGAGCAGACGGAAGACGTCGGCCTCGAGGCGGATGTCCTCGTAGAGCCGCATCACGTCTCGTGCGTCCTCGGCGCCGTCCGCGAGAGCGCGTAGAGCGTCGAGTCGATGGCGTCCTTGACGTCCCGGTCGTGCTCCACCGCGGCGCGCTGGGAGAGCCGGTCGCGCGTCGCGGGATCGCTCGAGTAGGCGAGCATCTCGGCCGCGAGCAGGCGGACCTCGGTCGAGGGGTGGTCGAGGCAGCGGCCGAGCTCGCGCCCCTCGCTGCCGCCGAGCTTGAGCATCGCCGCCTTCACCACCTCGGGATCGGGGTGGGTGAGGGCGCCGGCGAGCGCCTTGGTCCGCCCGGCGCCCTCGGCGCGCCCGAGCGCGTCCACCGCGGCCATCGCGACCGAGCTCGCGCCGCGGGCGCAGAGCGGCGTGAGGGCGGCGACCAGCGCGGCGACGGCGGGATCGTCGGCCGGCGCCGGGCCTTGCGGAGCGCGCTCGCCGCCGCCGGGGGCGGCGGGGCGGTCGGCGATGCGGTCGCCGATGGCGCGCACGGTGGCCGCGACCAGGTCGGCGTCGCGCGACCGCTCCACGAGATCGAGCACGTGGACGTTTCCGATCCGGGGCAACAGGAGGAGAACGTGATGAATCGAACGCCGAAGCGGTTTCGGGTCCTGTTGACGACGGGCCTCGTGACGCTGAGCCTCACTGCCTTCGCCGGCGGTGCGTCAGCGGCCCCGGGCACAACCCCCAACGGACACACGGGAGCCTGCAACATGCTGCAGGCATACGGGGCCGGCGCGCAGGGCGGTATCGTGAACGCGTGGTCGCACGCTGACGCGAATGGATACGCGGGCATGTGGCGCGCGGTGGCCGAGTCAGGCACGGATAACTGCGAGTCATAGCAGAGGGCGCAGCCGCCAGTTCGCCTCCGAGCGGGATCACGATCGAAGGGCAGGCTGGCGGACGCAACCCAGGGTGCTGCCGAGGGAGGCGACACATGACATTCGCAGACGGCACGAGCACACCCCGGCACGCCCCGGTATGAAGCCGGTCTACCTGCCCGACGCCCGGGCGTTCCTCCGCTACATCGAGGTGCCGGGCGACGACCCCCCGTTGCTCTGGCTGCACGGCTGGCAGTGCTCTTCGACCGGCGAGCTGATGCCGGTCGCGGTTCGGGCGCCCCTGCGAGGGCGACGGTCGCTCCTCATCGACTTCCTCGGTCATGGGTACAGCGACAGGCCGCTCGACTTCGCC
>CAYJPW010000291.1:0-7504 GCA_964372055.1 uncultured Polyangiaceae bacterium
GCCTCGGGTCGGCGGGCGGTGGGGGCCGATTCGCTCGCGACGACGCTCTCGTCCGGCGGCGCGGCCGCGGGGGCGGGGACGGGCGCCCTCGGCGCGCGGACGGCGCCCCGCGTCGGCCTCGGCATGCGCGTGGCCCGCCGCGCCGCGCTCGCCTCGTCTTGCGAGGTCGGCCGCGCGCCGAGGTGATCGCGGAGCAGCCCCGCGACGATCGCCTCGTGCTGATCGTGCGAGAGGAGCCGCCGCGCCAGCGCGAGATCGTCGGGGTGCGTCCCCTTGCTGGCGAACGCCTCGGACAGCATCGCCACGAGGTCGGCCTCGGCGCGCGTCTTCAGCTCGCCGGGCGTCGGGATCTGCTTCTCGATGGGCCGGATCTTGTACGTGAGCCGCAGGAGGTAGAGCCCGCCGATGTCACGCGGCGTGATCAGCGAGATCGCGGTGCCCGTCCTCCCCGCGCGCCCGGTGCGGCCGGTGCGGTGCACGTACGACTCGGCGTCCTGAGGGAAGTCGTAGTTGATGACGTGGGTGAGGTGGGAGATGTCGATCCCGCGCGCCGCGACGTCGGTCGCGACCAGGAAGCGGAGGCGCCCCTCCCGCGTCGCGCTCATCACCTTCTCGCGATCGCTCTGCGGCAGATCGCCGTTGAGCCAGTCGGCGTCGAAACCCTGGCGCGCCAGCGCCTGGGCGACGCGCTCGGTCTCGTCCTTGGTGTTGCAGAAGACGACGGCGCTCTCGGGGTTCTCGACCTCGATCATCCGGACGAGGGCGCCGAGCTTGTCGGCCGCGACCATGTAGACGAAGTGGTTGATCTCGAGCGCGCCGATGTGGTCGCCCGAGAGCGTCACGAACTCGGGCGACTTCAGCTTGTTGCGCGCCATCCGCTCGATGTCGGGCGGCAGCGTCGCCGAGAAGAGCAGCGTCTGCCGGTCGGGCGGGAGCGTCTCGAGGATGGCGGTGAGCTCGCGCTCGAAGCCCATCGACAGCATCTCGTCGGCTTCGTCGAGCACAAGCAGGCGGATGCCCTTGGGATCGAGGGTGCCGCGGCGAAGGTGATCGAGGACGCGGCCGGGCGTGCCCACGACGACCTGGGCGCCGGCGGCGATCGCCTCGACCTGCCGCGGCATCGGCGCGCCGCCGTAGACGGCGACCACCTTGGTGCCCTTGCGCTTGCTGAGCCGCTCGAGCTCGGCGGCGACCTGGAGCGCGAGCTCGCGGGTGGGGCAGAGGGCGAGCGCCTGCACCTCCGCCGACGAGCGCTTCACCAGGTGGTCGACGATCGGCAGGCCGAAGGCCGCCGTCTTGCCGGTGCCGGTGCGGGCCTGGACGACCGCGTCCTTGCCGCGGGTGGCCGGGTCCCAGACGGCGAGCTGGACCGGCGTGGGGTTCACGTACCCCATGTCGGCCAGCGTCTCTTTGAGCTCGCGCGAGAGGGGGAGGAGATCGAAGGTGGGGAGGGCGCGCGGGGCCTCTTCGGTGTCGGCGGGGGCGCTGGTCGTTGCAAGGGTCATGTCGGTCATCGGTGCCGCTACGGTGGGCTGGGCGGCGGCTGCCCGGTAGGGGTCGCCAGCTCGCGGTCGACCAGGGCCTGGACGCGGCGTCTGAGCGGGGCGAGGTCGCCGGCCTCTCGGCGGACGGCGTGCTCCTCCGCATAGCGGAGCCGCTCGATGGCGTCGAGGGCGCGCTCGTCCTCGGCCGAAGCGCGGCAAGCGGCCGCGACCGCGTCGCGGTGGCTCCAGTCAGGCTCGAGCGCCCGCCGGAAGCGGTCGATGGCCGCGTCCTCGCCGTCGGTCCCGGGGGCGGAGTTGCGCGCCCGGACCACCGCCGCCGCGAGCGCGCGGAGGCCGTCGCGGCAGGTCGCGAAGGGCGCGGGCCCGCCGCCGGCGGCGAAGACCTGGCGCGCCACCTGGACGGCCGCAGCGACCGCGATCGCTCCGACGACGCCGTAGAAGAGCACCGTCGCGACGAGCCGGCCGCGTCGCGCTGCGGAGGACAGGGCCGCGGGGCCGCTTCGTTTGGCGTCGAGCGAGGTCGGGTCGGCCGCGGCGCGGGCGTCGTCTGCGCGAGCGGTCTCGGCTCGGTCCCGGGGCGACCGGGGAGGGTTGGACGACGGCGTGCGGCGACCCACGACGTCGCGAGTGCTAGCACCTTGCCGTCTTCGCCGCGATACGACAGCCTGCGGCCCTGCGCGGTCGTCTGCCCGGGCCGTCGCAGGGGTCCCGCCCCGCCCTCGGGGGGCGCAACGCGGCCATGCGATCGCTCCGCCCCGTCCTCGCCGTCGCGGCGTTCCTCGCCGCCGCGGCGCCCGGAGCGGCGGCGCGCGCCGACCCCATCCCGTCGAACGACTACGCGATCGACCTCTTCCAGGGCCCGGTCCTCGCCCCCATCCGGGTGAGCGGCATGGCCGGCTCGTACGCCGGCTACGCCGAGGGGATCTCGGGCATGGTGGCGAACGCCGCCGCCCCGGCGGTGCGTGAGCCGTTCAGCGTGAGCTGGGTCGACTGGGACCTCGACGCCTCGCTCTCGATCCCGCTCTCCTTGACGGCGCGCGACGACTTCGACAACAGCGGCGTCGCCGACGAGAAATACTCCGACTTCATCTATCTCACCGGCGGCGTGCTGGTGCAGGTCGGCCCGCTCGGCGTCGGCGGCATCGCCGAGCTCCAGCGCTACTCGATCGAGACTACGTCCGCCGGCGTCACCGGCTCGACCGACGTGACGGTCGGCAAGTATCACCTCCTCGCCGCCTGGCGCGCCCTCGGCGATCAGCTGATGATCGGCGCCGGCGTGCGCGCCGCGACGCTCGGCCTCGATCCACCGGCGGAGGGGGCGCTGACGATGGCGGGCCTCTCGCCGGAGCTCGGCCTGCTGGTGCGGCCCGACTGGCAGTCGTTCCGCTTCGGCGCCACCTTCCGCGCGCCCGTGGTCGCCAAGGGCCTGATCGGGAGCGCCCGCACCTTCGACGCGAACGGCGTGGAGCGCGCGGGCGGCCTCGCCGTCCCCGATCGCGTCGTGCTCCCGTGGGAGCTCGAGCTCGGCGTGGCCGTCCAGGTCGGCCCGCGTCCGCTCAACCCGGCCTGGATCGATCCCGAGGACCAGGAGGCGCTCGTCTCGGGGCGCGCCGCCTCGCGCCGCCGAGCGCGCGCCGTGGGCCACGAGATCGAGCTCGCCCGGATCGCCGATCCCTCCGAGCGCGCCGCGCGCAGGCGCTTCATCGAGGCCGAGGAGCGCCGGGCCGCGCTCGCCGACAAGATGGAGCTCGATCGCGCGCGCGCCCGCCTCAAGCGCGAGCGCCGCGCGCGCTACTGGAACTGGCCGCGCGAGCACCTCCTGCTCACCGCCGAGCTCCTGGTCACCGGCGCCGTCGACAAAGGCGTCAGCCTCGAGCGCTTCCTGGGCCAGAACGAGGGGGACCCCTCGGAGAAGTCGATCATCGGTCACTCGGGCGAGAACGTGAGCTTCTCGCCGCGCTTCGGCGTCGAGACCGAGCCGGTCCCGACGCGCATCCACACCCGGTTCGGCAGCTACTACGAGCCGAGCCGCTTCCGCGCCGTCGGCCGCCAGCACTTCACCTTCGGCGCCGATCTGCGCCTGCTCACGACCCACTGGTGGGGCCTCACCCCCGAGATCCACTACAAGCTCCAAGCCTCGGTCGACATCGCCCCCCGCTACGAGAGCTACTCCCTCGGCATCGGCGTCTGGCACTGATCCCATCCATCGCCCCAGACGTGGGGACGTGGACGTGGGCGTGGGGTCGACGTGGACCTACTGCGTCCCCGCCGCGGGTCAGTTCAGCTCTTTCTCGGTCCGCTCGCCCTGCTCGGCTTCGAGGAAGGTCGCCGTGATCTCGCGCTCCAGCGCCAGGGTGATCTCGCGCTCGAGCGGCTCGACCCCTCCGGCGAGCCGCGTGACGTTGAGCGCGTAGACGAACACGCGCGCGCAGGGGCGGGAGTCGTCGTCGGTCCGGCCGCGGTCGTCGCCGGCGAGGCCGTCGAGCAGCACCAGCGCCCGCGGATCGACGCCCTCGGCGACGAGCTCCATCCCGGGTACGTCGGAGACGAAGACGTCCGCGCCGTCGACGTACCGCTTCAGCACCTGGTTGAGCCCGAGGATCGCCTTCTGCGCCACGGCCTGGAACGCCTCGCGCCCCGGCGCCCACGGGGGCATGCCGGCCTCGAGATCGAGATCGCGCGAGCGCAGGAACGCCTGCGTCGCCCCGCGCGTGTCGCCGCGCTCGTCGCGGATGAGCCCGAGGTAGTAGTGCGCCTCGGCGTGCCGCGGGTCCTTGGCGGCGGCCTCTTCGATGAGCGCGCTGGCTCGGGCCGCCTGGCCGATCTCGTAGAAGGCGCGCCCCACCAGGAACGTGTGGTTCGGGTTGTCGTACGGGCCGGCGGGGATCTTGCTCATCACGCGGGCGGCCTCGTCCAGGTCGCCCTTGCCGAGCAGGGCGTCGAACTTGAGCAGGAGGGCGTCGATGATCTCCTCGTCGACCTCGGCGAGATCGAGCGCCTGATCGCACATATCGATGGCCTCGTCGTACTCGCCGAGCGGGTGGATGTAGACCTCGGCGGCGTTGAGCATCGCCTCGAGGTAGGTCTCGTCGAGCGCGATCGCCTGGCGGTAGGCCTCGATCGCCTCCTCGCCCTCGCCTTCGAGCGCGGCGACGAAGCCCAGCAGGTTGTGGGCCTCGGGCGAGTGCGGATCGATCTCGAGCGCGCGGCGGGCGGAGGCCTCGGCCCCGCGGGTGTCGCCGCGCTGCACGAGATCCCAGCCGCGATCGAGGTGCGCCGAGAACTGGTCCATGGCGGCTAGAGGGTGTGTTCGAGCCGCGCTCGCAAGTCAAGGGCCGTCCCGGTCGGCCGCTGGCGATCGGCTCCCGCAGCGGCGCTGGCGCTCGGTCGAGCCCGACCCGAGGCCGATGGGTCAGGGGAACGGAGACGGGCCGCGCGAGTCGCGTGGCCGCCCCCGGCCGGCTACTCGTGAATGACGACCAAGGTCCCGCGGTTCTGCGCGCTCGCCCAGACGCCGTGCCAACCGCGGGGCAGCCGGGGCTCGCTCCAGAAGAAGATCTTCTTCGCGTCGAGCGGCGAGAGGTTCACGCAGCCGTGGCTCATCTCGCGGCCGAAGTTCGAGTGCCAGAAGGCGCCGTGGAGCGCGTAGCTCCCCTCGAAGTACGAGACGTAGGGCACGTCCTCGATGCTGTAGGGCAGGTCGCCGGCGACGGCGCCGTCGCCGTCCATCGTCGTGGTGATGTGCTTCTCGCGGATGCGGAAGGTGCCCTGGATGGTGGAGTGGTCCTTCTTCTTGTCCTTCGACTTCTTGCCGGGCGAGACCAGCGCGGCGTAGACGGGCATGTCGCCCTCGAACGCCATCAGCGTCTTGCGCGAGAGGTTGACGTCGATCCACTTCTCGCCGGGCGCGAGGTCGGCCGGCGGGGCGCCCGGCTCGGTGAAGGTCCCGTCGATGCCCTTCATCCACCAGCCCTCGGTCGTCTGGCGGTAGACGACGGTCTTGTGGCTGACCGTGGCGCCGGTGAGGCCGAAGGCGGTGAAGCGCGGGACGGGGCCGACGACGCTCACCTTCGTCTTGCCCTCGTCGAACTCGTACTTCGCCGCCTTGGCGCTGGTGATGAAGCCGACCTGCTTCACCCCGGCCGGCACGTCGATGCCCTGCGACGTCGGCGGCTTGGCGATGTACATCCGGTCCGCCGGCGCGACGAGGCCGCTCGTCGATTTGTACCAGAGGCGGTTGTTCCACCCGAAGCTCTTGTCGACCGCGACGAAGAAGCCCTTCACCATCCGCTTGGCGATGGTGGTGTCCGAGTCCTGCTCGAGATCGGACAGCTTCACGTTGAGCGACTGGCCCTTCTCGGGCTCTTGCTGCCACCACGGCTTGGGCGGGGGAGGGGGCGTGTCCTCGCCGCTCGGCGTGCCGCCGTCGAGGATGCCGATGGCGGCGGCCGCCGCCGCGGCGCCCGCGGGATCGCCGGTGTCGTCGGTCGCGGGCGGCGCGGGCGCGGGCTCGCCGGTCGCGCCGCCGGCCCCGGCCTTGGCCGCCTCCTCCTCGGCGTCTTTCTTCGCCTTGCGCCGCGCGCGCTTCGCGGCCTCGAGGTAGGGCTCGTACTTGATCATCTCCTCCTTCGAGGGGACCGATCGGTAGAGCGGCGTGCCGTGCGCGGTGTTGTACGCGTACCGGTAGGGCAGGACCTCGTCGAGGTTCGGTGGCGTGACGCCGAGCCGGACCTGCGGGTTCTTCATGTCCAGGCTCGCGTACTTGCCGCACACGAAGCCGCCGTCGAGGAGGCGGTACCATCCCTGCGAGCAGGACGAGCTCTTGATCGGCGTCGGATCGACCGGGACCTTGCCGCCGTGGCGGATGTAGCCGATGCGCGCCTTCGACGAGTCCATCGCCGCGTAGACCGGCGTCGCCTGTGCCGTCGCGCCGAGGAGCGGGCCGGTGTACGGCTTCTCGGGCTCGGCGGCGGAGGGTGCGCCCGAAGCCGTGGCGCTCGGGGCGGGCGCCGCGGCGGCGCGGCCGGGATCGGCGCTCGGCGGCGGGGCAGGCGTCGCCGGAGGAGTGAGGTGCGGTGTGCGCGCGGGCACGTCGATCGAGGCGCCGGGCGGCGGCTCGGCGCTGCAGCCGCCCGACCAGACGACCGCGCCCGCCGCGCCCGCGGCGACCGAGAAGCCGAGCACGGTGGCGACGATCGTCGACGCGGCGCCGGCCTTCTTCGGGCGCCTGGGATCGCCGTCGGCGCTCGCGCTCGAGCCGGCGTGAGCGCGAGGCGCAGGCGAGGAGCCGCGGGCGACACGCGTGTTTGCCGCCGTCTTCGATCGGTTTCCCTGCGAGCCAGCCATGCTCTTCGCGCTCCCCGCGAGGGAGGAGAGGTTTCTTAGTACCTGGAGTTTCGACTGTCGATCCACTTCTCGGCGGTCCTTGCTCCCCCGTGGCCGCTGCATGCCGCGCCGCCAACACGAGCGAACATCGTGCCAGGCTTGGGCGGGTGTGGTTCGCCGCTGCTAACGTAGGTCCGTGGCGGAACCGACGCGGCCGCGTGGACGGCCCGACACGACCGGAGGCTCCGGTGCCGAGCACCCGACGCCGGTCGCCGACGACGCCGTCCCCGCGCCCCCCGTCGCCGTGTGGCGCGGGGGCGCGGGCAAGACGACCGGCTTCGCCGCCGAGCCGCGCGCCCTTCGTCGTTTCGTCGCCGCGCTCTGGGTCGCGCTGCTGCTGCATTTGCCGCTCTTGCCCAACAACATCGCGGGCTGGCTGCGGTTCCTCCTCGAGCCGCGCGATCAGGAAATCGAGGAGGTCGACGGCGAGGCGATCATCCCGATCGACTTCGATTTCGGTCCGGACGGGCCCGCGCCGGCCGCGAACGCCGAGGCGCCGCCGCCGGCGCCGCTCGGCGAGGACGCGATCCCGGTCTTCGACGCGGGGCCGCCCCCGCGCAAGCGCGCGCCCGGCGCCGACGCCGGCGCCGACGCGGACGCGGGCGGCCCGGCGG
>CAYJPW010000292.1:0-7478 GCA_964372055.1 uncultured Polyangiaceae bacterium
GGGCGGGCGCCCCCCCCCCCCCCTCACCCCCTGGGGCCCCCGCGCCCCCCCCGGCCGGCGCCGCGTGAGCGGCGCTCCGAAGCTCGCAAGCGAGCTTCGGAGACAGCACACTAGGCCTCCGGCATGCGCCTCCGCCTCGCGGCCTTCGTGCTGGTCGTGACCGCGTCGGCGGACGTGTCGGCGCACCCGCCGCGCTCGCGGCGCCGCGCTCCCGCGCCGCCGCCGGCCGTCGTCGCGGCCGTGGCGCCCACGAGCGCCGGGGTGGTCGCCCTCTGGACGCCGAGCCCGGACGCGATCCTGGTGCGGGCGGGGACGTTCACGATGGGCTCGGCCGACGTCGAGATCGCGGCCGCGATCCAGGCATGCAAGCTGGAGCCATCGACGGCGCGCTGCGCGGAGATTCCGGGGAGCCGGTACACGCAGCCGTTCCTCGACGAGTCCGCCCCGCGCGAGGTGGCGCTCGACGACTTCTGGATCGACCGCACCGAGGTGCCGCTCGGCCGGTACCGGCGCTGCGTCGCGGCCGGGCGCTGCGACGAGCCGCCGTACGCGGACGGCGGCGATCGCTTCGATCGCCCCGACTTCCCGGTGGTGCTGGTGACCTGGCGGGAGGCTGCGGCCTTCTGCGACTGGGCGGGAGGGCGCCTTCCCACCGAGGCCGAGTGGGAGCGCGCCGCGCGAGGGCGGGGCGGCCGTCGCTACCCCTGGGGCGACGTCTACAACTCCGCCCTCGCCAACCACGGACGCCTCGGCTGGGACCTCCTCGACGGCGGAGACGGCGCGCTCGAGCTGGCGCCGGTCGGGTCGTACCCCGACGGGCGAACGCCCGACGGGATCGCGGATCTCGCCGGCAACGTCGAGGAGTGGGTCGGCGACTGGTACAGCCCCGACTATCCCGAGACCAGCGAGGTCAACCCGCGGGGGCCGGAGACCGGCGACTCGAAGGTGGTGCGCGGGGGCGGCTACGCGACGGCGCGGCCTTGGCTGCGCGGCGCCGCGCGCGGCCACGACGAGCCGGGCGCGCGGCGGAGCTGGCGCGGGTTCCGCTGCGCCTACCCGGTGAAAGCCCGGCGCCTGGAGCGCCCGCGGCCCGACTCGGGGCCGCTGCCCGGGTGAGCGGCGGACGGGCGCCGCGCCCAACGATCAGCTCAGGGCGGCTGCGTCGCCCTGCAGGCGGATCACGTTGACTGCCTGGAGGCCCTTCGGACCTTCCTTGATCTCGAACTCGACGGTCTCGTCCTCGAAGAGCCGGCGGCGGCCTTCGCCGCTGATCTGCGAGTAGTGCACGAAGACGTCAGGGCCGGTCTCCTGCTTGATGAAGCCCCAGCCCTTCTCGTCGTTGAACCATTTCACCTTGCCAACGGCCATGGTCTCCTCCACTTCCAGGCTCGAACGAAAAGCCGCGCGGAACCGCGCTGGGCGTCCCCATGAGGTCGAGTGGTCCGGCTGCCGGCGAGACCGCGCCGGGATCGTCGGATCCAGGATGATGAACCGTGCCGGCGAAGCGCCCCCTTCGAGCGCGGCCAACGTAGTCGCCGCCCGACGCGAAGGTCAACGGGGTGCCTCGCGCCACGCGGGCGCGAACGCGGTGACGCACCTCGACGGCGAAGTGCGTAACCGAGTGCGCATCGGGCCCCCTTCGCACACCCGTCAAGTGTTCGACATCAGGTCGCGTAGGCCAGGCACGGTCGTCGCATGCGGCCGGCCCCGATGGCGATCCCACACGACATCCAGTCGCTCACCGAGACCCCCGCCCCGCGCGATCCCAGGGCGCTCGCGATCCTCGCGAAGACGATCTACCGGGAGCTCCGCCAGAGCGGCCTCGGAGAGGAAGAGGTGATGTCGGTCGCGGGCGAGCTGCTCAGCTTGGTGGCCACCGACGTGAAGGGTCGGCGGGCTCACCGCGACCGGTAGCGCGAGTCTCACCAGGGCGCGTCGGCAGTCGCAGGCAGGGAGGGGATTCGCTGCAGGGCGGAGCGGCAGCTCGGCGCCCTCGCGTGCTCCATCCACGTCCACGCCCACGTCCACGACGGTGCGGGACGAAGGGCTGCCGTGCAGGTCGCCCGGGCCGGCCACCTGGTCGGGCCGGTGGAGCGTGCATCGGGCCAGGTTTGGCCACGACGTTGACATGTCGGATGGGGCTTGCTCGTATGCCTGCGGAGGCGTCCTCGACGCCGTCCGAGGGGCGTCGAGGCGAGGGCTCGCGCCTCCGGAGCGGGTGAGGCTGACCATGTTCTCGATCATCATCAGCGAGAAAGGTGGCGCCGAGCGCCGCGAGCACTACGACAGGACCGAGATCAACGTCGGCCGGGTGCAGGGCAACGATCTCATGTTGCCCAAGGGCAACGTCTCCAAGCGCCACGCTCGCCTGCTCTACCGTGACGGCCGCTTCATCGTCACCGATCTCAAGAGCACGAACGGCACGTACGTCAACGGGCGCAAGATCGCTCAGGCGACGATCGTCCGCGAGGGCGACAAGATCTACATCGGCGACTTCGTCCTCCGCATCGAGTCCGGCGCGGCCGCGTCGGGGCCGCCGCAGCAGGTCGTCGCCGACGAGATCTCCGCCGGCGATCAGGTGAGCGGCAACGAGCCGAGCAACCCCGTCTCGTCCCCGTCGTCGGCCGAGAAGGCGCTGGCGCGCGCGTCGGTCCCGCGCATCGAGTCGAAGCCCGTCGAGCAGGGCGGCCCCCCGCGCACCGGCCAGGAGATCATCAGTCATTTCCCGCTCGAGCAGGACCCCGACGACTCGGTCCCGGCGTACGCGGTGCCGGGGCCGCCCCGGGTGCCCTCGGCGACGCGCCCTCACGGGACGACGAAGCAGAGCGCAGCGCCGCCGCCTCCGGTCGTCGCCCCCCTCCAGGCTCCGTCGGCGCCGAGCGGAGTCGCGCGTACCACGTCGCCCAGCGTGGGGGTCACCGGCCCGGCGCCTGCGCCGACGGTCGCGGCGCCCGCGCACGGCCCCACGCCTGTCCCCTCCCCCTCGGCATCCCCCAGCGCGATCCCGGTCTCCCCGATCCGCCGCGCGACGTCGCCGAGCTCCGACCGCGCCGACGGCCGCCCGGATCCGGCGGTCATGCACGCGCACCGGATGGCGCTCGCCAGCCTGGTCGACCGCGTGGCCGCGGCCGTCGATCTCGAGGCGCTCGACTCGGGCGCCGCCGCGGGCGAGGAGCTCGTGCGCGGGATCGACCGCGTCCTCGCCGAGCGCGCCGGAGCGATGAAGGCCGACGGCGAGCTCTCGCCCGAGCTCGACGCCGACGCGCTCGTCGTCGAGGCGCGCCGCGAGCTCCTGGAGCACGGCCCCGTCGGCCCCCTCCTCGAGGACGAGGACGTCAGCGAGGTCCAGATCGTCCGCCACGACTTCGTGGTGGCGATGCAGGGCCGCCGGCAGTCGATCCCCGAGATCGCGTTCACCAGCGAGCGGGCGGTCGCGCGCCTGGTGCGTCGGCTGTGCATGGCGTCGGGCAAGCCGCTCGAGCCCGGCGAGCGCTACGTGGAGCGGCGCCTCCCGCAGGGCCGCCTCTTCGCCGTCCTGCCGCGCTCGGCCGAGCAGGGCCACATGGTGGTCGTCCGCAAGCCGCAGCGGGCCGATCTCTCCCTCGACGACCTGGTTCGCAGCGGGACGATCTCGCGGGCCATGGCAGGGCTCTTCGCGCAGTGCGTCGCCGCGCGCGGCAACATCCTCGTCACCGGGGCGCTCGGCGCCGGCACGACCTCGCTCATCGCCGCGCTCGCCGCGGCAGGCGGCACCGACGACCGCGTCGTCGTGCTTCAGGAGGACGACGAGCTCATCTTCAATCAGCCCCACACCGTCTCGATCCTCCTCGAGGGCGACGACGGCCCACGGGCGGTCCGCGCCGCCGCCCGCGTCCACCCCGATCGCCTCGTCGTCGGCTGCTTCGCCGGGCACGTCGCCGCCGAGGTCGTCGACGCGATCGGCGACGGCGTGGACGGCGTCCTCGCCGCGGCGCGGGCTCCCACGCTGCGTCAGGCGGCGGCGAGGCTCACGGCCGATCTCGCCGCCACCCGCCCCGGGCTCACGCCCGACACCGCCCGCGAGTGGCTGACCTCGGCCTTCGACCTCGCCATCGAGATCGCGCGGCTGCGCGACGGCCGCCACCGCGTGCTGCGCATCGCCGAGCTCGGGGTCGAGGGCAACGCCGTCGCCCTGCGCGACGTCTTCACCTTCAACTTCGAGCGGACGGCAGCGGGGGGCGCGGTCGAGGGCAGCTTCCACGCCTCGGGGGTGGTCCCCCGGATCGTGGAGGATCTCCAGGCTCGCGGCGCCGCGGTCGATCTCTCGATCTTCAAGCGACCGCCGGGCCGGTAGCGACGAGGCGCCTCCGAGGTTACGCTAGGCACACCCGGCCCCATGATCCGCACCATCCTGCACTACCCCGATCCCCGGCTGCGCCAGAAGGCGGCGCCGGTCGACCGCGTCACCCCGGAGATCGCCAAGCTGATCGACGACATGGCCGAGACCATGTACGCGGCGCCGGGCGTCGGCCTCGCGGCGACGCAGATCGGCGAGGTGCACCGCATCTTCCTGGTCGACATCGCCGGCGAGGACGAGCCCAGCGACCTCAGGGTGTTCATCAACCCCGAGATCACCCGCGCCGACGGCGAGCAGATCTGGCCGGAGGGCTGCCTCTCCTTCCCCGGCGTCAGCGAGGACATCAAGCGGGCGGGGACCATCACCGTCCGGGCGCTCGACCGCGACGGCAAGCCGTTCGAGCTCGAGGCCGACGGCCTCCTCGCCGTAGCCATCCAGCACGAGAACGATCACCTCGACGGCGTCCTCATGATCGACCGCATGGGCGTCCTCAAGAAGCGGATCGTCCACCGCAAGATGCAGAAGCGGGCGCTCGAAGCGTCGGACTGACGCGCGCCGGGGGGCGAGCGGCCAGCCGGGCGAAGCCATGCTAGCCTGGGTCCGATGGACCGAGCTTGGATGGGACGAACCCTTTCGTTCGGCGTCGCCGCGGCGCTCGCCTTCTCCTCGACCGCTTGCTCCTCGTTCGTCGCCGGCGATCACGAGGCCGAGACCAAGTTCCTGCTGGGGCCGAACAACTCGACCGGCGACTTCTTCGGCTGGAGCGAGGTGACGTTCGACAGCGACACCAGCCAGGTCGACCGGGCGACGATCTTCGCCGCGACGCTCGAGCTCATGAATCCGGGCGAGGCCGGCGACCTCACCTTCATCAAGAGCTTGAAAGGCGAAGCGGTGACGCCTGAGGAACGGACGCTCGTGGTGCAGCGCGCCTCGTTCACGCCGGGCGAGACGCTCGCCGAGCTCGACGTGGTCTACACCGACGACATCCGGCCGTTCTTCCCCGACGGTCACACCATCCGCGTCGAGTGGACGGGTCAGACGAACCCCGCGTTCACCGGCTGGCCCGCCGAGGGCGGCTTCTGGATCAAGGTGAAGGTCGGGATCGAGGTCGAGTGACCGCGCCGGGGCGCCGGCGCTCGGCGCTCGCTCAGGACCGAGGCGGGAACGCGAGCGCGCCGCTCACGTAGGCGTCGCGGCCACAGAGCTCCCAGCGGGGCTCCATGATGCGCGGCGCCTCGGCCGGCGTGTCGGGGCCGGCCCAGTCGACCGCGCCCGGGCGGCCGCGGGGCCCGAGGAGGATCGGCGCGATGAAGCAGTGCAGCTCGTCGGCCAGCCGCGAGGCGAGCAGGCTCCCGGCGAGCTCGGCGCCGCCCTCGAAGAGGATCGACACGACCCCCTGCGAGGCGAGGACCCGGAGGGCGGCCCCGACCTCGACGCGGCCCTCCGCCGAGTTCGGGATGCGCACGACCACGCAGCCGGCGTCGACGAGCGCCGTCTCGGCGCTCTCGGGCGACTCGACGCCGGTGAGCACCCACGTCGGCACCTCGCGCGCCGTCTGCACGAGCCGGCTGTGGAGCGGCAATCGGAGCCGCGTGTCGAACACGAGCCTGAGCGGGTGCTTGCCCGTCGCCAGCGCCGGCTCGCGCACGGTGAGCCGCGGATCGTCGGCGAGCGCCGTGCCGATCCCGATCGCGACGGCGTCGCAGCGGGACCTGAGCTCCTGGACCTTGGCCCGCGCCTCGGGGCCCGTCACCCACTTCGACGCGCCGCTGCGCGTGGCGATGCGCCCGTCGAGCGAGAGGCCGAGCTTGAGCGCGACGTGGGGGATGCCGGTGGTGATGAACTTGGTCCACGGCCCGATGAGCGCGCGCGCCTCGGCGGCGTCGACGCCGATCTCGACCGCGACGCCCGCCTCGGTCAGCCGCTGCGCGCCGCCGCCCTGCACGTTGGGGTTGGGATCGGTGCAGCCGATGACGACGCGGGCCACGCCGGCCTTGAGGACCGCATCCACGCAGGGCGGGGTCCGCCCATCGTGGTTGCACGGCTCGAGCGTGACGTAGAGCGTGGCGCCCCTGGCCTTGGCGCCGGCCATCGCGAGCGCGAGCGTCTCGGCGTGCTCGTCCCCCGCCTTGGCGTGGAACGCCGAGGCGACGACCGTTCCGTCGGGGGCGACCACCACCGCGCCCACCGGCGGGTTCGGCGAGGGAACCGCCTTCTTGGCCTCGTCCAGCGCCAGGCGCATGAACGTCGCGTCGCGGTCGGGTTCGGGGGTCGTCATCCGAGGAGCCGATCTACTCGTTCCACGACCGGATGGGTATCCGGCTGGAACGACGGAGGAAAGGTGGGAGGCGGCCGGACACGAAGGCGCCGCGAGCGTCCGACCCGAGCACTAGGGAACCCTCGACTTGACGAGCTTGCCGAGCTCCAGGAGAAACTCGTCGATGTCGCGGAACGACCGGTACACGCTGGCGAATCGGACGTAGGCGACCTCGTCGAGCTCGCGGAGGTGGTGCATCACACGCTCGCCGAGCTCGACCGAGGTGACCTCGCGGCTCTCCGACTCCTGCGCCTCGCGCTCGATGGCGTCGGCGACGGCCTCGATCTGGTCCGTCGAGACCGACCGCTTGTTGCAGGCGATGCGGAGGCTGCGGCCGAGCTTCTGCCGATCGAACGGCTCGCGGCGGCCGTCCTTCTTCACCACCGTCGGCAGGACGTCCTCGACCCGCTCGTACGTCGTGAACCGCCGGGTGCAGGCCTCGCACTCGCGGCGCCGCCGGATGACGTCGCCGGCGCCGGGGGCGCGCGAGTCGATGACCTTGTCCTCGAGGTGCCCGCAGAAAGGGCATTTCATGCGGCGCGGGCTCCGTCACGCGCGTGGAGCGTGGCGCGCGCGCCACGCGCGATGAAGTTGCCTTCGACTTGGGGGCTCCGCCCCCAAACCCCCCGGGCAATTGCCGTTCGGCGTCGCCGCCCGCACACCCGCCCTCGGCTTCGCTCCGGTCGGGTCAATCGCCGGGGGGGGGGGGGGCGGGGCCCCCCCCCCGCCCGCCCCGCCGGGGGGGGGGGGGGGGGGGGCCGGCGCGCCGCGCGCCGGCGCGCCCGGCTGCTCAACGGTCTGTTGCGGCGGGTTGAGGTCGTGGCC
>CAYJPW010000293.1:0-7474 GCA_964372055.1 uncultured Polyangiaceae bacterium
CCCCCCCCCGCCCGGGGGGGGGGGGGTGTCCGGCCGGCGCGAGCCGGCCGGCAATGTGCCGGGGGGTTTGGAGGCGGAGCCCCATGTTGGGAGCAATTCGCAGCGTGTCCGGCGAAGCGGGGCCGCGAGTCAGAGGATTTCACAGGGAGACGGGGAGACAGGGAGGATATCGTTCGGTCGATCCGCGTTCACGCCGAGTGACGCGTGGGCCTGGATCGACCGCACGAAATACTCCCTGTCTCCCCGTCGAAATTGCCGGCGCTCGGGTCGGGGTCATCGCGCGTCAGCCGAGGGCGCTACCGCGCTCGCCGAGCCTGGTACACTGTCCGGCGATGTCGCGAGACTCCGCCAGCGCGATCCGGGTGACGGTGGCTCGGCTCGAGGAGACCCTGGCCGACAGCCCGGCGTTCCGTCGGGTCGACCGGCACTTCTACATCGTGAGGCAGGGCACCGCGTACGTGTACATCCAGGTGCTGCCCTGGGAGCCCGAGCGCGCGCTCGTCCGCCTCGTCGCGCAGCTCGCGCGCGGCGTCGAGATGACGCCCGACCTCGCGCTCAAGCTGCTGCGTCTGAACGCCCGGCTGCGCTTCGGCGCCTTCGGCTACGTGACGCAGGGCTCGTGCGTCGTCTTCGCCCACACGCTGCTCGGTGGCGAGACGCTCGACCCCGACGAGATCCTCACCGCGCTTCACGATCTCTCGATCCTCGCCGACGAGTTCGACGATCGCATCGTCGAGGAGGCCGGCGGCCAGCGCATGCAGGACCTCATCGACGCCTCCGCCACCGCGGCGCTGTTCTCGGAGCTCGACACGCTCGGCGACTGGGAACGGGAGTGGCGCTGACGAAGGGCGACGCGCCGCCCGCCTCGGGGGCGGCGCCGGACGCCGACGCGGAGGTCGCCCAGGGCGGCGGAGGGCCCCCGGCCTCCGCGAACGCGGCGATGGCGGCGGCGGACGCGTCGAGAGGCGCCGGCCCGGCATCGGACGAACCGGCGCGAAGCTCCACGACGCCCGAGGCCGCAGGGAGCGAACCGGTGACTGCTCCAGCCGATTCCGCGGGCTCCGCGCCCCGGTCCGCCTCCGCGGCGCGGCGGGCGGCGGGGGGCGCCTGCGACGGGGCCGGCGCCGGCACGGGTGCCGGCGGCGCGGTGCAGGGGGCCGCCGCCGGCTCGGGCGCCACCGCGGGCACCACCGTCCTGATGTTGATCCGGCCCCTCGCGGTGCTCGCCCTCTTCGCCACGATCTTGGGCCGCGCGCTCGCCCCCGCGATCCCGGGGATCGCGGTCGGCACCGGCCGCCTGGTGAGGCCGTTCCAGATCGCGGGCGACCTCGCCTCGCAGCTGTTCGGGATGGCCGCCACCGTCGTCGCGCTCGCGCTCGCGCTGTCGGCGCCGCGGGCGCGGCTCTCCGCGGTCGGCCGGTTCGCCGGCGCCGGCCTGATGGCCCTCGTGATCCTCGGCGGCCTCGGGGCGTCGGTGCAGCCTCGCATCTCCGACGTGGCGGCGGCGCTGGTGGGCGGCTCCGCTTCGGTGCTCGCGGTGCTCGCCGCCAGGGAGGGGCGGCGCTCGCCCTACGCGCGCGTGGTGGCCACGGCGGCCGGCGCGATGGGAGCGGCAGCGCTCGTCCGCCTCGCGGCCGTCGCGCTCGCGTACGCCGCGCTCGGCGGCGGCTCGACCCGCCTCGCGGTCGCAGCGCGCGTGGTCTCGACGGTGGCCTTCATCGCCGACGCCGCCGGCGTGACCCTCGCGATCGTGTGGCTCGCCGCGCGCGGCGCCCGGCCCGGAGCCGACGGCGTCCGCCGCCTCGTCGGGCCGGTCACCCTCGTCGCCATCGCCGCCGCGCTCCTGCTGACGCGCGCGGCGTTGTCGGGAGGAGGGGACGCGGGCGGCACCTACGAGGTGCTCGCGTGGCGGGCGGCCGACCGCCTCCTCGCGCGCCCGGATCCGTACGTCGCGTTGCCGGTGCGGGTGTTCTTCGCGCTCGGCATCTTGCCGCTGGCGATCGCGGCGCTCCTGACGCGGCGCCAGATCCCGGCGCTCACCGGCGGGCTCGCGCTCCTCTTCCTCGGCCGCAGCCACAGCGAGGCGCCGCTCGGAGGCCTCGCCATGGCCATCGGCGCGCTCGCCGTCGCGATCGCGGCGAGCGACGACCGCGGGTTCTGGAGAGCGGCGCTGGGGACGCCCTCCCGCGCGCGATCTCCGGCCGATCGAACGGCGCCGGCGCGCGCCGCGCCTCGCCCCGCGCGCCCCGCCCCGTCGCGACCGCCGCGCCCGTGAGCCCGAAACATCGGCCCACGCGACGAGCTCGAACCCGGCAATCCACGATGGTTCGGCGGTGCGGGCCCGTCCCCCGGTCCGAAATCGCGCACGACTTGCGCCCGGCCGCGGACGTCGAAGTCCCTTGCCAATGGCCGGCCCCTTCACTAACACACGCGCTGCCGCGCGGCGGGTAACGTGCGCGTCGGACCAGAGCCCCTCGAGGGCTCGAAACCAGGGGCGCGACCGCGCCCGTACGGAGGAACATTCATGCAGCGTCGTGAACTCGCCTCGCTCGCCGCCCTCGCCACCCTCGCGCTGACCATCGGCGTGGGTTGCCCGGACGAGCAGCCCGCCGGCGGCACCACTGGTGGCGCCACCTCGAAGCCCACCTCGAAGCCGACCGCGGCGTCCACGACGGCCGCCACGGGTGCCGCCGCCGCCCCCGCCGCCGAAGGCAAGGGGACGATCAAGGGCGTCGTCAGCTTCACCGGCAAGGCGCCGGAGATGAAGGTCCCCGCCAAGCGCAAGGAGGCGGAGTTCTGCAAGGGCAAGGAGGTCGCCTACAACGCCGTCCTCGTCAAGGACGGCAAGCTGAAGGACGTCCTCGTCCGCATCGAGAACGGCGGCGTGAAGGGCAAGTTCGAGGCCCCCAAGAAGCACGCCGAGATCGATCAGCAGGACTGCATGTACAGCCCGCGCATCCAGGGCGTCGTCGCCGGCCAGGAGATCGACATCAAGAACAGCGACGGCACGCTCCACAACGTGCACACCTACAAGGGCGCCGAGTCCTGGTTCAACCAGGCCCAGCCCAAGGGCTCCGAGATGCTCAGCAAGGAGCTCGAGGACACCAACATCATCAAGTTCACCTGCGACGTCCACCCGTGGATGCGCGGCTTCGTGGTGGTGACCGATCACCCGTTCTTCGCCGTCTCGGGCGAGGACGGCAGCTTCAAGATCGAGAAGGTCCCCGCCGGCAAGTACAACGTGGAGGCGTGGCACGCCCGCTACGGCTCGAAGAAGGGGACCGTCGAGGTCACCGACGACAAGCCGGGTGAGGTCGCCTTCACGTTCGACGAGAAGGACCCGGAGCCGGACGTCAACAAGGACGAGCTCAAGGGCCTCTGGTAGTCGCCAGGCCCGGGCCGGCCGCGTTCGCGGCCGCCTGGGCGGCGCAGCCGCGCTCGAGCGCGCTGCATTCGATGGAAGACCGGCCGGCGTGTCTGTGCACGCCGGCCGTGTCGCGTCCCGCCCCGGCGGTACGCGTCCGGCGCCCGCGTGCGGGCCTGGCCAAGAGCGGGCAACGACTGCGTTCGAAGGCAGCGCGCCGAGAGCCTGGCGTCGTTTGCCCTCCCTCCGACGATCCTTCCGCGCTAGGCTCTCCGCGCCCTCGCCATGCGGCTAGCTCACCGTTTCGCCATCCTCACCGCCGCGGCGACGTACGTCCTGCTCATCCTGGGGGCCTTGGTGCACGGGACGGGTTCGAGCTTGGCGTGCCCCGATTGGCCGCTCTGCCACGGGCAGTTCCTCCCGCGCATGGAGCACGGCGTGGAGTACGAGCACACGCACCGCCTCGTGGCGGCGCTCGTGTCGACGCTCACGATTGTGCTGGGCGTGCTCGTCTTCCGCGATCGGCGGCAGCGGGCGCTCAGGCCGCTGGCGATCGCGGCGCCCGTGATGGTCCTCGCCCAGGCGCTCCTCGGCGGGCTCACCGTCATCTTCAAGCTCCCCAAGGCCATCACCCTCAGCCACCTGACGCTCTCGATGTGCTTCTTCTCGGTGCTCATCGTGATGGCGATCCGGACGTCGCCCGCGTTCGTCGCCGCGCCCGCTGCACCCGGCGGCGGCACGACCCCGTCCCACGCGCGGCTCCGGGGTCTCCGCGCGGGGCTCGCGGCGGCGGTGGCGGCCCTGCTCGGGCAGATCTTCCTCGGCGGCTTGGTCCGCCACTCGATGGCGGGGCTCGCCTGCGTGACCATCCCGCTCTGCTTCGGGTACGTCTGGCCCCCCGAGAGCTCGAGCAGCGGCAGCGAGCGCATCCACATGCTTCACCGTTTCGGCGCCACCCTCGTGACCGTGTTCGTGATCGCGCTCTCGATCGCCGTCTACCGGCGCGCGCGCGCGGGCGCGCACCCGGCGCTCCGCCGCCTCGCCGTCGCCGCCCCTTGCGTGGTCCTGCTCCAGGTCACGCTGGGCGTGCTCAGCGTGACGGCGCTCCTCCACCTGCCCACGGTCACCGCGCACCTCGCGGTCGGCGCGTTGCTCCTCGCGACGCTCGTCTCGATGTGGACCCTCGCGGGCTCCGCGGGTGAGCCTTCGCTCGAGGAGGCCGCGTCGTGAGCGCGCTCGGGCAGCCGGTCGAGGCCGGAGGCGCGGCGCTCGACGACGAGGCGCTCGAGCCGAGGTGCGGTCCGCTCGAGGCGACGCGCGCCTCCGTCGCGGGAGCGCGCTCCTGGACGGGCGTCGCCTCCGATCTCCTCGCCCTGACCAAGCCCCGCATCACCAGCATGGTCGTCACCACCACGCTCGGCGGCATGTGGCTCGCCGGCCGGCTCGCCGCGCGCAGCGAGGCGACGGCCTTCTGGACGACGCTCGGCGGCACCGCGCTCGTGGTCGCGGCGGCCAACACGCTCAACATGTACCTCGAGCGCGACACCGACGCGCTCATGGATCGCACCCGCGATCGGCCGCTCCCCGCCGGCCGCCTCCCCGCCGACGTGGCGCTGGTGCTCGGCATGGCGCTCGCGGCGATCTCGCTGCCCTGGCTCACGTTCGGGGTCAACGCGGCGACGGGCGCGCTCGCGGCGGTCGCGCTCGTCAGCTACGTGCTCCTCTACACGCCGCTCAAGCGCCGGACGACGGCGTCGCTCCTCATCGGCGCGGTGCCCGGCGCGATCCCGCCGCTCCTCGGCTGGACGGCGGCGTCGGGGAAGATCGAGGGGCCGGGGCTCGCCCTCTTCGGCGTCCTCTTCCTCTGGCAGATCCCGCACTTTCTGGCGATCGCCAGCTTCCGAAAAGCCGACTACCAGCGGGCCGGCCTCAAGGTCTTGCCCGTCGTTCGCGGCGACCGCGTGACCCGACGGCACATCGTCGGCTACCTGGTCGCGCTCGTGGCCATGACGCTCGCGCTCGTCCCCGCGGGCATCGGCGGCCCCGTCTACCTCGCGGTCGCGTCGGTGCTCGGCGCCGCGTTCCTCGGGGTGGGCGTGTGGGGCCTGCGCCCCACGGCGGGCGCGCGCTGGGCGCGCCTGCTCTTCGCCGGATCCATCGTCTATCTCGTGCTCCTCCTCGCCGCGCTCGCCGCCGGTGCGTGATGGAGCGCGCGTCGCGGGTGCGATGAGGAGCCGGCCGGAGCGGTCACCCGACCCGCCGGGCGCGGCGCCGGCCAAGGTAGAGCTCCGCCCGCGGTGGCTCTGGATCGCGTTCACGGTGCTGGCGATCGCCGTCCCGCTGCTCGGCCTGGTCCTCGAGTGGAAGCGCTGACGCGGCCACGTTCTCCCCGCCGAGCGAGCGGTCGCTCCGCGAGCGCGCGGCATTCGGATTCGGTCGAGCTCGAGCGACCCGCCGGTAGCCGGCGGCGGTGTCTCGGCGTCCCGACGGGTACGCCTACGCCGGGCTCGCGATGCCGAGCCGCTTGATCATCTTCTGCAGCCCGAACCGCGAGAGGCCGAGGAGCTTCGCCGCCTGGGTCTGGTTGTTGTGCGTCTTCTCGAGCGCCTCGCGCACGAGCTCCGTCTCGAGGGCGTCGACCCGCCCCCGCACGTTGAGCCCGAGCTCGCGCCGGGCGGCGTCGGCGGTGCCCTGGATGTCGGGCGAGAGGTGGGTGCGATCGATGGTCCCGTCGGAGAGGACGATCGCGCGGCGCACCTCGTTCTCGAGCTGGCGCACGTTGCCGGGCCACGGGTACGCGGCGAGCCGCTCCATCGCGGCGGGCGTCACCCGCACCCGCTGACCCTGTGCGTGCTTCTTCACGAGGTGCTCCACGAGCAGCGGGATGTCGCCGGGCCGCTCGCGGAGCGGCGGGATTCGGAGCGAGATGATGTCGAGGCGATAGTAGAGGTCCTCGCGGAACGTCTTGGCCCGGACCATCGCCCCGAGGTCGCGGTGCGTGGCGGCGACGATGCGCACGTCCACCTTGCGGCTGCGCTCGGTTCCGAGGGGTCTCACCATCCCGTCCTCGAGCACCCGGAGCAGCTTGGCCTGCATCGGCAGGCTCATCTCGCCGATCTCGTCGAGGAACAGGGTGCCGCGATCGGCGACCTCGAAGAGCCCGGCGCGGGGCCGGTCGGCGCCGGTGAAGGCGCCGCGCACGTGGCCGAAGAGCGCCGACTCGAGCAGCCCCTCGGGGATCGCGCCGCAGTTCTCGCTCACGAAGGGCCGCCCCGCGCGCGCGCCGCCGTCGTGGATCGCGCGCGCGACCAGCTCCTTGCCGCTGCCGGACTCGCCGACGAGGAGGACGGGGACGTCGCTCTGCCCGACGCGGTCGACGACGCGGAGCAGCGCCTGCATCGGCTCGCTGGCGCCGACGATGCCGGGGTGCCTCCCCCGCGCGTCCGCGCCGCGCGCGCGCCGGAGCTCGCGCTCGGTGGCGTCGAGGAGCGCCTCGCGCCGGGCGAGCGTCTCCGCCAGCGCGGCGCCCGCGCGTTGCGCGCGCCGCGCGGCGCGGCGCAACATGACCTGGTCGCGAGCGTCGGCGATCGCCAGCGCCGCGAGCGCGGCGATGGTGCGGGTGAAGTCGAGCTCGCGCGCGCCGAACGCCCCCCGGCGGACGCGATCGTCGAGGTAGACGACCCCGAGCGCCTCGCCGCGCGCGATGAGCGGCACCGCGAGCACGCTGCGGAGCTTCAGGGCGTGCACGCTCTGGTGCACGCTCGGCAGCTCGCCGGCGGCGTCGATCGCCACGACGGGCTCGCGCGCCTCGAGCGCCCGCCTCGCGAGCGTCTGCGAGAGCGCCATCTGCTCGCCGCCGAGATCGGCGCGCGCCAGGTTGCGCGCCGCCCGCGGGACGAGGCGGCCGTCGGGGGCTCGCAGCAACATCAGCCCGCGCTCGACGCCCGTCCACAGCACCAGCGCGTCGACCACGCGCACGAGGAGCGGGCTCAGCCGCTCTCGCTCGCCGAGCGAGCGGATCAGCGCCTCGAGGTCGCGTGACTGCTCCGGGCGGAGCCCTCCGCCGGCGGGGCCGGCCGCCGCACGCGCCACCCAGGGCAGGGCGCGGAC
>CAYJPW010000294.1:0-7424 GCA_964372055.1 uncultured Polyangiaceae bacterium
ACCCAGGGCAGGGCGCGGACCGCGTCGGCGAGCTCGGGCGGCGCCCTGCGGGTGAGGTCGCGCGCCGCGTCGCCGAGCGCGGCGAGGAGGCGCTGCGCGATCTCGCCCTGGCCCGCGCGCGCGGCGAGATCGATCCCTGCGGCGAGCGCGGGCCCGCGCGCCGCGGCCGGCGCCGGCGCTTCGGCGAGCGCGACGAGCGCGGCGAGCACGCCGTCGGCCCGCTCGGGGGGCTCGAGCGTGGCGGCGCGCGCTCCCCACCACTCGAGACGGGCCGCCGCGCTCACGCCCTCGCCTCCGGCTCTCCGATCGAGGGCCGCGATCCGGGCCTGGGCGTCGGCGCCCGCCGCAGCGAGAGCCGGGGCGGACGAGCGCGCGACGTCGTGGCGGAGCACCCGCGCCGCGGCGCGCAGCTGGTCCTCGGCGCTGCCGCCCTCGAGCAGCGCGGCCGCGTTGCCGGCCGCCTGCGCCGCGGCGTCGGACCCGATGGGACCGGCGTCGGCGATGGCCCACCACGCGAACGCCTCGGCGCGCCGATCGCCGGCCTCGCGGGCGCGCGCGATCGCCTCGCGCGCCGCCGCGGCGGTGTCGTGCTCGCACCCCGCGGTCGCGTAGGCCGCCGCGACGGCCAGGAGCGCCCGCGCTGCCATCGCCGGCCGGCCGAGGTGCTCCCAGAGGAGGGCCGCGCGCCGCGCGGTCGCGATCGCGACGCCGAGATCGCCCAGGTTCTCGGCCGCCGCGGCCTCACCGGTGCGGTACGTCGCCTCCTCGACCACGGCGCCGGCCCGGACCGCGTGATCGACCGCGGCGGCGTAGGCCTCCTTCGCGCGACCCGGATCGGTGGCGTGGCAGGCGTAGCCGCGCAGGGCGGCGAGCCGCGCGCGCTCCTCCGCGTTCCTCGCGAGCGCCTCGCCCCGCGCGATCTCGGCGAGCGCCGCCGCGAGGTCGCCGCGCCGGGCCGCGACCAGCCCTCGCGCTTCGCACAGCGCCGCCGTCTCCAGCGACGCTTCGCCGCGCAGGATCGCGTCGGCCTCGTCGAGCTTGCCCGCGTCGATCGCGATGCGCGCGAGCGTCGCGCGCGCGCGCCCTCCTGCGTCGGCGCCGCGCGCGATCGCGTCCGAAGCGCGGTGCCGCGCGAGCGCGACATCGCCCGCGCGGCGGAGGATCTCGGCCGCCAGCGGCCCGGCCTCGTCGCCCGCGCCGTAGCGGAGGACGAGCGCGCGCGCGCGCCCGAGCTCGCCGCGCAACCGGAGCGCGTCGGCGGCCGCCAGGGCGAGCTCGCGAGGCACGTCGCGACGGCGCTCGACGAGCGCCAGCGCCGCGGCGTCGGGAGGCACCATGGTGATCGCGAGCGCGAGCCGCGCTGCCGACGCCGCATCGATGGGTGCGCGGAGCTCCGCCGCGAAGGGCTCGATGGGGCGGGGGGTGAGCCCGGATGCGGGCGCCTCGCCCGCGACGGCCTCGGCGACGGCGCGCTCCACGTCGCCCAGCGTCCACGCGGCGGGCGTCACCCGGCGCGCCAGGCTCGCGAGCCCGGCCGCGACCGCCGGCTCCCCTGCCGCGACGATCGCGTGGACAGGCCACCCGGCGGCGTCGCTGCCGACGAGCGCCGTCAGCCACCGCGCGATGCCGTCCGGTCCGAGCGGCGGCAGCAAGGGCCCCGGCGGGACGACGTCCCCGTGTCCGGCGATCGCGCGGGCTCGCTGCGCGAGCGTGATCGCCTCGGCGAGCCACGGCGCCGTGCTCGGAGCCGCGCCGTGCGCGGACGCGAGCTCTGCGCGCCGGAGCTTCAGGTACGTCGCGCGGACGCGGCGCGCATCGGCCTCGGCGCGCTCGGCCTCGTCTCGCCGCGCATCCCCGGCGAGCGCCGCGCGCGCTGCACCGACCACCCACGCCGCCGACGGGCGAGCCCCGGGGCTCGGCGCCAAGAGCGCCGCGCAGAGGCCGTCGAGGGGCGCCGGGAGGTGCGCCTCTCGCGCGGCCTCGATCGCGTGGTGCGCGCCGCGCACGCCGTCGTCGCAGAGCTCCGCGAGGACGGCGCCGAGCGCGACGAGATCGCGGGACCGAGCGACGCCGAGCTCGGCGTCGCCGTGCGCGAGGTACCGAGGCGTCCCGCCGTCGAGCTCGAGCCGCTCCGCCGATCCGGCGAGCCCGAGATCGAGCACGTGCACCCGGCCGTCGTCGCCTACCACCAGGTTGCCGGGCTTGACGTCGCCGTGTGACAGCCCCGCGGCGTGCAGATCCGCGAGCGCCTCGCCGACGTCTCGCGCGACCGCGAGCGCCAGGGCGAGCCGCGCGTCGCCACGGCAGCGCGCCCTCGCCTCGAGCAGCGGCTCGCCCTCCACCCAGCGAAGCGCGAGGAACGCCCGGCGCTCGCCTTCGCCGCGCGGCGCCGTCCAGCCGAGGTCGACGAGCTCGGGCAGGCGAGGGGAGAGGCGAAGCGCCGCGTCGATGGCCTCGCGGGCGAAGGCGCGCCGCCCCTCGTCGTCCCGCGCCAGCTTGAGCGCGACGAGGCCGCCGTCACGCCGGTCCTCGGCCTTCCACACTTCGGCGGACCCGCCCTCGCCGGCCAGCTCCCGAGGCCAGAACCGATCAGCAACCTCGCCCGGCGACAACTTCGGTGCCGATTGGGCGATGGCGGTCACCCCAAAAGAATCGCCGATTCAGTGGAATTGTCAACCCAGGTGGCGGGCGTTACATCCCGCCCCCCACCCCTCCCGCCCCGCCCATCCCGCCGCTGCCTCCTCCTCCGCCGGCCCCGCCGCAATTCGGCGCCCCGGACGCGGGATCCTCGATGTCGCGACCCTGGGCGCAGGTCGCCTCGGTGCCCTTGCCATAGACCTGGTCGACGAACGTCGAGAGCGAGGGCGGGTCGATGCAGGTCGCGACGTACGTCGCACCCCAGCTCGCGGCGGCGATGGGGTGGTCGAGCTCGGGATCGGGCGTGAGGATCACGCGCGCCTGCAGGCCCGCGATCGCGCAGAGCGGATCGGTAGCGACGCCGGTGCGCACCGCCTCGAGCGCCGAGACGACCTCGGGGCAGGCGTCCGCGCAGCGGTAGGCGAGCACCACGCCGCCGTGCTCCTGATCGTGCACGTACATCTCGCGCGGCACGGGCGTCTGGTACGCCTTGTACGCGGCCCACACCGGCCAGTGATCGCCGCCGCTCGGCGGGTTCGTGGGGTACTCGACGTGCGTGCACGCGGGGACGTGCTCCACGTTCGGCACCGCGATCCCCATCGTGACCACCACCTTGCACTCGGTCTCGCCGGGGAGCGGCGGCGCATCGGGGTGGAGCGTGACCGTCGTCGGCCCACCTCCCGCGTCCTGACCGCCGGTGCCGCCCTGCGCCGCGCTCGACTCGTCCGACCCGCAACCGGCTGAGCCGATCGCGAGCGCCGAAACGCCCATCCACAACGCTCTGCGAGCTCGCATGGCGCGATGCTAGATCAGCGCTCGCGAATGTCGAACACCGGACCGGATGCCGGTCCCGCGGACCGCGCCCCGATCGGCGGCGACGTCGCTCCGCCCTCGTTTGGGCGGCTCGTGGGGCGCTCGACCGCGCCGCGAGCGTGAGCCGGAGAAGCAAGGCGGGGATGGGTGATGGACGCGGATCGGCCCTCGTGCTCGGTGACCTTCGCATCGACGCCGGCTCCCGGTTCGGCCGCGTCTCCACGTTGCGGCCGCGAGTCGGCTCCTGTCTAATCCGTCGGTGCCCAAGGACGACCGCGATCACCGCGAGACCATCGTCACCACCGCGTCCGCCATCCCCAAGGCCGTTCATGCGGACCCGGGCACCGCGTGCCTCGTGGTCATCTACGGCAGCGAGCTCGGCAAGCGCATCCCGCTCGGGCAGCGCGCCATCGAGTGTGGCCGCTCCATCCAGACCGACGTCCCGCTCGACGACGAGGCCGTGAGCCGCCGCCACGCGCGGGTCGCCTGGACCGGCTCGAGCTACCTCGTCCGCGATCTCGGCTCGACCAACGGCACCTACGTCAACGACGTCACCGTGCAGGAGAAGACGCTGCGCGACGGCGACCAGATCAAGATCGGCCACACGATCTTCAAGTTCATCTACGGCGGCAACATCGAGCTCTCCTACCACGAGGAGATCTACCGCCTGATGACGTTCGACGGCCTCACGCAGGTGCACAACAAGCGCGCCTTCCAGGAGGCGCTCGAGCGCGAGGTCTCGCGCAGCCGGCGCTACCAGCGCCCGCTCTCCTTGGCCGTGTTCGACATCGATCACTTCAAGCAGATCAACGACAGCCGCGGCCACCTCGCCGGCGATGCCGTCCTCCGGCAGCTCGCCGGGCTCGTCGCCGCCAACGTGCGCCGCGAGGACATCTTCGCGCGCGTCGGGGGCGAGGAGTTCGCGCTGCTCGCCCCGGAGGTGTCGCTCGAGGGCGTCCACGTCGCCGCCGAGAAGCTGCGCGCGCTCATCGAGCGGACGACGTTCCGCTTCGAGGACCACACGATCCCGGTGACGATCAGCCTCGGCGTCGCCACGCTCTCGGCCGACGCGGCCATGGGCGCGACGGAGCTCTACGCCGCGGCGGACGCGAAGCTCTACGAGGCCAAGAGCTCCGGCCGCAACCAGGTGCGCTGAGGAGACGTCGGACACTCGTCCGATCCACGGCCCTCGAGGCCCGAGGTCCGCTCAGGGGCAGCTCGTCACCTCTGCGCCCTGGGCGATCCACGCGCTGATCGAGGCGATCTCGCCCGCGTCGATCGCGCTGCCCGGGGGCATCGGCATGCCGCCGACCACCGAGGCGCGGAGGCGGGCGATCTCGTCCGGTGAGACGGGGGGCAGGCGCTCGTCGGCCGCGTAGACGCTTCGGTCGAAGCCGGCGATGATCTTGTAGAGGATGTAGCTGTTGCCGGGGCTGCCCGGCGCGATGAGCGGCATCGCTCGCCCGAAGCGCCGGGCGTCGCCGAGCACCGGCGCGAGGTCGGGATCGTCGGCCCGCTCGCCCTGCTGGCTGTGGTGGGCGTTGTGCCCCACCGCGGTGAGCGCGATCCCCGAAGGGTCGGACAGGTCCATGCCCATCGCGGCGCCGACGTCGTCCCCCGGCTTGTGGCATCCCTTGAAGCCACAGCCGTTGCGCAGGGCGATGAACGCGCCGACCGGGCACAGCGCAGCGCAATCCTGGTCGGCGCCGCACGCCGTGACGCAGGGATCGTTCTTGCAGAAGGTGTCGCCTTGCGGCCCGACCTCGTCTGCGGTGCCCGCGGGATCGGCCGCGTTGGTCCGGAACGAGAACTGGTACGCGGTATTCTCGAGGCGCGCCCCGTCGAAGGCTCGGAACCCTGCCACGGCGCGTGGATCGACGGCGCCGAAGACGGTCAGCTTGTACTCGGTGTCGGGCGCGAGGGGCTCGCCCGGACGGAGGCGGTAGGTCACCTCCCGCCGGACCGGGTCGTACGCCGGCTCGAGGAAGACGGCGCCGGCGCACTGGTCGAAGGCCTCGACCGTCGCCGTGTCGGAGCGGAGACAGACGGACTGGCGGAGGGCGCTGGCCGGCAGCAGGAAGCGGTCGAAGCGGAGGCGGAGGCTGGTCGTGGTCGTGACCGGCTTGCCGGAGCTGATGGACTCCTGCACCGGCTGCCCCGCGACGGTCCCCGTCGTGACGAAGACGTCGAGCAGCTTGGCCTGGGGTGCGTCGACCGGCTCGGTCTCGGGCTCGCCTGCGTCGCAGGCGGAGAGGGCGAATAGGAGGGTGGGGGCGAGGGCCCGGATCAGCTCTCCGAGTACATGGCGAGCTGCTCGCGCACGACCTTCTCGTTGATCCCGGACTGGATGTGCTCCTTCAGGCAGTCGGCGAGCGTGATCAGCATGTCGTCGACGCCCTTCTCCTCGATCAGCTTGGACAGGAGCTGCCGCGCTTCGCGACCATCGTCCTCGCGGAGGAAACCCCGCACCGTTTCCAGCGAAATCTCGCCCTGGAAGTCGAGATAGAGATTGTCGATGAGGTACCGGATCAGCTCCTTCACGCCCGTTCTCCTTGGCGACTGCCGCCTCTGCGGGGGCCCCGGGGAGCAAAGATGCGCCCTCGGGGGCCCGGGGGTGCGGGGGGACCCCCCGCGGTGACCGGCACTGCCAGGCAACGCTATACCCGTCCATGGAAGGGTGAAGCAAGGAATATGTCGCCAGGGGACACGGCGGCGAGCCTGCTTTTCGTGTCATTGGCAGCTCCTCAGCGCGGCGTCGCTCGACTGGTGACACACCAGGCACGGCCGAGGGTTTCGCTTGAAAGCGCTGGAACACTTGGACTCGAAGCCGGTCGGGTGCGGGTTCACGCCCTGCCCACCCGACAGGCCCTTGGTCGCGTGGCACGTGGCGCAGTCGCGCTCGGTGTGACACGAGACGCAGGCGTTGAGGTTGCGCTCCGCCTCGAACGAGTGGTGCTTCGCGGATCGCGGCGCCGTCGTCCATTCTGCCGGGGGCGGATGGAAGCGCCTGCCCGCCAGCCGATTGCCGCTCGCCACGTCACGGGCCACGCCGACGCGCCGGTGGCAATCGGCGCAGAAGGTCTGCTCCTGGTGGCAGCTCGTGCACCGCGGGTTGTCCTGACGCGCCGCCTGCGGGTGCATCGAGATCCAGTCGTTGGGGTGGACCTTGCGGTTGCGGACCCGGCCGTCGTGGCAGTCGGTGCAGTACGTGTTCGAGTGGCAGCTCCCGCAGAAGGCGCTGTCGTCGGCGGCGATGGTCTTGTGTCGCTCGATCCAGTCGGCCGTGTGCCCCGCGGCGTGCAGCCAGCGCGGAGGCGTGAGGTCGCCCGTCGAGAACGACGTGAGCATGCGACCGTCCGGCTTCGTCAGGTGGCAGTTGGTGCAGGCGCCCTTGGCGTCGCCCTGGGCCGCGCCGCTCATGTTGTGGCAGCCGAAGCAGCCGGCCATCCGCGGCAGCTGATCGCGCGTTGCGAGCTCGAGCTTCTCGATTTGCCCGTGGCACTGGCCGCACTGGATGTTCCGCGCGAGGTGCTTCTTGTGGGTGAAGCGGAGGTTGGGCGTCGGGATCACGACCGGCGCGACCCGGCCGCCGGCGCCCGCCTGCTCGCCGAGGTGGCAGAAGACGCATTGTCCGTTCGCCTCGGGTCCGGCCTTCACGGCGGAGGGGTTCGAGTGATCGACGTCGTGGCAGGCGTCGCAGGTCTCGGTCGGCTTGGGCAGGTTCCTGTCGGCGGCGGCGTCGCTCGTGAAGACGCCGGCGTGGCAGACCTTGCAGCTCTGCTGCAGCTCTTGGACGTGCTTCCGGTGGTTGAAGCGGATCGTGATGCTCTGATGCGGGAAGATCTCGTCGCTCGGGACCGGGCTCGCGCTCGTGCCCGGAGGCATGAACGCGAGCGGGACCTCGGCGTCGCCGGGCATGGGGGATCGCGCGCTCGTGTAGCCGCCGGGCGGCGGCGCGGCGGCCTGGGTCGCGC
>CAYJPW010000295.1:0-7342 GCA_964372055.1 uncultured Polyangiaceae bacterium
TAGTGCCGCCTGCCGAAAGTGCTGCGCACTTTCGCGCCGCTTCGCGGCGGCGCCCGCCGGGCGCGCGGCATGATCGTTCCGGTGGGGCTTCGCCCCACACCCCAGCGCCGCTGCGCGGCGCGCTAGTTCCGCCGGAGAAGCCTCGCTGTGTTGGCGAGACGTCGGAAGGCGGACATAGCGTGTTTTCGGCGAGGGGCGCCGAGCCGGGCCGGCCGCCTTCCCGCCTTGGCGCCGGCCGCCGTCGCCACTACGGTTGGCAGAGGCCCGCCCTCCATGACGTCCCGCTTCTCCCCCAAGCCTCCCTGGCTCAAGGTCCGCGCTCCGGGCGGCGACACCTACCACCGCCTCAAGCAGACGTTCCGCGAGCTCGATCTCTTCACGGTCTGCGAGGAGGCGCGCTGCCCCAACGTCGGCGAGTGCTGGCGCGAGGGCACGGCGACGGTGATGCTCCTCGGGGACGTGTGCACGCGCGGCTGCCGCTTCTGCGCGGTCACCACCGGGGATCCTCGCGGCATGGTCGACAGCCGCGAGCCCGAGCACGTCGCCCGCGCCATCGCGCGCCTCGAGCTCTCGTACGTCGTCCTCACCATGGTCAACCGCGACGACCTCCTCGACGGCGGCGCCGAGCACGTCGGCCGCACCGTGCGGCGGCTCCACGAGCTGCGGCCCGACATCCTGGTCGAGGCGCTCGTCGGCGATTTCCAGGGCCACACGAGCTCGGTCGACGAGGTCGTCGACGCCGGTCCCGACGTCTTCGCCCACAACCTCGAGGTCGTGCGCCGGCTGACGCGGCGGGTGCGCGACGTCCGGATGAGCTACGACCAGTCGCTCGCCGTGCTCCGCCGCGCGAAGGAGCGCGCGCGCTCGGCGGAGCTCGGGCGGCAAAGGCTCACCAAGAGCTCGATCATGGTCGGCCTGGGCGAGACGGACGACGAGGTCGTCGAGTCGATGCGCGATCTCCGCGCCGCGGGCGTCGACGTCGTCACCATCGGCCAGTACCTCCGCCCCACGCCGAAGCACCACGAGGTGCTCCGCTTCGTCCCCCCGGAGACGTTCGCCGAGTACGAGCGCGCCGCGCTGGAGATGGGCTTCCTCTACGCGGCGAGCGGCCCCCTGGTCCGGTCGAGCTACAAGGCGGCCGAGGTGTTCGTGCGCAGCGTCCTCGCGCCCGGGCTGAGCTCGCAAGACCAGCCGGCGCCCGTAATCGGCCGCGCCCTCGACGCGCGCCTCGAGGCCGCGAGGATCGGCGCCAGCCGGGTCGCCCGGGAGCTGGGCGAGCCGCCCGCCGCGGAGCCGCGGCCCGTCGGCGCGGCGGCGCCCGCCGCAAACGCTGCACCCGCGGCCGCCGCCCTGGTGCCCGCGGCTGCCCTGGTGCGCCGGTAGGGCTTGACGCTTCCGCTCGTTTGCCCGAGCGTTGCACCATGTCCGTCGCCGACAAGAGCCTCCTCGAGCGCGTCGCGCACGGAATCAGCCGCCCTGGAACGGACGCGCCCTCGGGCGTGACCTCGTCGATCCTCGCCCAGGCGGCGAGCTCGTACGGGGCGCGGCCCGTCGTCGACGAGGCCACCGTCCCCACGGGCTTCGACCCGCAGGCCGCCGCGCTCTTCGAGGCGGTGGTCGAGGCCGCGTTCCTCGTCGCCAACTCGGATGGCATCTTCGACGACGACGAGCGCGCGGCGTTCGAGTCGGTCGTGGCCAACGCCACCAACCACACCGTCCAGGTGTCGCAGCTCCAGGCGCTCGTCGCCGACTTCTGCGAGCAGCTCGCCGAGGATGGCATCGAGAAGCGAGCGCGCATGGTGGCCCGCACCATCACCCGCCGCGATCACCAGCACGAGGTGCTGCGCATCGCCGCCCTCATGGCGCACATCTCGGGCGGCGTGAGCGAGCCCGAGCGCTCCGTGATGGAGGCGCTCGCCGCCGGCTTCGACCTCGACGGCGCCGCCGTGGATCAGGCGCTCGATCAGGCGGAGCTCGTCCTCAAGGGCAGCTAGCCTTCGACGGCATCGCCGCGCCGCGCTCCGGCGCTGCCGCACCTCGCTGTCTCGACGTCGGCGCCGACGCCGCGCAGCGCGGCGCTCGGCCCCGTGCGCCCGCGCAGCCCGCCACGACACACCGCGTCGCAAAGCGGGCGGAGGCTGCCGTAGGCACTGGCGAGGGCTCGTCGGTTTGACTACTGTGCCGGCGCTTTATGAGCATCCTGAGCATGACCGCGGCCCGCCCCCACGAGAGCTCGAGCACGCCCGCCTCCGATCCCCGATCGGTGGCCGTCGCGCGCCACCCCGGCGACACCGAGGCGGCGGACGTCCTCCGCGTGCTGCGCGAGGACGGCTCCCTCGATCCGGCGACCGATCCCGGGCTGGCGCAGGAAGAGGTCGTCGGCCTCTACCGCGCCATGATGCGCGTGCGCGCGCTCGACGAGCGGCTCGTCACGCTGCAGCGCCAGGGGCGCATCGGGTTCCACATCGGCTCGCTCGGCGAAGAGGCGACCATCCTCGGGAGCGCCTACGCGACCCGCCCCGCCGACTGGATCTTCCCCTGCTACCGCGAGTTCGGCGCCGCGCTCTGGCGAGGGATGCCGCTCCAGCGCTACGTCGACAACATGTTCGGCAACTCGAACGATCCGGCCAAGGGCCGGCAGATGCCGGACCACTACTGCTGGAAGAAGGGCCACTTCGGCTCGGTGAGCTCGCCCATCGGGACGCAGATCACCCAGGCGGTGGGCTTCGCCTGGGCCGCCAAGATCAAGAAGGACGACGTCGTCGCCCTCGTCTACTTCGGCGAGGGCGCGACCAGCTCGTCCGAGTTCCACAACGGGATGAACTTCGCCGGCGTGTTCAAGGCGCCCGTGGTGATGCTCTGCCGCAACAACGGCTGGGCCATCAGCGTCCCGACCGAGCGCCAGACCGCCAGCGCCACCTTCGCCGACAAGGGCATCGCTTACGGCGTGCCCGGCGTGCGCTGCGACGGCAACGATCTCTTCGCCGTGATCAAGGCGACCCGCGACGCGGTCGAGCGCGCGGCGCGCGGCGAGGGCCCCACCCTGATCGAGGCGCTCACCTACCGCCTCTCGGGCCACTCGACCAGCGACGATCCCAAGGCGTACCGCCCCGAGGCGGGGCTCGATCCCTGGAAGCGCAAGGACCCGATCGCCCGCCTCCGCCGCCACCTCGAGCGGACCGTGGGCTGGAGCGACGCGCAGGACAAGGAGCTCGAGTCCGACGTCGACGCCGAGCTCAAGGCCGCCATCCAGGTCGCCGAGCAGACGCCCGCGCCGTCGCTCGACTCGCTCTTCGAGGACGTCTACGCCGAGGTCCCCTGGCACCTCGCCGAGCAGCGCGATCAGCTCAAGCGCGGCCCCCGCGCCAAGGGCCACGGCGGACACTAGCCAGACGCGCGGCGCGCACACTGCTCTCGCACCCCGACGGAGATCCTTCGCATGCCCCAGATGAACATGGTCCAGGCGCTCAACGACGCCCTCCGCCACGAGATGCGGAAGGACGATCGCGTCGTCGTCCTCGGCGAGGACGTCGGCAAGGTCGGCGGCGTCTTCCGCGTCACCGCCGGGCTCTTCGACGAGTTCGGCGACGACCGCGTGATCGACACGCCCCTCTCCGAGGGCGGGATCATCGGCACCGCCATCGGGATGGCGCTCTACGGCCTGGTCCCCGTGCCGGAGATCCAGTTCGCCGATTTCATCTTCCCCGCCTACGACCAGATCGTCTCCGAGCTCGCCAAGTACCGCTACCGCTCCGGCGGCGAGTACCCGGCCAAGCTCGTCATCCGCACGCCCGTGGGCGGCGGCATCCGCGGCGGCCACTACCACTCGCAGTCGCCCGAGTCGCAGTTCATCCACGTCGCCGGCCTCAAGGTCGTCTGCCCGTCGAACCCGGCCGACGCCAAGGGCCTGCTGCTCGCCTCGATCCGCGATCCCGATCCGGTGCTCTTCTTCGAGCCGAAGCGCATCTACCGCGCCGCCAAGGGCGACGTGCCCGACGGCGACTACACCGTGCCCATCGGCAAGGCGCGCGTGGTCAAGGCCGGGCAGTCGCTCACCATCGTGGCGTGGGGCGCGATGCTCTACGAGGCGCTCGACGCCGCCAACCAGGCGGCGGCGCAGGGCGTCGACTGCGAGATCATCGACCTCCGGACGCTGTGGCCGCTCGACATCGACACCATCGTCGAGTCGGTGAAGAAGACGGGGCGGCTCGTGGTCGTCCACGAGGCGGCCAAGACCTGCGGCCTCGGCGCCGAGATCGTCGCGCTGGTGAACGAGAAGGCCTTCCTCCACCTCGAGGCGCCGCCGGTCCGTGTCACCGGCTTCGACACCCCGTTCCCGTACACGCTCGAGAACGAGTACCTCCCGCTGTCGCACCGCATCCTGCCCGCGCTCGTCGAGACGGCGAGGTACTGAGATGAGCACGTACGAGTTCAAGCTGCCCGACATCGGCGAGGGGGTCACCGAGGGCGAGATCGTCAAGTGGATGGTGCGCCCCGGCGACGTCGTCTCCGAGGACCAGCCGATGGTCGAGGTGATGACCGACAAGGCCACCGTCACGATCACCGCTCCGAAGGCCGGCAAGGTGATCGAGACGCGCGGCGACGTCGGCGGCGTGGTGCCGGTGCACTCGGTGCTCGTGGTCTTCGATCTCGGCGGCGCCGCGGCGGCCGCCGCCACCGAGCCGCGGCCCAAGGCCGAAAAGAGCGAGGGCCCGGCGGCCACCGCGGTCGGCGACATCAAGGAGGACCTCCCCGGGATGAGCCTGATGGCGGCCGAGCCGCGCGCCGCCGCCGCAACCTCGAACGGCGGAGCGACGCACGGCTACTTCAACGCCAAGCCGCTGGCGACGCCGGCGACGCGAAAGCTCGCGCGCGATCTCGGGGTCGACCTCCGCGTCGTCCCGCCGACAGGCCCCAAGGGCCGCGTCACCAAGGACGACGTCCGCTCGCTGGGCTCGCCGGTCACGGCGAAGCAGGCGGGGTCGGAGCGCGCGCTCGCCCCCGCCGCGGCGGCCGAGCCCACCGCCAAGAGCGCCGCGGCGCCGCACGTTACTGGCGGCCCGCCTTCGGCGGGGCAGCCGGCGCGTACGCCAATGCGGATCGCGCCCGCTCCGGCCGCCATCGCGCCCGCGCCCGAGGACGAGCGCATCCCGCTGCGCGGCCTGCGCAAGCGGATCTTCGAGGGGATGGAGCGCTCGAAGCACACCGCGGCGCACTTCACCTTCGTCGAGGAGTGCGACGCGACCGCGCTGATCGCGCTCCGGGATCGCCTCCGCCCCGCCGCCGAGAAGGCCGGCGTGAAGCTGACGTACCTGCCGTTCTTCGTGAAGGCCGCGGTCGCCGCGCTCAAGCGCCACCCGACGCTGAACGCCGCGTTCGACGAGGCGGCGCAGGAGATCGTGGTTCGCCGCGCGTTCCACATCGGGATCGCCTCGGCGACCGAGCAGGGCCTCATCGTCCCGGTGGTGCGCGACGCCGACAAGAAGAGCATCCTCGACATCGCCCGCGACATCGCGCGCCTGTCGGACGACACCAAGGCGGGCAAGGTCAAGCCGCAGGACCTCGGCGGCTCCACCTTCACCATCACCTCGCTCGGCGCGCAGGGCGGCCTCTTCGCGACGCCGATCCTCAACTTCCCCGAGGTGGCGATCCTCGGCATCCACCGCATCAAGCAGAAGCCGGTCGTCAAGAACGGGCAGATCGTCGTCGGCGACGTGATGCTCCTCTCGCTCTCGTTCGACCACCGCATCATCGACGGCCACGTCGGCGCGGCGTTCGCCTACGAGATCATCGGCTTCCTCGAGGATCCCGACCGGCTCTTCCTCGAGATGGCCTGAGCGCGGCCGTAGCCGGCCGCGACTCGCGTTCGCTCGGCAATCAGGGCTTCGTCGAGGCGCGGACGCGATCGAGCGTCTTCAGGAACGCCGTCTCCTCGCCGCCCTCGATCCGGTCGCCGCGACCGTAGCGCGTCGCCGCGCCGGAGCGGGCGACGCAGTGCGCGGCCTTGGTGTAGCGGGCGAGGACGTCGCGGGCCGCCGCGTCGTCGCCCGCGGTGGAGGCGGCGGCGCCGAGCTCGGTCAGGACCTTGTCGAGCGGCTCGCACCCCTCGGGCGTGGGCAGGGTGATGGGGGCGGCCGCGGGGCAGCAGCGCGCACGGATGACCGAGAACGCGGCCATCTCGTACCAGCCGAGGATCGCCCACTCGCGCATCCCGTCCGAGACCTTCTTCACCGATCCGGAGCTGCCGGCGCGGATCGCCTCGGCCTTGAGCGTCACCGAGCCTTTGCGTGGATCGGTCTCGTCGCAGACGGCCGAGAGCTTGGTTCCATCGGCGGCATCGAACGTCTCCGGCGCGAAGAGCGACGCCACGCAGGCCTCGGGATCTCCGACGGGTGGGGGCGCCGCCGCGCTCGCGGCAGCGCTCGCCGAGGCGCTCGCGCTCGCGCTCGCGCCGGCAGAGGAGGCCGCAGCCGCCTCGATGGCCGACGCGCTCGGCATCGGCGCGACCGTGGCGCTCGCGACCACCTCCGGCGCGGCAGCCGGCGGGCGACGCCCCAGGAGCAAGTACGCCGCCGCGCCTCCACCCGCGAACACCAGGAGCGCCCCCAGGATCAGCAGCGTGGCGCTCCGGCGCGGGGGGATCGACGCCGGCTGCAGCATCGGCGGCGTCGGCGGCACCGGCGCCGTCATCGCCTCCGGCCAAGCGATCCCCGCGCTCGCGGCCGGAGGGGGCGCGCCGGGCGGCGCGCCCGCAGCGGTCGGCGTCGGCTGCCACGGTCCCGGCGGCGGACCCCCACCCGGGGCGAGCGGCATCGTGGGCAGCTCGGGCGCTTCGGCCGCCGGCGGGAGCGCTTGCGGCGTGGGCGCCAGCTGCGGCGCGGGCGTGGCCGCCGGCTGCGGCGCCGGCACTTGCTGCGGCGCCGGCATCATCATGGTCCCTCCCAGCCCGAGCGGCGGGTGGGCCGGAGCAGCGGGCCGTTGCGGCGCAGCCTGCCAGCCCATCGCGAGCAGCGGTGAGTCCATCACCGAGGTCGCCGCCTCCTCGTCGCTGTCGTCGTCGTCCATCGGCGGCGGCGGAGGGGTGCGAGGCGCCTCGGGCTCGGGCGGGATCGCCAGAGGCGCGGGGGCCGGCGGCGGCTGGCGGATCGCCGCCGCGCGAGCGGCAGCGGGCGGGCCGATTGGATCGGTCGTGCTCGGCGCCCGGGCGCTGCCGAGCGGGGGGCGTGGGGCGATCCCCGGGCTCGCGGGGCGGGCCGGGCTCGCGGCTGGGCGCTGCGCACCGGGCGGGCGTGGCGCCTGCTCGGGAGCGACGGGCGCGCGTGGCGCCTGCGCGGGAGCGGCG
>CAYJPW010000296.1:0-7342 GCA_964372055.1 uncultured Polyangiaceae bacterium
CCGGCGCCACCGGGCGCGGTTCGGTCCGGCGCGCGCTGGCGGCGGTCGCCGGCGACGGTACGCGCGGGAAGCCGGCGCAGGGCGCTCGCCCGGCGCCGCGCGGCCCGGCGCATTGACCGAGGACGACGCGGCTCCTAGGCTCCGCGCCGCGATGGGCCGGCCGGCGAGAGACGAGCGACTCGAAGCGACGGGTCGCGCGGCGCACGCGTTCGCCGCGCACCTCGCCCGCGTGCGCCCCGAGATCGAGCGTCGCCTACGGGCCCGCTGGGACGCGAAGCTCGAGGACGTCCGCCGGCACGGCCCGGACGTCGTCGCGATGGTCGGCGCGGCGCGCGACCTCACGCTCCGCGGCGGCAAGCGCTTCCGCGCGGCGATGCTCGCCGCCGCCTTCCTCGGCGTGGCGCCGCGCGCGCGCCTCGAGCCGGCGCTCGAGGCCGGCACCGCCATCGAGCTGCTCCAGGCGTACCTCCTGATGCAGGACGACTGGATCGACGGCGACGCGCGGCGGCGCGGCGGCCCCAGCGTCCACGCCGCGCTCGCCCGTGCGCTCGGCGGCGCGGAGCTCGGCGCCGCGTCGGCGATCCTCGCGAGCGATCTCACCTGGGGCTTGTCGCTCGACACGCTGGCGTCCGCGGCGGCGCCGCCGGCGCGGCTGCTCGAGGTGATCCGGCTCTTCGCCGCCGTCCACGACGACGTCGTGATCGGCCAGGAGCTCGACGTGCTCGGCGGCTCTTCGCGCTCGCGCTCCGCGCGGTCGCGCTCCGCGCGCTCCGTGGAGGCGATGCACGCGCTCAAGACCGGGAGCTACACGGTGCGCGGCCCGCTGCTCCTCGGGGCGACGCTCGCCGGCGCGCCCCGGCGCACGCTGGCCGCGCTCGAGAGGTACGC
This sequence comes from uncultured Polyangiaceae bacterium, assembly GCA_964372055.1. Classification (GTDB taxonomy): domain Bacteria; phylum Myxococcota_A; class Polyangia; order Polyangiales; family Polyangiaceae; genus CAYJPW01. Next base: position 889 of record CAYJPW010000296.1, read on the forward strand.
CGCGCCGCTCGGCGTCGCCTTCCAGCTCCGCGACGATCTGCTCGGCGCCTTCGGCAGCCCCGCCGAGACCGGAAAGCCCGAGGGCGGGGACCTCCGGGCGGGCAAGCGCACCGCCGTGATCGCGGCCGCCGAGCGGCGCCTCGACGCCGCGGGGCGGGCGGCGCTCGCGCGGGTCATGGGCAAGCCCCGCGCCCCGATCGGCGCCGTGCGCGCCGCCGCCCGCGCGCTCGAGGGCTGCGGCGCGCGCGCCGCGGTGGCCGCTCGCCTCGACCATCTCTGCAGCGCCGCCGAGGCCGAGGCCTCGCGGCTTCCCCTCGCCCCGCGCGCTCGGGCGATCCTCGCCGGCGCGGCCGGCGCGCTGCGCATGCCGGGAGGGTCCGGTTGAGCGCGGCGGCGACGGGGCGCGCGAGCGGCAAGCTCATCCTCCTCGGCGAGCACGCGGTGGTGTACGGCGCGCCCGCCATCGCCGCCGGTATCGATCGCGGCGCGAGCGCGACCGCGGCGCGCCTGCCGGAGGGCTCCCGCGCCGAGCTCCGCCTCGGCGACCGCGTCGTCCACCCCGACGCCGAGGCGGACGACGATCTCGCGAAGGCGTTCGCGGCGCTCCTCGGCGAGGGCGCCCCTGCGGGGGCCGTCCTCGTGGAGGCGACGACGGAGCTCCAGCCGGGCGGCGGCCTGGGCTGCTCGGCGGCGCTCGGCGTCAGCATCGGGCGCGCGGTCGAGGCGCTCCTCTCGGCCACTCCGGACGACGCCGCCGCGGTCGCCCGGGCGGTCGCGTGGGAGCGCGTCTTCCACGGCAACCCCTCGGGCATCGACACGACCGCGGCCGCGAGCGGCGGCTGCTTCCGGTACTCGCGGAGCGAGGGCGTGCGGCCGATCGCCCCCGCGGTGGACCTCTGGCTCTGCGTCGGATCGAGCGGTCCGGGCGCCTCGACGCGGGCGATGGTCGACGGCGTCGCCAGGCTGCGCGCGCGCAAGCCCGACGTGGTCGATCGCGCCGTGCTCGCGATCACCTCGCTGGTCGACAACGCGGCGTCCTCCATCGAGGCCGGCGATCTGACCGGGCTCGGTAAGCTGATGGACCTGAACCAGATGATCCTCGCCGGCCTGATGCTGTCGACCGAGGCGATCGAGACGTTGTGCGGCGCGGCGCGGCGCGCGGGCGCGCTCGGCGCCAAGCTCACCGGCGCCGGCGGCGGCGGGTCCGTCATCGCGCTCTGCCCCTCCGCCCGCGTCGGCGCGGAGCGAATGGGCGACGAGGCGGCGGCCGAGGCCGCCGATCGCGTGCTCGCCGCCTGGAGCGATCTCGGCTTCGCAGGCTTCGTGGCACGCGTCCGGGCCGCGGCGCGCCCCGCCTCGTTGCCGCGCGCGGCGGGGGGAGCGCCGTGACCACCGCCACCGCGATCGCGCACCCGAACATCGCGCTCGCCAAGTACTGGGGCAAGCGCGAGGACGGGCACAACCTGCCGGCCGTGCCGAGCCTCTCGGTGACGCTCGACGGCATGGCGACGACCACCACCGTCACCTTCGACCCGACGCTCGCGAGCGACGAGCTCTACCTCGGCGGCGCGCGCGTCGAGGGCACGCCGGCGCGGCGGGTCGGCGAGCTGCTCGACCGCGTCCGCGCGTCGGCGCGGCGCGCCGAGCGCGCGCGTGTGGAGAGCGTGAACGACTTCCCCACCGCATCGGGCCTGGCCTCGAGCGCGTCGGCCTTCGCGGCGCTCGCCACCGCCGCTTCGGCCGCGGCGGGCCTCGAGCTCGCGCCCGCCGCCGCCAGCGATCTGGCGAGGCGGAGCTCGGTCTCGGCGGCGCGATCGATCTTCGGCGGCTTCGTCGAGCTGCGCGCCGGCCGCCCCGGCGACGAGGTCCTGGCCGCGGCCGAGGTCGCACCCCCGGATTTCTGGGCGCTCCGCGTCGTCGTCGCGGTGACCCGCGAGGGCCCGAAGGACGTGGGGTCGAGCGAGGGGATGCTGCACACCGCGCGGACGAGCCCGTACTTCCCGGCGTGGGTCACGTCGGCGCCCGCGCTCTTCGAGGCGGCGCGATCGGCGCTGCTGCGCCGCGATCTCGAGGCGCTCGGCGCCGCCGTCGAGCAGAGCGCGCTCATGATGCACGCCGCGGCGATCGCCGCGGCCCCGGGCGTCGTCTACTGGACCGGCGCGACGGTGGAGGCGCTCGCCGAGGTGCGCCGGCTCCGCGGGCGCGGGTGCGCCGCGTTCGCGACCATCGACGCCGGACCACACGTCAAGGTGCTCACCCACGCGGACGACGAGGCGGCCGTGGTCGCGGCGATGGAGGCGGTGCCGGGCGTGCTCCGGACCATCCGCACCCGGCCGGGCGAGGGCGCGCGCGTCTCCCGCGCGACGGGGCACGGGTGACTGCCGCGCGCGCGCCCGGCAAGCTGGTGCTCTCGGGCGCCTACTCGGTGTTCGAGGGCGCGCCGGCGCTCGTCGCCGCGGTCGATCGGTACGTCAGCGCCGACAGCGCCCGGCCCGCGGAGCGGGTGACCGACGAGGTCGCCGCCGCGATCGCAGCCGGTTCGCTCCGCGACGCGCCCTGGTTCGACGCCTCGCCGCTGCGCGAGGGGGACCGGAAGCTCGGCCTCGGCTCGAGCGCGGCGATCCTGGTCGCCTCGCTCGCCGCCGCGCTCGGCGCGTCGGCCGTGGACGAGCGGGCGCTCCGCGACGCGGTCCTCTCCCCCGCCCTCACCGCGCACCGCGTCGCGCAGGGCGGGGGCAGCGGCATCGACGTGGCGGCGAGCGTCTACGGCGGCGTCGTGCGCTGCGAGCTCGTCGGCCCCGAGCTCGCGATCGCGGCCTGCCGGCTGCCCTCCGACCTCGTCGTCGTGGTGCTCGCCAGCCCGGTGGCGGCCTCGACGCGCGAGCTGCTCGCCAGGGTCCGCTCGCTCGCGGCGCGCGATCCCGCGGCGTACCGGACGGCGATCGATCGGGCGGCCTCGGGTGCGCGATCGGTCGCCGCGGCGAGCTCGGCCGCCGAGGTCGTTCGCGGCGTGCGCGTCCAGACCGGGGCGCTCGCCGAGCTCGGCGATCTCGCCGGCGCCGCCATCGTGACGGCGGAGGTGCGCGAGCTCGATGCGCTCGCGGCCTCCGAGGGCGCCACGGTCGCGCCTTCGGGCGCGGGGGGCGGCGACGTCGCCCTGTTCCTCGGGATGGCGCCGCCGTCCGCCGCGCTCCGCGCCCGCGCTCGCGCGATCGGCCTCTCGCCCGTCGAGCTCGGGATCGGCGCCCGCGGCGTGCACCTCGCCTGAGGGCGGCCGGCCGCGCGCGCTCCGGCGAATCCCGCCGGGGGGCGCGCGGTGGCGACGCGGATTTGGCGCGCCGGGGCCGCGCAGCCGCGCTATGCCGGGCGAGCCGCATGACTGACCCTGCCTCCCGCGCTCCGCGGGCTCGAGCCAAGGCCTCCGCGGTCGCTCGAGCCTCCCGCATCGCTCGGTTCCGCGAGCTCTCGGTGGACGAACGCCGGAAGCGCGCCGCCGAGTTCGCCGGGATCTCGCCGGACGAGGTCGACGCCGCGCTCGCGGCCGGAGGCCTCTCTCCGGAGCAGGCCGACCGGATGGTCGAGAACGCCATCGGCACGTTCGCCCTCCCCTTCGGCGTCGCGCTCAACTTCCGCATCAACGGCACCGACTTCCTCGCCCCCATGGCGATCGAGGAGCCGAGCGTCATCGCCGCCGCGTCGCACGCCGCCAAGCGCGTCCGCGCCGGCGGCGGCTTCTCCGCGACGGTCGACGAGTCCCGGATGATCGCCCAGATCGAGGTGCACGACGTCGCTTCGCCCCAGGCGGCGGTCGCCCGGATCCGCGAGGCGCGCGCCGAGCTGTTGGCCCGGGCCGACGCCGCCGTCCCTGGTCTCTGCGAGCGAGGCGGCGGCGCGCGCGAGGTGACGGTCCGCGACGTCGGCGACGGCTTCGTGGTGACGCACGTGTCGGTCGACTGCAAGGACGCGATGGGCGCGAACCTCGTCAACACCATCGCCGAGGCGCTCGGGCCGCGCGTCGCCGAGCTCGGCGGCGGCGAGCTCGGGCTCCGCATCGTCTCGAACTACTGCGACGAGCGCATCACCCGCGTCTCGGCGCAGGTGCCCATCGCCGAGGTCGCGGGGGCCGAGGCGCTCTCGCGCGACGCCGCGCGCGCCATCGAGCGCGCGTCGCGCTTCGCCGAGCGCGATCCGTACCGCGCCGCGACCCACAACAAAGGGATCATGAACGGCGTCGACGCCGTCGTCGTCGCGACCGGGAACGACTGGCGCGCCGTCGAGGCCGGGGCGCACGCCTTCGCCGCGCGGGGCGGGCGCTACACGGCGCTGGCCGAGTGGCGCGTGGAGGGCGACGTCCTCGCCGGGCGGCTCGAGCTGCCCCTGGCGCTCGGGACGGTCGGCGGGGCGCTCCGCGCGCACCGCGGGGCGCGCCTCGCGCTCGCGCTGTCGGGCGCGACCTCGTCGGCCGAGCTCTCGATGATCGCCGCCGCCGCGGGGCTCGCCAACAACCTCGCCGCGCTCCGGGCCCTCGCCACCGAAGGCATCCAGCGCGGACACATGGCGCTGCACCACCGCGCGACGGAGAGTAAGATCGCGCGCTGACCGGAGGGCCGCCCCCGCCATGTCCCTCGACCTCTTCGCCCCGATCCTCCGCCCCGAGCTCGCCGAGCTCACCGCCTACGCGCCCAACCCGGGCCGGTTCGAGGTGCGGCTCGATGCGAACGAGATGCCGCCGCTGCTCTCCGAGGGCGCGCGCGAGATCCTCGCGCGCGCCGCGGCCGGGATCGACTGGCACCGCTACCCCGACGCGCGGATGGTGGAGCTCCGCGAGGCGATCGCGGCCCGCACCGGCTGCCGGCCCGACGAGGTCATGGCGGGCTGCGGCTCGGACGAGGTCATCGCCCTCCTCGTCACCGCCCTCGATCGGCCCCGCGAGAAGGCGCCGACGGCGACCATCGTGACCACGGCGCCGACCTTCGTGATGTACAAGGTCTCGTCGCGCGCCCGCGGCATCAAGGTGATCGAGGTGCCGCTCGACGCCGGCTGGGACCTGCCGGTCGAGAGCATGCGCCGCGCCATCGCGATGGCGCGCCCGAACGTGGTGTTCATCGCCACGCCCAACAACCCGACGGGCGCGCTGATGTCGCGCGATCGCCTCGAGGCGGTGATCGAGGCGGCCCCGGACGCGCTCGTCGTGGTCGACGAGGCCTACGTCGATTTCGCCCCGCGCTCGCAGCTCGATCTCCGCACCCGTTACCCGAACGTCGCCGTGCTGCGCACGCTCTCGAAGATCGGGTTCGCGGCGCTCCGGGTGGGCTGGATCGTCGGGCCTGCGGACCTCATCCGCGAGATCGACAAGACGCGCCAGCCGTACAGCATGTGCACCGCGTCGCAGCGCATGGCCACGCTCGTGTTGCGCGAGCTCGGCGACGAGATCGCCCGCACCACGGCCGCGGTCGTGGCCGAGCGCGAGCGGCTCGCGCGCGAGCTCGGCGCGATCGGGCTCGACGTGGCGCCGAGCCACGCCAACTTCCTCTGGGTGGGCACGCGGCGCCCCGGCGGCGAGGTGTTCGAGGCCCTCGCCGCGCGCGGCGTGCTCGTGCGCAGCTTCCACGCCGCGGGCGGCCGGCTCGCCAACCGCCTGCGCATCACGGTAGGGCTCCCGGCCGAGAACGATCGCCTGCTCGAGGAGATCGCGAAGTGCGGCTGATGCCGGCCGATCGGATCCGATCGCTCGTCCTGCTCGCGCCGTGGGTGCTCGCCTTCAGCGCGGGCTGCGCCCAGCCGGGCGTGGTTCGCGTCATCGACGGCCGCGAGGTGGAGGGGCGGTTCGTCTCGGAGAGCGCCTATGCCGCCTACGGGCGCGCCGCCGCGGCCGAGGCGCGCGGCGATCTCGGCGCGGCGCTCGCCGGCTACGCCGAGGCGGCCGCCGACGACTCGGCGAGCCCCGAGATCTGGACGAGGATTGGGGCGGTCGCGTGCGGTCTCGGCCGCGCCGCCGCGGCCGACGACGCCTTCCGGCGCGCCGCGTCGCGCGACGCCGACTACGAGCCGCTGTGGCGGGAGCGGGCGCGCTGCGCCCTCGCGGCGGGGCGCATCCCCGAGGCGCTCGAGTCGGCCGCCAAGGCCATCGCGCTCGATCCCGACCGCTCCGAGGCCGCCGTCCTGCACGCCGTCGCGCTCGAGCGCGCAGGGCGCGTGGCCGACGCGCGGCGCGAGCTCGTGGCGCTGACGCTCCGGCAGCCGCGCTCGCTCGACGGCTGGCGCGCGCTCGCCGAGCTCTCCGCCCGCGCGGGGGATCGGCCGGCGCGGAGCGCGCCGCGGTGCGCGCGCGCGAGCTCGGTCCGCGGCTCGCCGGCGATCTCGAGCGCTCTTCGCCGGCGCTGGCGCCGCTCGCCGAGGTCGACGCCGCCCTCGGCGCCGGCGACCTCGGCGAGGCGCGGCGGCGCGCCAAGCG
>CAYJPW010000297.1:0-7339 GCA_964372055.1 uncultured Polyangiaceae bacterium
GCGCCGCCCCGCGCCGCCGCCCCGCGCGCCGACGCGCCGCACGCGATCGTCGTGACCAACGCCCGCGAGCACAACCTCGCCGAGGTCTCCACCTCGATCCCGCACGGCAAGCTCGTCGTCGTCACCGGTCCGAGCGGCTCGGGCAAGAGCACGCTCGCCTTCGACGTCGTCTTCGCCGAGGGCCAGCGGAGGTTCCTCGAGACGCTCACCCCCTACGCGCGCCAGTTCCTGCCCACCCTCCCGCGCCCCGACGTCGACCGCGTCACCGGCGTGCCCCCGTCGATCGCCCTCGAGCAGCGCACCACCCGCGCCGGCTCGAGCTCGACGGTCGCCACCGTGACCGAGATCGCCCACTACCTCCGCCTCCTCTTCGCCAAGGTCGGCGACGCGCACTGCCCCGAGTGCGACGAACGCATCCGCCCGCGCTCCGCCGACGAGGTCTTCGCCGCGCTCCGCGGCCGCCGCCGCGCCGCCGAGACGCTGCTCGCCCCGGCCGTCGTCGCCCGCAAGGGCACCTACCTCGACGTGTTCACCGCCGCCGCGCGCGCGGGGATCGAGCGCGCCATCGCCGACGGCGTCGTCTGCAGCACCGACCGCCCCCCGCGCCTCGAGAAGAACCGCGAGCACTCGATCGACCTCGTCATCTTCGAGGGCCGCCTCGCCGAGCTCGGCCGGCCGAGCTTCGACCGCGCGCTCGCCTTCGGCAAGGGCGCGGTCAAGGTCGCGGGCGGCCGCTCCGGCGAAGAGCTCTTCTCCACCTCGCGCACCTGCCCGCGCTGCGGCGCCGGCGTGCCCGACCTCGATCCGCGCTTCTTCTCGTTCAACACCAAGCAGGGCCGGTGCGAGGCCTGCGAGGGCACCGGCCTCGAGGGCGGCGGCGAGCCCGAGGACGGCGCCGAGGCCTGCGAGGAGTGCGGCGGCTCGCGGCTCCGCCCGCTGCCGCGCGCGGTGCGCCTCGCCGGGGAGCGCTATCACGAGGTCTCGGCGCGCTCGATCGCCGCCGCGGTCCGCTGGGCCCGCGCCCTCCGCTTCGAGGGCGATCGCGCGCTCATCGCCGCGGCGCCGCACAAGGAGCTCTGCCGGCGCCTCGAGTTCGTCGAGCAGGTCGGCCTCGGCTACCTCGACCTCGACCGCCGCGCGACGACGCTCTCGGGCGGCGAGATGCAGCGCCTCCGCCTCGCCGCCCAGCTCGGCAGCGGCCTCACCGGCGCGCTCTACGTGCTCGACGAGCCCACCATCGGCCTGCACCCCCGCGACACGCAGCGCCTCCTCGCCAACCTGCGCGCGCTCGCCGACACCGGCTCGACCGTGCTCATGGTGGAGCACGACGCCGACACCATCCGCGCCGCCGATCACCTCGTCGATCTCGGCCCCTCCGGCGGCCGCGGCGGCGGCCGGGTGGTGGCCGAGGGCCCGCCCGACGCCGTGCTCGCCAATCCCGCCTCGCCCACCGGCCGCGCGCTCGCCATGGAGCACGCCATCGCCGCCACGCGCGTCTGCCGCGGCAACGCCGACGAGGCCATCGAGATCCTCGGCGCCCGCGCCAACAACCTCAAGGGCGACGCGGTGCGCATCCCGCTCGGCCGGATGACGGTCGTCGCCGGCGTCTCGGGCTCGGGCAAGAGCACGCTGGTGCGCCACGTCCTCTACCCCGCGGTGCGGCGCGCCCTCGATCTCGCCGCGCCCGAGCCCGGCGCGCACCAGAAGGTCCGCGTGCCGCGCTCGCTGGTGCGGGCGCTCGCCGTGGACCAGTCGCCCATCGGCAAGACGCCCCGCTCGGTTCCGGCCACGTTCCTGGGCGTCTGGGACGAGGTCCGCCGTCTCTTCGCCGCCTCGCCCGAGGCGCAGGTGCGCGGCTTCGGACCGGCGCGCTTCTCGTTCAACACCCCCGCGGGCGGCCGCTGCCCGGCGTGCGAAGGCCAAGGCGTGATCGTCCACGAGATGTCGTTCTTGCCGGACGCGGTCACGCCCTGCGAAGCGTGCGGCGGGCGCCGCTTCGAGCCGCAGACGCTCGACGTCCGCTATCTCGGCTCGTCGATCGGCGAGGTCCTCGAGCTCACGGCCGAGGAGGCCGCCTCGGTGTTCGCGGTCCACCCCAAGATCCACGCGCCCCTCTCGATCATGCGCGACCTCGGCGTCGGCTACCTGCGCCTCGGGCAGGGATCGCACACGCTCTCGGGCGGCGAGGCCCAGCGCCTCAAGCTCGCCTGCGAGCTCACCGCCGGCGCGCGCCCCAAGCCGACGCTCTACGTGCTCGACGAGCCCACGACCGGCCTGCACCTCGCCGACGTCGCCAAGCTCATCGCGGTGCTCGACCGCCTCGTCGCGCGCGGCGACACGCTGGTGATCGTCGAGCACCACCCCGCCGTCATCGCCGCCGCCGACCACGTCGTCGAGCTCGGCGCCGGCGGCGGCGCCGAGGGCGGGCGCGTGGTTGCCGAGGGGACGCCCGAGGAGATCGCGCGCCGCGACACGGCGACTGGTGAGGTGCTGCGACGGCTCGCCGGCGCCCCGCGCCCCGCCGGCGGCAAGCGCCGCAAGTCACTTGCGGCCCGTCTCGCGCCGGCGTGAGCTCTTGCCGGCGGCGGCGCGCATGATAACGCTCGCCCCATGAGCGCTCCACGCCTCTCGCGCCGGCCGCTGGGACAGACGGGGCTCGACGTCGCGCCGCTCGGCCTCGCGGGCTCGTTCGGCATCGCGGCGCCCGACGTCGAGCGCGCCTTCCACGAGTGCGGCGTGAACTACTTCTTCGTGACCCCGCGGATGAAGGGCCTCGTCGAGGGCATCCGCCGCCTCGTCGCGGCCGGTCACCGCGACGAGCTGGTCATCGCGGCCGGCGCCAACGTCCCCACCGGCTGGAGCGTCGCGCGCGAGTGGGAGAAGGCGGCGAAGACGCTCGGCGTCGATCGCATCGATGTCTTCCACCTCTTCTGGGTGCAGGCGCACTGGTACGTCACCGGCAAGACGTGGCCCGCCGCCCGCCGTCTCAAGGAGGAGGGCAAGGCGCGCGCCCTCGCCATCTCCTGCCACGACCGCCCGATGGCGCGCGCCCTCGTCGACGAGCTCGAGCTCGACGCCCTCATGATCCGCTACAACGCCGCCCACCGCGGCGCCGAGCGCGAGATCTTCGAGAGCCTCGGCCCGCGCCGCCCCGGCGTGGTCGCGTACACCGCCACGCGCTGGGGCAAGCTGCTCGAGCCGCTCAAAGGTCAGGCGCCGATGACGGCCGCCGAGTGCTACCGCTTCGCGCTCGGCCACCCCGCGGTCGACGTCGTCCTCTGCGGCGCGCGGACGTTCGCCGAGCTCCAGGAGGACGTGGCCGGCGTCGGCGCCGGCCCGCTCGCGCCCGAGCGCCTCGCCGAGGTCCAGCGCTTCGGCGACGCGGTCCGCGCGACCGCGGGCGGTCGGCTCCTGTTCGGCGGCTAGGATCCGCCGCGGGCTCGGGACGACGACGAAGGGAGCGAGAGCGCGCGCCGCGCTACCGGGTGTGCTTCATCGCGTACGAGTAGGCCGTGTACGCCGCGACGAGGTGACAGACCCACCCGGCGAGGCCGCCGGTGCCGATCCAGAATCCCGGCGTGATGATCAGCCAGAAGACGCCGCGCCAGAAGCAGCCGTTATAGATCTGCCCCACGCCGGGGACGATCAGCGACAGCACCGCGGCGAGACCCGGTTTGCTCATGGGCAAGGAACCTGATCACAACCTGGCGTTTGTCAATCGATTTCTTCCAGCTTTGCCCACCGTGCCTCGCGCTCCGCGATCGTCGATCCGGTGGTTCGCCCCAGCCGGAGAGGAAATTTCACCGGGAGGCGGGGAGACAGAGAGTTCTTCTTCGGTCGATCCGGGTTCACGCACCGGTCGGCGTGGGCGCGGATCGACGTCCCCCCCACGACGCCTGTGAAATCGACCGCGAACGGCGGGTCAATTTCGCGGCGGGATCTTCGGCCGCTTCCCCGTCGTCGTTCCTGCGGGCGGCGTCGTGTTCGCGGGCGGCGCGGTGCTCGTCGGGGGCGCCTTCGCCGTCGACGTCGGCGGCGCCGTCGTCGTGCCGGTGCTCTTCGGCGGCGTCGTGCCGGTGCTCTTCGGCGGCGTCGCCGTCGTCGGCTTCGGCGCCGGGGTCGCTGCGGGAGGCGGCGCGATGGGAGGCGGCTCGGTGCCGGGAGGCGGCGGCTCGGCGGGGACGGTGACGGCGCTCGGCACGGCGATCGTCGGGATCGGCTTGTCGGTGTCCTCGGCGGCGGCGCGCGAGCGCAGCCAGAAGAACGTCGTCAGGCCGCCGCCGAGCACGACGAACGCGCCGATGGCGACGAGGAGCATCGGCGGCCCACCGCCGCGCGCCGGGCGCGCATGGGGCGGCGGCGCCGCGAGGAGCGGCGATGCCGCGGCGTGTGGCGGGGCGAGCGCGGGATCCGCGTGCGGCGCGTACGGCGCCGGCGCGGCGTGGGGCACGTTCGCGTACGGCGTCGCTCCCAGGCCGCCGAGCGGCGGCGCAGCGGCGGCCGCGTACGGATCGGCGGGCGCGGTGACGCCTCCGGGCGCCGGCGCGGGATCCATCTGGACGTCGGGGAACGGCGGGAGCCCGTGATCCGTCGGGCTGCCATCGACGATCGTGGGCGGCACGACGGCGCCGGCGTGCGCCGGCGGCGCCATCGGCGGCGCGTCGATGGGCGCGGCGGGCGGCGCGGCGGCGGGCGGCGCGCCGGCGCCCGTCGGTACGGGGAAGCCTCCGCCGGATGCGGCGTCGAATCCAGGATCTCCCGGGATCGTCTTGCCCGGGCCATAGGCGTCCGGCGCCTGGGGCCAGCCGGGCGGAGGCCCGCTGTGTTGCTCGCTCATCGGACCGTCATCCTAGCAACATTCTGCGCCGCGAAAGAGTGCAGCGTCCGATGCCGCTCCGGCGGATCCTTCAGTTCCGCGGCGGGATCGTGATCCTGGGCCTGCCGCCGCCGGTGGAGGTGGGCGGAGGGCTCGTCGTCGTCCCTCCCGGGCCGGGCCCCGTGCTCGCCGGCGGCGTCGTGCCGCCGGGGGGCGGGAACGGGAGCGGCAGCGACGTCGGGATCGCCGTCGGGATGATGAGCGGAGGGAACGACGTCGGGATGAACGGCGGCTGGCTGCTCGGCGTCCCCGTCGGCGTCGACGTCGCGGTGCCCGGCGGCTTGGTCGTGCCGGGCGGCTTGGCGGTCGGCCGCGGCGGCGTCGGCGTGGGCGTCGGAGGCGGAGGCGGAGGCGGCGTGGCGACCGGCGGATCGGTCGGCGTCGTAGGCGGCGGGGCGATGTTCGTCGCGGGCGCCGTCGTGATCACCGGCGGATCGTCGGCGCGGTCCGCGCCCTTCGCGCGCTGGTGCGCGATGTACACGCCCCCGACCACGGCCCCGGCGACCCCGGTGGCGAGGAGGAGGATCATCAGCAGCGACGACGCGCCGCCCCGCGGCTTGCGGCGCACCGGCGGGTTGGCCGTCGGCGTGGCGCTGTAGAGCGGGTCCATCGTCGCCGTGCCGGGGACCGCGCCGGCGTACGGCTGCGCGCCGCTGCCGTTCGCGCCGACGTCGGTGCCGCCCGGTCGAGGCGAGACCTCGGGCACGTAGGCCGGCGTGTAGTTTGCAGTGGACGGGAGGGAGGACGGCAGCACCGCGACGTTCGCCGCGGGCGCGACGCCCTCGGCGCCGAAGCCCATCGCGGCCGGTGCCGGAGGCGGGCTCGAGACCGTGCCGCTCCCGACGTGGACGACGGGACCAGCGCTCGCCGCGGCGGCCGCCGCCTGCGCCTGCGCGACCTGGGCGGCGACCTCGGCGGGGATCGGCGTCGCGCGCACCGTCTGGTCGTGGACGCTGAAGCCGCCGAGCGGCGTGCCGGGCGCGGGCGCGCCGTCGCCCTCGTCCTCCGGCGGAAGCGTCTTGGGCACGCTGCGGTACCCCTCGGCCGCGCCGGGGTTGGTCGCGGGTGTCGCCGCCGCGACCGGTGAGGCAGCAGCGCCTTCGGGCGCGCGCGCCGGCGCGCCGTTCGCCGGCTTGGGCAGATCGACCTGCATCGCGACGCTGCGCGCTTCGGGCGAGGCGACGGGCGGCGCCGGCGTGGCCGCCGCCGGGGCGGACGGCACGCGCGCCGCGATCGCGGCGGGCTCGAGCGCGGCGCGCAGCTCGGCGACGGTCGCGAACCGGTCCTTCGGCATCGGCGCCATGGCGCGGTGGACCGCCTGGGCGAGCTGGGGATCGGCGTGCGGCGCGAGATCGAGGAGCTTCGCCACCTGGCCGGAGAGGTACTGCGCCGCGATCTGGTGCGGATCGTCGCCGCCCACCGGCCTGCGGCCGGCGATCATCTCGAAGATCATCACGCCGAGCGAGAAGATGTCGGCGCGGGAGTCGACCGCGTCCGCCGAGTAGGCCTGCTCGGGCGCCATGTACTCCGGCGTCCCCATGATCACGCCCGGGCGCGTCAGCCCGCGGTCGAGCTCGCCGGTGACCTTGAGCTTCGCGATGCCGAAGTCGAGGAGCTTGAGGAGCGTCTCGCCCTTGAGCCCCTTCGTGATCATCACGTTGTCGGGCTTGAGGTCGCGGTGGATGATCCCGGCGCGGTGCGCGGCCTCGACGCCCTCGAGCATCTGCAGCGCGTACTCGAGCGCGTCGGCGTAGGAGAGGCGCTTCCCCGCCCGGTAGAGCTCCTCGTAGAGGTTCTGGAGCGTCTTGCCCTCGAGGTACTCCATCACGATGAACGCGAGGCCGGCCGACGATTGGTCGACGTCGGTCACGCGGACGACGTGGGGGCTCTGGATGTGCGCCGAGACGCGGGCCTCCTGGAGGAACCGCTGCACCAGCCCGCTCCGGCGCGAGAGCTCCGGGTGGAGGAATTTCAGGGCGACGGTGGTCCCGAGCACCTCGTGGCGCGCCTCGTAGACGCTGCCCATCCCGCCGTCGCCGACGAGGCGGATGAGCCGGTACTTGTTGTTGATGACCTGACCGACCTGGGGGCGCATCTGCTTCCGTTGGCGGACACCGTCGTTCGGCTTGGGGGGATCGCCGATCCCGGGTCCGGCTCCTGCCTCACCGAATCCGTTCGAGAGTCTCACCCGAGGATAGACGTACGTCAGCTGATTTCGTGTCCCACCCCGGCACGAAGGTCCACCGGCCGGAGCCCGATGAGGGAGAGCGGGAAGGGGCGAGCTCCGGGATCTCCAGGACGGAGCCTCCGCCGGACGTCCCCAGTGCTCCCGCGCGAGCACGATCGCGACTGAAGAGGTGTCGGACCATCGTCCGACCGACGCCGCTGGACGCCCGAGGTCCGACGCGTCTTCAGTCCCGGGGGCGCGGGGGCAGAGCCCCCGCTCGCGCCTGAAGAGGTGTC
>CAYJPW010000298.1:0-3046 GCA_964372055.1 uncultured Polyangiaceae bacterium
GCTTCCGCCCTGGCCGCCGGTGCCGCCGGTGCCGCCCGCGCCGCCGGTGCCGCCCGCGCCGCCGCCGCCGGCCGTTCCGGTGGACGTCGTCGTCGTGGACGTCGTCGTGCCCCCGCCGCCGGTGCCGGTGGAGCTCGTCGTCCCGCCGCCGGGGATGCAGGCGGGCTCGTTGCTCGCGCCCTCGGGGCAGCAGATGTCCGAGTCGCCGCCGAGCTCGGAGGACGACTTGCACACGAGCCCCGACTGGCAGTCCTCGTTCCCCGTGGGGCCGGCCTTGCGGCTGCAGCGCTCGCCCTCGCCCTGGAGGCTGCAGCCCGGCGCCGCCAGCGCCAGGAGGAGGGGAACGGACGCGAGGACCCATCGGCCGGAGAGGTTCACGCCGGGCTGTCTAGCAGAATCGCCGGCGCGCGCCTATCGCCCGGCGTCAGCGCGCCGAGGAGCGCTTGTTCTTCGCGTCGATGGCGTCGATGAAGAGGCCCATGTACTGCGCGGCGCTCGTGATCGAAAACACGAGCGACAGATAGATGAGCAGGCGCCCCACGTGGACCAGATCGAGCCGGCCGAAATCGACGATCCCGAGGTCGAGCGTGTAGGGGTAGCCGAGGATCAGGCAGACGATGCCGATCATCTGGAGCGCGGTCTTGGCCTTGCCGCCGTCGCCGGCGGCGATGACGAGGCCCTCCGTCGACGCGATCGAGCGGAGCGCCGTGATCGTGATCTCGCGCGAGATCAAGAGCACCACGGCCCAGGCGGCGATCCGGCCCATGGGGACGAGCCACACCAGCGTCGCGGCGACGATGAGCTTGTCGGCGAGCGGATCGAGGAACTTGCCGAGCACGCTCACCAGGCCCTGCCGGCGCGCCAGCCATCCGTCGAGCATGTCGGTGATCGCGGCGAGGGCGTAGACGAGGGCCGCCCAGAAGCAGTCGCGCGGCCCGCCGCGCGCGAGCAGGACGAGCACGACGGGGATCATCACGATCCGCGCGAACGTGAGGAGGTTGGGGATGTTGCGCGCGTCCTCCCAGAGCGTCTTCCGACGCCGCGCCTTCAGGCTCTTCTTCGACAGCGGCGGCGAGCTCGGCGCGGCGCTAGCGGGCATCGATCAGCACCATGCCTTCGCCCGCGAACGAGACGAAGCCGCGCACGCCGGCGGGGGCCTCGCTCGGCAGCAGCGCGCGCGGCACGATGCGCCCGACCCAACCGAGCACCGCCAGCGCGCGCAGCGCCGCCGATCGGTCCGGGGTGATCTCGATCGCCGAGACGCGCTCGGGGAGCGAGGCCACGATGACGCCCTTGCCCCGGAGCTGCAGCATCGAGATCGCCTCGCCGTCGCCGACCGCGAGGCGGCCGTTCTCGTAGCCCACCGCGATCTCGAAGGCGCTGACCACGTCCTCGCGCAGGTAGAGCGGCTCGCCGTCGTCGGCGAGCACCGGCCGGAGGTGCCGCCCGAGCGGCGGGCCGAGGACGAGCTCGCCCTTGCCGGTGACCTCGTAGATCGGGGAGGAGGGGCCGCCGAGCGGCTCGTCGATCGCCTTGCCGCGCACGCGGCGCGAGAGGGCCGCCGTCGTCCAGCCGGTGTTGAGCGCCATCGACCGCACCACCTCGAGGCGGGTCGCGAACGAGGAGGTGCTCTGCGCGAGCACCACGCCCGAGGGGTGCAGCGCGACCGACGCGTCGCGCGGAAAGACCAGCAGGAGCTCGCGCGCCAGCGCGGTGATCGCCGGCGCCGGGAGCGCGCCGGGCGGCCTCGCGGCCGAGGGAGGACCGGCGTCGAACGGCCGCGGCGCGGGGAGCGGGTCGCCGATCGGCGCGGTCACCGCCGGAAAGCCCGCCTGGGTGATGCTGCGCGTGCCCAGCGACGCCGGCATGAGCGGCGGCGCCGGGATCGGCTCGCGTCCGGGCTCGACCGCCGCCCACGTCCCGGAGGCGCCCTGCGGCGCGGCGGCGTCGCCGAGCGGCCGCGCGGCGCTGAGGTCGGCGTCGGGGCGGAAGCCGCCGCCGGCGCGATCGAGCTCCTGGAACGCCTCGCCCGCGGCGCGCCGGATCTCGGCCTTCTCCGGGGCCATCGGCTCGGGTCGCAGCGACTGCGACGCCCCCGCGCCCGACATCTCGAGGAGGCGGCGCGCCATGGCGTCGTGCCCGCCGGCGGCGAACGCGTGGTGAGCGCGCTCGTAGTCGCCCATGCGCTGGAAGGCGAGGCCGAGGTAACCCCAGGCGCGGCTGTGCCCGGGGTCGTGCTCGATCACGCGCTCGAGCTCGATCCGCGCCTGCGCCGGCTGCCCCGTCTTCAGGTAGCAGAGGGCGAGGTTGATGCGCGGGGTGATGGCCTCGGTGTGGGTCTGGATCAACCGCTCGTAGATGGTGATCGCCCGCGGGTACATCCCGAGGCGGAAGTAGACGATGGCGAGCAGGTCCTGCCCTTTGGGATCGCTCGGCTGGAGCGAGAGCGCCTGCTCGAGCTCGGCCTTCGCGTCGTGGACGCGGTCGTCCTGGAGGAGCTCGCTCCCGCGGTAGAGGTGGAAGAGGAAGTCCTCTCCGGCGACGTCGCGGGACGACGGGGGGCGGAAGCCTTCGGACACGGCGGCAAAGGTACACGATGAGCGGGGGATCCACTACGCCGCGGCGGCGATGGCCTCTTCGAGCGTGAAGGTCCGCTCGTAGAGCGCGCGCCCCACGATGGCGGCGACGACGCCCGGGCAACGCCCGAGCTCGGTCAGGTGCGCGAGCGAGCCCACGCCGCCCGACGCGATCACCGGGAAGCCGCCCTCCTCCGCGAGGCGCCGGGTCTCGGGGACGTTCGGGCCGGCCTGCGTTCCGTCACGTGCGACGTCGGTGTAGAGCAGCGCGGCGATCGGCGCGTCGGCGAGCGAGCGCGCGAGGTCCACCGCCGTCGTCGCCGAGACCTGCTCCCATCCGTCGGTGGCGACCCGCCCCGCCTTGGCGTCGAGGGCCACCACCACGCGCCCGGGGTGGGGGGGCGGGGGGGCGCGGCCCCCCGCCGGGTCGGTTAAGGCCGCCGGGCCGCGGACCCCCCCCCCCACCCCCC
>CAYJPW010000298.1:3056-7126 GCA_964372055.1 uncultured Polyangiaceae bacterium
GGCCGCGCCGGCGCGGCGCCCCGCGGGGGGGGCCCCCCCCCCCCGCGGGGGGGGCGCGGGCCCCCCCCCCCCGCCGGGGGGGGGGGGGCGCGGGCGCGCGGACCAGCTCGGGATCCTTGACGGCCGCGGTGCCGAGGACGACGCGCTCGACGCCGAGCTCGAGGTACGCCTCGGCGGCCTCGAGCGAGCGGACGCCGCCGCCGATCTCCACGCCCGGCCCGAACGCGGCGACGATGGCGCGCACGACGGCCTCCTGCGCCGGGCGCCCCGCGCGCGCGCCCTCGAGATCGACGACGTGGATGCGTGGGACGTGCCCCCGCCAGCCGGCGGCGACGCGGGGCGGATCGGGATCGTAGACCGTCACCTGATCGTAGCGGCCCTGGTGCAGCCGCACCGCCTGACCGCCGAGGAGATCGATCGCCGGGAGGACATCCATCGCGGCGGAGGATAGCCGCTCGATGGCGCGCTCGGATCAGAACCGGCCTCCCCAGCCGAACGAGGTCGCCGGGATCTGCACCAGCGTCGCGGCGACGGTCGCGGACGCGCGCGTGATCGGCAGGCGCTTGCGCGAGCCGAGCGCCGAGAGCTCGACCTCGCCGCGCGCGTCCGGGGCGCCGCCGACGAGCAGGGTGCGGTAGGTGCCGTTCTGCAGACCGGAGAAGGAGACCGAGCGCGCTCCCGAGCGCTCGGCGCTCGGCGTCCACGGCGACATCACGTTCCCGGTCGGACCGATGACGACGACCGCGGGGCAGCGCTCCACGCCGGGCTCGCAGCGCACCGTCGCCTCGAACTGGCCCCGCGCCGCCGGGGTCTCGTACGCCGGCACCGATCCGCCCTCGAGCGCGGCGGCGAGCTTGGCGAGCGCGGGGCCTGGCTGCGTCTTCGCCTTCGCGAGGGCGAGCGCCTCCTGCCGCTCCCCCAGGACGCGCGCCCGGCAGCGGAGCGCCTCGGCGAGCGCGTCGTCGGCGCCGGGCCTGAGCTCGGCGAGCGAGCGCCAGTGCGCGCAGGCGCGCCGCTCGTCGCCCGCGGCCTCGAAGGCGCGCGCGGCGCGGGCGTGCGCGGCGGCGCTCCTCGGGCTGGTCTCGGCGAGCGAGTCGAGCGCGGCCACCGCCGCGGGTCCGTCGCCCGTCGCGGCGAGCGCGAACGCGTAGAGCTCGCGGGCGCGGGGCAGATCCGGATCGAGCTCGGCGAAGCGGCGCGCCGCCTCGAGCGCCTCGGGCAGGCGGCCGCGCGCGAGGAGCCGGCGCACCAGGGCCTCGTGCCTCGGGCGGCTCGTCGGCGCCTGCGCGACCTTCGCCTGGAGATCGTCGAGCGTCGCGTCGCGATCGCGCATCCACGCGTCGTCGGCGCTGCGGTGCGCGGCCGTGGGGACGTCGGGCGGTTCGGGCACCCACGCCGGCGGCGCGCGACGGGGCGCCCTCGGGGACGGCGCGGGGCTCGGCGACGCGACGACGGGCGCGCTCGGCGGCGGCTCGGCGCTCGTCGTCGGGGCCGCGTCGGCCGGCTTGAACACGATCGGGAACACGACCGTGACCGTGCCGGACTCCGGCGACGGGAAGGAGAGCCCGCGGAACGCGCCGACGACGCAGGCGACCACCTCGGCGTCGGCGAGATCGCTCCCCGCGCTCTCGACGCCGCCGACGCCGCCCTCGCTGCGGATGATGAAGCGCACCGTGACCCTGCCGCCGAGCGCAGGGTTCTTGGCGAGCCCGCGCTCGTAGCACTGGCGGAAGCGCCCGAACGCGCTCCGCACCACGCGCTGGATGACCTCGGTGGGGAGGCGGCCGGAGACCGCGGACGCCGACGATCGGACCTGGGGCGCGCGGGCGCGGTGCGACCCGCCGAGCCGCCCGGATCCGGAGCCGAAGCCCTGCCCCGGCGAGCTCCCGGCGCCGTGACCGATGTTGCCGACCGCGCCCAGGCCGATGCCTTCGCCCTTGCCTCCTCCGCCCTCGCCGATGCCGCTCAGACCGAGGCCGCCGTTCGTGTCGCGCGACGGGCCGCCCCAGAGGTTGCCGGTCGCCCGCGGCCCTTCGCTCCCGCCCTCTTCGAGGCGGTAGAGCATGCCGAACCTCGGCGCCGGAGCCGAAGCTTCGGCCGGCGCGGCCGATCCTCCGAGCCGGCCCGGGGACGCCGCTCCGGGCGGGGCGCCGACGACGCCCCCTGCCTCGGCCGCATCGGCGCCGAAGAGCGCGTCGCTCTGGTCATCGGCCCGGCGGGTCGTCCGCTCCACGCCGAACTCGGCGAACATGCGATCGTTCTCCAGGACCAGGAGCGAGGTGGCGCGCGACATGACGTGGAAGCGCCGCGAGAGCGCGACGGCCTCGTCGATCGCCGCCTTGTCCGTCGACGCGTCGAGCTCGGCGAGCCTCGCCTGCGCCCAGAGCCGAGGCACGAGGGGGTTCTGCCGCCGCCCCGGGACGTCGGGGAGCGCGAGCGCGATCGATCGCGCGTAGGGCTTGCCGCCGAGCTCGCCCGCGAGCGTGATCGGCCCGAGCGCGCGGGAGGGATCCAGCTTGGCGGCGAGGACGATCTCCTGGCCGAGGCGCAGGTTCGGCAACACCGCGGGTCGCACGTCGTAGAGGCCGTCGGGGAGCTCGAGGCGCGGGCTCGCCACCACCGGCTGGCGGAGACCGAGCGCGAGCTCGTCGACGCGGCGGGCGAGCGCCTCGCCGGTGGCGACCCGGTCGTAGGCGCCGCCGAGGTCGCGCGCGATCGCCTGGAGGGCCACCTCGTCCACGGTGCGCCCGCTGCCGAGCAGGCGCAGGTCGGCGCCGCGCTCGGCGATGGCGGGGCGAGCCCGCTCGGCGATCGCGCGCGCGCCGAGCTCGCCGGAGGTCGCCGCGCCGTCACCGAGGTACACGATCTGCCCGCGCCCCGCGGGCGGCAGGCGGCGCGCGGCGGCGAGGAGAGCGCCGGCGAGGTCGGAGGATCCCGAAGGCGCGGCGCGCCCGAGCCAGGCCTCCGCCGCGTCGACGGCGTCGTCGTCGGCGCGGGCGAGACCGTCCTCCGGGTACGTGGCGCAGGCGCTGTCGCACGCGAGCAGCACGAAGTGCTCGTCCGGCTCCATCCTCCGGACGATGCCCATCGCGACCGCGACCGCGCCCGCGAGCGTCTCGGCCGACTGGCTGTAGCTCGTGTCGACGATCACGGCGCGATCGCGCGCCGCGTGCTCCGGGATCGAAAGGCCCTCGGGGAGATCGACCCCCACGCGCACGGCGGCGAACACCTCGGCCGCCGCCGAACCGCCGGCTTTCGGAGCGGACGCGAGCTCCTGCGCGGTGGGCACGTACGTCGAGACCTGCGCCGCCCCGTCGGCGTCGCGCTGGAAGCTCACCACGAAGTCACCGCCGGGCACGAAGGCGCGCGCGCCGTAGCTCGCGACGACGCGGCGGTCGCCGGTCTGGATCGTCGCCGGGTACCGCGGCGTGGAGACGTCCGACAGCGCAGAGCGCTCGTCGCTCGCCGTCAGGGTGATGGCGAAGTCGTCGATGGCGGTCGCGCGGTCCTCGCCGAGCGAGAGCGGGTACACGTAGCGGACGCGGCCGCCCGCCGCGACGAGCGCCTGATCGTACGCGAGCACGACCTTCCTCCGGCCTCGCGCCGGGATCGGGTAGACCTTGAGCGCGAACTCGCCTCCCGTCACCCACTCGAGCAGCGCCGGATCGCGCGGGCGGACCGAGTCCTCGACGATCGACTGGAAGATGTTGGCGGCCCGCTTCCTCTCGACGATCTCGCCCTCGACGAGCGTCGCGCCTACCCAGAGCGCGAGGCGCGAGATGCCGGCGTCCGGCGGGAGCGGGAAGGCGTAGCGGCCCTCGAGGACGCGCGCGGTCTCGTTCTCGAACTCCTCCTCGACCTCGGTGCGCGCGAAGGCGTCCTTCACCGTCACCGTGACTTTGTGGGACACGAGGCGGACGCCCGAGACCACCTCGGTCGTGCCGGGGACGCGCGCCGTCATGGTCCCGAGCCCGCGCCGGGCGGGCGCGGTCCGCTCGTCCTCGCGCCCGGAGGGGGCGGCGGGCTCGGCGGCGCGATCGTCGGGCGTGCGCAGCGGCGCGGCCTCGACC
>CAYJPW010000299.1:0-6991 GCA_964372055.1 uncultured Polyangiaceae bacterium
ACTGAAGAGGTGTCGGACAATCGTCCGACCGACGCATCTCGAGGCCAGAGGTCCGACGCCTCTTCAGTCCGGGGGCGCGGGGGCAGAGCCCCGCTCGCGACTGAGCGCTCGTTACACGGCGGACGCAGCGTCGCCGCCCTTGGCCGCCACCGCGGGCGCGCGCCCGTGCGTCTCGGCGAGGCGGTCGAGCTCGGCGACCAGCGCGTCGCCGAAGTAGTAACGGAGCTCGTCGCGGAGGCCCTGGTAGAGCGTCGGCCCCTGATCGATGCACTGCAGGCTGCCGTCCTCGATCTCCTCCGCCGGGACGAGGTGCCCGCCGTCGTACGTGAGCGGGAAGAGGATCGAGATCATCGGCTTGAGCTCGTGGTAGTCGATGCCCTTCTCCACGCAGTAGCGGTGGATCATGCATCCTCGGCCTTGTCCGGGCTTGGCGAGGAAGACGCAGCCGCGCTCGTCGACCGCGGTGCGGTCCGAGCCGCCTCCGGGCACCTCCTTGTCGTACGCGATCTCGCCCGAGAACCAGCGCTCGCGCGGGACGCCGGTGAAGCGCGAGAGCTCGTCGGCGTGCAGCTCGAGGCGCTTCTTGTTCTCGAAGTCGACGTCGACGCCGTACTGGCAGCAGCTGTCGTGGCAGAAGGTGCACTGCATGCAGTGCGTGAAGTACGTCCGGCGGAAGATGGCGGGATCGACGCCGTCGATGGTGGGCGTGCCGTAGCGGCAGGTGTACTCGCGCTCGAGGGTGAGGATCTCGGTCTCGCTCATCGCCGCCGTCGCTACCACGTGGCAGTTTCGGCCGCCATGGGGCGCGGCGGCGCGGCGGCGGCGCCTCGGCGCGCACTGGAGAGCGGCCGGCTCGGCTCGCGCCGCCGAACGAGCGGGCGGCGGCACACGCGCGCGCGGCGGACCGGCTCGCCGCGCCCGCGAAGATGGGCTAGCTCTCTGCGCATGGCCGATCCCACGTCGAAGGCGCTCTTCGAGCGCGCCCGCGCCGTCATCCCCGGCGGCGTCAACAGCCCCGTCCGCGCCTTCCGCGCCGTCGGCGGCGAGCCGGTGTTCATCGCCCGCGCCGCGGGCGCGCGCCTCTGGGGCGCCGGCGGCGAGGAGTACGTCGACTACGTGGGCTCGTGGGGCCCGGCCATCCTCGGCCACGCGCACCCCGACGTCATCGCCGCGGTGCAGGAGGCGGCGACGCGCGGCCTCTCGTTCGGCGCCCCCACCGAGCTCGAGGTCCGCTTCGCCGAGAAGGTGCGCGAGCTCTACCCCTCGATCGCGAAGCTCCGCTGCGTCTCGAGCGGCACCGAGGCGACGATGAGCGCCATCCGCGTGGCGCGCGGCTTCACCAAGCGCGACCTCGTCGTGAAGTTCGAGGGCTGCTACCACGGCCACGCCGATCACCTGCTGGTGAAGGCCGGCAGCGGCCTCGCCACCTTCGGCGTCCCCGACTCGGGCGGCGTGCCCGAGGGCATCGCCAAGACGACGCTCACCCTGCCCTTCAACGACGCCGCGGCGCTCGAGGCGCTCTTCGCCGAGCGCGGGACCGAGATCGCCGCCGTCATCGTCGAGCCGGTCGTCGGCAACATGGGCTGCGTCCCGCCCGAGCCCGGGTTCCTCCAGCGCATCATCGATCTCTGCCGCGGCAACGGCGCGCTCTCGATCTTCGACGAGGTGATGACCGGCTGCCGCCTCTCCCGCGGCGGGGCGCAGGAGCGCTTCGGCCTCACCCCCGACATGACCACGCTCGGCAAGGTGATCGGCGGCGGCATGCCGCTCGCGGCCTACGGCGGCCGCGACGACGTGATGAACGTGATCGCGCCGCTCGGCCCCGTCTACCAGGCGGGCACGCTCAGCGGGAACCCGGTCGCGGTCAGCGCCGGCCTCGCGACGATCGAGCGCCTCACGCCGGACCTCTACACGAAGCTCGAGCGCCTCGGCGCCGCCCTCGAGTCGGGCCTCCGCGACGCCGCCGCCAAGGCCGGCGTCCCCGCATGCGTGCAGCGCGTCGGCTCGATGATCACCCTCTTCTTCCGCGAGGGCCCCGTCCGCTCCTGGTCCGACGCCTCGGCCTCGGACACCAAGCGCTTCGCCTCCTGGCACGCGGGCCTCCTCGCGCGCGGCATCTACTGGCCCCCGTCGCAATACGAGGCCGCGTTCCTCTCCGGCGCCCACACCGACGCCGACATCGAGCGAACGGTCAAGGCCGCGCGCGAAGCGCTCGGCTGACGAGCCCTGGAGCGGACCGCGCCGCAAAAGACGTCGTCGCGAACCGATGCGGGCCGACACCGAGCAAGGCGTGCACCCCGATCCACGGAATGAAAAACTCCCCGTCTCCCCGCCTCCCTGTGAAATTCTCCTTCTGAGGCAGATCAGACGCGCGCAAACCGCTTCGCGCTCCGCGCCTTCGCCTTGGCCGCCTCCTCCTCACGATGACGCGGCGGCGCGCGCACCTCGAGCCCGTCGAGCAGCTCGCGCGTGGCTCGCGCGACGGCGTCGACGGCGCGATCGAACGAGGCCTGGTTGCTCTTCGAGGGCGCGCGCGTCCCGCTCACCTTGCGGACGTACTGGAGCGCGGCGGCGCGCATCTCCTCCTCGGTCGCCGGCGGATCGAAGTTGAAGAGGATGCGGATGTTGCGGCACATGCCGCCATGCTACCGCGCGCGGGCTACTTGGCGGTCGCCTGGGCGACGAGGTCCTTGAACTCCTGCTCGTCGCGGATCGAGGCGAAGCCGGGATCGGTCGCGATGTGCTCGGGGTTCGGGATCTTGCGGCCGACCGCGTCGCGCAGGCTCGCGAGCGCCTTGGCCTTGTCGCCGCCCTTGGCCGCGACGAGCGCGACGCCGTAAGGGCAAGAGGACGCGTTCGGGACCACCTCGCAGATGTGCTTGAAGGTGAGCTCGGCCTCGGTCGGCTTGCCGGCGGCGAGGTAGATGGTGCCGAGCGTGTAGAGCACGCCCTCCTCGTCGCCGCGGAGCTTGCCGGCCGTCTCGCCGTGCTCGATGGCGCAGGCCATGTCCTTGAGCTCGAGGCAGGCGCGCGCGACGTTGAGGTGGCTGGTCGCGTCCTTCGGGTTGATCTTGACGAGCTCCTCGAAGCGGGCGCGCGCCTCGGGCCACTCGCGCTTGCGCGCGGCGATCATCGCCAGGCCGAGGTGCGCCTCCGCGAGCGATCCGGCCTCGTCCTTCTGGGCGACGGCGGCCTGGTACGACGCGCGGGCGTCGTCGAAGCGATCGAGCTCGAAGAGCGCCTTGCCGCGCAGGATCTGGAGGCCGGGATCGCCCTCCTTCTTCGTGAGCCCGAGATCGCACTCCTTGAGCGCGCCCTCGGCGTCGCCGGCGCGGAGGAAGGCGTTGGCGCGGACACGGTGCTCGGTGGCCGGCTCGACGCAGGCGACGCCGCCGATCGCCAGCGCGATGACGGCGAGCGCCGTGCCGATCTCGCGCGCGCGGGGCCACATACCGCCGCGGGGTCTAGTGCCGGGCGCTCGACCGGTCAAGCGGCCGGACGGGAGGCGCGGCGGCGCAGGCGATGCGCGAGCCCCATCGCGAGGAGAGCGGCGATCGCGAAGGGCATGCTCGGCGCGCGGCGGCCCGTCGTGCCCGGGGCGACGCTGCAGCCGCCCTCCTCATCCGGCCCCGGTCCGGGCGCGAGGCCCGCTCCGGCGCTGTCACCCGCGCCCGCGCCGGTCGCGCCGTTGCCCGCGCCCGTCGTGACGCCGCCGGTCGCGTCGCCGCCCGCGCCGCCGCCGCCCGTCGTGGAGCCGCCGGTGGTCGAGCCGCCGCCGGTGGTCCCCGAGCCGCCGCCGATGCTGATGCTCGCGCACGAGTAGTAGTACGTCGTCTCCATGAACTGCCGGAGCTGGAGCGTGCAGTCGGGGCAGGGCGTGTCGGGCAGCGTGATGGTCGCCTCGAGCATCGCGCCCGAGGTCGGGTTGGTGTCGGGCTCGTCGTAGAGGATGCCGGCCTCGAGGTCGGCTTTGGTGACCTGATCCACCGGGATGGGCGCGTAGGCGATCCGGAACGCGCCGTTGTGGTTCACCGTCTCGATCCACTTGACGGTGATCGTCGCGCCGGGCGCAAAGTCGGTGGTGGAGAACGAGGCGGGGCAGGCGCTCGGCGTCGCGTCCTCGCCCGGCGTCTCGGGCGCGCCGAAGTAGCAGCCGCACGGGCCCGACTTGGCGTTGTCGTCGTTCGTCAGCGGCACCGGATCGGTGAGCAGGCTGTGCGCCGCGGCGGTGGCGGAGAGGGCGGCGACGGCGAGCGCGGCGCTGACGGAGGCGAAGAGCTTCATCCGAGCAGGCTAGCCGCACTCGCCCCGGCCCGGGTGGCCCGTCGCGGGCCCCCGGGCATTTTGCGCTATTCGCGCGGGGGCTCTGCCCCCGCCCCCCGTGGATTCAGAGCAACCGCTGCTTCATGCGCTCGAGGAGCGCCGCCGCGGCCGGGCGGTAGGCGAAGTCGGACGCGCCGGGCGTCTGGATCTGGCTCGGGCACACCGAGGTGACCACGCCCTGATCGCCGATCGCCTTGAGCACCGTGAGCTCGCGGATCCCCGGGTAGGCCTTCGCGCGAACCTGGAGGGTCGGGTTGTCGGAGTCCTCCGGGTTGGCCTCGCAGAGCGGGTTGTCGTTCGTCATGATGCTGCAGTCGCAGGAGACCTCGGTGCTCGTCGGACCGCAGTCGCGCGGCGTCGGGAGGTCGAAGATGCATGCGTACTGGAGATCGTCGCGGCTCGCGATGGTGTACTCGTGCCCGTTGATCGGGTTGGTGCCGTTCGCGGAGCCGGGGGGCGCGACGGCGTCGCCGGTCACCGGGTTCGTCCCGGTGCGTGCCTGGTAGGTCTCGACCATGAGCGGATCGAGCGGCGGCACGTAAGCCTGAGGGTTGCCGAGGATCACGTCCCAGCGGGTGATGCCGTTCCCGTCCGGCGCGGCGAGCTCGGCGGCGCTCTTGAACCCGGAGGTGAGGCTCGTCGGATCGCGTGCGATGTCCTGCCAGGGCACGCCGACGATCCCCGCCATGATCACCAGGCCCGGATCGCGGAGGAACGGCGCGCCGTCGGCGGGCGTGAGGTCGGAGAAGATCGGGTTCGGGACGAGCTCACCGGCGCGGTTGGCGATCGTGGGCTGGGTGAGAGCGTTCACGTAGCGATCGATGGGGTAGAGGAAGTCGATCCCGAAGCGGCGCTTCTGGTCCCAGCAGCGGAGGTTGGCGTCGTCCTCTTCCGGCGCGAGGGGCGTGGCGCAGTTGGGATCCGCCGGGCAACCGCCGGGGTCTTGGCCGCACGACTTGCAGCACGGATCGTTGGGGTTCGTCGCGCACTCCGAGCGCGCGCGCGGCAGGTGGAACGCGCTCGAGCCGCTCTGGAGCTGGGCGGCGAAGTAGAACTGGCCGGACTCCTGGATCGAGCAGTCGTTCTCGTCCGACAGCGAGACGATGACGAGCATCGAATCCGGCCGCAGGAAGTCGGCGCGCTGCTGCAGCAGCTCGGCGTCGGTTCCCGCCGGGGTGGCCTTGCCTTCGACGATCGAGATCGACTGGTACGGCTCGGGGTCGACGAGGAAGCGGTACCAGCTCTCCAGCTGGGCCTCGTAGCCGCAACCAACCTGCCCGACGCCGACCACCATGTCGGCGAAGGTCTGGGCGAGCACCTGCGCGTTCGCCTCGCCGGGCGGGTTTTTCTTCTGGGCGGGGTCCCAAGCGAGGAACCCTTTGCCCTGGTACGTCGGGAGGGATCCGGCCTGGTCGGGCGCGATCCGCGAGAGGAGATGGCCGTGGTCGTCGACGGTCTGCGACTTCCCGCCGCCGGGGATGCAGGCGTCGGCGCCGGCGGTGCCGATGCTCGAGCTGATGACGCCGAGGTGGATATCGACGGCCGGGAGGTGCTCGCGGCGCGCGTTCGGCGGGCACTCGTCCGTCGGGTTTGCCGGCTGAACCGCGCTCGGGAAGCCATTGGAATCGATGCAGCGCGGGTTGATGAGCGCGTTGGTGATGTCGGCGACGGCCAGGGCCAAGAAGGCCTGCTTGTCCGCCATCGATCGCGAGTTGTCGACATCGAGGAGGATGTCGATCTTGTCGACGTTCGGCGCGGGCGGGACCTCGGTCCCGGTGCCCGTCGAGGTGCCGCCGTCCGCACCCCCCGCCGCGTCGCCGATGTTCGTCACGTTGTTGCAGGCGGCGAGCGCGCCGACGAGGCCAAGGGCGACGGTCGCCCCGGTGATGGTTGTGCGCATGGCGGTCCTCCGAGGCGATGCGTGGCAGCGGTGGCGCCGCGCCATCACAAAATCGTTACTGCGCGAACGAGCGCACGCGTTGCGCGTGCGGGCTCTCGGGCCAGGCCTGGAGGAAGGCGGCGGCGCGCGCGGCGGCGGCGGCGCGCTGGCCCGAGCGCGAGAGCGCCTCGATCGTGAGCGCCTCGCGCTCCTGGCCGAGCATCCCGCCGGGGAAGCGCGAACGTGCCTGCTCCAGCAGCGCAAGCGCGCCGCCTGCGTTGCCCGAGCGGAGCGCGTCGCGCGCCTGAGCGAGGAGCTGGCTCTCTTCGCGGAGACGGCTGGCGCGCTCGGCCGCGGCCGAAGGAGCGACCACCGTACCGGCGCCGTCGGGCACCGCGGTGGTCGCGGCGGGAGCGGGGTCGGGCGGCGGCTCGGCTGCGGGAGCGGGCGGCTCGGCGACGGCCGCCTGCGATCCGCGCGGATCGGAGGGCATCGAGGCGCCGCTCGAGCGATGGGGCTCGCGGGCGGCGCCCGTCGAGGGCGCGGCCGACTCGGCGCGATCGCCGGCCGTCGTCGCAGGCTCGGGCTCGAGCGCGCGCGGCTCGGCGGCGGCGGGCGCGCCGCGATCGACCGGAGGTTTCGCTGGAGCCGCGCCGGCGGTGGTCGCGAGCGGCGCAACGGCAGGCGCGAGCGGCGCGGGCGCGGGCGAGATCACCGCGTAGCCCGCCGAGATCCCGGCCGCGCAGACCGCGCCGAGGATCGCCGCCTTGAGCGCGCCCCCGCCCGCGG
>CAYJPW010000300.1:0-6969 GCA_964372055.1 uncultured Polyangiaceae bacterium
CGTCGCCGGCGGCGGGGGACGAAGGTGACCCCGGACGCGCGCCCGCGCGCGCCGGCGCGCGCGAGGGCCTCGGCGGGGAGCCGGTAGCGCGGGATCCCGCGCGCGAGCAGGCCCCCCGGCCGGTCCGCCGCGTCGTGGAGCGTCACGGCGTAGCCGCGCTGCCGGAGCTCGAGCGCCGCCGAGAGCCCCGCGGGGCCGGCGCCGACGACCGCGACGCTCGCGCGGTGCGCGGGCCCGGGCGCGACGCGCAGGAGATCGGGGCGCTCGCGCGCCGCCCACGAGACCACGAAGCGCTTGAGCTCGTTGATCGCCACCGGCTCGTCGATTCCCGCGCGCACGCACGCCGGCTCGCAGGGCCGATCGCAGACGCGGCAGACGCTCTCGGGCAGCGGCGTGCGCGCGAGCACGTGCCCGAGCGCCTCGGCGCGCTCGCCCGCCGCGAGGTGCCCGGCGTACCCCTGCACGCAGAGCGAGAGCGGGCACGCGGCCGCGCAGGGCGCGACCGGCGGCGCGCTCGCCGTGTCGAGCCGCTGCGCCCGCGCCCGCGCGAGCTCCCGCTCGTAGCCCTCGGTGAGCGGCACGTCGCACCGGAGCCCCTGCTCCTCGCGCCCGCACTCGCGGCAGCGGGCGGCGTCGACGACGAACGCGGCGGGCCGCGTCGCGCTCCCCCGCTGCCGCGCGTCGTGCACCGGACAGGCGCGCCGCGCCACGACGACGCTCGTGCCGCGCGCGTCGCGGGCGCGCCGGAACGCCGCGATCGCGGCGGACAGATCGTACGGGTCGATCACCTCGACGTGCCGCGCGCCGAGCGCGCGCGCGACGTCCTCGATCGCGACCGCGCCGGGCTGCCCCGGCCCGACCGCCGCCGGGCTCTCCTGGAACCCCGTCATCGCGGTGACCTGGTTGTCGAGGACGACGGCGACCACCTCGGCCTCGTGCCGGATGGCGTCGAGGAGCGCCGGCATCCCGGCGTGGAAGAAGGTGGAGTCGCCGAGGAAGCCGACGGTGCGCTTCCCCGTCACCCGCGCCACGCCGGCGGCGAGGGTGAAGCCCGCGCCCATGCAGAGCAGCGCGTCGGCCATCTGGTGCGGCGGGCCGTAGCCGAGCGTGTAGCAGCCGATGTCGTTGAAGAAGAGCTGGTCCTCGGCGAACGCGGCGCGCGCCGCGAAGTACGCCGCGCGGTGGGGGCAGCCCGGGCAGAGCGACGCCGGCCGCGGCGCCACCGCGGGGCCGGCCGCGCGCGGGCGCTCGCGCGCGGGCGAGCCCACCGCGGCGCGGATGGCGTCCTCGATGCGCGGCGGCTGGAGCTCGAACTCCTCGGGGAGGTGACCCGAGCGCTTGCCGAGGATCTCGACCTGCGCGCGCGATCGCGCCGACAGTGCGAGCAGCGCGTCCTCGAGGAACGGCGAGAGCTCTTCGACCACGAGGACGCGCTTCACCCGCGCGAGCGCCGCCGCGAGCGGCGCCTCCGCCAGCGGGTGCACCGCGCCGACGGTCCAGAGCGCGAACCGCCCGGCGAGCGCGGGATCGCGGGCGAGATCGCGGCACACCGCGGCCGCCGCGCCGCTCGCGAGCACGGCGACCTCGCCGTCGGCGTCGACGTCGACGAAGGGCGAGGCCGAGAGGAGCTCGCGCGCGAGCGCGATGCGCTCCTTGAGCTCGAGCCGCATCCGCCGCGCGTTCGACGGGATCGGCACGTACCGCTCGGGCGCCCGCGTGAACCCGCGCACCTCGGGATCGCGGAGCGCGCCGTACTTCACCACGGCCCGCCCGTGCGCCACGCGCGTCGTCGTCCGCAGGATCACCGGGAGCCGCGAGGCCTCCGAGAGCTCGAAGGCGAAGCGCGTCATCTCCAGCGCCTCGGCGGGGCTCGACGGGTCGAGGATGGGCACGTGCAGCATCGGCCCGAGGTGCCGCTGGTCCTGCTCGTTGGGGCTCGTATGGAGCGACGGATCGCCGGCGCTGACGATGACCAGGCCGCCGACCACGCCGATGTAGGGGATGGTCGAGAGCGGATCGCCGGCGACCATGAGCCCGAGGTGCTTCATCGCGCAGATCGACCGCGCCCCGGCGAGCGACGCCGCGAACGCCAGCTCGAGCGCGATCTTCTCGTTGACCGCGTACTCGAAGGCGATCCCGCGCGCGGCGGCGATGCGCGCGAACGAGTCGGTCACCTCGGACGACGGGGTCCCCGGGTAGCCGGTCGCGAAGGCGACGCCGCGCTCGAGCGCCCCGCGCACGATCGCCTCGTTGCCGAGGAGACACTCCGCGTGCCCCGCGGGCGCGAGGAGCGGATCGCCGGACGCGGTCGCGAGGGCCATGCTCGTGCCGGCCCCTCTCTACGGCTCGACCCAGATGCGTCGCAGGCAGCTCGCCCCGCCTTCGGGCAGCGACTCGAGCGTCTCGACGCGGACCTCGCGACCGACGGCGCGGCTCACCGTCTCGCAGGTGGCGCGGAACCACTCGTCGCAGCCGGGCCGGTCCTCGGCGACGAGCCCGTTGCGCTCGTGCCAGCGGTGCCACGGGCAGGCCCGGTGCCGCACGAACGCCTCCTCCTCGCCGACGCCGAGCTCGAGGCTCGCGTCCTCGCCCATGCTGCGGCTGCTCCAGACGATCCCTTCGGCGATCTGGCGCGCCACCGGCTTCGCGGCGTCGAGCCGCTTGAGGTAGGCGCGCGCCGTCTGCTCTCCGGTGATCCGCCACATCCGGAGCACGACGCGCCCGACGTCGGCGCCGGGGCACTCGCGGACCACGGCCTCGCGCCACGCGAAATGCTGGGCGCGGGTGATCTCGCAGAGGACCTCGAAATCCCGCTGCAGCGTCGTGTCGGACATGGCCCACCTCCCCGCGCGCGGCGCGTTCCGCGAGTGTGGGGCAGGCGGTCAATGCTCGAGTTGACGCGGATCATCTCGAGGCGCGGGCGGCTGCCCGTTGCGATCGGGCGTCGGCCGGCGGTATCGATCCTGGATGCGCCTCCGCCGCCCGCTGGGTCCGGCCGCCGTCCTCCTCGTCCTCGCCGCCAGCGCCCCCGCCCTCGCCACGGGCGGCGACGTCTGGCCGGGACTCGGCCACGACGCCGGGCGCACCGCCCGCTCCGACGGCGCCGGCGCCATCGCGAACACGCCGGCGCTCGCCTGGAAGCTCCCGGTCGGCGGCGCGCTCGCCGAGAGCCAGCTCGGGGCTGCCGACGTCGACGGCGACGGCGACCGCGAAGCCGTGCTGGTGGCCGCCGGGCGCGTGGTCGCGCGCCGCGCCGACGACACCGAGGTGTGGCAGAGCCCGAACATCGGCGCCCTGCGCGTCATCGGCGTCTACGATCTCGACGGCGTCGCGCCCGCCGAGGTGGTCGCCATCGGCCAGAGCCCGGTGGGGCTCTACATCCTCTCCGCCGCGACGGGCGCCCAGCTCTGGTACGAGCCGACCAACACGACCGCGATCGACGCGCTCGCGGTGCCTTCGGGGAGCGGCTACCGCCTCGAGCTCGCGCGCCAGCTCGGCGCGCTCTCCAGCTACCAGTTCGCCGGCGGCGTCCTCGATCCGGCGCAGAACCTGGCGTGGACCGACGCATCCGCGCCGTGGTCGGTCGACATGGTCGGCGCCGACGTCGACGCCGATGGGCAGCTCGACCTGGTGCGCGGCCGCGACCGCGGCTTCGTCGTCCACGACGCCGCCACCGGCGCGGTGAAGTGCCAGGCGTCGAACCTCATCGGCAACACCATCGCCCCGACCTACTTCCCCGCCCTCGCCGCGGCCGACGTGAACGGCGACGGGCGCGCCGAGGTGATCCTCTACGACTACAGCTACTACTACAGCGAGGACGCCGGCGTGTTCGTGGTCTCCTGCGCCGGCGCCGGCCCCGTGCTCGCGCCGCAGCTGCTCTGGTCACAGCAGTGGATCACCGACGTCACCCCCGGGCCGGGCAACGACGTGAACCAGCGCCAGATCCGCTGGCTCGCCGACGGCGTCGCCGACCTCGACGGCCAGGGCCCCGCCGAGCTGGTCTACTCGCTGTGGGACGCGTCGGCCGGCGCGTGGACGACGTTCGTTCGCAACGCGGCGACCGGCGCGGTGATCGCCTCGAAGGCCGGCGAGATCGTGGAGTCGGTCGCCGACCTCGACGCCGACGGCGCGGCCGAGGTGCTGATGCGCGAGTCGACGGACGTCGGCGCCGGCATCCCCAAGCCCTTCTTCAGCACGATGCGCCTCTACGATCTCCAGGGCGCGGCCCTGGTCGACAAGGGCTGGGCGATCCCCGAGGCGCGCGCGGCCACCGTCTCCGGCCGCCGCGCCGCGGTGGTCACCGGCGGCGCCGGCGCCATCGGCGCGCGCCAGAACACGAACGGCGCCGCCGACGCGCCCGACGAGGCCTACGTCTTCCTCAAGGACAACCTCTCCAACATCACCGATCCGCGCCCCGGCAAGCTCGTCACCGTGCACGGCCCCGACGGCGTGATCCTCCACGAGTACGAGTTCCCCGACGGCATCAGCGGCTCGGTGCACATGCTCACGAGCGACGTCGCCGGCCCCGGCGCCCAGGCCGAGTCGCTGGTGATGCTCAACGACGGCGGGCTCCGCGTCCTGGACAAGGACCTCCTCGAGGGCTCGCAGATCCGGCCCGGAAACTACGCCCACCTCGTCAGCGTCGCGTCCCTCGACGGCGTGAAGAACACCCTCTTCGCGGTCGACTCCGCCGACACGCTCCTCGCGATCGACGGCACCCAGCTCTCGGGGGGAAAGCCGGTCGTCGCGTGGCGCTTCGTCGACGCGAGCCAGCCCGAGTCGCGCGGCTACGTCAACGCGCCCGGGCTCGTGCTCCCGGAGCCGAACGGGACCACGGCGCGCCTCGTGGTGCGCGGGCACTCGGCAGCGAGCTACGAGGAGCAGGCGCTCCACGCGCTCACCGCGACCGGCCAGAAGGCGTGGAGCGTGGACGTCGGCGCCGGCCGCCAGGTCCCCTCGTTCGAGAACTTCGAGCTCCTGGACGACCTCGACAACGACGGGACGCGCGATCTCTTCGCGACCGAGCTCGACCCGGCGAGCGAGCAGGAGCTCGTCGTCCGCAGCGGCGCGACCGGCGCGCTCATGGTGAGCCGCCCCGTCGCCGATCTCTTCCCGCCCAACGGCGTGTACCTGCAGGGCCACGCCACCGCCGATCTCGACGGCGACGGCGTGCTCGACGTGGTCTCGGCGCTGCACGGCTCCTGGTTCGTGGGCATCGACCTCTCCCTCGCCGGCACCGGCGATCCGGCGCTGGGCTTCGCGCAGATCTTCCGCGCCGGCGCCGGGCCCAACGGGCAGGCGATGGTCGGCGATCTCGACGGTGACGCCGCGCTCGATCTCGTGCGCGCCAACTCGCAGAACGCGTTCGACCCGTACGAGCGGCGCGACCTCGCGACCGGCGCCGTCGAGGCGAGCTACATGTCTCCCCATCCGGCGGTCGCCCTCGCCGACGCCAACAGCGCCGCCTTCGTCGCGCGCCCGGGTGTGCCGGGGAAGAGCGATCTGGTCTGGTCGGGGATGGCGGGCAGCGCGCTGGGCGCGCTCGGCCGCGTCGACGGCGCCACCATGGCGCCGGCGTGGCTCGTCTACCTCAAGGGCGGCGCGGTCTTCCCCCAGGCGAGCCCGCCCGCCGGCAGCGCCGCCCTCTACTCGCCCATCGCCGTCGACCTCGACGGGGACGGCGACGACGAGGTCGTCGTCGGCTCCGACGAGGGCTGGCTCTACGCGCTCGCCGCGAGCGACGCCTCGCTCGCCTTCTCGGTCCAGCTCGGCGCGCCGGTCGTGCACGTCATCGCCGCGGACATCGACAAGGATCCGGCGGTGGAGCTGGTCGCGGCGCTCGGCGACGGCACGCTCGTCGCGCTCGACGGGCCCGGGCTCTACGACGCCGACGACGTCACGCCGCCCCCGCCGGACGCCGGCCCCGACGGCAGCTCGAGCGGCAGCAGCGGCGGCGGCGGTCAGGGCGGCGCTTCCACGGGCGGCGGCGGACAGGCCGGCTCGGGCTCCACCGGCGGAGCGGGCCCGACCGCCTCGACCTCGTCGGGCGCGGGCGGCGCGGGCGCCGGTGCTGCGACCCCGGCGAGCGGCGACGGCGGCGACGACGGTGGCTGCGGCTGCCGCACGGCGCCCGCGCGGGGCCGCCTCGCCCTGCCGCTGACGCTGCTGCTCGCGCTCGCGATCGCGGCGCGCCGGCGCCGCGCGTCCCGCTAGCACTACGGTGCTTTGGTCGCGCAGCGGATCCCGAGGAAGCCGCAGCGGTACGTCGTCTTGAACGAGCCGTTGCGCGCCACCTTCACGATCTCGGGCACGCCGTCGCGCCAGCTCCCGCCCCGACCGAACCGCTGCGTGCTGGTCGAGTCGTTCTTCGTCGTCGTCCACTCGAAGACGCCGCCGGAGAGATCATGGATCCCCTGAGGGTTGTCGCCCTTCGGGAAGCTGCCGACGTCGCAGGGTCCGTCGTGCTTGTCCTTGCCCGACCAGCAGAGCTGATCGGCGGGCGCGTCGTTGCCCCAGGGGAAGATCCGGCCCTCGGCGCCGCCGCGCGCCGCCCACTCCCACTCCTCGAGCGCCGGAAGCCGCTTGCCCTGCGCCTTGCAGTAGGCCTCGGACTGGGGGAAGTCGACGCAGACGATCGGCTGCTTCTCCTTGCCGGCGACGCCGAAATTGAAAGGGTCGCAGACGTTCGTGTACGTCTTGTCGCACTTGCCGGCCTTGACGCACTCGGCGTACGCGCCGGCGGTGACCTCGTTCACGTCGAGGCAGAAGGGCTCGACCGTGACCTTCTGCTTGATCGCCGACATCACGAACTCGCCGCCGGGGACGAGCGCCATCCCCTCGGGACACGCGGGGGCCGCGGGCGCAGGGGGCGGGGCGCTGGCGACGGCGGTGGGCGCGGCCGTCGGCGCCGGCTCGGTCGCGCTCGCCGCCGTCGTCGGGCTCTCGACCGGGACCGGCGCGGCCGCCGTC
>CAYJPW010000301.1:0-6948 GCA_964372055.1 uncultured Polyangiaceae bacterium
GCGCGCTCGCGACCGATGCCGGCGCGGTCGCCGATGCCGGGATCAGCGACGCGGGCGCGGCCGACGCGCGCGCCGCCGACGCCGGCGACGCCCGCGCGCGGGCCGACGCCGGCAAGGCCGGGCCGGGCGCCGTCGTGGCAGGCGACGGTCCCAAGCCCGCCGGCCCCGGAACGTCGAAGGGCCCGAGCGCCGGCCAGGGCACCGGCAGCGTGGGGCCGGCGGTCCTCCCCGACGGGCCCAAGACGCCGCCGCCGCCGGTCAACGGCGACCTCTCGCAGGAAGTCTGCACCGCGACGATGCCCGACGGGACCAAGAAGCAGGTGCCCTGCAATTGACCGGTAGAGGACCATTTGTACGGGGGCTTGGGGGCAGAGCCCGAACGTGACCTGAACCGTGCTCCACCCTTCCGCCGGGAGCCGTGGGCCTGGTACGACGTGGCCATGCACCTCCGAGCCTCCTTCCGCATCGCTCCGATCGCCTCCGCGCTGCTCGTCGCCGCCCTCGTCGGCTGCGGCGACGAGGTGTCGAGCGAGAGCTTCGGCACGAGCAGCACGACGACCTCGACGACCGGCACCGGAACGTCGACGTCGACGAGCGGAGGCGGAGGCGGCACGGGCGGCGCAGGCGTCGGCGGCGCAGCCGTGGGCGGCTCGGGCGGCGGCTCGACCAGCACCGGCACCAGCACCACGACCGGCGCCGGAGGCGCGGGCGGCGGCGGCGGCATGGGCGCCGGCGGTGGGCCTTCCTGCCCCGGCCTCGGCGATGCTTGCACCGACTGCACCGCGGCGCAGTGCCCCGCCACCTACTGCGCGTGCTACGGCAACCTCGAGTGCAGCGCGCTGCTCCAGTGCCTCCAGGGGTGCGCCCCGAACGACCCGATGTGCGGGCAGACCTGCCTCACCGCGCACGAGGACGGGATCTCGGCGGCGTTCCTGCTCGGCGACTGCGCGGCGACGACCTGCTCGGCGAGCTGCCCCAATGCCACCAATGCGCTCACGCCCTGCCAGCAGTGCCTCTATGGTTCGTGCGACATCCAGATGAACGCGTGCATCGCCAACCCCGAGTGCACCGCGCTCGTCTCCTGCTACCAAGCTTGCGGCGCCAACATGGCCTGCCAGCAGCAGTGCGCGACCCAGCACCCGCAGGGGCTCGCCGACGCGGGCGCCGTCAGCAACTGCGCGCAGGCCAGCTGCAGCAACACGTGCAACTGAAGAGGTGTCGGGCAATCGTCCGAGCAACGCCTCTCGAACCCGAGGTCCGACGCCTCGTCAGTCCGGGGGCGCGGGGGCAGAGCCCCGCTCGCGCCTGAGGCGTGGGCGCGGATCGACCGCAGGAAATACTCCCTGTCTCCCCGTCTCCCTGTGAAAAATTCTCGGGTCAGTTGCCGCCGGCGCCGCCCATCCCGCCGGCGCCGCCCACCCCGCCGGCGCCGCCCATCCCGCCGGCGCCGCCCATCCCGCCGGCACCGCCGGCGCCACCCGCACCGCCGCTGCCTCCCCCGCCGTCGATGCACACACCGACCGGCACGGGGGAGAACGCGAAAGGATCCTTGAAGCACAGGCCCGAGCCGCAGTCGGCGTCGTCGCAGCAGTAGCGGAAGCACGAGCCGAAGCAGTGCAGCCCGGCGTTGCACCAGCCCGAGCCGGCGTCGCCGCCGCACGTGGCGCACACGCTCTCGAAGTTCGGCCCGGGGAAGCAGCTCGGGTACCCGGTGAGGTCGATGTAGTCGCAGGCCTCGCCGAGCGCGGCGTCGCAGCCCTCGTTGGTGATCGGATTGCACGGCGAGAAGCTCGGCACGCAAGCGCCCAGCGACGGCGCGGCGGGCGGCGCGTCGCAGGCCGGCACGCACGCCTGACCGAACGCCTCGCAGCCGCCGGCCCCACCCGAGCCCGAGCTCGTGGTGGACGAGGCGCTCGTGCCGGGGCCGCTGCCGACCGCGCCGGGCCCGGTGGGGGCGCACGGCGCCTCGTAGCCGTACTGGTTGTCGGCGAGCTTCACCGGATAGCAGCACCGTCCGTCGTCGTGCTCGCCCTCGCCCTCGACCGACACGACCTCGGAGCTGCACTCCCCCCCGAGGTGCGCGATCGCGTCCTCGGGCGATGGACAGGCGCCTTGCGCCTCGGCCCACACGAAGCACGCGTGGTCGCTGCAGCCCGCGAGGCCGAGCGCGAGCGCGAGCGCCCCCGTGGCGATCGCGGACGCCGAGGCTCGCCCGCGCGACGCTGCAGAAGACATGCGGTCCAGGATACCAGCGCCCGCGCGGCGGCGCCGGCCGCCGAGCGCGGACAAGTGCGCCGGTGCGGGACGCGCGCCGGACCGCTGGGGTCCGCGCCGATCCGCTCCCGGACGAGGCCGCAGGGTGGTAACGTTCGGGCCGGCTTCGCCCCTTCCCGCTCGCGTGGCCTCGCGCCCCGAGGCCGGGCAGAGCGCGGCAGCCGCACCTCTTCGCCTTGTCTCCGGAGGACCTCCCGATGCGCCGTTCCCGCTCCCTCCTGCGCCTCACCGGTCTCGCCGCGCTCTGCGCCGCCGCCGGCTCCTTCGTCGCCGCCGACGCGGCGGCCTCCTGGCCCCCCGCCGAGAACGCGACCCCGGCCGACATGGTCGACCCGGCGAACTGGCCGAACGATCCCGACTACGCCTACGGCCCCGACAACAACGGGCAGTGGAACTACTACTCGTTCATCCCCGAGCCGAGCGGCAGCATCAAGCCGCGCCCGGAGGAGACGGCGTCGGGCATGTCCATCGATCTCGCCTGGCGCTACACGATCGGCGACCCGCGCACCGTCATCCTCATCACCGACTCGGGCATCGAGTGGGACAAGGACGACCTCCTCGACAAGGCGTGGCTCAACTTCAAGGAGCTCGCCAACCACAAGCCGACGGGCCCCGCGGGCGCCGCCTGCGGCGATCTCGATCCGGCGAAGAACCCGAACCCGGACGGCACGCTCCCCGACGCGGCCCTGCTCGCCGGGCTCGACTGCAACGGCGACGGCATCCTCACCGTCTCGGACTACAAGGACACCGAGACGCTCGAGCCGCCCGCCGCCGGGTCGAGCCCCCGCGGCGACAAGAACGCGAACGGCAAGCTCGACGCCGGCGACCTCATCCTCAACTTCTCGGACGGCATCGACGACGACCAGAACGGCTACGTCGACGACATCTCCGGCTGGGACTGGATGAAGAACGACAACGATCCGTACGACGACACCCGCTACGGCCACGGCACCGGCGAGGCGGGCGACTCGGTGTCGGCCGCGAACAACGGCATCGGCAGCGCGGGCGGCTGCCCGCTCTGCCGCTTCATCCCCGGCCGCGTCGGCGACAGCTTCATCGCCGACGTGCAGGCGTTCGGGCAGGCGGTCATCTACGCGACCGACAACGGCGCCAGCATCGTCCAGTGCGCGCTCGGCACCATCAACAACACCTCGTTCGCGCAGAGCGCGCTCGACTACGCCTACTCGAAGAAGGTCCTCGTCGTCACCAGCATGGCCGACGAGAACGCCCGGCACCACAACATGCCGGCGGCGAACAACCACACCCTCCCCGTCCACGCGATCCAGTACGGCGGCAGCTCGGCGACCAAGGCGACGACGTACTTCGCCTTCCACCCCTGCTCCAACTTCGGCGGGCAGAACCTGCTCTCGGCCTCGGGCACCGGCTGCTCGAGCGAGGCGACGGGCCAGCTCTCGGGCATCTCGGGCCTGCTCTTCTCGGAGGCGCTCGAAGAGGGCCTGGTGCCGCGCCTCAGCGCCAACGAGGCGATGCAGCTCTTCTTCGCCAACACCGACGACATCGACGTGCCCGAGTCGCGCCAGGCCGAGAGCTCGTACAAATGGTCGCAGACGGGCTTCGACCAGCGCTTCGGGTACGGCCGCGTCAACGCGAACCTCGCCATCGAGGCGCTCAGGGCCGGGCGGATCCCGCCCGAGGTCGACGTCACCGCGCCCAAGTGGTTCGAGGTGCTCTACAAGGACCAGGTCACCGCGCCGGTCGAGATCCTCGGGACGGTCGCCGCGAAGCGCGCCACCTCGTACGACTACCTCGTCGAGTGGGCGCCCGGCGTGCAGCCGACCGAAGGCGAGTTCGTCGGCCACGTGATCACCGAGCAGAAGAACATCGACCCGGCGACCGTGATCGGCGCCGACGGGATGCCGCTCGCGGCGCTCGACATCCGCAACGTCGACCCCACGCACGAGCGCGACATCGACAGCCCCAACGGCGAGAACGACTACACCATCACCGTCCGCGTCCGCGCCGTCGCCCACTATGGCGGTGCGATCGGCGACGTCCCCGGCGAGATGCGGCGGACCTACTACGTCTACAGCGACCCCACGCTGGTGAAGGGTTTCCCCATCTACGTCGGCGACAGCGGCGAGGGGAACCCGAAGATGGCCGACCTCGACGGCGACGGCGTCCGCGATCTCGTCTACCCGACGAGCGGCGGCCTCTTGCACGCGTACAAGGTCGGAGCGAGCGGCCCCGTCGAGCTCCCCGGCTTCCCCTTCCGATCGAACGCGGTCGATGGGCTCCTCAGCCCGGCGCCCACGCCGACGACCCCCGTCTACCTCGCCGCGCCGGCCTACGCGAGCGGCGCCGTCGACGCGAGCCAGGGGCGCGAGGCGTTCACGAGCGCGCCGGCGATCGCCGACCTCGACGGCGACGGCAAGAACGAGATCGTCGCCTCGACCTGGACCGGCACCATCTACGTCGTGGGGTCCAACGGCGAGCTCGAGCCCGGCTGGCCGATCCGCCTGCCCGAGGTGCCATCGTGCTCCCCCGATCCCTCCGTGCCGCCGGTCCAGCCGTGCATGAGCACCGAGACGCGCATCGCGCGCGGGGCCTTCGCCGCGCCCGTCGTCATCGACCTCGACAAGGACGGCAAGCTCGACATCATCCAGGCCGCCTTCGACGGCAAGATCTACGCGTACTCGGCGGCGGGCGCGCCCGTCGCCGGCTTCCCGGTGGCGCTGCACTACCAGGGCTCGCTCAGCGAGGAGCCGAAGCCGAGCCGCATCCTCACCACGCCCGCGGTGGCCGACATGAACGGCGACGGCGTGCCCGATCTCCTGGTCGGCTCGAACGAGAAGCTCGGCGCCGGCGGGCAGTCGGGCGCGATCTACCTCATCGACGGCCGCGGCAACGGGGCGCCCGGCGGGGCCGTCCTGCCCGGGTGGCCGATCACGATGACCTCGTTCGAGCTGTTCCCGCTCATCGCCGAGGGCGTGCCCAACGCGGGCGTGATCGGCGACTTCGACGGCGTGCGCGCCGCCGTGATGCACGGCAACGCGACGCTGCCGGTCATCCTCCCCGCCGATCCCGGCGCGCAGAACCAGCTCAACGCCACGCCCATCAACGCCATCCCGCAGCGGGAGGACCCGTACAAGCCCGGGACCATCCAGCGCGGCGTCGATCCCTCGAGCGTCTTCGGCGAGCTCACCAAGGCGGCGCAGCCGAACACGATGCTCCCCCTCTTCGCCCAGCCCTCGCTCGGTGACGTCGATCAGGACGGGGTGCCCGACGTCGTCGCCGCCGGCGGCTCGATCAACCTCGCCATCAACCTCCAGTCGCAGAGCGGCGACACCGGCCTCAAGGGCGATCACCTCCTCGCCGTCTGGAGCGGCAAGACCGGCAAGATGATGCCCGCCTCGCCGTTCACGCTCGAGGACTACAGCTTCTTCAACAGCCAGACGATCGCGGACCTCGACGGCGACGATTACCCCGAGGTGATCGCGGGCACCGGCGGCTACTTCCTCCACGCCATCGACGGGTGCGGGCGCGAGCCCGCAGGCTGGCCCAAGTTCACCGGCCAGTGGATCATCCCCACCCCCGCGGTCGGCGACATCGACGGCGCCGCCGACGGCAAGCTCGAGATCGTGACCGGGACGCGCGACGGCTTCCTCTACGCCTGGCACACCGAGGCCACCGAGGAGTCGATCATCGAGTGGGAGAGCTTCCACCACGACAACCAGAACACGGGCTACCTCGGCACCCCGCTCGGGCAGGGCGGCAAGCAGAAGGCGGCGCAGCCGCTCACCGCGGAGGTGTGCCTGGCGCAGCCGGTACCCGACGAGCCGAAGGCGTACGCCGTCGGCGGCGGTTGCGGCCTGTGCACCACGAGCCCCGCGTCGCCCTGGCGCGCCGACGCGGTCCTCGCGGCGCTCGGGCTCGCCGGGCTCGCCGGGGCCCGCCGCCGCCGGCGCGGCGCGCGCCGCGGTTGACCGGCGGCTTGGTGCCACGATGCGCTATCGCTCGGCCCTCATCGGCAACCTGATCCTGGTGCGGTGGTCGGCGCCGCCGGAGCTCGAGGACAACCAGTCGATTCTCGACGAGGTCCGCGCCGCCCGGCAGCGCGTCGGGCGCGACCTCGTCCTCTGCAACATCGTCAGCGACGCCACCGCCGCGCCCAGCGCCGAGGTGCGCGAGGCGTCGACACGCATGACCCCGCAGCTGTTGGCGGCGTGCGACTCGATGCACCT
Source organism: uncultured Polyangiaceae bacterium (assembly GCA_964372055.1). Lineage (GTDB taxonomy): Bacteria > Myxococcota_A > Polyangia > Polyangiales > Polyangiaceae > CAYJPW01. Next base: position 6,477 of record CAYJPW010000301.1, read on the forward strand.
GGTGCTCGAGGGGGATGGGGTGGTGCGGTCGCTGCTCCGGACCATCATCCGCGCCATGATCCTGGCGGGGCGCACCGGCGGCCGCGTGGCGCTGCACAGCTCGTTCGACGAGTTCCTGCAGGGCAACGGCCACAAGGTCTCGGTCGACGCGGCGATCGTTCGGATCCGCGCCCGCGAAGCGGGCCTGCTCGCGTAGCACGCGCTCGAGGCCAGCTCCCCGGCGCTCAGGCGCGTCCAGCCTTGCGCCGCGCGACGCGGGCTCGCGGCGGCGATCGCCTGCGCACGGCGGCCAGGAGCGCGAGCGCAACGCAGAGCGCCGCGGGAGGGTCCGGTCGCGCACCGCGCGCGCGCGCTTCGGCGCCCGGCGCGAGGCCACAGCCGCACCCGTCGCCGCCTTCGCCCCCCCCCCCCCCCCAACCCCGGGCCCCCCCCCCCCCCCCCCCCCCCCCCCCCCCCCCCCCCCCCCCCCCCC
>CAYJPW010000302.1:0-6932 GCA_964372055.1 uncultured Polyangiaceae bacterium
GGGGGGGCGCGGGGGGCTGCGGGGGGGGGGAGGGGGCTGCCGGCGACGCGGGCGCGGCCGCCGCGAACGTGGGCGCCGCCGAGGACGCGGGCACGGTGCCCGACGCCGGCGCCGCCGCGTTCGATCCGCAGAACCGCGCGAAGCCGCCCCTCGAGTCGGACGAGCTCCAGGCCCAGGCCCGCGCGCTGTTCGACGCCATCGTGAAGGACGAGCCCGCGCTCGGCGATCCCTTCTGGTTCCCGAAGGAGCCGTTCATCCCCCTCAAGGACGTCAAGGGCCCGGACAAGTACTGGGAACAGCTCCACCGCGCGTACGCGAACGACATCCACAAGCTCCACAAGAAGCGGCGGTCGTGGGACGGCGCGACGTTCACGCGCTTCACCGTCGGATCGCCGCCGAAATGGGTCCCGCCGGGCGACGAGGCGAACAAGATCGGCTACCACCGCTCCTTCCACGGCAAGCTCGCCTACGAGATCGGGGGCGAGGCCGCGACCATCGACGTGCACACGATCATCTCGTGGCAGGGGCGCTGGTTCGTGACGCACCTCGGCAAGTTCAAGAAGTGAGGGCGTGGTCGTTCCGCCGGAGGAGCCTCGCCGTGTTGGCGAGACTTCGGAAAGGGCGGAGCTGGCAGCGTCCGCCGGCCGGTCAGAGATCGAGCGCCACTCCGGCGAGGAACGTCCAGCCCATCGGCGTGCTCGGGAGGTGCTCGAACGCGGCGCCGCCGAACCCGAACGCCGGCCGGAAGCCGATCTCGCCCGAGACGTGGACGATGGTGGCGAGCTGATACGCGAGGCCCGCGCCGACCGGGACCTCGAAGAAGTACCCGCCGCCGCCCGCGGTGAAGAGCGCGCCGCCGCCCGCCGGCGCCATCGGCCTCTCGGCGTAGCGCGCGAAGGTGGGCCCGAAGCCGGCGGACAGGAACGGGAGGAGGCTCGTGCCCGGGATCGGCACCATCGCCCGCGCGCGCGCGCCGAACGCGTTGAACGACGCGACCTCGTCGGGCCCGAGCTCGTAGTGCAGGTAGTACGCGCCGACGCGGATGAACGGCAGCACCGAGATCTCGGCGTGCCCCCCGAAGGCGAACCCCGGATCGTGCTCACTCCGCCCCGCGATTCCGAGCTCGCCGCCGACGTTGATCGCCGCCGAGGCCGAGCGCGGGGCGGCCAGCGTGGCTCCTGCGAGCGCGCCCACGACGACGGCGAGCCTCGACGCGCGAACGTACATCCCGGCAGATTAGCGCCCGCGGCGCGCATCCGCCCTCCGGGGCGAGAGGGCCGTCGCCGACGGTCGCGAGCGTTGGCGGCTCGGCCGCGCACATCGCGCAATCCGTCCCGCCGGGGTCGCGGGGGCGCGGCCTTCCAGTGTCTCGTGGTACCTTGAGGACGTCCCTGGCTTTGGAGGTTCGATGAAGCGCAGCGTGCTCCTGGTCCTGGCCGCTCTCGCGGCCGGCGGTGTGACGATGGCGGCGTGCGGCGGCGGCGACGACGACACGCCGACCGGAGCGAGCACCGGCGCGACGGGCACCGGCGGCTCGGGCACGGGCGCGACCGGCTCGGGAGGCGATCTCCTCACCGGCGGCAACAACCCGGGCACCGTCGTCTCCATCGCCATCGAGCCGCAGGACCCGGTCGTCGAGGTGATCGACGGCGCCATCCCCGGCCCGCTCGCCTTCTCCGGCGTGGGCACCACGATGGGCGGCGGCACCGTGCCCGTCACCGGGACCTGGTCCTTCAACCGCTACGACGTCGCCAACATCGATCCCGGCACCGGCGCGTTCACCGCGTCGGGGCTCGTCGGCGGGACGGGGACGGTGACGCTCAAGGTCGGCGCGCTCACGGCGACGACGAGCGCGACGGTGAAGCTCCACGTCACCTCGGATCCCGAGGCGATCGACCCCGGCATCAAGGGGAGCTTCGGCGCGGCCGTCGATCCCGATCCGTCGCTCGCGCTGCTCTACCCGTACGACAAGACGGTCTTCCCGCGCGGCCTCGCCGGGCCCGTGATCCAGTGGAACGGCGGCAACCCCGGCGACGTCTACTACGTGCACGCCAAGAGCCCGACCTTCGAGCTCGAGAGCTGGTCGACGGTGCCGCCCCCGTCGCGCTACGCGTTCCCTGCGGCGCCGGTCGACGTCTGGAAGAAGCTCACCGACTCGACGGTCGGCGACATCACCGTCGACATCCAGCGCTACGACGGCCAGAAGGCGTACCTGGCGAAGACCCAGACCTGGTCCATCGCCCCGGCAAACCTGGCCGGCACCATCTATTACTGGGAGGTCAACAACGGCAACGTCGTCCGCATCAAGCCGGGCGACACGCAGCCCGAGAGCTTCCTCCAGAAGCCGCCCGGCGTCACGTGCGTCGCTTGCCACAGCGTCTCGAAGGACGGCAGCCGCATCGTCGCCTCGTTCCACGGCGGGTGGAGCCCCTGGGGGACGTTCGACGCCGCGACCGGCGGGTCGCTCTACAGCTCGGGTATCTCCTCGGGCTTCGAGGCGATCTCGCCCAACGGCTCGCACGTGCTCTGGCGTCACTGGAGCGACGGCTCCTTCAACTCCACCGGGTACCTCTCGCTCAGCACCTACGACAACAGCGCCGAGCTCGCCCAGCTCAACCCGGGCGGCGGCGCGCCCTCGCACCCCGCCTGGTCGGGCGACGCCACCAAGATCGCCTTCAGCGTCCGCACCGACGGCAACGGCCTCGACTTCACCCAGTCGACGCTGTGGATCACGACCGTCGACCTCGCCAACCCGAGCTTCTCGGGGACGCAGATGATCGTGGCCAACGACGGCGCCCGGCCCACCGTCACCTTCCCCACCTTCAGCCCCGACTCCAAGTGGATCGCGTTCGAGCGCTCGACCCAGGCGCGCTCGCGCGGCGCGCTCGGCGAGATCTGGCTGACGAACCTCGACGGCTCGGTGCAGATGCCGCTCGACGCGACCAACGGCGTGGGCGCGCTCCAGGGCGAGCAGCTCTCGGCGAGCTACGAGCCGACGTTCAACCCCGTCTCGGTGGGCGGCTACTTCTGGCTCGTCATCGTGTCGGAGCGCGTCTACGGCAACACCCTCACCGACACGAACCCGAACACCCGCCGCAAGCAGCTCTGGGTGACGGCGATCGACGCGAGCCCGGTCGCCGGGCAGGACCCGAGCCACCCGGCGTTCTGGCTCCCGGGCCAGGGCCTCGACAACCAGAACATGCGCGGCGAGTGGGCGCTGTCGCCCTGCAAGCAGATCGGCGAAACGTGCACCGCCGGCTACGACTGCTGCGACGGCTTCTGCCACGACGACGGCATGGGCAACCTCACCTGCTCGGATCAGCCCGGGGGCTGCGCCGGCGAGGGCGAGGCCTGCCAGACGGCGGCCGACTGCTGCGATCCCGCCTCCACCTGCACCGGCGGCTTCTGCGCCCCCGAGGTCCCGCAGTGATCGGCGTTGCGCAGGTCCGCGTGCTGCCGATAGCTTGATCTCGTGAAGCACCGAAGCTCGCGCAAGCTCGCCGCGTCGTTCGTCATCAGCCTGGCCGCGCTGCCCGCGTGCGGCGGCGCCCAGGAGCCGCTCGGCAACCCGCCGCCGCCCGAGCCGCACCCGAACCCTCCCGGGCCCGATCCCACCGTGATCGCCAACCCGCCGCCCATCGACACGACGCCGCCGCCTCCGACGGCGGCCACCACCCCGCCGCCGCCCACCGCGGTCGCGGGCAACCTCCCTCCCGCGCCCGCGGGCGGGCACGTGTCGCGCAACAAGGACGGGACCTGCTGGCACATGCCCGACGTCCAGTGCCCGCCGCAGCCGGCGACCTGCAACCCGCCGCCGCCGACGCAGGTGGCGTGCCCGCCGAAGTAGCCGCTCTCGAGCCCGCCGGCGCTCCGGCGCCCCCGCGCGACCACGCGTCGAGGATCGCGACCATGCGTCGAGGATCGCGGGCGTGCGCGCGCACGCGGGGGCAGGCGTCAGGAGCCGCCGCCGCGCTTGATCTCGCGGAGGATCTCCTCGACGCGGCTGACCGCGTCGGGCGCCTCGTCGTAGTAGAACCGCAGCGTGGGGCTATAGCGGAGGGCCAGCGCGCGCGACACCTCGCGACGGATGCGGCTCGACGCCGCCTCGAGACCCTTGAGCATCGCGCGCCGCCCCGCCTCGTCGTCGGCGAGCGCCGCCGCCGAGAGTCGTCGAACGAAGATCTTCGCGAGCTGGAGATCGTCGGTCATCTCCACGCGCGAGACCGTCACCCCGTCGAGGCGGGGATCGCGCAGCGTGCGCAGCGCCGCCGGGAGCTCCTCGCGGAGCCGCTCCGCCACGCGCGCCGATCGCTTCACGTCGCTCATTCGAGATCCTCGTCGTCTTCTTCGAGCGGCGCGTCGAGCGACTGCTCGATCCCGCCGCGGAGGCCCGCGCCGCCCTCGCCGAACGAGACGATCTCGGTGGCGCGATCGGCGAGCACGGCGTCGGGCAAGGTCGACGCCATCCGTGCCACGCTCGCCAGGACTTTGTCGCACTGCGACGCCGAGTTGGAGACCACGGCCACGCCGAGGCTCGCGTGCTGCGGGTGATCGAGGGCGCCGACCTCGGCGACCGACACCCTGAAGCGCGCCTGCGCCCGCTCCTTGAAGGAACGGACCACGCTGCGCCGGTCCTTGAGCGAGCGGGCACCCACGATCTCGAGCCTCAACCTGAGGACGCCTACGTACATCGGTTCCTGGCTCTCGGGCGCGCTCTCCCCTCCGGTTGCCCGGCCCCTCCCGGCGAGGAGCGAAGGGCGAGCGCGCCCGCGCGGACGGCGATCCGCGCGGTCACAGCTTCGTCTTGATCTCCTCGATCTCGAACGACTCGATGATGTCGCCTTCCTTCACGTCGGCGAAGTTCTCGAGCGAGATGCCGCACTCCATCCCCTCGGCGACCTCCTTCACGTCATCCTTGAAGCGGCGCAGCCCGGAGACCTTGCCGGTCCAGACCACGACGCTGTCGCGGATGAGGCGGGCGTCGCCGGTGCGCTTGATGCTGCCGCTGACCACCATGCAGCCGGCGACCGCGCCGACCTTGGTGATGCGGAACATCTGGCGCACCTCGGCGCGGCCGAGGATCTTCTCGACCTTGGTCGCCGGGAGGAGGCCCTCCATCGCCGAGCGGATGTCGTCGACCGCGTTGTAGATGATGTTGTAGAGGCGGATCTCGATGCCCTCGCTCTCGGCGAGCGCGGCGGACTTGCCCGCGGGGCGGACGTTGAAGCCGGTGATGATCGCCTTCGACGCGACGGCGAGGTTGACGTCGCCCTCGGTGATGGCGCCGACGCCCGCGTGGACGATGGTCACCTTGACCTTGGCCGTCGAGAGCTTCACCAGTGCCTGGCCCACGGCCTCGACCGAGCCCTGCACGTCGCCCTTGATGATGAGCTTGAGCTCGAGCTGATCGGCCTCGGAGAGGCGGGTGGTGAGGGCCTCGAGCGAGACGCGCGAGTCCTGCGGGATGAGCGACTTCGACGCCTTCTTGCGGCGCTGCTCGGCGATCTCCTCGGCCGTCTTCGCGTCCTTGACCGAGTGGACCGGATCGCCGGCGCTCGGCACCTCGTTCAAGCCGAGGACCTCGACGGGCGTCGCGGGGCCGGCCTCGGCCACGGGGCGGCCGAGCTCGTCGGTCATCGCGCGCACCTTGCCCCAGGCGCCGCCGGCCAGGAGGATGTCGCCGGTGTGGAGCGTGCCGTCCTGGATCATGACGCGCGCCACCGGACCGCGGCCGCGGTCGAGGAGCGCCTCGATCACGACGCCGCTGGCGCGGCGCTGCGGGTAGCTCTTGAGCTCGAGCACCTCGGCCTGGAGGAGCACCCCTTCGAGGAGGGTGTCGATGCCCTCGCCCGTCTTGGCGGACACGTGCGCGAACATGGTGTCGCCGCCCCACTCCTCGGGCTGGAGCCCGAGCGAGGCGAGGTCGCGCTTGATCTTGTCCGGATCGGCGCCCGGCTTGTCGATCTTGTTGACCGCGACGATCATCGGGACCTTCGCGCTCTGCGCGTGGCTGATGGCCTCACGGGTCTGCGGCATGACGCCGTCGTCGGCCGCGACCACGAGGATGACGAGATCGGTCAGCGAGGCGCCGCGGGCGCGCATCGCGGTGAAGGCCTCGTGGCCCGGGGTGTCGAGGAAGGCGATCGTCCCCCGCGGCGTCTCGACGCGGTACGCGCCGATGTGCTGGGTGATGCCGCCGGCCTCGCCCTCGGCGACGCTCGCCTTGCGGATCTTGTCGAGGAGCGACGTCTTGCCGTGGTCGACGTGACCCATGACGGTGACGATCGGCGGCCGGATCTCGAAGTCCGCCTCCTCGGCGGCCTCGGCGCCCGTCGCGATCTGGAGGGTGTCGGCCTCGCTCATCGCCACGTCCTCGACGCTCCAGCCGAACTCGCTGGCGAGGATCTTCGCGGTGTCGGCGTCGAGGGTGGAGTTGATGTTCACCCCCGTCATGCCCATCGAGAGCAGCCGCATGAGCACGTCGGTCGACTTGAGGCTCATCTTCGCGGCGAGCTGCTGGAGCGAGACCTGCTCCTCGATCTTGATGACCTTCTTGTGGGAGGACATCTCCTGCGTCGACACCATGGCCGGCTTGCGCGGGCCGCCGACGCCGGGGCGCGGGCGGAATCCAGGGCGGTTCGGGCCTCGGCCCATCTGGCCGGGCCGGCCGGCGTAGCCGGTGCCGGGGCGCGCCGGCGCCGAGTTGGCGCGCGGATCGTAGGTGGTGCGGCGCGCGGGCGGCGTGGCGGCGCGAGCGGCGGGCATGGGCACGCCGGGGCGCCCCTGCCAGACGTCGATGCCCGTCTTCGGCGGCGAGCTCGGCCGGCGCGGGGGCATCCCCTGCGGGGCGGCGACCGGCTCGGGCGCCGGCGTGGGCGCGGGCCTGGCGGCGACGCGGGGCTCGGGCTCGGGCGCGGGCGTCGGAGCGGGCG
>CAYJPW010000303.1:0-6896 GCA_964372055.1 uncultured Polyangiaceae bacterium
GGCGACGACGGCGGGCGCGATCGCGTCGTTGGCGGCGGGCTACCCGCCGTCGCAGGCGCAGTCGATGCCGCTCTCGTACCCGCCGCCCCCACCGCCGGCGTTTGCGGCTTCGTTCCAGGCGCCCGCGCCGCCTCCCGCCTTCGCCGCGCCTGCGCGGCCGTCCGCGCCGCCGCCGGGGGCGTACGGGGCGCCGCTGCCGCCGCCTCCTCCGGCGCCGGCCGCTCTTCGTCCGGCGCCCACGCCCGCGCCGTCGCTGGGCGCCGCACCGCTCGGAGGGGCCGCGCCGACCGCGGCGCAGGCGGCGCTCTGGATCACGTTCGAGGGCCGCTCGTACCCGGTGACCAAGGACCGCTTCGTCATCGGGAGGAGCCGCCAGTCGTGCGACCTCGCGATCCACGATCCCAACGTCTCGCGCCAGCACGCGATGGTCGAGCTCCTCGGCGGCTCGTACTACATCGTCGATCTCGGCTCGACGAACGGGGTCGAGCTCGACGGGCACCCCATCGCCCGCAAGCGGATCTTCGAGGGCGAGCGCTTCCGGATCTGCGAGCACGAGCTGGCGTTCAGCTACCAGCCGCCGCACTGACCCGCCGCTCCCTCCGGCTCGCGAGGTGCGTCGAGGTCGCCCGCGGCTCGGCGTCGGCGGCGCACCCGCTCGCTGGCCGCGCTCCGGAAAAGCGCAGGAGCGCCCAAACCGGCCGGCTCGCCGCGGCCCTTCTCTCATGGGGGCCGAGGAGGAGGAATGCGATGCGGGGCTCGACGATCGCGATCGACGAACGGGGCGCTGCCTCGGCGCCCGAAGCCGTGGGCGGAGGAGGGCAGGGGGCTCCATCGGGCCTGGGCGGCCGCCGTCCAGGCGGGGCGATGAGCGACGCCCACCCGAAGCGCTCGCGGAGCTTCCTCTGCCGCGACCTCCTCTGGGAGCAGGTCGAGCGCATGGCGGGCGATCTCGAGTGCTCGGTGGACTACCTCCTCAACGAGGCGCTCAAGGCCTACCTGCGCCGGCAGAGCAGGCTCTCCACGCCGCTCGAGGTCGAGGCCGCGCGCGCGTCGCCGGCGGCGCCTCCCGCGGCGGGGAGGATGCCGTCGACGGCGGCGCTCCCACCGCCCTCGTTTGCAGCGCCGGTGGGGCCACCGGCCGTCCCGGCTCCCGCTCGTCCTGGGCCGCCTGCGCTGCCGATCGCCGCGCGCCCCGGCCCGCCGGCGCCGCTCGACGCGCTCCTCACGCGATCGCTCCCGCCACCGAGCCGCCGTACCGCGCCGCCCCCGTGGCTCCCGCCCGCCCTGCCGCCGGCCCCGCTCCCTCCGCCGCAACGGCCCGCAGTGCCGCCGCCGCAACCGCGGCCTTTCGCGCCGGCGCCCGCCTCCGCGGTGCTCTCGGCCGTCTACGAAGGCGTCCGGCACCCGGTGACCAAGGACCGCTTCGTCATCGGGCGCGGCCGGCGCGAGGTCGACCTCGTCATCCGTGACCCGAACGTCTCGCGGCTCCACGCCATGGTCGAGCTCTGCGGCGGGCAGTACTTCCTGGTCGACCTCGGCTCCACCAACGGCGTCGAGCACTTGGGCCAGCGGATCGCGCGCAAGCCCATCGCCGAGGGGGACGTCATCCGGATCTGCGACCACGAGGTCCACTTCACGTTTCGCGGCTGATCGGTGCGCGCGGCTCGGCGGTCGCGGGCGGACGCGGCCGGGCGCCGGGGCGGGCGGTCTCGGCGAAACGCACGAGGCGCTCCGGCGTACCATGCGCTCGTGAGGCACGTGCCCAAGGAGCCGCCCGGCGGCGAGATCACACCCGAGGGGCTCTACCTGCGGCGCCGCGAGTTCCTCCGCAGCGCCGGGCTGTTCACCGTCACGGCCGCGGGCGTCGGGGGCGGGTTGCTCGCGCTCGCGGGCGGCGCGCGGCGGGCCACGCCGCCGCCCGCGGTGAGCGCGCTGCCCGACGGGACGCTGGCCGCCGCCGGCTCGGCCCCGAAGTACACGGTGGACGAGCCGCTCACCTCGTTCGCCGACGTGACCAGCTACAACAACTTCTACGAGCTCGGCCTCGACAAGTCGGATCCGGCAGCCAACGCCGCCTCGCTGCGGCCCCGTCCCTGGACGTTGTCGATCGAGGGCGAGGTCGCCGGCCGCGGTCGCGTCGACATCGAGACGCTGCTCAAGTGGTTCCCGCTGGAGGAGCGCGTCTACCGGATGCGCTGCGTCGAGGCCTGGTCGATGGTGATCCCGTGGCTCGGCTTTCCGCTCGCGTCGCTGATCCAGCGCCTCGAGCCGACGTCGCGCGCCAAGTACGTCTCGTTCGTGACGCTCCACGATCCCGAGCAGCTCCCCGGGCAGCGCCGGGGCGTGCTCGACTGGCCCTACGTCGAGGCCCTGCGGATCGACGAGGCCATGCACCCGCTCGCGCTCCTCGCCGTCGGCCTCTACGGCAAGACGCTCCCGGGGCAGAACGGCGCGCCGCTCCGCCTCGTCGTCCCGTGGAAGTACGGCTTCAAGGGGGCCAAGTCGATCGTCGCCATCCGCTTCGGCGAGGCGCGGCCGATCACCACCTGGAACGCCGCCGCGCCGAGCGAGTACGGCTTCTACGCGAACGTGAACCCGGCCGTGGACCATCCGCGCTGGAGCCAGGCGACCGAGCGGCGGATCGGCGAGCTCGGGCGGCGCGCGACGCTGCCGTTCAACGGCTACGCGGACGCGGTGGCGTCGCTGTACGCCGGCCTCGATCTCCGGGCGAATTACTGATGAGCGCCGTCGCCGCCCCCGGGAAGGCGCCGGCACCGGCGCGGGCCGCCGGCAAGCGCAAGCGGGACGCGTGGCTCGTCCCGGCGGTGATCACCGGCGCCCTCGTGCCGGTCGTTGCCCTCGCCGTGCGCGCGGCGCGGGGCGCGCTCGGGGCGAACCCGATCGCCGAGGCGCTCAACCAGCTCGGCCTGCTCGCGCTGGTGCTGCTCATCGCGTCGCTGGCGATGACGCCGCTCCGGATCCTGTCGGGGTGGGCCTGGCCGATCAAGATCCGCAAGTCGCTCGGCAACCTCGGATTCTTCTACGCCGCGGCGCACCTCGTCACCTACGCGGGCCTCGATCAGGCGCTCGACGTCGCGGCGATCGCGCGCGACGTGACCGAGAGGAAGTTCATCGCCGTCGGGATGCTCGCGTTCCTCATCCTCGTCCCGCTGGCGGCGACCTCGACCTCGGGGATGCTCAAGCGCCTCGGCGCGGCGCGCTGGCGGCGGCTCCACCGCCTCGCCTACGTCGCGCCTTCGCTCGGCGTGCTCCACTTCGTGTGGCGGGTGAAGAAGGACCTCACCGAGCCGCTCGTGTACGGCGCCATCCTCGCCCTGCTCTTCGGCGTGCGCGTCGCGGCGTACCTGCGGGCTCGGGCCGCGGCGCGGGCCGGAGCAGGTTCCTAGCGCTAGAGGACGAAGCGGCGTGCGAACCCCGAGTCGAGATCGGTGATCGTCACCGCGATGACCCCGGCGCCGTCGACCTCGTAACGCTCCTCGATGAGGGGACCGCCGCCGTTGCCGAGGCGCTCGATCGGCGCGGCGCCGAGGTCGGCCCGGGCCCGCAGATCGGGCGCGAACGGGAAGAGCACCTCGGCGTGGGGGGTGATGTCGCCCGTCGGATCGCCGGCGGCGTCGATGCCGCCGCACTCGACGAAGCGGAAGTGGCCGAGCGTGTGGGCGGCGCGGTAGCTGCGCGTCGCGACCAGCGGGGGCGCCCCGGGCGCGGGCATGGGCGTGTCCTTGGCGAAGATGCCGTCGAACGAGACGCGCGCGCCGGCGTCCTTCTCGCGGAATACGCCGAGGTGTCGGGTGAACCGCTCGAGCAGCGCGGGGGGCTCGTCCCCCTCGGCCGCGATCGCCAGCCCGATCGCGGTCGCCGCCGAGGGGTAGGGCGAGCGGTGCACGCGCCGCCCGAAGCGCTCGCGCAGCACGCGCGGGACGAGGGGCAGGCCGCTGGCGCCGCCGACCACGTAGATCCCGGCGAGCTCGGCGTCGGTGATCGCGGCGCGCCCGTCGGGCGGGGGCGCGGGAGCCCCCGCGAGCCCGAGGACCGGCTCGAGCGCCTCCATGGTGCGGTCGACGAGAGGCCGGACGCGCTCGTAGTAGTCGGCCACCGGGACGACCGCGGTGTCCCCTTCGAGCGCCGAGAGATCGATCACCAGCTTGCGCGAGTTGGGGTTGAGCGCCTCTTTCGCCGTGCGGCACTCGGCGAGGAGCGCGGCGTCCTCGGCCGGACCGAGCGCGCGCGCCACGCCGGCGACCTCGAGCGCCAGGTCGGCGAGGGCGCGATCGAAGTCGTCGCCGCCGAGACGCGCGATGCCGGAGGTCGTGAGCACGTCGTGCCGGCCGCCCGCGATGACCACGACGGCGGCGTCGAAGGTGCCGCCGCCGAGATCGTAGATGACCACGTGCTCGCGGCGCGAGCTGATGGTGTCGCGGTAGCGGTGGGCGTACTCGAGCCCGGCGGCGCTGGGCTCGTTGATGACGCCGCGCACCGCGAACCCGGCGCGGTGGAAGGCGTCCATGGTGACGAAGCGCTGCGTCGAGTGCGCGTTCGCGGGGACCGAGATCACGGCCTCGAGCGGATCGGAGAAGCGCTTGGGCAAGTTCGACCGCGTGAAGAGGTCGTGCCGGAGCGAGGCGAGGAAGCCGGCGACGAGCTCGCCGAGCGGCAGCGTCACCGATCCCACGGTGACGGGCGCGTCGGCCCCGCGATCGACGAGGAGGCGCTTCCACGAGCCGAGCGACGGCGCCCCGGCGCGCGCCGCGGCCACGGCGGCCGGCCCGTGGACGAGCGCGCCGTCCACCTCGGCCGTGACCGTGGCGTAGTGCTCGACCACGTCGCCGTCGGGGGCGACGAAGCCGATGACCGGGTAGTTGCCGCGGTCCTCCACCGCGACGACCGTCCGCGTCGTGCCGAGATCGATCCCGAGCCGCATCGGGGCCGTTCATAGCCCGGCCGGCGAGAGGCGGGCAACCGACGGGCGGGCGACCGGCGGGGCGGCCCGTGGCGGGCGGGGGCTCTCTACGCCACGACGTCCGGCGGAGCGCTCGAGCTCGGCGCCGGGCCGAGCGGAAGGAGGAGGCTGAACGTCGTGCCCGCGGGCGCCGTGTCGACCACGAGCTCGCCGCGGTGCGAGTCGACGATGCTCTTCACGACCGCGAGCCCGAGCCCCGTCCCCGAGGCCTTGGTGGTCACGAACGGCTGGAAGAGGCGCGCGGCGATCTCGGGCGCGATGCCCGGGCCGGTGTCGTGGACGTCGACGCGGACGATGGGGCGGCCGTCGCGGATCTCGGCGCTGGCGCGCACGGTGAGCGTCCCCGACTTGCCCATCGCCTGCAGCCCGTTCAGGACCAGGTTGACGAAGGCGCGGCGGATCATGCGGGCGTCGACGTAGACCGGCGGCAGGGCGGGGGCGACCTCGGTCTCGACGCGCAGCCCGGCGTCCGCGGCCTCGGTCGCGGCCGCCTCGATGGCGCCCTCGATGAGCGCCTCGAGCGACTCGGCCTGGAGGCAGGGCGCGCGCGGGCGCGCGAAATCGAGGAGGTCGGCCACGAGGTGGTTCAGCCGCGAGGCCTCCTCGCGGACGATGCCGAGGAGCATCACGCCGTCGGCGCTCGGGCCGACGATCTTCTCGAGCGCGCAGACCGAGTTGAAGATGACGCCGAGCGGGTTGCGGACCTCGTGGGCCATCACCGCGGCGAGCTCGCCGAGGGCGGCGAGGCGTTCGCGCTTGACCAGCTCCTCCTGGGCGCGGGCGAGGTCGGCGTAGCTCCGCTTCAGGTCGTCGAAGAGGCGCGCATTGGCGACCGCCACCGCGATCTGGTTCGCGACCAGCTCGGCGCGCTCGATCTCGGATTGCGTCCAGCTCCGGGTGGTGCGGGTGTCGTCGAGGAGCACGGCGCCGATCGGCTCGGCGCGGGCGTAGAGCGGCAGCGCGAGCAGGCTCTGCTCGGCGAAGCGCTCCACCAGGCCCCGGTGCACGTCCTTCGCCGTCCGCGCGTCGGCGACCGCCACGGGCGCGCGCGCCCGCACGCAGCGAGCGACGATCGACGGCTCGTCGAGGCCGATGCGGACCGACCGGAACGACTCGCGGAGCGCGGGGTTCGCGCTGGCCGCGCCCACCAGCGTCGTCCTCTGCGGATCGAGGAGCATGATGAAGCAGTTCGACGCGTCGAGGAGGCGCGCCAGGATCTCGGCCGACGTGTCGAGCGCCGCGTCGAGCTCGAGCGACGCGGTCACGGCGCGGCCCACGTCGAGCAGCAGCGAGAGCTCCTCGACGCGGCGGCGGGCCTCGGCGTAGAGCGAGGCGCTCTCGACCTGGACCGCGAGCGGCCCGGCGAGGAGCTCCGCCGCGCGCAGGTCGTCGGCGACGAAGGGGCGGGCCGACATCCGCGAGAGGTTGAGCGAGCCGGCGGGCCTCCCGCGCACGTGCAGCGGCACGACCGCGATCTCGTGGACGCCGGCGGCCTCCGCCGTGGCGCGCCCGACCGGCATGTCGCGCACGTTCATCGCGATCGAGACGAGGCTCTTCGCCGCGCTCCCGGACGAGGTGCCCGCCATCGGGATTCTCCGGTAGGCCGCGGCGAGCGGGTTGGGCGGGTGGTGCGCCGCGAGCACGAGCTCGTCGCGCGCGGCGTCGAGCAGGAACAGCGCGGCCGAGTCGCTGGCGGTCGCGCGCGCGGTGATCTCGAGCAGCCTGGCGAGCAGCCGATCGAGATCGGGCTCAGTCGAGGCCTCCGCCATCTCCTGAACGGCGGCGAGGATCTCGGGGCGGGCTCCCGTCATCATCGGGTGTGGGCCAGGTCGTGTCGCCGGGGCGGCCTCGGGCAGCTCAGTCGCGAGGGGGGGGGGGGGGGGGGGGGCGCGCCCCCCCCCCCCCCCCGGCCGGG
>CAYJPW010000304.1:0-6647 GCA_964372055.1 uncultured Polyangiaceae bacterium
GCGCCGCCCCCGCCGGCGCTGCCGGCCGCGCCGCCGCTGCCCGCCGAGGCGCCGCCGCGCGGGCGGCTCCCGGACGACGTGCGCCCGGTGCACTACACGCTCGCGCTCGAGGTCGATCCGCGCCGCGACCGCTTCGCCGGCACGGTGGAGATCGCGCTCGATCTCGCCAGGCCGCGCGACGTCCTCTGGCTGCACGGGCGCGGGCTCGTCCCGCGCGCCGCCGGCGTGCGGCTCGAGGGCGGGGGCGTGGTCGACGCGCGCTACGAGGAGGTCGACGGCGGCGGGCTCGCCGCGCTGCGCCTCGGGCGGCCGGTGGGGCCGGGCCGCGTCACCGCGCGGATCGCCTACGACTCTTCCTTCGGCAACCAGCTCAAGGGCCTCTACAAGGTCAGCTCGGGCGGGAGCTCGTACGCGTTCACCCAGATGGAGCCGAACTGGGCGCGCGACGCGTTCCCGTGCCTCGACGAGCCGGCGTTCAAGACGCCGTTCGACGTGATCGCCTTCGTGCCCGCCGGCGATCGGGCGATCGGGAACGCGCGCGAGGTCGAGCGCGCGCCGGCGCAGGGCGGGCTCGAGCGGATCACCTTCGCGACGACCGCGCCGCTGCCGACCTACCTGGTCGCGCTCGCCGTCGGCCCGCTCGACGTCGTGCCGGCGCCCGACCTGCCGCCGAGCGCGTCGCGGCGCCGCCCGCTCCCGTTCCGCGGCGTCGCGGCGAAGGGCCACGGCCCCCAGCTCGCGTACGCGCTCGAGCGCACCGGGCCCATCCTCGCGACGCTCGAGGGCTACTTCGGCATCGAGTACCCGTACGACAAGCTCGACGTCCTCGCCGTGCCGGACATGGGCGGCGCGATGGAGAACGCCGGCGCGGTCACGTTCAACGACTGGCTCCTGCTCGTCGGCGGCGACCAGGCGCCCCTCGATCAGCGCCGCGCCTTCGCCTCGGTGATGGCGCACGAGCTCGCGCACCAGTGGTTCGGCAACCTGGTGACGATGCCCTGGTGGGACGACATCTGGCTCAACGAGGCCTTCGCCACCTGGATGGCCGCGCGCGTCGTCGACGCGTGGAGGCCAGAGGACCAGGCGTCGATCGCGCTCCTCTCGCGCGTCCACGACACCATGGGGCAGGACAGCCTCCTCGCCTCGCGCCAGATCCGGCAGCCCGTCACCTCGCAGGACGACATCGACAACGCCTTCGACGGGATCACGTACATCAAGGGCGGCGCGGTCATCGGCATGTTCGAGCGCTGGCTCGGCGCGGACGTGTTCCAGACGGGCATCCGCGAATACATGCGGGCGCATCGATTCGGCAGCGGGACCAGCACCGACTTCCTCGGGGCGCTCTCCACCGCGTCGAAGAAGGACGTGGCCACGCCGTTCCGGACGTTCCTCGATCAGCCCGGCGTGCCCTACGTCGAGGCGGCGCTCGTATGCGCCGGCGGTCCGCCGCGCCTGCACCTCGTGCAGTCGCGCTTCCTGCCGCTCGGCTCCTCGGGCGACGCGTCCAAGCGGTGGCAGATCCCGGTGTGCGCCCGCTTCGCGGCCGGCAAGGCGTCGAAGCAGGCCTGCACCCTGCTCACCGAGCGCGAGGGCGATCTGGTCCTCGATCCCGATCCCAAGGCCGTGTGCCCGGCGTGGGTGATGCCCAACGCCGACGCGGCGGGGTACTTCCGGTGGTCGCTCCCGCGCGCCGATCTCGCGCGCCTCGAGAAGGCGGGCTACGCCGTCCTCGGCGTGCGCGAACGGATGAGCGTGGCGGCGAGCCTGCGGGCGGCGTTCGCGAAGGCGTCGATGCCCGCCGCCGACGTGATGGCGTCGATGGAGCCGCTCGCCGCCGACGCGCACCCCGAGGTCTCGGGCGCGCCCATCGGCCTCATCGAGACCGCGCGCGACTGGCTCGACGCCGACCCGCTCGCCGCGGCGGTGGAGGCCTATGGCAAGAAGCTCTACGGCGCTGCGTACGACGAGCTCGGCTGGGCCCCGAAGAAGGGCAAGGCAGAGCCGCCGGAGCGGCAGCTCCGCCGCAAGCAAGTGATCACGTTCCTGGCGCTCACCGCGCGCGACCCCAAGGTTCGCGCCGAGGCCGCGAAGCGCGGCCGCGCCTACGTCGGCGCGGGCGGCGACGGCGCCATCCACCCCGAGGCCGTCGACGCGAACCTCGCCGGGCTCGCGCTCATGGTGGCCGCCCAGGAGGGTGACGCCGCGTTCTTCGACGCGCTCCTCGCGCGGCTCTCCAAGACCGACGACCCGCTGCTCCGCGGACGCGTGATCGCGGCGCTCGGCGCCGTCACCCGCCCCGAGCTCGCGGCGCGCGCGCGCGAGCTGCCCCTCGACCCGCGCCTCCGTGTCAGCGAGGCGCTCGCCCCGCTCTACGGCCAGCTCGACCGGCTCGAGACCCGCGAGGCCGCGTGGCAGTGGCTGGTCGCGCACCTCGACGCCCTCGTCGAGCGCATCGCGCCCCGCCGCGCCGGCGGCCTGCCCTGGGCCGCGGCGAGGTTCTGCGACCGCGCCCACGCCGACGCCGCAGCGCGCCTCTTCCAGCCGCGGCTCGCCCAGCTCGAGGGCAGCCCGCGCAACCTCGCCGGCGCCCTCGAGCAGCTCCAGCTCTGCGAGGCCCGCCGGGCGGCGCAGGCGCCGAGCTTCCGCGCCTTCTTCAAGGCGATGTCCAAGAAGTGAGCGAGCCGGCGCGGGGACCGCTCCGGCGGCCGCCCGACGCGCGCTCTTCCGCGCAGCGAACCTTCAGCGCGCGGCGACCATGGCTTCGAGGCGGCCGAGGGCGCGCGAGAGCACGTCGTCGCTCGGGCCGAACGAGAAGCGCAGGTGGCGGCGGAAGCGCGACTGGCGCTGCGCGCGGCGCTTGCCCGGGTTCACGTCGAAGAACTCGCCGGGCACCACGATGACCTTGTGCTCGAGCGCGGCGCGGAAGAACGACTGGCCGTCGTCGAGGCCCGCCGGCAGATCGCCGACCGAGCCCCAGACGTAGAAGGTGCCCTCGGGCTCGACGTCGACATGGACGCCGATCTTGCGGAGGCCGGCGAGCATGAGCTCGCGCTTGCGCGAGAAGGTCGCCTGGATGGCGGCCGTCTCGGCGCGGACGTGCTCGAGCGAGAGCAGCTCCGCCGCGGCGCGCTGCATCGGCTTCGAGCCGCCGCCGTCGAGGAAGCTCCCGGCGCTCGCGACCGCGTCGATCACCTCGCGCGGGCCCACGGTCCAGGTCACGCGCCAGCCCGGGTAGCGCCAGTTCTTGGTGAGGCCGTCGAAGATCACGATCGGATCGTGATCGACGTCCTCCACGTAGCGCGCCGCGCTCTCCATCGGCGCGGGGCCGCCCATGCCGTAGACGTAGTGCGAGTAGAACTCGTCGAGCAGGAGCGTGCAGTCGAGCTCCTTCGCGGTGCGCACCCAGGCGGCGAGCTCCTCGCCGCGCACGTGCTTGCCGGTGGGGTTGCACGGGTTCGACGTGAGGATGGCGGAGAGGCCGCGGCCCTGGATCTCGCGGCGGAGATCGCCGACCGAGAACGCGTAGCCGCGCTCGCCCTCGAGCAGGATCGGGATCGGCGAGAAGAGCCGGAAGACGTCGAGCAGCTCCTCGTACGCGGTGTAGTCCGGGAGGAAGTGGCCGAGGTTGATCTGGCCGAGCGCCGCGGCGGCGCGGGTGAGGGCGGCGCGGCCGCCGCCGGAGACGGCGACGTTCTCGGCGGAGTAGCGCGAGGGCATCCCGCGCCGGTACGCCTTGTTGTAGAGCTCGGCGATCGCCTCGCGCAGCTCCCAGAGGCCCGCGACCGGCGCGTACTCCTGATCGTCGCCGGCGATCGAGACGGCCTCGCACCGCGGGGGCGAGCCGGGGAGGGGGCCCGTCTCCGGCTGACCCTGACCGAGGTTGCACCAGCCCGCGGCGCCCTGGTCCTCCCCGGGCTTGTAGCCGTGGCGCGCGGCCTCGCCCATCACGTAGATGACGCCGGTCCGCGGGACCTTGCGGAAGGCGCCGATCGCGCGGTCGTCGCGCGGGGTGGCGGCGCGGTCGTCGCGCGGGGTGGCGGCGCGGTCGTCGCGCGGGGTGGCGGCGCGGTCGTCGCGCGGGGTGGCGGCGCGCTCCTCCCCGTTCGCGGCGGCGGCCGGAGGAGCCGCGGCGCCGCGCCCGCGCTCGCCCGGTGCACCGCTGCTCATTCGCCCCCCGCGGGCCGTGTCGCTCCCGCCGCAGGCCCCGTCTCGCCGCGGAGCCGCGCCAGCCAGTTGCCCGAGAACGCGCAGAGCAGGCCGTAGCAGAACACGAGCGAGATCAGGGTGAGCGCCGTGTACTTGTCGTCGTTCCAGTAGAAGATCATCCACACGAACTGCGACAGCGCGGCGAGCCCGAAGAGCGGCACCTCGATGCCGCGCTTCACCTTGATGAGCGGAGCGCTCAGGATCATGAAGCTGTAGTAGTAGCAGGTCAGCTGGCTCAGCATGATGATCCAGATCTGCCCGAGGCACTGCGCCACCCAGAGCGATTTGACCCGCCGCACCGCGAAGACGAAGAACGCGAAGGTGAGGGCGATGATCCCGTACGCGACCGGCTTGTACTTCGCGTAGCGCTCGTTGCGCATCCGCTTCCACACCTCGAACGGATCGACGAGCTTCACGTCCTTCGTGTACTTCATCCGCCCCGACTCCGGCCCGGACCCGACGTTGTGGGCGATGAGGACGCGCAGGCCCATGTGGTTCGTGAGCGGCGTCTGATCGTGGACCTTGAGCGTGTGCTCGTAGAACTGGTGGTACGAGTCCTTCCCGGCGACCTTGAGGCTCGCGCCCACGAGGACGACCGCGGCGAGCACGCCGCCGATCAGCACCTGGACGTGGGCCCGGTGCATCCGCTTGTGCCGGACGAGGTAGACGCCGGCGACCGTGAGCCACCCGATGACGGCGAGCCCGGGGAAGATGCGGAGCAGCCCCGCGTAGACCATCGACGCGCCGGCGAGCTTGAACCACCGCTTGCGGACCAAGCACGCCGCCAGGACGAGGAAGAAGAGCCAGTCCTGCCGGAGGAACGCGCCGCCCGTCCAGTAGAAGGGCGCCGACGACTGGCAGCCCCAGAAGATCGCGCCTACGGCGAACACGCGCCAGCCGAACGCCCACCAGAGGGCGACGAACATCCCGAGCAGGTAGGCGATGTCGAGCGAGGCGAGAAACTGGAGGTAGCGCGTGGAGGCGGGGTGCAGCTCACCGAAGAACCGCCCGGCGATCGTCCAGACCGGTGGGGGGTTATACCCGTGGTCCTTCTGCATGTCCTCCCAGTACGTCTTGTCCGACGACGTCCGGAAGAACTTCACGTCTTCCTTGAACGCCGACCAGCGCGTGGGGGAGAACCGATCGCGGCACTGCTCGGGGTGCTCGAGGATGTCCCCGATCGGCATGAGCAGGTTGTCGCCGCCGAGGTTCCGGATCTTCTTGTCCGGGTGGCGCACCTCCTTCGTCATGTCGAGGCGCAGGTTCTGGCCGTTGTCGCCGGTCCAGGTGACGACGCCGAGCTCGTCCTGCGCGATCGCCGCGCATTTGTAGAGGCCGTCGTACCCCATCTCGGGGAAGTACTTGGCCCCCATGTAGTAGTGGAACTGATCCCAGCGGTGGTAGTACTTGGGATACCCGAAGCGGAAGCCGTTGAAGTAAGAGAGGATCGCGGCGATCCCGAGCGTGACGCCGACGAACTTCTTCCAGCGCTCGGCGACGGGGCGGCGCGCTCCCACGCGGTGGGCCTCGTAGAAGACGCAGCCGGCGGCGGTGATGGCGATCATCGCCTTCGTCAGGTCGACGGCGCGCGCGTGGTCGTCGACGAAGCGCGTCATCGCCAGGAAGAAGAGTCCCGCGGTGATTGCGGCCGCGAGGTAGCGGAACGGGGCGCGCGACCGCTCGCTCAAGCTCTTGTCGACGAAGTAGATCGCGAAGAGGTACGCGAGCGCACCCACCATCAACGCGAAGATGTAAGGAGGAGTTAGCTTCATCCCAGCGGCGGCACCTTAGACGGATGCCCGCGAGGTGCCTAGCCCGATGCGCCGCAGGCGCAAGCGCTCCCGGCGGAAAGGGGTGCGCCGGCCCATGTCTTGGGGCGCCGAGGCGCTTCCTCAGGCTCGAACGGCTCGTGTATCTTCGCGCCGTGCTCGACGACCTGACCTGTCCTCCTTTGCCCGAGAGCGGCGCCCGACGGCCGCAGAGCTTCGAAGCGCTCGCGTTCGGCGTCGAGGCCGCCGACGCACCGCGCGCCCTCTCGTGCGGCGACGTGCCCGGATTCCGCGAGGCGCTCCTGGCCGCCTACGATCCCCAGGCGCCGCTTCCGCAGCGTCTCGGCCTCGTCGGACCCGACCGAGCGATGTCCGCGTGGCTCGCGACCTGGGCCGAGGACACGGTGCGGGTGCGTCGAACCCTCACCGTGGAGCGGCGGCTCGACGGCAAGAAGATCACCGCGGTCGCCACGCTCTCGTCGTACGGCGGCGGCGTGGAGACGTCGCTCGCGGTCGAGTCGATCACCGCCTCGTGGCGCCGCGGCGCCAGGCCGCGCACGCGGAGCGGCGTGCACGCCCGGGCGCAGCTCGACGCCGCGCTCGAGCCCAGGTGCGATCCGCGTCCGCGGTCGCTCGAGCCCAGGTGCGATCCGCGTCCGCGGTCGCTCGAGC
>CAYJPW010000305.1:0-6631 GCA_964372055.1 uncultured Polyangiaceae bacterium
GGATGGCGCGAAGGTCTACGACGCCCGAGGCCGAAGGCCGAGGCAGGAGAGAACGCGCGAGGCGACGTGGAGCCTTCAGGAACGTCCGCGCGTAGCCTTCCCCGCCCCATGGGAGCCCGCCTACGCAGCGCCACGCGTCGTCGCCGCTTGGTCCTCGCCACTGCCGCCGCCGTGATCGGGCTCACCCTGGCGAGCCGGGTTGCGCAGGCGCACGAGATCGGGCTCTCGCGCGGCGAGTACGTCGTCGCCGGCTCCGCGGTCACGGCCGAGCTGGCGTTCTCGCGCCGCGAGGTCACCCAAGCCGCCACGGCGCTCGACGCCGACCACGATGGAGCGGTCACCGAGATCGAGCTCGCGGCCGCGCGCGGCGCCCTCGAGTGGGCGATCGTCGGCGGCGTCGCGATCGCGGCCGACGGCGCGCCCTGCCCCGGCACGCTGGAGGAGGCGCGGTTGGCGGACGAGGACGGGATCGTCCTGCGCGCGACGTACCGCTGCCCCGCCGCGCCCGCCCGGCTCCGCATCTCGCTCACCCACCTCGAGGACTGGGCCTTCGGGCACCGGCACGTGGCGCACGTCGCCGCGGGCGCCGTCGCCGTCGATCAGGTCATGCACCGGCGGAGCCCCTCTCTCGAGGTCGATCTGGCGGCGCCCGCAGGCGACACGGGCGCGCCCTCGCGCGGGTCGATCGCGTGGTCCTTCTTCGTGCAGGGCGTGGAGCACATCGTCACGGGGCTCGACCACCTGGCGTTCCTGTTCGGCCTCATCCTGCTCGGCGGGCGCCTCCGATCCATCCTCGCCATGGTGACCGCCTTCACGGTGGCGCACTCGATCACGCTCGCGCTGGCGGTCCTCGGCGTCTGGACACCGAGCGCGCGCCTCATCGAGCCGGCGATCGCGCTCTCGGTCGCGTACGTGGGGCTCGAGAACTGGTTCGTGAAGGACGCGGCGAAGCGCTGGCGGATCACGTTCCCCTTCGGGCTCGTGCACGGCTTCGGGTTCGCCGGCGCGCTCGGCGCGATCGCGCTGCCGCGCCCGGAGGTCCCGATCGCGCTCTTGACGTTCAACCTGGGCGTCGAGGCGGGGCAGGCGGCGCTCCTCGCGCCCGTGCTGCCGCTCGTGCTCTTGGCGCGCAAGCACGAGTGGTTCAAGACCACCGGCGTCAAGGCCCTCAGCGCCGGCGTCGCGCTCGCGGGGCTCGTTTGGTTCGTCGCGCGCGTGGCCGGCGCCTGAGCGGGCGGCCCGCGCCGCACGTCACGCGCGCTACGGCTCGTACTTGACCTTGTCCGGGCTGACGAGGGCCGGCGGCGCCACGCCGGGTGACGCCGGCGGCACCACGGCCGGGTTCGATCCGGACTCGCGAAGCCGCTGCTGCGCCGGCTCGATCAGCGTCGACTGCTCGTCCGTGGTCGCCTCCTCGAGCGGGCGGCCCGCGGGGATCGCGGGCGGCGGCGGCACGAACATGCGCGGGACCGTGATGGCCTTGGCCACCGCCGCGAGCTCGGGGAAGTCGGTCGCGAGCCGCTCGACGAAGGCCGCGCGCGCGGCGTCGTTCGGGGTGCGCACCGCGCCGTTCGCCGCGCGCAGCGCCGCCGAGAGCTCGTAATACCAGGCCGAGAGCGAGGCGTGCGCCTCGAGCAGGTCGCGGATGGTCTGCTCCGAGACGATGATGTTCTTGGCCATGACCGGCCGAGGATACCGTAGGCTCGCGACGGGGGTCGAGCGCCGCGGACCGGGCCGGCCTGGGGTGTTCGGCCTCGTTTCCATGCGCCGGCGCCGTTCGAGTGGTACCGCCGGCCGCGAGCTGGATTCCATCCGGTACGAACTTCGGGCCCGATGGACTAGATTCGGCCGAGCGGCATGCCCCTCCGCGTGATGACGTACAACGTGAGGTACTTCGGGCACGGCACGCGGGGGCTCGCGTCGACGGGCGCGGCCATCGCCCGGATCGCCGGCTCGCTGGCCCGCCTCGACCCGCTGCCCGACCTCGTGTGCCTGCAGGAGGTCGAGACGCAGTCGATCCGCTCGTCGACCATCGCGCGGCGCTGGCACCCGGAGGAGACGCAGCTCGATCGGCTGGTCACCGAGCTGCACGCGGCGCTCGCGATCGCACGCAAGCCCACGCGCTACACGGCTTACTACTTCCCCGCGCACGCCTACCGGCTCACCGCGCGCACGAACATCTACACGACGGGGCTCGCGGTGCTCGCGAGCGACGCGTTCGACGTCGCGCACCACAACGCGGGGCAGCCGCACGACATCACCCACCGGCGCAGCGTCAAGAACCTGAAGCAGACGCGCATCTGCGCGCACGTCTCGTTCAAGCACCGCTCGGGCAAGACGTTCGACGTGTTCAACACCCACCTCAGCCTGCCGGGCCTCTTCTACAGGGAGTTCTGGACGAGCGAGGCGCGCATGGGCTTCGGCCCGAACCAGCTCGAGGAGGCCAAGACGCTGGCCGCGTTCGTCGAGCAGGAGCGACGCAGCGACGAGTACATCGTCGTCGGCGACTTCAACTCGCTGCCGGGCTCGCCGGTCGACCGGTACCTGCGTGAAGAGCGCGGGCTCGTCGACGCGTTCGCGAAGGTGCGCAGGCTCAGCGTCCGCGAGGCCCGCGCCTGGCCGACGGCGGGGTTCCTGAATCTGCGGATGCACCTCGATCACGTCTACTCGTCGGAGCGGCTCCACTGGATCGACTTCGCCGAGACGCACGCGTTCGGCGAGGGCGGGGCGTTCTCGGGGCTGAGCGATCACGTCCCCCTCATCGCGCGCTGCGAGCTGCCCTGACGGCACATCGGGCGGGCGGCGTCGCGGTGGCGCCCGCGGGCGGCGCACGAACGGAGCAGACGCCGGGGCGCGGCTCGCCTATGGCATCACCTCCGTGGCTCACCGGGCGATTCGGCTCCTCGTCCTCTCGGCGGCCGTCGGCGCATGCGCGACGAAGCCCCCGCCGCCCCCGCGCGCGGCGCTCACCGAGCACGCCGTCGAAACAGCCGGCGACGACTCGCCGCGCGTCGCGCCGACGCAGGAGATCGCGAGCGCGGCGCCGCTCGGTCGCGAGCCGGCGCCGGTCGTCGCGGCGCTCGACGGCGCGGCGGCCGTGCCCGAGCCGTCCGCCGTCTGCCTCGACGCCACGGTCGCGCCGCGTCAGCCGGGTTGCCGGATCGACGAGCGCGAGGGCCTCTCCGGGCTGCGCCTCGGCGCCGACCGCCTCAAAGGCAAGGTGCGGTGGTGCGCCGGGCGCGAGCCGCTACCCTGGATCTCGCGCGCGCGGGGCGCCGTGCTCGACGCGAGCTACGCCGCCCTCGGCGCGTCGGTCGCCGCCGGACGCCCGACGCTCGCGCTCGGCAGCTCGATCGACGACACGCGTGTGATCCTGGTCCTCGGCGGCGCCCCCGTGCTGGTGAGCACCGCCGGGACCGCGACGCCCTTGCGCTTCGCCGGGAGCGGCGCGCCGGCGAACGCGATCGCGACCGGCGGAGCGTACCCGCCGACGAAGGGATCGGTGCTGCGGATGCCGGAAGGCGACGAGCCCATCCATCGCATCGACGAGGACGGTACCGTGACGCCGATCGCGCCGCCTGCGCCTGGCGCCCGGTTCGTGGGTTGGTCGACGTCCGGCGGAGGTCACGACTCGCTCTGGCGCTCGACCCGCGCCGAGGTGTGGTCCGTCGTTCATCACGGAGCCGACGGCGAGCCCGCGGGGCCACCCGAAGTGAGCGCGCCGCCGTCCGTGTGCGGCGACGACGACGTGCGCCTCGAGGACGGGGAGCCGGCGCCGCCGAGGTTCTCCTGGCGTGATGCGTCGGGCGTCGCGACGCCCGGCGTGCGGGTGGCGGTGCGCGCCGACGGCGGGCTCTGCCTCGATCACGCCCGCGGCGCCGAGGACCGCGAGCTCTGGCGGGCGACCTCCGATCGCCCGGGGGGCACCGAGCGCGTCACCTGCCGGTCGTGGCGGCTCGAGGCCGGCGGAGCCGCCATGGCGCGACGCGCGGGCTCGCCCGCGGCGGCGGTCGCCACGCCGGACCGATAGGTCTCTCCCCGCCCGCGGGCGCGGCCGGGGCAAGACCGTCAGCCGGGCAGCCAGAGCAGATCGTCCATGATCGGCTCGAGGCAGGTCGTCACCTGGGCGCCGATGGCATCGCATCCGACCGTCTTCAGGCACGCGCGCAGCTGCGCCCGACCGCGGCTGTTGATGGCGCCGATGGCGCGCTCGAGATGCGGCCCGAGGCCCATCTCCAGCGTCTCGCGGCACTCGTCGAAGGCCACGTGGTTGCACGTCGCCACACGGCCGCAGAGCGTCGCCACGAACGGCGCGAGCTCGGACTGCGTGACCACCATGGCGTCGAGCGCCTCGGCGCCGCAGCGGGTCACCTCGGCGGCGTACTCGGGGGTGAAGGGATCGCCCTGGAAGGCGTTGAGCGCCTGGAGCGAGCAGTCGGCGGTCCGCTGCAGGAGCGCCGGCGACGCCATGGTCGTGACCTCGGTGCACTGGCGGTAGCGCGGCCAGGTCGTCGCGCCCTCGGCGGCGCGGAGGTAGAGCGCCTGGAGGTAGTTGCACCACGAGCGCTGGGCCGATCGCTGCTCGGCGGCCTCGGCGCGCTCGGCCCGTTGCTCGGCGGTGAGCTCGGGCGCGACGGACGCCGTCGCCGCCGGCTTCGTGGGGGCGCTGGAGCAGGCACCGAGCGCCGCGACGAGCGCGGCGGGCAGGGCGAGCGGGACGAGCGCGCGTCTTGTGCTGCGGCGTCTCACGATGGGCACCTCCGAGCTAGCGTGACCGGCGCGAAGGCATCGGCAACCGCTTTCCCGCCGCCGAGCTCGCCGGAAAAGCGCGTGTGCGCGAGGGTTCCATGCGCGCGAACGCGCCTCGCGCGCGTGTGTCGATTGCGCCCGCGCCAGGGCGTCGGCGCCGAGCACGCGCCGCGCGAGAGCTCGGATGGCGTCGCTCGGCGCGCGCGCCGTGTTGTAGGAACACCCACATCGTCGGCGGACGGGGCGGGGTGGCACCGGGCGGGCCAGCGACGCCCGTTTGCCCCTCGTGCGTTGCCGTCCGGTATGATCCCCCCAGATGTTCCCGACGGAGCCCGTCCCCGAGAAGATCGGGGCCTACAAGGTGATCCGCCGTCTGGCGGGGACCGGGTCCGCCGACGTCTACCTGGGCCGAATGGATGGCCCGATGGGCTTCCAGCGCGTCTGCGCCCTGAAGCTCGTCGCCAACTCGATCGAGGGCGACGTGCGCCTGGCCGAGGAGCTGGCGCGCGAGGCGGCCATCTGCGCGCGCCTCAATCACCCCGCGATCGTCAGGATGTACGACTTCTTCGAGTACGATCGCCGGCTCGTGCTCGTGCTCGAGCACGTCGAGGGCGCCGATCTCGAGCGCCTCATCCAGCACCTGGCGCGACGCCGCCAGAAGCTCGGCGACGACGCGGTCTGGTACCTCGCCCACCAGCTCGCGGGCGCGCTCGCCCACGCGCACGCCGCGACGGACGAGAACGGCGACGCCGCGCCCGTGATCCACCGCAACGTTCAGCCGGAGAACATCGTCGTGTCCTGGGACGGGCAGGTGCGGCTCACCGGCTTCGGGCTCGGCAAGATCCTCGGTCGCTCTCCGGACACCGTCGTCGGCATGGTCAAGGGGACGCCCGGCTTCATGGCGCCCGAGCAGGCGCGCGGCGAGCGCGTCACGCCGCGCGCCGACGTCTACGGGTTCGCCGCGCTGATCTGGTCGCTCCTCACCGGGCGGAGGCCGCCCATCGACGGCACCCGCCTCGAGGCCGTCTCGACGCTCCGCAAGGACATCCCACGCGAGATCGCCGCGGCGATCGACGCGGCCCTCGAGCCCGCGCCGGATCGGCGCAAGATCACCTGCCTCGAGCTCGAGCAATGGCTCGAGAAGCTCA
The DNA here is from genome assembly GCA_964372055.1 of uncultured Polyangiaceae bacterium. Taxonomy (GTDB): domain Bacteria; phylum Myxococcota_A; class Polyangia; order Polyangiales; family Polyangiaceae; genus CAYJPW01. The sequence goes on from CAYJPW010000305.1 coordinate 5,898, forward strand.
CGCGCGTCGAGGTGGGCAAGGCGGAGCTGCGCGAGAAGATCCTCCTCTTGCGCTCCACGCGGGCCGCAGCGGGCGAGCCCAGCGTGGCGGCGCCGGCGCGCGGCGCGAAGCAACCTCGGCGGCGGCTCTCGGTGCGTCAGGTCCGCGCCAGCCAACGTCCGCCGGGCCCCGGGCCGCTGTCCGTCCCCCCGCCGCCGTCGACGCGACCTTCGCTGCGGCCAGGCGCCATGCTCTCCGACAGCCCGCCGGAGAGCGAACGCCCGCCGCGTTCCCTCGCCGGCGCGTACTCCGAGATCGCATCGAGGCGCCCACCCGAGGCGCCGACGACCAAGCGCCCCGAGGCGCCGACCGCGACCAAGCGCCCTGAGGCGCCGAGCGCGACGAGGCGCCCGGCGGCGGGGGCGCCGCGCCCGCCGACGCGCCCCCCCCCCCGCGCGCAGGCGCCCGTCTCCCGCCGCGCGGCCGCCTCGGACGAGCCTCCCAAGTCGGAGCGTGCTCCCGCCTGGCACGCCGATCCGCGCGCGATGGCCAGCGACGCCTGGAGGGAGTCGCTGCCCGAGGTCGACGCGATCGAGACGCTTCTCGGCGAGAGCCACGCTCCCGCTGGCGCGAAATCGTCGGCCCCGGCGGGAGCGGCGCGACCGGCGAACCGGCCGCCCGCGCCGGCGGCGCCGCCACCCGCGGCGACCGCGACCGACGAGCCGGTGCCCGCGCCGGCGGCGCTGCCGCACGAC
>CAYJPW010000306.1:0-6566 GCA_964372055.1 uncultured Polyangiaceae bacterium
CCGCGTTCGCGGTCGCTCGAGCCCAAGCGCGATCCGCGTTCGCGGTCGCTCGAGCCCAGGCGCGATCCGCGTTCGCGGTCGCTCGAGATTGCGCTGGCGTGCGCGTGGCTGGTCGCCTGCGGATCCGGCGCGGCGCCGCACGGCGGCGGCCCTCAGCCGAAGAGCGCGCTCGCGTCGCTGCCGGCCGGGAGCCTCGGCCGGATCGAGGTGCGGCAGCTCGACGCGCGCCCGCGGCTCACGCTGGTGTCGCGCGACGGCGATCCGGCGCCGGCGATCGTCGCCGCGTTCGCGACCGATCTCGGCTCGGCGCCGACGACCGCGCTCGCGGCGCTCGTGGAGGCGCGGCTGCGCGCCGCCGACTTCGACGTCGACACGCGCGTCGACCGGAGCGCGTTCCGCGTGCGCTGGGCCGGCGCCGATGCGGCGCGCGCCGCGCCGTTCCTCGCCGCGCTCGCCTCGGCGCTGTCGCACCCCGTCGCCGCGGGGAGCAAGGAGCTCGCGCTCGTCGCCGAGCGCCTCCAGGCGCTGCGACGCAACCCGCTCGATGCGCCCGAGCTCGCCGCCGTCGCGGCCTGCACCGGCAGGCTCGGCGCTTCGCCCAGCGACCCGATCCCGGATCCGACCACGACCGCCGGCGTGCGCGAGCTGGAGGGCTACCGGCGCGCGGCGCTGGTCGCGGAGCGCACGTCGATCGCCGCCGTGGGTCCTGCTCCGTTCTGTGTCGGCGCGGCCGACGCGCTCCAGAAGACGAACGGCTGGGAGGCGGGGACCGCCGCGGCCGACGCCTGGCCGGCGGGCGACAGCCTCGGCGTCTACGTCGCGCCTGGGCCGGTGCATGGCGCGCGCCTCTCGATCGCGCTGCGCGTCGCCGATCCGCACGCCGCGGTGCTCGCCGCCGAGCGGCTCGCGGCCACGGGCTCGGCGCTGCAGGCGCGGCTCGCGGCGCTCTCGCAGCCGTGGCGCGCGATCGAGGTCGTGGGCTCGGCCCGGCCGCACGGCGGCTGCCTCGGGCTCACGCTCGAGGCGGGCGACGAGCCGACGACGCTCGCGGTGGATCGGGCCGCGGCGCTCGCGGCGGCGGTCGCGCGCGACGAGATGCGCGCCGAGCTCGCCGCGCCCAGCGATCCGTCGGTGGCCACGCGGCAGATCCTCACCGCCACCGATCCGCGCGAGGCGGCGTCGCGCGCCGCGTGGTGGACGCTCGCGGGCAGCCTCGGCGCGACGACGGAGCGCTCCGCGATCGCGCTCGGCGTGCCGCCGGCCTCCGCTCGCGCGCCGCGCGGGGGGATCCCCTCGTCGGAGGCCGTCGCCGCCGGCGTCCGCCAGCGGTTCGCCGAGGAGCTCGAGCGGGCCTCCGCGGCGATCTCGGCGCAGGTGGCCGAGCGGCGCACCGCCGTCGAGAGCGGCCAGGGCGAGCTCTGGGTGCTCCTGGCCAGCCCGTGCGGCGTCGCCGACGAGGGCGCCCAGGATCCGGGCGTGAGCGCCGTGGCGACGGTGGCCGCCGTCGCCGAGCGCGAGGCCGCGCGGGCCCTCGGCATCGCGCCCGGCGCGGTGCTCGTGGAGCCCTGGATCACGCCGGATGGGGTGGGCGTGGTGGCACACGCGCCGCCCGAGCCCGGCGAGTCCGCCGCCGATCTCTCGCGGCGGGTCGGCGACGCCGCGGGGCGCACCCTGGCCGGGACGGTCGTCAGCGCCGAGGCGCTCCGCACCGCGCGGGCGACGACGCTCGAGCACCTGGAGCGGACGGCGGGCAGGAGCGGCGCGGCGATGGCGGCGTTCGCCGGCGCGATCGCCCCCGACCGCCCCGCCTGGGTCGAGCCCTTCGGGACGTGGGACCGCGTCGGCGGCGCAGGCCTCGAGTCGGTGCGCCTCCGGCTCGCCTCGATCGCGGGCGGCCCGCTGCGCGTCGCCGTGCTCGCGAACGCGGACGCCGCACAGGGCGCCGCCGCGGCGGCGGCCGTGGATCGCTGGCTCCGGCCGCGCGTCGGGCCGCCTCGGCCCTGCCCCGCGGCGGCCGCGGCCTCGGCGCGCGCCGGCCAGTACGACGCCCGGCTCCCGCGCGACGCCACCTCGGCGCAGGTGCTGCTCGGCGCCGCAGTCCCGCCGGTCGGCGCGCCGGGGCGCGATCTCGCCGAGCTCACCGCCGCGGCGCTCGACGGCCCCGACGGACTCCTCGCGTCGGCCCTACGCGGTCTGCCCACCACGGTGCGTCCCGCTGCGCGCCTCGCCGGCGGCGCCCGGGCCTCGGCCCTGGTCATCGACGTGCGCGCGCCGTCCGACGCGCTCGACGGCGTCGTCGCCGAGGTGAAGGCGCTGCTGGCGCGCCTCGCCCAGGGCACGGTCACCGAGGCGGACCTGGCGCGCGCCGAGGCGGTGCGGTCCCGCCGCGATCGCGACGCCCGCTCGGAGCCGATTCGGCGCCTGGTCGATCTCTGGTCGGGCAGGTCTGCCGCGCCGCCGCCGCGCGCCTCGATCGCAGCCTGGCGCGAGCACCTCGCGACCACGCTGCGCGAGCCTGCGCTGGTGGTGGTCGAGGCGCGCCCCGACTAGCTCCCCTCGACACCCGGGGGCGCTTTGCGCCCGCTGGCGATCGCGCGATCGGCCGGTCCCGACCCTGGCTAATTTCCGACGCGCGGCGCGATGTCGACGAGCGCGCTTCGCGAATCCAGCTTCATCGCCCGATCCCCCGCGTCACGTCCACGGATGGCGCCCGCGGTCGCCGCTGCGCGCCACCAAACCTCGATGAGCGTGCCTCCTCGAGCCGCCGGGCTGCGCTTGCTGACCGGACCGGGCGACCCCGCTATCCTCGCCCCTGTTGGAAATCGTCAGCCTGTGCCCCTTCCGCGTTGGCACCGTGATCTGGCAGCCCCAGCCCGGCGCGTGGACGCTCACCGTGTGCGTCAAGGGGACGTTCGCGCTCGTCCATGGTCGCGAGGCGCGCATCGCCGAGACGCAGGACGCGATCGACGAGGACCGCTTCTACGCCGACAACGCTCGCGGCAGCCTGTGGTACCCGAGCGATCTCGTGCCGTTCAAGCCGCGCGCCGACGTGCTCGTCGTCGGCCACGCGTGCGCACCCGGGGGCCGCGCGGTCGACGCCTTGGTGGCGCGCTTCACGGTCGGGGACCTCTCCAAGTCGGTCGGTGTCATCGGCGATCGGGTGTGGGTCGAGGGCGCCGACGGGCTCGAGCCCGGACACCCCGCGCCCTTCCCGAGGATGCCGCTCCGGTACGAGCGCATCGCCAAGAGCGCGGCCAACCCGATCGGATTCGATCTCGCCCGGCCGCCGGTCGCGGGGGCGCCGGCGCTGCCCAACTTCGAGAGCATCGACGACGTCGTGCGGGGCGGCTCGACGCTCGGCTTCGGCCCGATCCCGCCGACCTGGCCGGCGCGCAGGAACCTGCTCCAGGGCGCGGCGGCGGCGTGGGCCGCCTCGCGCGATGGCCCCGCGCCGCCGGGCTTCGACTTCGGCTTCTACAACGCGGCGCCGCGCGATCAACAGATCGAGCTGCTCCGCGCCAGCTCCAAGATCGTGCTCGAGAACCTGCACCCCGACCTGCCGCGCATCGAGACGCGCCTGCCCGCGGTCCGCCCCAAGGCGTTCCTCGTCGAGCCGGGCTCGGACCGCACCGCCGACATCGCCATGCGCTGCGACACGCTCTGGATCGACGCCGATCGCGGCGTCGTCGCGGTCACGTGGCGCGGTCTCACCGGCGTCGCCGCTGGCGACGAATCGACCCTCGGGCGGCTCGTCGTCGCGCTCGAGGTCAAGGGCAAGGAGCTGCGCTACAAGCACGTCGAGAAGCTCCTTCGCGAGGGCCGCACGACGAGCTTCGACCCCGAGGATCTCGCGTCGGACGAGAAGAACCCCCTCAGCGTGCGCTACGACGGCACCAAGCCCGGCAAGAGCGTCGCGCCGATGCCCTCGCGGACGCCCCACGAGACGTTCGTGCCGCGCTCGATCGTGCCCGTGTTCGAGCCCGAGGACGCGACGACCGACTTCCGCACGAGCTCGCCCCCGAGCGCTGCCCTCGTTCCTGGCCGCTCCAGCGCGCCGCCGAGTCCGGCGGGGCCGCGCGTCGACGATTGGACGACGGACGCGACCACCGAGCGCATGATGGCGAAGAGCGACTCGGCCCGCCCCACGCTGGCGCGCTCGGAGCCGCCCTCGTCGATCGAGGCCCCCGCCACCCTCACCGACGCCTCGTTCTCGCCCGATCCCGTGGTCGGCCCGGGAGCGCGGCCCGCGCGAGCCGACACGCTGACGACGATCCAGGCGGTCACGGACGACGCGGACGGCGACGAGCCCGAGCGCGCTGGGCCGCGAGAGGTCCCTGCCGCCGCACCGCCGGCCGCCGAGCCCGCGCGCGACGCGCTCGCGGCGAAGGCCGAGGCACCTGCCGAGCCTCCCGCCCCCGCACCCGTGCGCGACGTGCTCGGACCGACCGCCGAGCCGCCCGCCGGGGAGCCTCCCCCCGAGACCGCGAGCGCGGAGCTGGACGGAGCCCCGCGGGCGAGCGTCGAGATCCCGGCAGACGCCCCCGCCAAGCCCGCCGGCGAGGCCGCTGACGGAGGCGCACGCCCGCCGCGCAACAAGGCCGGTCGCGGCGGCTCGGCGATCGAGCTCACCGACTACGCTCGGATCGCGGTGGGGGTGGAGCGCGGCGAGACGAAGCGGGTTCTCGCCGCCTACAACCTGAAACCGGCCGAGCTCCGCAAGCTGCAGCGCGCGTGGAAGAGGCGCGCCGCCGACGATCCCGCGCTTGCCACGCGCATCGCCGAGGCCATCGAGGCGGCCCGGTGGGAGTGAGCTCCTTCGCGCAGGCGCGGCGCGGTGGTAAGACGTGAGGATGATCGGTTGCCTCGGCGGGCCGAGCCGCCCTCTTCCCCTCGCGCGCCTGCTCCTGCTCGCCGCGCTGGCGCTCGCTCCCGCGGCGTGCGGGTCGTCGGGGGCCGCGGCCCTCCCGGCCGCGGCGCCGAGCCCGCTCTTGGCGCACCCGCTGCCCGACTTCCAGCGGCGCACGGTCGGCGGGGACAAGCTCGACACCAAGGGCCTGCGCGGCCGCGTGGTCGTGGTCAAGTTCTTCGCCAAGTACTGCGAGCCCTGCAAGCGGACGCTGCCCGCGATCGAGAAGCTCGCGACCGACCACGCCGAGATCGCCTTCGTGGGCGTGGCCGAGGACGAGCGCGAGTCGGACGTGCGCGAGGTCATCGCGACGTACGGCCTGACGTTCCCGGTGATCCACGACGCCGGCAACATCCTCTCCGGCCGGTTCCGGGTGCGCGAGATGCCATACACCTTCGTCGCCGACTCGCAGGGCACCGTGCGCTGGGTCGGCGGTCCCGAGCAGACCGAGGGCGAGCTCGTCCAGGCCATCGAGTCGGTCCGCTGAGGCCCGCGCGCCCACGACCGGCCGCGGTTCGCGCCGCCCGCCTCCGCATCCACGCCGGAACGCGCCCGCGTCGTCCTCCGCGAGGAAGGCGCCCACGTTCCGCGTCCGTGGTAGCCTGGCGGCTCGTCTGGCCGCGATGTCCGCCCCCTCAACGACCCCCGGCGTGGTCGATCGTGGAACGGTGATCGACCGGTACGAGCTCGTCCTCGAGCGCGGCGGCGACGGCTTCGCGACCACCTGGGGCGCGCGCACGACCGATCGGATGGCGCGGCCCATCGAGATCGAGATCGTCGATCCTTACGTCGCCCAGGTCTCCGAGTTCCGCGAGGCGTTCCTGCGCGAGGGCGCCGCGCTCAGGCGCGTCTCGCACGCGGGCTTCGTGGGATGGCTCAGCACCGGCGCGCTCGCGGGCTGTCTCATCGGCGTGCGCAACCCGCTCGACACCGTCCCGCTCACCGACCTGCTCGCCGCCGCGCGCGCGTCGAACGAGCCGTTGCCCGCCGGCGTGGTGCTGCGCCTGGCCGTCGAGATGGTCTCCACGATCGGCGCCATCCACCTCGCCGGTCGGGGATCGATCCACGGCGACCTCACGCCCGGCAGCGTGCACCTCACGCGGGACGGCGCCGTGGTCGTCGTGCAGACGGGGCTCGGCGTCGCCGCCTCGCGGGCGGACGTCGTCCGCCCGCCGCGCCGGAACGAGCGGATCGCCTACAAGGCACCCGAGCAGGTGAAGCCGCCGGCGGCGACGGCGCGGGCGCTCGAGGGATCGGTCGACCTCTTCTCCGTGGGCGCGATCCTCTGGGAGGCGCTCGCGAACCGAGCGCTGTTCGAGGGCGCGTCGGACCGCGAGGTGATCGAGCGCATCCTCGCGGCTCCGGCCCCGCCGCTCTCGGCGGTGCGCGAAGCCCCCATGCCGGTGGGTCTCGGTGCCGTCGTGGCGCGCACGCTCGCTCCGGACCCCGACAACCGCCCGCGCGACACCGGCGAGCTCCTCGCTTCGCTGAAGGCCATCGGGGGCTGCGCCTCGGCCGCCGAGCTCGCCGAGGTCGTCGATCGCCATGTCGGCCCGCTCCTGCGCGAGCGCGCCGCGGCGCTCGCCGCCGCCGGGCTCGCTCCGCCCGCGCCCACGCCCCCGGCGCCCGCGCCGGCGCCCACGAGGCAGCAGGCGATCAC
>CAYJPW010000307.1:0-6353 GCA_964372055.1 uncultured Polyangiaceae bacterium
GCGCTCGTCTCCGGGGCCGCGCTCGCGATCCCGCTCGCGCTCGCGCCGGCTCCGGCGGCGGGCGCGGGGCCGGCGGGGCCCTCGGCGCAGGCGGAGGAGAGCAGGACGAACACGGCGGCGAGCGCGGCGCGCATCGGCGCAGAACCTGTCACGGACCGGGGCCGAGAGGCAAACCCGAGGCTGTGCTATGCCGGCGCGATGGAGCTCCCCGGGCTGGACGAGCCGCTGCCCCCGCGCGAGCGCGGCATCTTCTGCAACCGGACGCTGAACCTCCGGTCGATCCGCGCGGTGGGCTACGACATGGACTACACGCTGGTCCAGTACGACACGCGAGCCTGGGAGGAGCGCGCCTACGAGCACGTGCGCCGCCGGCTCGCCGCGCTCGGGATGCCGACGGCCGATCTCGCCTTCGACCCCGAGCTCGTGATCCGCGGGCTCGTGATCGACACCGAGCTCGGCAACGTCATCAAGTGCAACCGCTTCGGCTTCGTGAAGAGCGCGTCCCACGGCACGCGCCCGCTCTCGTACGACGAGCAGCGCACCACGTACGCGCGCACCATCGTCGACCTCGCCGAGAAGCGCTGGGTGTTCATGAACACCCTCTTCTCGCTCTCCGAGGGCTGCATGTACGCGCAGCTCGTCGACCGCCTCGACGAGCGCCGCATCGACGAGGTGCTCGGCTACGCCGATCTCTACGAGCGCGTGCGCCGGAGCGTCGACGAGACGCACATGGAGGGCACCCTCAAGGCCGAGATCATGGCCGACCCGGAGAAGTACGTGGTCCTCGATCCGGAGACGCCCCAGGCGCTCATCGATCAGCGCCTCGCCGGCAAGAAGCTGATGATCATCACCAACTCGGAGTGGGACTACACGCAGGCGATGATGCGCTACGCCTTCGATCGGTTCCTGCCCGCCGGGCAGACGTGGCGCGATCTCTTCGACGTGATCATCGTCGCCGCGCAGAAGCCCACCTTCTTCCAGGCGAAGAACCCGCTCTTCGAGGTGGTGAGCGAGGAGGGCCTGCTCCGCCCCGCGCCCGGCGGGCTCCGCGAGGGCCGCGCCTACCTCGGCGGGCACGCGGCGCTCGTCGAGCGCTCGCTCGGCCTCTCCGGCGACGAGATCCTCTACGTGGGCGACCACATCTACGGCGACGTGCACGTGTCGAAGAGCGTGCTCCGCTGGCGCACCGCCCTCATCCTCCACGAGCTCGAGGCCGAGATCGCCGCCACCGACGCCGCGCTCGACGACGAGCAGCGGCTCGCGCGCCTGATGGAGGACAAGACGCGCCTCGAGCACGCCTTCTGCATGCTGCGCCTCTTCGTGCAGCGCGAGCGCGGCGGCGAGCCGCGCGCCCCGCGCAGCCCCGCCGTCGACGCCGCCCAGGAGCGGATGACCGAGCTGCGCGCGCGGATCGACGCGCACGACACCGAGATCGCGCCGCTCGCCAAGGCGGCGGCCTCGGTGTCGAACCCGCGCTGGGGGCTGCTCCTGCGCGCCGGCAACGACAAGAGCCACCTCGCGCGCCAGCTCGAGCGATCCGCCGACGTGTACACCTCGCGCGTCTCGAACTTCGTGCTCGCCTCGCCGTTCGTGTACCTGAGGTCGCCGAGGGGCTCGCTCCCGCACGACCGTAGCGCGACGCCCGGGCGCGGCCCCGAAGCTCCCGATCCCGCCGACGTCTAGTCGTGGCGAGCGGGCGGCGGCGCCACCGCGTGCCCCGCGAGGTTATGGACGGTGAGCGCGTCACGGAGCGGCGCGTACCAGGCGAGCGACGCGCGATCCTCCGGGACGAGGGAGTACATCCGCGACAGGGCGGTGCCGCGGTAGCCTCCCGCGACGAGCTCGGGCGTCGGGCGCGCGACCATGTTGCGCATCACGCCCTCGAACCGGAAGCCGCACTTCTCGATCACCCGACGGCTCGCCGCGTTTGCCTCGTCGTGCATGACCTGGAGCCGGTCGCAGCCGAGGTGCTCGAAGGCGTACGCGACGGCGATGCGGGTGCCGAGCGTGGCCCAGCCCTGTCCGGCGTGCGCGGAAGGCGTGAAGTAGCCGACCTCGAGCCCGCTCGGGTTGAGGGGCACGCGCGGGTGCAGGCCGATGCTCGAGAGGAAGGCGCCCGTGCGCCCGTCGAAGAGGCCCATCACCAGCTCGCGACCGGCGCGGTAGTCGGCCTCGACGCTCTTGAGGCGCTCGAGCTGCGCCCGCGGCGAGTTGTCCTTCTGCGCCCACGGCATGAAGGGCAAGAGCTCCGGGGTGCTGGCGAGGACCGCCGCCGCGATCGCCTCGGCGTCGTCGAGCCCCGTCGGCCGCAGCACCACGAGCACCTCGCCGGACCGGTATTCGATCCGGCTCGCGGGGTTCGATCGGGTGACCGGGAGAGATGCGAGATCGGTTTGCGTCATACTCGTCCGACGAGCGCCTGGCATCGTACCTGACGCCCCTCGGAGCGGGCGTCGTCCCGACGCCCCTGTGTGGTCACGGCCGGCGACGCTCGCGTATCTTGGCCGGCATGGATCTCGTCGGCGTTCGGGCGGGCCTCGCGGTCCTCGTCATCGTCGCCGGCGCGGGGTGCGCGGGCGGCTCGGCCGATCCGACCGGCGCGGGGACGCCGCCCGTCGAGGGTGCGCTCCGTGAGGCGTTCCCGGAGCACGCGGCGAGGATCCTCGAGCCCGACGAGCCGTTCGCGGCGCACGGCAGCGCCTTCGCGCTGAAAGAAGATGCTCTCGGTCGGCGTGGCATCGACGTCACGTTGCCGGAGCGGGGCGACGGGGCCATCCGCGTGCGCGCCGCGCGCGGCGGCTTCGCGATCACCGTGCGCGAGATGGGCGCGGCCGGTGACGGGAGGCTCGCCGGTGGGGCGGTCGCCTACCCGCGCGCCGGCGGCACGTCGCTGTGGACGGCGGTGCCGGCGGGTTTCGAGGAGTGGCTGCTGCTCGAGCCGGGCCTCGCCCGCGCCGGCGTCGTCGTGGCCTCGTGGGAGGTGGCGGGCGGGACGCTCCGCGAAGCGAACGGCGCGATCGGGATCTTCGACGAGGGCGGCGTGGCCAGGTTCTGGGTGACGGCGCCCGCCGCGTACGCCGCCGGCGGCCGCGAGGTGCAGCCGACGCTCGCGGCGCGGGCGGACCGGATCGAGCTGACCGTCGACGCCGCGGGCGCGGCCGTGCTGATCGACCCGGCGTGGACGACGGTCGCGCCGATGGGCAGCAAGCGCGGCTCGCACACGGCCACGCTCCTGACGGACGGCAAGGTCCTGGTCGCGGGCGGGACGAGCTCGACGAGCTCGCCCCAGGCGCTGCCGAGCGCCGAGATCTTCGACCCGACGATCAACGTCTGGTCGACCGCCGCCCCGATGGGCACGGCGCGCTCGGGCCACACGGCGACGCGGCTCGCCGACGGCAAGGTGCTGGTCGCCGGCGGGTTCCAGCCCATGGGCCCTCAGACGATCTACCTCGCGAGCGCCGAGCTCTACGATCCGGCCGCCGACCTCTGGACGCCGGTCGGCAGCCTGAGCACCGGAAGAAGCAACCATCGCGCGGTGCTGCTGGCGAGCGGCAAGGTGCTGATCATGGGGGGCGCGGACTCGCAGAGCTTCTTCGCGAGCGCGGAGCTCTACGATCCCGCGACCGCGGCGTGGACCCCCGCGGGCCCGATGTCGGTCGCTCGCACCGTCTTCGCGGCCGCGCTGCTCGCGAGCGGCAAGGTGATCGTCACCGGAGGCTACGCGAGCCCGACGTTCGCCACCACCGAGCTCTACGATCCCGCGACGAACGCCTGGACGCCCGGCGCCCCGATGATCACGGGGCGGTACGGTCACACGGCGACGCTGCTCGCGGACGACACGGTGCTCGTCGCCGGCGGTCACTACTTCGATTCCAACGGGAGCCTGTACGCGGCGCCGGAGCTCTACGACGCGGCAGGCGACGCCTGGACGCAGCTCGCGCCGATGGGCACGCCTCGCTACATCCACACGGCGGCGCGGCTCGCGAGCGGCAAGGTGCTCCTCGCCGGCGGCTACGGCGGCGCGGCCCTCGCGAGCGCCGAGCTCTACGATCCGGCCGCCGCATCCTTTTCGGCCGCCGGATCGATGAGCACCACGCGCTACGCGCACTCCGAGACGCTCCTCCCGAGCGGCCTGGTGCTGGTCGCCGGCGGGGCGGGCCCGCAGGGGCCGCCGCTCACCAACACGATGCTCGCGAGCGCCGAGCTCTTCGGTCCCGTTCAAGGCGATCCGTGCACGTCGCAGGGCGAGTGCACGAGCGGGACGTGCGTCGACGGGTTCTGCTGCGACCAGGCCTGCGACGCCGGACCGTGCGACGCGTGCTCCGTCGCCGCGGGCGCCGACGTGAACGGCGTCTGCAAGCTCCTGACCGGACCGGCGTGCAACGACGGCGACGCGTGCTCGCAGACGGACACGTGCCAGGCCGGCGTGTGCACCGGATCGGGCTTCGTGGTCTGCCCGCAGCCGGCCATCTGCCACGCGCAGGGCGCGTGCGACCCCGCCACCGGGACGTGCTCGAGCCCGGCCCAGTCGGACGGCGCGGCGTGCGACGACAGCAGCGCCTGCTCGCAGCTCGACACCTGCCAGGCCGGTGCGTGCATCGGCGCGAGCCCGGTGATCTGCGCCGCCTCCGACGATTGCCACGACGCCGGCGTCTGCGATCCGGCGACCGGCCAATGCTCGAGCCCGATCAAGCCCGATGGAAGCGCGTGTCCCGGCGGCTCTTGTTCGGGGGGCGTCTGCATCGTCGGATCGACGAGCAGCAGCGGCGCGGGCGGATCCGGCGGAGGCTCGTCGGCGAGCGCCGGGGCCGGCGGCGCATCGTCGAGCGCGAGCGGGACCGGCGGCGGCTCGGCGACCGCGAGCGGAGCCGGCGGCGGCGATGTCACCGCGGGGGCGGGGGGCGGCGGGGCCGCGACCAGCAGCGGCGGCGGGGGTCGAGGCGGCGCGAGCACGGCGAGCACGGGGGCGGGCGGCGCCACCTCCAGCTCCGCCACGTCCAGCGGCGCGACGTCCAGCTCCGCCACCACGGCCGTCGCTGCATCGGGCGCGGGCGGCGGGCTCGCCGCGAGCACCGGCGGCGTCGATCCGGGCGACGACGCGCCTCTCCCGGGCGGATGCGGGTGCCAGATCACGCGCCCGCGCCCATCGGGGGAGGCATGGCTCTGCGGCATCGCGGCGCTCTTGCTCTTGGCGCGCCGGCGGCCACTCGAGCGTGCCCGCTCCCGGCGATCCCGGCGGCGACCGCGCCTGCTACGCTCGGGCGCGTGATGCCCGTCCGCCGTGTTCCCCGATCCGTGCGCGCGCCGCGCCTCGCGGCGCTCGCCCTCGCGGCCGGCGTCTGCCTCGTGGCTCCCACGCGCCCCGCGGCGGCGTTCCCGCACATCGTCAAGAGCGGCGAGACGCTGGCCCAGATCGCCGAGCGCACCTACGGGCGCGTCGAGATGGAGCAGCTCCTCGTCGCGGCCAACGGCCTCGACGCCGGCGGCGGCATCTCGATCCTGCCGGGGATGCGGCTCGAGATCCCGTCGGTCAGCCACTACCGCGCCAGCGCCGGCGAGACGTGGGCCGGCCTCGCCAAGGAGCTGCTCGGCGAGGAGCGCCGCAGCGACGTCCTCGCGATGGCCAACGACTCGATGCCCTGGCTCGCGCCCGCCGACGGCCAGGAGATCATCATCCCCTTCAACCTCCGCTACGTGGTCATGAGCGGCGACTCGACGCTCACCATCGCGTACCGCTTCCTCGGCGAGCGCGACAAGGCGTGGATGCTCGACCGCTACAACCACCTCAAGGGCGAGGCGCTCCACCGCGGCGACGTGGTGCTGGTGCCGCTCTGGGAGCTCGGCCTCACCGCCGAGGGCAAGGCCGAAGCGGCGGCGGCCGGCGCGCTGGTCCGCGCCGAGGGCGCCGGCCGCGCCCGCGACGCGCAGCGCCGCGCCGACGCCGAGCTGCCGCAGCTCGCCGGCGACCTGCGCGCCGGCCGGTACGTCGACGCCGTCGCGCGCGGCAACCGCCTCCTCGGCTTCGGCGATCTCGCCAAGCCCCAGCTCGCGACCATCCACCGGGCGCTCACCGAGGCGTACGTCGCGCTCGACTCGGTCGGCCTCGGCGAGACCTCGTGCCGCGCCTGGCGCGACGCCGATCCCGCCGCCGAGCTCGATCCGATCGAGCTCAGCCCCAAGATCCTGCGCGCCTGCCTGGGTGGGACCACGATCCCCGAGCCGCTCCCCGCGCCCCCGCCGGCGGCCTCCGCCGGCGCCGCGGACGCGGGCGCCGCGCCCGACGCCGCCCCGCCCTGACAGCCGCGCGGCCGCGCGATCCGGGGGCCGCCTCGACCCGGCGGCCGCCCGGCGCC
>CAYJPW010000308.1:0-6012 GCA_964372055.1 uncultured Polyangiaceae bacterium
CGTCGATCCTGGGCTCGGCGCCGCGGCGCTCGCCGCGGGCGCGGCGCTGGCGGCGCGATCGGCCGACGTCAGGATCGCCGCGCGCCACCTCGAACGCCGGCTCGCCGCGGGCGCGATCCTCGCCAGCGGACCGCCGCCCGACGACGCCCTCGCGGTCGGCCGCGGCGGCGCCTGGTTCCGTCTCCCCCACGGCGCGCGCGTCGGCCTGGAGCGGCGCGTGCCGCTGGCGCGCATCCTCGACCGCCTCGCCGCCGAACGCCTCGAGCGCCCCGGCGCGGCGCTCGGCTGGGACGCCCTCCTCGAGGCCGCGTGGCCCGGCGAGCGCGTCATCGCCACGGCGGGCGCGCACCGCGTCCGGGTCGCCGTCTCGACGCTGCGCAAGCTGGGGCTGCGCGAGGCGCTGCGCACGAGCGGGGACGGCTACCTGCTCGATCCGGCGCAGGTCACGGTCCGGGCCGACGCGTGAATGTTCAGTTCGTCGTGACGAGGATGTCGTCGATGTACACGCCCGCGTGGGTGACCGACCCGTCGGTGCGGAACCCGAAGCGGAGGCGGATCACCTGCCCGGCGTACGCCGCGAGGTCCGCCTGCACGAGCTGCCAGCCGGCCGCCGACTGGTCGCCGCCCCACGCGGCCTGGCCGTCGATGGTCAGCGAGTAGGCGGGCGTGACCGCGTTGAGGATCGTGTAGTTCACGCCGTCGGTGCTCACCTTGAGGTTGGCGCCGTCGAAGCTCGAGCCCTCGGTGTCGATCCACATCCGGAAGGTCGCGCTCGGCGACACGGTGCCCCCGAGATCGATGTCGGGCGAGGTCGCGGTGGCGGTGGCCCAGGCCTGACTGTTGTTGTAGTTGCCGGCGATCTGGGTCGCGATGCACTGCGAGCCGCTGTACGCCGCGGCGGGGCCGACGCCGCTCGGCACGCCGCACTGCCAGTCGCCCGCGAGCGTCCAGCCGTTGGGGCAGGCGCCCTCGAAGCTCGTCGTGTAGAGCACCGGCCCGAGATCGACGACGTTGAACGTGAACGTCTTCTCGGCGAAGTTCGAGGGGACCGTGGGCTCCTCGACGTGCACGATCACGCTGACCGGACCCGCCTCCGCCGGCGTGGGCGTGCCGCTCAGGAGGCCCGTGGGCGAGATCGAGAGCCACGCGTTGTTGGAGCCGCCGACGATGCTCCACGTCGGGGCCCCCGAGCCGCCGGTCTTCTGCATCTGGGCCGCGAAGGGCTGGCCGGCGAAGGCGTCGGCGAGCGGCGAGCCCGTGGTGATCGCGAGCGGGATGGCCGCGCCCTCGCCGACGGCGATGTCGTCGATGTAGACGCCGGGCCTGGTGATGCTCCCGTCGGTCCGGAAGGCGAAGCGCAGGATGATCTGCTGCCCGGCGTATGCCGAGAGATCGGCGAGGTAGTTCTGCCAGCCCGCGGCCGACTGATCCCCGCCCCACGCCGGCTCGCCGTTGATGGTGAGCGCATAGGCCGGCGTCACCGTCGAGACCTGGGCGAAGTTCTGGCCGCCGTCGGTGCTGACCTTGAGGTTGTACCCGTCGAACGAGCTGCCCTCGGTGTTGATCCAGGTCCAGAACGAGAGCACCGGATAGGACGCCGACGCGAGGTTGATGGGCGGCGAGTCGGCGGTCGCCGTCGTGTACGCCTGGTTGTTGTTGTACTCGCCGTCGATCTGCGTCGCGATGCAGCCGGTGCCGGTGTGCGGCGTGGCCGGACCGACGCCGCCGCTCGGCGTGCCGCACTCCCAGTCGCCGCCGAGCGTCCAGCCGGCGGGGCAGCCGCCCTCGAAGCCGGCCTGGAAGTAGACCTGGCAGTTGGCGACGGCCGAGCCGCCGCAGACGCCGTTATCGCAGGTGTCGCCGTCGGTGCAGCTGTCGTAGTCGTTGCACGAGGTGCCGTTGGCGACGGGCATCGGCTGGCAGGCGCCGCCCGCGTCGCAGACGCCGACGTTGCAGGTGAGGATGCCGCCGGAGCACGGCGCGCCCGGGGTGGCCATGGGCACGCAGTTGCTGTTCGCGTCGCAGGTGCCGGCGAAGCACTCGCCGATGCCGTCGAAGCAGGTGCCGCCCGGCGGGACCGGGTCGCCGACGCAGGCGCCGTTCACCGGGTTGCACATGCCGTTCTGGCAGCCGACCGTGAGGGCCGAGCAGTCCTTGGGCGTGCCGCCGACGCACTGGCCGCCGAGGCAGGTGCGGCCGACCATGCAGAGATCGCCGGTGAGCGAGCAGCCGGCGCCGTCCTTGCCCGGATCGGGCGTGCCCTCGCAGTCGCCCGTCGCCGGGTTGCACGCCATCGCGTTGCACTCGCTGAGCGGCGAGAAGCTGCAGTCCTTGGGCTGGCCGACGCACTGGCCGCCGACGCACTTGCCGTTGATGGCGCACAGATCGGCGACGATGCAGCCCGAGTTCTCGTCGGCGGGGGCGGTGCCGCACGAGTCGGTCGCCTCGTTGCAGGTCACCGTGGAGCACGGCGGAGGGACCTGGCCGCAGTCGTTCGGCGGGCCGCCCACGCAGGTGCCGGCGTTGCAGGTGTCGCCGAGGGTGCAGAAGAGGCCGTCGTCGCACGCCGTCCCGGCGGGGGCGTCGATGACCACGCAGGCGCCGACCTCGCCGGGGTACGCGCCCTCGTTGCAGACGGCGACGAGGCAGGGCGGCGTGTCGATGGTCGAGCAGTCCTGGGCGCAGGGCCCGGTGCCGCCTCCCTCCCCGCCGGCGCCGCCGGTGCCGCCGGTGCCGGTCGTGCTCGTCGAGCCGCCCTCGCCGGTCGAGGTCGAGCTCGTCTCGGTGACGCTGGTCGCGCACCCGCCCGCGGCGACCGCGAGCGCGGCGAGGAGCCCCACCACGGCACCCGAACCTCCGAGAAGCTTCAGCGTGTCAGCCAAACCCATGACGGTACCCTCGCGCCGATTTCCAAGCACGGGTTGAACCTCCTCTGGCGGACCGCCATCGTCAAGGACAACCCTCCCGCGGCCGCGGCCGGCGCCGTGCCGCGACGCGGCGATCGGCCCCTCGGCGCGGGGCTCGTCACCAGCAGGAACCCGACGCCCCGCCTGGCACGCGCACTGCTGAAGAGCCTCGCGACGCCGCCGACCGCGGCGCTCGAAAGGGACGGAGGGCATCATGATGGCTCGGCATTGGCTTGGTCTTGCGGCTTCTCTCGTGGTGGCGGCGTCGGCCACGGGCTGTCACTGGAACATCGCCGACGGCGGCAGCGGGTGCGACGACGGTCGAGTCGGCGCCGGCGCGACGGGCGGAGGGCACGGCGGCCCCGTGGCGTGCCGGGCCCACGCCGATTGCGCGCCGGGCAGCTACTGCGACGGGGGCGCCTGCACGCCGAGCGACGCGTGCGACGCCGATCTCGCCTGCCCCGAGGGCTTCCTCTGCGACGCCGATCGCGCGACCTGCGTGCCCGCGCCGGCCCCCATCCCCTGCGCCGCCGACGCGGACTGCGCCGCCGGATCGCTGTGCACGGCCGGCGTTTGCGCCCCCGCCGACGCCTGCTCCACCGACGCCGACTGCGGCGACGGCGTCACCTGCGACGAGGCGCTCGGCCTCTGCGTCGCGGGCGAGGACCCGCCGCCGGCGTGCGCCGATCTCGCGACCGAGGACGACTGCGTCGGCCGCGCCGACTGCCAGCCCGTGTACGCGGGCGTCGACTGCAGCTGCGGCGCGGACTGCACCTGCACCGGCGGCGAGCCCGGCTGCGTGTGCGCGAGCTTCGAGTTCTTCAAGTGCGAGCCGGTCGGGCCGTAGCCGGCGAGCCGGGCCGCGGACCCCGGACCGCGCCCTGCGGACTGGAGTCCGCGGCGACGGGGGGGCGAGCGGCACGGCGCCGCCGACGCGAGCCTCCAGAAGATCGACGGACGGCGCGCGTCACCGCGCCCCGGCGCCCTCGCCCATCCCCGAGGACCCCTCCGCGACCGATCCCGCCATCGCGGCCCGCGCCGCGAGCGGGCCCGCGCCCTCCCCTGCCCTCTCGACCTGCTCGGCCCCGAGCCCGGCGATCGTCACGCGCACGCCGAAGTGATCCGACGGGTACGTCGGCGCCGCGCCGTCGGCGGTGATGGGCGCGTCGAGCACGAGCTCGCAGCGCTCGGCCGACACCCGGCCGGCGCGCGGCGGACGGAAGAGCACGTAGTCGATGCGCTGGCGGGGCCCGCCCTTCTCGAAGCGGTACGCCAGCGTGTTCGCCTCGGGGCGCGGATCGAAGGTGGCGTGGTCCTCGTCGGCGCCGAGGTCGCGGAAGCCGTCGAAGGCGGCGACCAGCGAGGCGTACTCGCCGCGCTCGCGCGAGGGCTGAAGGCCGCAGATGTTGAGATCGCCGCAGACGACGAAGGCGCGGTCGCTCGAGCCGAGCCGGTCGACGAGATCGCGGAGCTCGCGGATCTGGCGCTCGCGCACCGCGCGCGCCTTCTGGTCGTAGCCGGCCTGGAGGTGCGTCGTGACCACGTCGATCTCGACGCGCGGCGAGGAGCGCACGCAGACGCGCGCGTGGAGCATGCCCTTGCGCGCGAGGCGCTCGGGGCCGGCGTGGGGCCGCGAGAAGGGGACGATGCCGCTCTCGGACAGCGGGAAGCGCGACGCGAGCCCGAGCCCCGATCCGCCGAAGGTGAGCGGCCACAAGGTCGAGCGGTTGTGATCGCGGGTCTTGTGCTCGTGCCCGAGGCCGTGGAAGAAGTCCTCCGCGTCGCCGAGGAAGATCTCCTGGAGGCAGACGACGTCGGCCTCGCTGACGCGCTCGATCACGTGCGGGTGCTCGAGGCGGTGGGCGTCGGGGACGCCGCGCCAACGGAAGAAACCGCGCGCGTCCTGCGCGGCGCCGAAGCAGTTCCAGGTCTGCAAGACGAAGCTAGACACGCTCCGATTGTAGCGGACGGATGGCTCCCGCGCCGCCCACGGCTCGCGTCGCGTGGGCGCGCCCACGGGAGAGCCGCAAGCGACGCTCCGCGCCCAAACCCCCGATCAACGCGGCGTTTGACCGGATTTGACCACGTTTGACGGGAGCTTCCGCGCCCCCGGCCGGTAGGTGTGCCTGCGACGACGGCGAGCCCGCCGCGCGCTGAACGAGACGCTCGCAGGAGGAAGACGACATGATTCAGGTGGGAATGCTGTTGGTGGCGCTGGCGATCGTGGCCCTCGTCTGGGGGTTCATGCAGAAGCTCAAGGCGGGGCGGGTCGCCGACGCGCCGCTGGTGAAGACGGGCGACGCGGCCTCGAAGGGCACGGCCGTGGCGGGGGCGAAGGGCGCGATCTCGGCCGAGGGCGCCGTCGCCTGCCAGCAGCCGCTCGTGTCGCCGGTGACCGGCACGCCCTGCCTCTTCTACGAGATCAAGTGCACCGCCGAGTGGAAGGACGGCGACACCACCAAGACCAAGGAGATCGATCACCAGAAGGTCGCGGCGACGTTCGCGATCGACGACGGATCGGGCCCGGTGTGGATCGACGCGCGCGAGGGCGGCGACTTCGAGCCGACGCAGACCAAGGAGGAGACCAAGGGCACGGGGCTCATCGGAGGGATCACCGGCGCGGACATCGCGTTCGGCCAGTACCGCGTCTCGCCCGGCGTCCTCTCGATCGGGACCAAGTACACGGTGAAGGAGCAGGTGCTCCCGCTCCAGCCGAAGATCTACGCCTGCGGCAAGGCGGCCGAAGGCGGCGGATCGATCACGGCGCCGAGCTGGCGGATGCTCATCCTCTCGAACAAGTCGCGCGACGAGCTGCTCGCGTCGGCCACGATCGGCGCCAAGCGGTTCCTCCTCGGCGGGGCCGCGGCGTTCGTGGTCGGCGGCGCGCTCGCGCTCGTCGGCCAGCTCACCGCCGGCCCGGACGAGGCCCAGGCCGCGACGTCGCCCGCCGCGACCGCCCCCGCGATCCCCGAGACGGCGGCGCCGGCGGAGGACACGGCCGGCGAGGCCGCCGAGGCGAAGGCGCCGGCGCAGACCCGGCCCGCGTCGGCGAAGGCCCCCGCGCGCGGCACCGGCGGCGCGAAGGCTCCGGCGGCGACCGCCGGAG
>CAYJPW010000309.1:0-5968 GCA_964372055.1 uncultured Polyangiaceae bacterium
CTGCATCGTCGCAAGGCCGATGAGGCCCACCCGCGCACCCTCCTCGAACTCGACAAGGAGGTCCAGGTCGCTGTTCGGGCGGTCGTCGCCGTGCAGCAGGGAACCGAACAGCGAGAGGCGGCGGATGTGATGCCGCCCGCAGAACTCGGAGACAACCTTCCGATCCAGCGCGACCCTCGGTATTCGACTCATGTGAATCACGATATCACTTCGGAAGAACTACGTGCATGAACCTCCCGCGCCGCCCGCAAAGGGGGTCGCGGTATGCCAACGTCTCACCTGCCGCCGCGGCGGCGGGTCCCGGGCGCGGGCGCGCGCGGGCGGTCCGCGAGCGGGGGCTCGGCCCCCGCGCCCCCGGACTGAAGAGCCGTCGGACCTCGGGCCTCGAGTGGCGTCGATCGGACGATTGTCCGACACCTCTTCAGTCGCCCGCGATCGCCAGCCGCGCCGAGCAGGGCTTGGCGTTCTCGTCCAAGCCGAGGCCGGCGATGCGCAGCGGATCACGATCGAGCGCGCGGATCTCGCCGCGGATCTTGCCGAGGATGAGGGCGTCGAGCGCACCGCTCGTGTACGCGGTCTGCGTGCCGCCGCAGCTCGACTTCGGATCGCCCGCGCCCGTCGACTGCGGGCCGGCCCCACCGCGGAGCACGAACATGTTGGTGCCGCCCGTGTACTGGGCGATCTGCCGCCACACCGCCTGCCCGAGGTCGTCCATGCCCGACGCCGCGATGGTGAAGAGCTTGATCCCGCGGTGCGCGGCGGCGCGCATGTCGACGGCGTAGTCGGCGTCGTTCGCGTAGTCGAGGTGCGGCGGCGCGTCGCCGATGAGGAACGCGACCCTCGCCACGGCGTCCTGGCTCCACTCGAGGCGCGTCAGCGCGGTGTGCAGCCCCTCGTTCACCGACTCGGGCGTGTCCCCGCCGCCGCCGGCCTCGAGCCCGCTCACGTCGCGGCCGAAGCGCGCGACGTCGGTCGTCATCGGGAAGAGGCGCGTCACCTCGCCGTCGGTGCGGTCCTTGAACGTGACCATCCCGATCCGCACCCGGACGTCGCTCTGCCCGAGGCCGAGCGCGACCTTCTGGACCGTCGCCTTCGTCGCCTCGATCTCCTCGGACATCGAGCCCGTGGTGTCGAGGACGAAGGCGATGTCGATGCCGCGCACGGCGGGGAGCCGCCGGGGGGCGCCGAGCGCGAGCGTGGTCACCGCGTCGGCGCGATCGATCGGGAGATCGGCGCTCGCGCGCGCGCCCTGGCACGCGGTCCTCGCGGCGAGCTTGCCCGCCGCCAGCCCCTCGGCGCGCGGGAAGAGGATGGCGCGGCCCGAGGCCATCGTGGTGAGCGTCACCTCGCGCCCGCCCGCGTCGCGCACGGTCACCAGGCAGCCGGGCACGCCCTTGCCGGCCTCGTCGACGACGGCGACGAACTGCCGTTCGCGGACGTCGGCGCGGTGCAGCCCGAGCCCGCCGAGCCCGCCGAGGTAGCGCTGGAACTCGCGGTAGTTGGCGTTGTCGTCCCACTCGCCGGCCTTCACCGAGGGCGAGCTCTCGACGGCCACGCGCGGGCGCGCGACGGCGTCTCCGGCGATCTCGCTCTTGCGCGCGACGGCGCTCGCGTCGCCCTTCGAACCGGCGGCGAAGCCGGGCTTGGCGGCGGCGGTGGGCGACGACGCCCGCGACGGCGAGGCCGCGGGCGCCGCGACGGGCGGCGGCGCGGCGGGTCGCGGCCCCGCTTCGTCCATCGCCGCCGGCTCGGCCGCTGCCTTCGAGGCCTCGGCCTCTTCCGTGAGCGGCGCGGCGTAGGCCTGGGCCGCTCCGCCCGGAGAGGGAGCAGGCGCCTCGGGGGCGGTCGGCAGCGCGGGCGCGCCGCCGCAGGCGGCAAGGAGGGTTCCGAAGGAGAGCGCGGTCAGGAAGCGGAGGCTGGTCATGGCGTCGGCGGAAGAACGCGGCCCCGCCGGGCGCCTTACACCCGGCGGGGAGCGCTCCCCGCGGAGCCGCCGCGCCGGAGAGCGTCGCTCGGACGAGTGTCCGACCCCTCTTCAGTTCGGGGGATCGACCGTCCCGCAGGGGAACTCGATGGCCACGGTGTGGTCGCCGCTCTGGATCGCGTCGCACGCGGCGCCGGTGATCTCGATCTCGCTCGGGCCGTTGAGCTTCCAGCCGTCGGGATCGCCGTACGCGAGCGGCTGGCCGTCGAGGCTGACCGTCCCCTGCGTCGCGTTCTGCTCCGCGATGCTCCCGTTCAGCGTGAACACGCACGAGCGCACGCCGTTGATGATCTCGTCGAACGCCGCCGCGAGGCTGGCCGGATCGAGCGCCTGGTAGTAGGGCGCGTCGTCGGCGCCCCCGACCGGCTTGCCGGCGCCGGCGTTGGCCATGTCCTGGAGGTGGCCCAGGCTGACGTCGGCGCCGACGCTGATGATGTACGTGCGGATCCCCTGGGCGAACGCGGCCTGGGCCGCGGCGATCGACTGCGGCTGGCCGTTCTGCGGGTTCGGCTCGGCGCAGGTGTCGGGCTCGCCGTCGGTGGCGAGCACGATGACCTTCGGGCCCTCCTCGACGACGGCGCCGAGCTGCGTGGCGACCGCCGCGATGCTCTCGCCCGTCGGCGTATCGCCCTCGGGGCTCGCCGGATCGTAGACGGCCTTGATCGCGGCGTAGTTGCCGAGCGCGACCGGCACCTCGGTGAGCGTCGGGCAGGCGCCGCCGGCGCTGCCGCCGTTGCTGGTGTAGAGCGCGAGGCCGAAGCGCACCTCGCTCTCGAGCGTGGCCACGATGCCGGTCGACGGATCGAGCAAGGCGTCGTGGAGCACGCTCCACCGGCTCCCGCCGCCGAAGGCCTCGGTCATGCTGCCGGATTGATCGACGAGGAGCATGACGGTCGGGATCTGCTTCTCGTACGTGACGACGACGTTGGGGCAGCCGCCGCCGGCGCCGCTGGTGTTCGAGCCGCTCGAGAGCCCGCCCCCGCTGCCGGTCGCGCCGTCGTCGAGGACGCAGAGCCCGCTCTGGCTGCAGTGCTGGCCGGCGCCGCACTGCGCGCCGCCGGGCGCGCAGTCGGCGGTGCAGTGGCCGTCGAGCCCGCAGTGGAGCCCCGAGGCGCAGGCCTCGTCGGCGACGCACGGCTTGCCGCACTGCCCTGCGAACACCGTGGTGCAGGGATCGGCGAAGGTGCTCTCGGATCCCGTCGAGTCGCCGCAGCCGCCGCCGAGCGCAGCCCCGGCGAGGCCGAGCGACGCCGCGAGCGCGACGGCGAGCGTGCGCGCACCGGCGCGGGAGCGTGGGAGAGCAGGAGGAGTGTGTCGATGGTCCATGGAACCTCCGATACCTACGCTGAAGAGGCGTGGTAACTCATGGTACCACCCCTGCCGGGCTCGACGGAGCCACGAAGCGCCAATCGCTGCGAAGCGCGCCGCCCCCGGAGCTCGAGAGGCGTCGGACCTCGTGCCTCGAGAGGCGGTGCTGGGACGAATGTCCGACGCGTCTTCAGCGGGGGGCCTGCCCGCGGCGGACCTCGACAGCGTCCCCAACGCGCAGCCGGCCGCGCCCGAGGTGGACGAGGTTCTGGCCGAAGAGCACCTTGCCACCCGCTTCGCGGTAGCGCGCGAGGGTCGCGAGCGGCTCGACGCCGCGGGTACCGCGCTCTGGATCGACCGTGGTGATCGAGCACCGCGAGCACGGCTTGACCACGGCGAAGGGCACGCCGCCGACGGCGATCTCGTCCCAGGTGTCCTCCTCGAACGCGGCCGCTCCGGAGACGACGAGGTTCGGGCGGAAGCGCTGCATCGACAGGCCCGCGGGTGCGCCGCTGGCGACGGCGATGCGCGCCTCCAGATCGGCGAGCGACGCCTCGGAGGCGAGCAGCAGCGGGAAGCCGTCGGCGAAGCCGACGCGGTGCTCGGCGAGCTCGCCCGACGCGAGGCGCCCGCCGGGGGCGTACCTCGGGTCCACGAGGCGCCGCGCTCGATCCGGCAAGTGCACGATCTCGGCGCGTACGCCGAGGAACGCGCTGATCCAGGCCGCCGCCTCAGCGCCCGCGGAGAGCGCGTCGCACACGTCGTCCCAGACCCGCACCCGCCGCGCGGCGGCCTCGACGTCTGCCGGCTGCGCGAGCCGGAGCGGCTCCCGTTCCGGCGCGCGGAGGACGAGGCCGTCGGGCAGGACCTCGACGTCGATGAGGCACATCGCGGGCAGCGTGCGCTGCGTGAGAAAATCGCCCCGCTCGTCGACCACCATCCAGCGCCGGTCCCCCGCGAGCCCGCGCTCGTCGAGCTCGGCCTCGGTGAGCGGGAGCCCGCGCGCCGATTTGAGCGGGTAGACGTGGATCGAGACGAGCCGGATCGGCATCCGCCGCCAGTCGAGCGCGGAGCGCGAGCACGGTCAAGGCGGGGCCCGAGGTCCTCCGCACCAGCCCGCCCTGGAGCGGCGTCGACGTGGATCGACCGAATGAAATTCTGCTGTCTCCCCGGCTCCCCGTCTCCCTGTGAAATTTCTGTCTCCGATCAGCCCTCGCCCGCCGGCGCGACGCCGAGCTCGCGCAGGATCGCGTCCACCGGCAGATCGAGCCAGCGCTCCGCCACCTCTTCGTTGGCGGCGAACGAGCGCGAGATCATGCGGTCGACGTAGAGGGCGCCGCGCAGGTGATCGACCTCGTGCTGGAGGATGCGCGCCGGCCAGCCGCGCGCCTCCCAGCGGAGCGGCTGCCCGGCGGCGTCGAGACCGGTCACCTCGACGGCGAGGTCGCGCTCGACGAGCGCCATGTAGCCCGGCACGCTGAGGCAGCCCTCGAAGAACGTGGCGCGCGCGCCGGGGAGCACGCGGAGCGACGGGTTGACGATCGCGGTCAGGGGGAACGGCGTCCGGCCGCGCTCCTCGCGCTGCGCGGGGCTGAGCCGCGACATGAGCTCGTCGCGGTCCTCGAGCACGATGATCTGGAGCCCGACGCCGATCTGCGGCGCGGCGAGGCCGACGCCGGGGGCGGCGCGCATGGCGCGGACCATGGCGGCGATGAGCGACTGGATCTCGGGGGTGCCGATGCGCTCGGGGTCGACCGGCGCCGCGGTCGCGCGCAGCACCGGACGCCCGGCCCTGACGATGGGGCTCGCTTGCGCGGGCGGCTCGGACGGCGGCCGGGCGCGCTTCTTCACCGCGGCGCCTTGCGCAGGAGCGCCTCGCGCACGGCGCCGATGCGCCTCCGCGCCTCGCGGCCCATCCACTGCTCGACGAAGCGATCGCGGCGGGCGTCCCAGCCGGCCTCGATGCTCGCGACCACGCCCGCGACGAGGTCCGCCTTCACCTGGCGCAGCGCCGCCGGCGGCCGCTCGGCGAGGGCGCGCGCACGCGCCACGGCGGCCGTGAGCGCGCCGCCGTCGGGCGCGAGGTGGTGGACCAGGCCGACGGCGTGCGCCTCGGCCGGCGTCCAGCGCTTGCCCTCGAGCATCCCCTCGGTCCACGCCGCGGGCGGCAGGGCCCGACGCGCGATCTCGAACGCGGCGCTCGGGAACGGGATGCCGAGCTCGACCTCGTTGACCCCGATGAGGTACGGCCCCTCGGCCATGACCCGGAGATCGCAGGCCATGGCGAGGATGCAGCCGCCCGCGATCGCGTGCCCGTTGATCGCGGCGACGAGCGGCTTCGGGTGCTGCAGCACCGACAGGAAGAGGCGCTCGAACGCCTCGACGAAGCCCCGCGTGCCCTCGCGATCGAGCTCGTAAGCCTCGAGCAGGTCGAGCCCCGCCGAGAAGGCGCGGCCCTGTCCGGTGAGCACCACCGCGGCCGCCTCGCCCCGCTCGGCCTCGGCGAGCGCGTCGCCGAGCGCCCGGATGAAGGCGCCGTTGATGGCGTTCCCCCGCCCGCACTCCATGCGCAGGATCGCGACGGGCCCGTCGGTCTCGACGATCACGCCCATCGTCCACCCCCTCCTCCACCGCCTCCACCGCCGCCGCCGCCGCCCCCGCCTCGTCCCCCGCCCC
>CAYJPW010000310.1:0-5783 GCA_964372055.1 uncultured Polyangiaceae bacterium
CGATCTGCGGGGCGAGCATGGACGATTTCGCGTCCGGGCTATCGCTTGATTCAGGTCTAGGGTTAGGGGTCGTAGCTCAGCCAGGAGAGCGCCTGTCCGGCAGACAGGAGGTTGCCGGTGCGATTCCGGCCGACTCCACCAAAGCAACAAGCGGGCATCGTCCAACGGCAAGACCACAGCCTTCCAAGCTGCCGATGCGGGTTCGATTCCCGCTGCCCGCTCCACGCACGTCACGCGGCGGTAATTCAAGGGTAGAAGCCGGGGTCGCCAGCTCCGGGATCCGGGTTCGATTCCCGGTCGCCGCACCCTGCCTCGTCAGCACGATGGACGTGCAGGCGGGTCCTAACCGCACGGCTGGGGGTTCGACTCCCCCACGAGGCTCACCGGCTCCGGGGCTCGTCCGGGGCTCCCGATCACCACCCATCCGTCCCCATCTTCTAGCAGGCCAAGGATGCGACTCTCTCAAAGTCGCGACGCGGGTTCGAACCCCGCTGGGGACGCCGGGCAACGCGGCGAGTAGGCGCGTCCTCGGGCGTGAGGCGCCCCGGGATCCCCCGACCTCCCGCGTCCCTTTCCTCCTCTCCCTGTCTCGGCGGCGCCGAGCACTGGTCTACGAATCCGGTTGTCTCCGTTCGACTCGGAGCAGGGAGGCCACATCGCCGCTTGCCTCTGTTCTGGCGGCTCCAGATGCGAGCGTCCGAAGCTCGCCAGCCGGGTTCGACTCCCGGCAGAGGCTCCGCAGGGAGGGTGAGACCCACCCGAGGCTCATAACCTCGGTCTCGCAGGTGCGATTCCTGCCCCTGCATCCCGCGACGGCTCGAGGCGAGGGGCGGCTCTCATAAGGCCGGCCGCGAGGGTTCGAATCCCTCCGTCGCGACGAAAGAGCGACATCGAGGTGTAGCATAGCTGGCCAATGCGCGCGCTTCGGGAGCGCGAGACCGCTGGTTCGAATCCAGCCACCTCGACCATCAGGAATCGATTCGCCGTGCGTCCGTCCGGACGCGCGGTCTCGCGGGGCGAGATCAGCTGGAGACGACGCCTGGCCCACACCCAGGACACGCAGGGTTCGATCCCCTGGCCCCGCACCATGCCGACGTAGTCCAACTGGAAGGAGACGCTAGTCTCAGAAACTAGACAGTGTGGGTTCGAATCCCCCCGTCGGTACCAATGCAACGCGAGATCCCGAGCCAGGGTGCTGGACGGTACGGTCTACCTGGGCTCTCTGATAAGGAGCCCGTCGCGAGTTCGACTCTCGCCGGCACCACCCGGGCCACCGGGGCGCCTCGCCGCCCCGAGCCGCGGAGCTCGCTCTCTGGGAGAGCGCCAGCGCGACGAGCTGGATCAGGTGGGTTCGATTCCCACGCTCCGCACCGGACATCGATTTCGTCTCGGGGGGCCCGCCCCCCGAGAATTCCCGTGGGCTCGTCCGGGCCCACGACTCTCGGAGGAAGTCATGAAGAAGAAGAGGCGAAGGTGAGGTGAGCCATGTCCGCGCAAACGCTCCTACTGACCCCCTGGATGATGCCGCACAAGGTGATCTCGTGGCAGGACGCCGTCACGATGATCTACCTCGACAAGGTCGAGGTGCTCGAGGCGTACGACGAGGAGATCGCCTCGCCGTCGATCTCGATCCGTATGCCGGCCGTCGTGCGGCTCAAGCGGGCCGCAGGGAGCATCAAGCGCGGCGTGAAGTTCAGCCGCATCAACGTCTTCACGCGCGACGGCTTCCGCTGCCAGTACTGCGGAGCGCACAAGCGCATGGGAGAGCTCAACTACGACCACGTCGTTCCGCGTACGCAGGGTGGCAAGACCGTCTGGGAGAACATCGTGACGGCCTGCTACCCGTGCAACGACCGGAAGCGCAACCGGACGCCCGAGCAGGCCGGCATGAAGCTGCTCAAGCTCCCCATCAAGCCGCGGACCCTCCCGATGACGCCCGTCGTCGTCGACAGGAGGGAGATCCCGGCGGTCTGGTCCGGATACTGCGCCAGCATCGGCGCGGCGTGACCCGCGGGCGCCCCGCGTGAATGAGGCGTGGTCTGGCCCGGACCTGGAATGGGCAATCTCGGGATGTAGCATAGCCTGGCGAATGCGCCTGTCTGGGGGACAGGAGACCGTCGGTTCGAATCCGGCCATCCCGACCGAGCGAGAATGGAAGGTGAACCGTCCCGGGGACGGGCTGGTCTCGAAAACCAAGCGTGCCTCCGGGCATGGTGTTCGACTCATCCGCCTTCTTCGAGGGGCCCGCTGCCGCCCCGGTGATTCTGGCAGAGATTGGAAGCCGTCTCGGCGGTGGCGCCGAGCCCGACTGCTACCCGGTGCGTGCCGCGAGGCACGGTGTTCGACTCACCCGGCTTCCGCCGTCGATCGGGGATCGCCCGCGAGCCGGGTGCGCGCGGTCAGAGCTTCCAGCGCAGCCCGGCCGAGCCCGCGCCCACGAGGACCTGCGGCACGGCCGCGGGGATCTGCTTCGACTCCTGATCGTTCCGCACGAGGAGCGTCGTCTGGTCCGAGGCGAGGCCGATGATCGTCATGGCCACGCCGGCGGCTTGCGCGAAGCCGTCCAGCATCAGCAGCACGATCGCGCCGCGATCGTCCTCCACTGCGTAGCTGAGGCGGCTGGTCCCGATGGAGACGAACGGTCCGGCGACGGGGATCAGCAGCGGGCCGAGGCCGTCGTTGCCGTCGCTGAGCGCGGTGCCACCGACCAGCGCGGAGGCGAGATAGCACCCGCCGAAGATGGCCAGGCCCGCGATGATGAGCTTGCGCTTGCCGCGGCGCTCGATGTGATAGCCGGGCGGGATGGGCCTGCCCTCGACGTAGTCCATCTCCTTGGGGCCGAGCGCCTCGGGGGGGCCGCCGTAGTAATACGGCGGCGGCGGGCCGTAGTAAGGATACGGGGCAGGACCGTACCCCGGAGGCGGCGGACCGTAGCCGGGAGGGGCCTGGCCATAGCCGGGAGGAGGCGTGCCCGCCGGCGGCGCTTGCCCGAACCCCGGCGGCGGCGGCGGCAGCGATCCCGGCGGCGGCGGCGGCGGGGGCACGACGGATCCCGGAGGGGGCGGTCCCGGCGGCGCGCTCGGGGCGGTGGCGGACGGCGCCGTTGCGGCGGGGTGCGCCGTGCCGGCGGGTTGCTGCGCCCACGCGGGCAGCGCCACGAGCACGAACGCAGCGGCGCCGAGCGCCGCTGCGAGGTGGAACGAACGTGATTGCATCGATGCGTCTCCTGGCGCGCTTCGGAACCGGCACCGCGGGGCGGCGCTGCGCGACCGGGGCCGGCCGCGGTGGATTTCACATCGAGCCGACGAGCCCGACGCCGAGGGTGGGCTTGCCGCGCGCGTCGGTTCCGAGCGCGACGGGGCTGAGCCGCACCCCGGCCTTGCCGACGTCGTTGCGGATGAGGACCGTGTCCTGCGCGACGATGCCGATGATCGCCATCGCCAGGCCGGCGCTCTGGGCCACGCCGTCGGCCACGAGCAGGAAGGTGCCTCCGTTCTGCGAGTGCGCGGTGCCGATGGTGATGAACGGACCGACGGCGGGAATGTAGAGCGGCGTGAAGTCTTCCGAGCGGCCGCCGATCGCGTCCTCGGTGCTCTGGATCGCCGCCGCCATGAGCGCCGTGATCACGTAGAGCGCGCCGAAGGTGCAGGCGCCGCCGATGAGCAGGCCCTTCTTCATCTTCGTCTCGACGTGGTAGCCGGGCGGGATCGGATCGCCCTCCTCGTAGTCCATCTTCTTGGGCCCGAGGACCGGCGTGGCCGGCACGCCGTAGCCGTAGCCCGGGGGCGGGTAGCCGTAGCCGGGAGGCGCCTGCCCGTAGCCGGGCGGAGCCTGTCCGTAGCCGGGCGGCGGCTGCTGCGGCTGCTGCTCGAAGCCGGGAGGCGGCTGCGCCGGCTCCTGCGCGCTCGCGGGCCCTGCTGCGCTGACCAGCGCGGCGGCGGCCACGCTCAGCGCCCCGGCGACGATTCGCCGCGATCGGAAAGGGCTCACCTCATGCCGCACGGTCGCCATCGGTTCTCGCTCCTCGCTCCCGGCGTGGGGCGCCCCGCGCGCCCCTCGGGAGCGATCGGGAGAATACGCGCGACGGCGACGAGATCAACGCGCGTTCGCGGCCGATTCGTGCTCGTGGGGTGCGGGTCCGGAGGCCGCGGCGCGCTCTTGCCCAAGCGCGATCCGCTGCGCGGTCGCTCTTGCCCAGGCGCGATCCGCTGCGCGGTCGCTCTTGCCCAGGCGCGATCCGCCGCGCGGTCGCTCGCCCTCAGCTCAGCGCGACCCGCTGCGCGGTCGCTCGAGCGACGCGTGGGAGCGGCGAGACCGGACCGCCGCGGCGAGGCGGCGCGCGTCGGCGAGCGCGCCGTCGCCGTCGAGCACGAGGTCGGGCCGGAACCCCTCGGTCTCGACGAAGTCGCCGAGCGGATCCTTGTAGGCGCGGGTCCCGAGCGAGAGCTCGAGGCCCGACCGTGGCAGACGAAAGAGCGCCATCTCGCCGACCGCCATGCTGCCCCGCGTGCGCTGGCCGGCGATGCGGACGCCGGGCACCTGGCGCGCGAGCGCCACCAGCATCTCGCAAGCCGAGGCGCAGCCTCCGTCGACGAGGAACACGGCGCGACCGCGGAGCGGACCGGGCGCGCGGCCGCGCAGGACCCCTCCGGCCCGGACCACGTCGGCGCGGGCGGCGTTCGACGCGCGCAGCGCCTCGGCCATCGCGTCGAGCGCCTCGATCTGCGCGGCGAAGTGGGGGAGCGCCGCGGCCGGAACGCCCCCCATGGCGAGCCGCCGGCGCGCCGCGTTGGCGCGACCCTCGGCCGCGGCGACCGACACGACCTCGCGCTCGTCGAGGCGGCGCACGGCGTCGCTGGTGAGCTCCTCGAGGAAGCGCTCGGCGAAGCCGTAGTTGCCTCCAGGGTTTCCTCGGAGATCGACGACGAAGGCCGGCTCTTCGCGGAGGCGTCGCGCGAGCTCCGGCAGCCCGCGCAGGGCGGGCTCGGCGGCGTTGTCGAAGGTGCGGATCGCCAGCACCGGCACCGGACCCGGCGTCAGCTCGACGGCTGCCCGGGGATCGTCCGACCGCGTGCGGGCGCTCGCGCTGCCGACGGCCGTGAAGCCCGCACCCGAGCCGCCCTCGCGATCGGGGGCGAGATCGCCCTCGGCGAGCAGCGCGAGGCGCCGCGTCGGCCACGCCGGCACGCGGAGCGGATCGGGCCCGCCGTGGCCGACGGCCAGGTGACCATCGGGCTGGCGGAGGACCGCCGCGAGCTCGCGGGCAAGATCGTCGGGCTCCCAGGCGGCGCGGCTGCCGAGCTTCGCGCGCGCCGCCGAGAGCGTCGCGCCCGAAGGGGTCCTGGCCAGCCCGTCGACGCCGGCGTACGCCTCGTCGAAGATCCGGATCGCGGCGTCGAGATCGAGCAGCGCCTCGGCCGCCGTGACCGTGCGCGGAGCGCGATCGAGATCCTCGCGCGCCAGGGCGAACGAAGGCTCGAGGGTGATGGGCGCCGGAGGAGGAGCGGCCGCGCAGCCGGCGAGGAGCGCGGCCGCCGCCACGGCGGCGATCGGTCCCGGGAGCCCGGCCCTGCTGGGCTTCCGGTCCGCGGCCGCGGCGCGCGTGAGGAGAAGCAAGGCGGCGCGGACGAGGCCGTCGGGCATCGGCCCCCCCAAGCTGCCACGGTGCGGGCAGCGGATGCAACGCGCCGTCGCCTCGCGCGTGGGGCAGCCTACGGCGGCCCGCCGTCGTTCTCTCCTGCCTCGGCCTTCGGCCTCGGGCGTCGTAGACCTTCGCGCCAGCC
>CAYJPW010000311.1:0-5746 GCA_964372055.1 uncultured Polyangiaceae bacterium
CGCGACGGCGTGCCCGCGCTCGCCTACGCGCGCGCCACCGGCGGCCGCTTCAACGAAAAGGGGCTGCTCATCGACTCGGACGGCGACAAGACCGCCTTCCTCCGCTTCATCGAGCCCTCGTTGCCGCGCGACAAGATCGTCGACCTCCACGAGGGGATGAAGGCGACGTGGGCGCAGGTCTGGGCGCTCGGCGGCCGCGTCGTCAGCGCCAACCGCGCGCCGCCGCGCGCGCCGGCGAGCGCGAGCGCGCCCGCGAGGCCGAGCGACGGTCGCGACACCTACCTCGCCGACACGCGCTTCCTGCTCGACGACGTCCAGGCCGACCTCGCGCGCCGCTTCAAGGTGACCGCGGTCGGTCCGTTCTGGAAGATCGATCGCAACGAGCCGGCGGGCCCCATCGAGGCGTTCTCCTTCGTCGAGCGCGAGCCCTCGCCCTTCGAGTGGTACTTCGTCTCGGGCACCGAGCCGCACCGCGAGGTCCGGGCGGACCCCTTCCTCACGTGGGAGCTGCGCACGCACTTCGGTCAGCCCGCGGAGCCGCCGGCGGACGCGCCCGCGACGCTCGACCAGCGGCGCATCGCGCACAACGTCGCGGTCGCCGCGGGCGACGCCGCGGGCGCCGCCTCGCTCGAGGCCGAGATCCGGCGCGAGCTCGTCCCGGTCGGCGCCCGCTTCGACGACGGCACCGAGGTCGTCGGCTACCGCTTCGACGACGGCGCGCGGCCGCTGCTCACGATCTTCGTCGAGGCCGGCGGGCCCGCAGCGACCGATCTCCAGCTCGCCGTGAGGTCGAAGGTGCTCGCCCCCGCGTTCCTCTCGACCACGATGGCCGACCCGACCGAGCGCGAGGTCGGCCTGCCGCTCGCGATCGCTCCCCTCCGCTGGCGGGCCGGGTTCCTCTATGCGGATCCGGTCCCGATCCGGAAGCGGCCCGGCACCGAGGTGTTCCGCGCCTCTCTCGCGGCGCGCGGCAAGGGCGCCGTACCGCGCCGCGTGGGCGGCCCGCCGGTCGTCGATCTCCTCACGTTGCGGTAGCCACACCCGGCCCTCCGCAGTGCCTCCGCGCGATCGTCGTCGGGACCCATGTCGGCTCGACGCCTGGTAACCTCCCGGCATGTCCTACGCGCGATCGATCCTGCTCGTGACTTTCGCCTCCGCCCTCGGCTGCGGCGGCGCCGCTGCTCCGCCGCCCGAAGCCGCCACCGTCGCCGAGCCCTCCGGCGGCAGCGCCGCCGCGGCTGCCGCGGCCGAGCCCGAGGCGCCGCCCGACCAGAAGCCCGAGAAGAAGGCCGAGGAGCAAGCCAAGAACGACAAGGCCGGCGGTGGCAAGGACGCGCCCGGTCAGGCCGCGGCCGACAGCACGGCGCTGAGCGGCAAGCTCACGCAGAAGGACATCCAGACGATCGTCTTCAAGAACCAGGACCTCTTCAACGACTGCTACACGATCGGCGCCGGCAAGGGTCAGCAGTTCGTGGCCACGGTCACGGTGAAGGCCACCATCGGTCCGAAGGGGACGGTGAACGAGGCGCTGATCGCGAAGTCGACCGCGAAGAACCCGAAGGTCGACAAGTGCGTCGCCGACGCCTTCAAGAAGATCCAGTTCCCCGCCCCCAAGGACGGCGCCACCAGCGTGATCACGTTCCCGATGGAGTTCAACGGGGCCGAGCAGGTCAACTGACGGGCGCATGGCCCGCGTGCTGGTCTCGGCGCCGCTCGCCGGCGGCGCCATCGCGCCGCTCCTCGCCGCGCACGAGGTCGACATCGGCGAGGCGCCGACCGGCCTCCCCCGCGACGAGCTCCTCCGCCGCGTCGCCGACAAGGAGGCGCTCGTCGCCCTGCTCTCGAACCGCATCGACGACGAGCTGCTCGATCGCGCGCCGGCCCTCCGCGTCGTGGCGAACCACGCGGTGGGCGTCGACAACGTCGATCTCGAAGCCTGCAAGAGGCGCGGCGTCGTCGTCACCAACACCCCCGACGTCCTCTCCGACGCCACGGCCGACTTCACCTTCGCGCTGCTGCTCGCGGCGTGCCGCCGGCTCACCGAGGCCGACCGCCTCGCGCGCTCGGGCACGTGGCCGGGCTGGTCGCCCACCGAGCTCTGCGGCGTACGCGTGACCGGCGCCACGCTCGGCATCGTCGGGCTCGGACGCATCGGGCAGGCCGTGGCGCGGCGCGCGCGCGGCTTCGGGATGCGCGTCGTCTACGCCCAGCGCCGCCGCGCCGCCGTCGAGATCGAGCGCGAGCTCTCGGCCGAGCACCGCTCGCTCGAGGCGCTCCTCGCCGAGAGCGACGTCGTCTCGCTCCACTGCCCGCTGACTCCCGAGACGCACCACCTCCTCGACGAGCGCCGCCTCGCCGCGATGAAGCCGGGCGCCGTGCTCGTGAACACCGCGCGCGGCGGCTGCGTCGACGCTCGCGCCCTCGCGCGCGCGGTCGCGAGCGGTCACCTCGCGGGGGCGGGCCTCGACGTCTTCGAGGCCGAGCCCTTCATCGAGCCGGAGCTCGTCGCCGAGGAGCGCATCGTCCTCGCGACGCACATCGCCAGCGCCGATCTGCCCACGCGCGAGCGGATGGGGGCGATCTGCGTCGAGGCCGTCCTCGCCGTTCTCCGCGGCGAGGAGCCGCGCTGTCGCGTTGCGTAGGCGCGAGTCGCACACTCGCGCACCCGCCGATTCCGCGAGGCTCCTCGTTTGCCCCTCCCTCACCGGCACCTACTTCGGCGACAATCGTTTCGACGCGAGGAGGCGAGCGCCGGCATGACGGACCGGGCCTCGCCGCGTCGGAGGTCTCCGTGACGATCACTCGCTTCGGCTTCTCTTTCCTGCTCGTCGGGCTCGCCTCGGCAATCGGCGGCTGCGCGACCGGTGCCGACACCTTCCTCGGCGGCGAGGGCGGCGCGCCAGGCGGCGGCGGCAACGGCGGCGCCGGCTCCACCACCTCGGGCACGACCTCGACGAGCTCGACCTCGACGAGCTCCACCTCGACGAGCTCCACCTCGACGAGCTCGACCAGCACCTCCACGTCGGGCACCACGACGTCGTCCTCGTCCTCGTCGAGCGGCGGCGGTGACTGCGGCGCGATGGAGCACAAGTGCGGCGGCGTCTGCACCGGCAACACGCCCCAGACCGGCTGCTACACGTCGGCGAGCTGCGCCGCGTGCCCCTCGCCCGCGAACGGCACGAGCACCTGCACGCCGAACGGGACCTGCGACATCACCTGCAACTTCGGCTTCATCAAGAGCGGCAACGCGTGCGTCTGCGATCCCAACGCGCAGCAGTGCTGCACGAACAACGACTGCAACGCCGGCGAGACCTGCCAGAACAACCAGTGCATCGCGCCGCCGTGCGATCAGAACCTGTGCATCATCCAGTGCTTCCCGGGCCTCGGGATCTGCGTCGGCAACGTCTGCACCTGCGTCTCGCCGTGACCGCGGCGCCGCGCGCGCGCCGCGCAGGCGCCCACTCGCTCGAGGTCGATCCGGCGCCGCGTGCGAGCGGGGCGCGTGTAGCATGGCGCCACGATGGCCTCGCCACGTGACGCCGCGGCCGACGCGCCGGCCCTGGGGCCGGGCGCGGAGGTCCCCGGGACGGTCTACCGGCTCGTCGAGCGCATCGACGGCGGGCGCGATCCACTCGGCGACCAGGTCTGGGTCGTCCGCCACGCCGACATCCAGATCGAGTTCGTGATGAAGCTCCTGCCGCTCGGGCACCCCGGGCGGCAGGCGCTGATCGAGCGGCTCCAGGGCGTCGAGGCGCGCGCGCAGAGCGGCTTCAGCCACAAGAACCTGGTCCGGGTCTTCGACATCGGCGTGACGGCGCAGGGCCAGCCCTTCTTCGTCCTCGAGAAGCTCTCCGGCCAGACGCTGCGGGCCGAGCTCCGCGC
Source organism: uncultured Polyangiaceae bacterium (assembly GCA_964372055.1). GTDB lineage: Bacteria > Myxococcota_A > Polyangia > Polyangiales > Polyangiaceae > CAYJPW01. Next base: position 3,883 of record CAYJPW010000311.1, read on the forward strand.
CTCCGGCCACGTCGCGCTGCCGCGCGCGCTCGATCTCGGCAAGCAGCTCCTCGAGGGTCTCGCGGCGGCCCACGGCGCCGGCGCGCTCCACGGCGATCTCCGGCCGGAGAAAATCTTCGTCACCCAGACGGGCGTCGTGAAGATCCTCGGCTTCGGCAAGATCCTCGACGTCGGCACCGAGGCGGTCATCGCCCCGCCGCCGTCGCCCGACCGGGCGCCGTCGCCGTACGCGGCGCCCGAGGCCTCGCCGCGGGCAGCGGCGGACGGCGCGCCGCCGTCCCTCCTCGACGGGAGGGCGGACGTCTTCGCGGCGGGCGTGATCCTCTACGAGATGATCACCGGGAAGCTGCCCTACGCGGCGAGCCCTGCCGCCGAGGGCGCGAACGCGTCGCCGCCGAGCGCCACCTCGCCGCAGCTGGTGCCGGCCGATCTCGATGCGGTCCTGCTCCGCGCCATCGCGCCCGATCCCGCCGCGCGCTTCGCCGACGCGGCCGCGTTCGGCGCCGAGCTCGGCAGGATCGCGGCGCGCGTGGTGGCGGAGGGCAAGCCCGCGAGCCTGCGCGGCAGCGACGTCGAGGAGGCCTCGACCAAGTGGGCCGGCCCGCCGTCGCGCAAGCGCGGCTCGCTCCCCGACGGCTCGGCGACGGCCGCGTTCTCGCTCGTGCCCTCGGACAAGTCGGGCGGCGAGAACGTCTACACCATCGCGCCCGGCACGCTGCTCGCCGGCAAGTACCGCGTCGTCCGCGTCATCGGCAAAGGCGGCATGGGCCTCGTCGTCGAGGCCAAGCACCTGCAGCTCGACACGCGCGTCGCGATGAAGTTCCTCCTGCCCGAGTTCATGTCCTACACCGAGGCGTCGGGGCGGTTCCTCCGCGAGGCGCGCGCCGCGTCCAAGATCCAGAGCCACCACGTCGCCCGCGTGCTCGACGTCGGCACGCTCGACGGCGGCGAGCCGTACATGGTGATGGAGTACCTCGCCGGCGAGGACCTCGCCTACCACGCCCACGCCTCGACCCCGATGTCGATCGGCGAGGCGATCGAGTGCCTGACGCAGGCGTGCGACGCCATCGCCGAGGCCCACAAGCTCGGCATCGTGCACCGCGATCTCAAGCCGGCGAACCTGTTCCTCACGCGCAAGAGCGACGGGTCGCCGATGGTCAAGGTGCTCGACTTCGGCATCTCGAAGGTCGTCGGCGAGCAGAGCTCGGACGTCGCCCTCACCCAGACGACCACCATCCTCGGATCGGCCCTGTACATGTCGCCCGAGCAGATGCAGTCGGCGAAGAACGTCGACCAGCGGACCGACATCTACGCGCTCGGCGTCTGCCTCTTCGAGATGATCACGCGCAAGCAGCCCTATTTCGCCGAGTCGTTCCCCGAGCTCTGCGCCAAGGTCTACACCGAGCCGCCCAAGTCGCTGCGCTCGCTCCGGCCCGAGGCGCCCGAGGGCCTCGAGCGCGTGCTCGAGAAGGCGATCGCGCGCGACCCCGAGAAGCGCTACCAGAGCGTCGCCGAGCTGGTCCAGGCGCTCTCGCCGTTCGCGCGGCTCGACACGCGCGCGAAGATGGACTCGCTCCTGCGCCAGTACGGGCCGCTGCTCAAGCTGTTGCCGCCGGCCGCGATGACGACCACCGTCTCGGCGACCGGCTCGCGCCGTCCTCCCGTGACGGCCTCGCAGCCGCCGCCGTCGCGCCCCGACGAGGAGAAGAAGCGCTCGCGCGCGCCGCTGGTGCTGCTCTTGGCGGCGCTCGGGATCGGCGGCGCGCTGGTGGCGCTCACGTTCAGCCAGCGCGCGCCCAACCTCACGGCGCAGAGCGCCGAGGCCGAGACGGCGATCGCGGCGCCGAGCGCCACGGCCCCGGCG
>CAYJPW010000312.1:0-5735 GCA_964372055.1 uncultured Polyangiaceae bacterium
CCCCCCCCCCCCCCCCCCCCCCCCCCCCCCCCCCCCGCCCCGCCCCCGGGGGGGGCCCCGGCCGCCCCCCCCCCCCCCCCCCCCCCCCCCCCCCCCCCCCCCCCCCCCGCCGCGGATCGACGACCACGCGCGCGAAGGCGCGGTCGTGGCCCGCCCACGTGCAGACGCCGCGGAGCCGCCCGCGCACCACGCGCGCGCCGGCGACGACCGCGTCGCCGTCGCGCCGCCGCGTCCGCGTCGTCGCGCCGAGCCAGGGGAACACCTCGACCTCGCCGCCGGAGACGGTGAGGTCGACGGGCACGGTCTCGCCGGGCTCGACCACCACCACCTCGCCCGGCCGCAGATCGAAGAGCTTCTCCTTCGAGCCGTCGCCGCCGTCGTCCGGGGCGCGACGCCCCGGGATCGTCAGCGAGGCCGCGATCCACGCGCGCTCGGCGGCCACGTAGCGGCGCGCGCTCTCGGCGAGCCAGGTCGCCAGCGCCGCCGCGGCCACGATCACACCTGCGAGCGACGCCGCCTCGCTGCCGAGCTGCCGGTCGGGCCCGACGGCCGCCCACGCCGCGATCGCGAGCGACGCCACGGGCGCGGCGAGGACCGGGGCGGGGTGGGGATCGGCCGCGTCGCGCGCCGTCGTCGCGGCGCGGCCGACGAGCATCCCGGCGCCCACGACCGCGAGCACGATGCGCGCGCCGATGACCAGGCGCGCGTCGCCCGCGAGCGCGAGCGCCACCGCCAGCGCGCCCGCGACGATCGCGATCACCGTCAAGAGCGCGCCCACGTCGCGGGGCTCCGGGACGTCGAACCGGACCGGCGCCTCCTCGGTGAGGATGGTGCGCGCGATCGGCTCGACGAAGGTGCGGTCGTCCGCGACCGGGGGCGGATCGGGCAAGGGCGTGTCGAGCGCCACCGGCGGATGCGCCGACAGGATGGGCGCGTCGAGCTCCGCGCGCCGCGCCGCCGGGCTGGGCGACGGCGTCAATGGGGGCTCGCGCGACCGCGAATGCGGATCGGCGTCGAGCTCGAGCGGCCGCGAATGCGGACCGCCGTTGGGCCCGAGCGGCCGCGAATGCGGACCGCCGTCGGGCCCGAGCGGCCGCGAATGCGGATCGCCGTCGAGCCCGAGCGGCCGCGAATGCGGATCGCCGTCGAGCCCGAGCGGCCGCGAATGCGGATCGCCGTCGAGCCCGAGCGGTCGAGAATGCGGATCGCCGTCGAGCCCGGGCGCCTCCGGATCGGCCGCCCCGGTCGAGCGCGCGCCTGGGCCGCCGGCCGTGGGCGCGCCGCGCGCCGCGGCGCGCGCGAGGAACGCGCCGCGGCAGCGCCGCCAGTCGCAGAAATAATGGAAACGCAGATCGAAGATGGCGACGTGCCCGGCGCGGAGCGGATCGAGCAGCTTGCCGCACGCCGAGCACGGGACGGGGTCGACCACCGGTCCGGCCGCGGGCATCACCGGCCCTCCCCGCTTCCGGCGCGCGCGTTCGCGCACCCCTCGGCGCGCGCGGGGAGCTCCCGGATCCCGGCGGCGCCGAGATCGGCGGACGCCAGCCGCTCGCGCTTCACTATCCGCGGACCTCGGCGACGACGCGCTCGATCTCGGCCAGCCCCTCGTCGAGCTCGGCGTCCTTGATCACGAGCGGCGGCGAGACGCGGAGCGCGTCGGCCCCCGCGATGGTGAGGAGCACGCCGCGGCTCTGCAGCTTGGTGAGCACGGCGCGCGCGTCGACGCCCTTCTGCAGCTCGAGCGCCTGCAAGAGCCCGCGCCCCCGCGCGCCGGCGCACACGGCCGGGTATTTCGCGGCGATCGAGGCGAGGCGCTGCCCGACGCGCTCGCCCTTCGCCGCGGCCGCCTCGACGAGACGCTCCTCCTCGATGACCGCGAGCACGGTGCGCGCGGCGGCCGACGCGAGCGGGTTGCCGCCGAACGTGGAGCCGTGCGAGCCGGGCGGGAGCGCCCCGGCCACCTTCTCGCGGACCAGCATGGCGCCGATCGGGAAGCCGCCTCCGAGGCCCTTGGCGAGCGCGATGGCGTCGCCCTTCACGCCGTCGTGCTCCGAGCCGAGGAAGCGCCCGGTGCGGGCGACGCCCGTCTGCACCTCGTCGAGGAGGAGGAGCGCGCCGTGCTCGTCGGCGACCTTGCGCAGCTCGGCGAGGAACCCAGGGGGCGCCGGGAGCACGCCGCCCTCGCCCTGCACCGGCTCGACGAGGATCGCCGCCACGTCGGGGCCCATCGCCGCGCGAACGGCGGCGGCGTCGCCGTACGCGACGAGCGTCACGCCGGCCAAGGGCGGCCCGAAGCCCTCGCGGTACTTGGCGTTGCCGGTCACGGCGATGGCGCCCAGCGTGCGCCCGTGGAACGAGCGCTCGAAGGCGATGATGCGGTAGCGCTCGGTCTGCCCCGCGGCCCAGAAATGGCGCCGGGCCAGCTTGAGCATCGCCTCGTTCGCCTCGGCGCCCGAGTTGCAGAAGAACGCCCGGTCCATGCCGGCCCTCTTGCAGAGCTCGTCGGCGAGGCGGATGTTCTCGGCGTTGTAGAAGTAGTTCGAGGTGTGGATGAGCTTCGCGGCCTGCTCGGCGATGGTGGCGGCGAGGCGGGGGTGGGCGTGCCCGAGCGAGCACACGGCGACGCCGGCGCAGAGGTCGAGGTAGCGCCGGCCCTGCGTGTCGAACAGCTCGGCCCCGCGCCCGCGCTCGAGCACGAACGGCGCCTGGCGGTAGTTGCCCAGGAGTCGCTCCTGCGCGATGGCGAGCAGCGGCTCGGCGGGCGCAGGCGACGGCGAGGGGGCGGCTGCGGCGGGCGACGCGGTGCTCATCCCCGCGATCTACGCCGGGCAGGGGGCCATGGCAATTCACGAGGGCAACTTGACCCGACCGGAGCGAACCGGAGGGCGGGTGTGTCCGCCCGGGCACCGGGCGGCGCTCGCCCCCGCGGGGGGGCGCCCGGGGCGGGGCAACCCCCCCCCCCCCGCCCCGCCGGGGTGGGGGGGTGCCCGCTGGGCGAAAGCCCGGCGGCGAGTTGCCTCCAGGGAGAGCACGATTATTGCCAGACGATCGCCGCTGGTTATAGTTCGCCCCACATGAGCGAGTCGGATCCCAAGGAGAACGCGGCGAGAGCGGTCGATCAGGCGGAATCCGCCGAGGCCGGCGACGGCCCCACGGTCGGCTCCGTTCCGCCCGCGTCCGGGGAGGCCCGGCCGTCGGCGCCGCCGCCCTCCGCCGAGAAGACGCCCGAGGAGAAGCTCCGCGACGCCTCGGCCGAGGCCGCTCGCGTGCGCGACCAGCTCCTCCGCACCGCGGCCGACTTCGACAACTTCCGCAAGCGGAGCCGTCGCGAGGTCGAAGACGCCCAGCGCCGCGGCAAGGAGAGCGTGATCAAGGATCTGCTCCCCGTGTTCGACAACCTCGAGCGCGCCGCCACGCACGCCGAGTCCGCCCCCGACGCGAAGTCGCTGACCGACGGGCTCCGCATCGTCCTCAAGCAATTCATGGACACCCTGGAGAAGATGGGCGTGAGGCGCGTCGCCGCCGTCGGCGCGCCGTTCGACCCCTCGGTGCACGAGGCCATCCAGCACCTCGAGTCGAGCGAGCACCCCGCGGGCGTCGTCCTCGCCGAGGTTCAGCCGGGCTACGCGATGGGCGACCACCTCATCCGGGCCGCCATGGTCGTCGTCTCGAAGGGCCCGCCCTCGGGCGAGCCCGTTCCGAGCTGACCGCGAGCAGACTCGCGGGCGCTTCGGCGGACGGGAAGCGTGGTGGGCAGGGTCGCGTCCCGTAGCGCGCGTCGTTCAGTCTCGACTTCGAGCGCGCGACTCGGGTTATGCTCGTGCCCGTATGGGGAAGGTGATCGGCATCGATCTCGGCACCACCAACTCGTGTGTGGCGGTGGTCGAGGGAGGACACGTGACCACCGTCGCCGACGTGAAGGTCATCCCCAACTCCGAGGGCGCCCGCACCACCCCGTCCGTCGTGGGCTTCCCCGCGAGCGGCGAGCGCCTCGTCGGCCAGGTGGCGCGCCGCCAGTCGGTCACGAACCCACAGCACACCATCTACGCCATCAAGCGGCTCATGGGCCGCAAGTTCGACACCGGCGAGGTGAAGCGCCAGCTCACGCTCGCGCCGTACAAGATCGTCGAGGCCCAGAACGGCGACGCCTGGGTCGACGTGAAGGGGCGAGCGCTCTCGCCGCCCGAGATCTCGGCCATGATCCTGGCCCAGATGAAGCAAGTCGCCGAGAGCTACCTCGGCGAGCCGGTGAGCGAGGCCGTGGTCACCGTGCCGGCCTACTTCGACGACGCCCAGCGCCAGGCGACCAAGGACGCGGGCCGGATCGCCGGCCTCGACGTCAAGCGCATCATCAACGAGCCCACGGCCGCGGCGCTCGCCTACGGCCTCGACAAATCCGAGTCCGAGACCATCGCCGTCTACGATCTCGGCGGCGGCACCTTCGACATCTCGATCCTCACCATCGCCGGCGGCGTCTTCAGCGTGAAGGCGACCGGGGGCGACACGCACCTCGGCGGCGAGGACTTCGACCAGCGGATCATCGATCTGCTCGCCGACGAGTTCGCGACGGAGCACACCATCGATCTCCGCAAGGACCGGATGGCGCTGCAGCGGCTCAAGGAGGCGGCCGAGAAGGCGAAGCACGAGCTCAGCTCCTCGCTCGAGACCGAGATCAACATCCCCTTCGTCGCCGTGGCCGCCTCGGGCGGCCCGCTGCACCTCGAGCGCACCCTGCGCCGCAACGAGCTCGAGCTCCTGTGCGCCGGCCTCGTCGAGCGCACGCTCGACGCCTGCAAACGCGCCCTCGACGACGCGAAGATCCCCGTCACCGGCGTGCAGACCGTGGTCCTCGTCGGCGGCATGACCCGGATGCCCGCGGTGCAGACGGCGGTCCGCGAGTTCTTCAAGCGCGAGCCGTCCAAGGCCGTGAACCCGGACGAGGTCGTCGCCGTGGGCGCGGCGCTCCAAGGCGCGGCGCTCACCGGCCAGGTCGACGAGGTCCTGCTCCTCGACGTGACGCCGCTCTCCCTCGGCGTCGAGACCGGCGGCGGTGTGATGACCAGGCTCATCCCCCGCAACACCACCGTCCCCACCGAGCGCAGCGAGATCTTCACCACCAGCGTCGACAACCAGAACTTCGTCCCCATCCACGTCCTCCAGGGCGAGCGCGAGATGGCCGCCGACAACCGGAGCCTCGCCCGCTTCGAGCTCACCGGCATCCCGCCCGCTCCCCGCGGCGTGCCCAAGATCCAGGTGAGCTTCCGCATCGACGAGAACGGCATCGTCCACGTCGAGGCCAAGGACCTCGGCACCGGCCGCGCCCAGGAGGTCAAGGTGACGCCGACGAGCGGCCTGTCGACCGACGAGGTGGACCGCCTCGTCTCCGAGGGCGAGAAGTTCAAGCAGACCGACGCTCTCCGACGCGACCTCGCCGAGCTCAAGAACCAGGCCGAGACGCTCGTCTACACCACCGAGCAGGCCCTCGACGGCTACGGCGATCTGCTCGACGCCGACCTGCTGGGGAGCGTCCGCGCCGACTGCACGGCGCTCCGCAAGCTGCTCGACGCCGGCGCCGACCTCGAGACGCTCCGCGGCGCCTACACCCGGCTCGAGGGCGCGGCGTTCCGGATCGCGGAGTCGATGTACGGCGAAGGCGAGGGGGGCGACGGGACCGCGCCCGGCTGAAGAGGTGTCGGACATTCGTCCGAGCAACGCCTCTCGAGGCCCGAGGTCCG
>CAYJPW010000313.1:0-5692 GCA_964372055.1 uncultured Polyangiaceae bacterium
CGCCGGGGGCGGGGCGCGCGGGGGGGGGGGGGGGGGGGGGGGGGGGGGGCCCGTCTGGGGCGGGGGCGGCGTGGGGACGCCCGGGGGCGCGGCGGGGGCGGCGGGCGGCGCGCTGGCGGGAGGCGCTGCGGCCGAGCCGCTCGCCGAGGGCGCGGCGCTTCCGGCGGGCGGCGCGCTCCCGGGCGGGGCGGCGCTGCCCGGGGGCGGCGTCTGCTGCGACAGCGCCGAGGGCGCGACGCCCAGGGCGGCGACGAGGCCCATCGCCACCAGGAAGAACTTGGGCCGACCGCTCCCGCTTCCCCGACGTGACATCACTTCGTCTCCTCCTCGGGATCGCCGCTGTCGTCGAGGACCTCGTTGAGCTCCTCCTTGAGGAGGCGGTCCTCGCGGGCGCGCTCGACTTGCAGGTTGCGCACCCGGGTGCGCTGCTCCTCGCGCACCTCCCACGCCTCCTCGGTGATGCCGACGTCGGCGCGGAGCACGATGTTCTTGAGCCGGTCGCGGACCAGCCCGAAGTTGCGCATCGCGACCTCGCCGACGACCTTGCGGGCCTCGCCGTCGAGCTCGTCGAGCCGGATCGAGTAGTTGACCATGTTGGCCGTCTCGCGGGCGACCGTCTCCTTCATCCCGGTCGTCTTGCGGGTGACCTCGGCGTCGAGCTCGCGGAGCGAGGCCTCGACGCGCACGTCGGCCGCGTCGGCCTCGCGGAGCGTCGGCGAGATGCGCTGGGCGTACGCCTGGAGCGATCCGCCGCCGGCGCCGCCGGCCGCGAGCTCGACCTCCTTGCCGAGCGCCTCGCGGTAGGCGCGCCGCACTTGGTCGTCCTCGACGAAGCGCTGATCGCCGAAGCCGACCTGGACGCGGCCGGCGCTCACCTGCTTGCGGAGCTCGTCCATCTGGCGCTTGTAGAGCGCGAGGTCCCGCTCGTTCTCCTGGAGCTCCTGCTCGAAGCGGGCGATCGTCGCCGGATCGCGGACGACGCCGGACTGCGGGCCCTCGCGGAGGACGCGGCGGAGGCCGTTGATCGTCGCCTGGAGCGTGTCGACCTGGAGGTTCAACCGCTGCAGCGCCTGCGAGACCTGGTTCCACTGCTTGAGCGCCTGCGCCTCGCGCTCCTGGAAGTCGCCGTCGGTGACGGGCACCACGCCGAGGCGCTTCTCGAGCGAGCGGCGCTTGGCGCGCCAGCTGCCGATCTCGCCCGAGAGCGGGCCATCGTCGACGTCGTCCATGCCCTGCCCGAGCGACAACCTGGCCAGGCCGACCTTGTTCAGGAGCGAGAGCGCCTTTTCGGATCCCGCCTTGAGGTCCGGGAAGGCCCGGACGCGGTTGGGCGAGTTGAGGACGGCGTTGAGCTTCTCGATGAGCTCGTTCGACTGCTTGATCAGATCGCGGCACTGGCCGATGTCGTCGATGACCGCGAAGGCCGCCGGCCCGTCCTCGGCCTCGCGGGCCCACTGCACCGCGAGCGGAGGCAGGATCGAGCTCGAGTCGAGCGCCTCGAGCTGCTCCTGGCTGAGCTTGTCGTAGTAGACGGCGGGATCGCTGGTCGACCCGAGGAAGGCGTCGACCTTCTCGCGCATCGGGTCGTAGGCGGAGCGGACGCCCTCGTAGACCTTGAGCGACTTGTCGAACTGACCGGCGCGGAGCATGAGGTCGGCGCGGAGGAGCGAGCCGTCGGCGATGTTCTGGCTGTTCGGCTCGGCGATGGCGAGGACCTCGAGCGCGCGCTGGGCGCGGTCGACGTCGCCGAGGCGCACGTAGACCCAGGCGAGCTCGTAGAGCATCGTCCCGAACTCGGGCGAGGTGCGGTCGACGTGGTTGTACGCCTGCGCGGCCTGCTGCCACTGGTCGGCCTCGTAGAAGAGGCGGCCGATGGCGAGCCACGACATGTCGATCACGTGCCGGTGCTCGGCCGTGTCGGGCGAGAGCTCGGTCGCCCTCTTGAAGAGATCGATCGCGGTCGCGTAGCGGGTCGGCGGCACCTGCGGCGGCGGCTCGCCGTCCTTGAGCACCACGGGGGCCGGCGCGGCCTCCTTCACGGCGATGAGGCCGAGCATGTAGCGCGACTGGTGGGCGTACTCGCTCTTGCCGTCGACCTGGCCGAGCGCCGTCTTGGCCCCGGCGTAGTCCTTCTGGGCGAAGAGGCCCTTGCCGCGCGCGTAGGCGAGGCCGCTGCCGACCGACGAGGGCGGCACCCGGTTCATCGACGCGAAGATCTCGTCGAGCGTCGAGTAGTCCTTGGTCCGGAGCGCGACGTCGACGAGCCGCTCGAGCGCCTTGGCCTGGTAGACGGTGAAGCGCGGGTCGTCGCCCTTGGCCACGATCTGGCGGAAGACGCGGCGCGACGAGAGGTACTGCTTCGAGCGGAAGTACGTCTCGCCGAGGAGGCTGAGGCTGTCGGGGAACGCCGTCGGGTGGTTGGGGTACTTCTCGACCACCTCGTTGAGGACGTTGGCGGCGCGGATGTAGTCCTTCGAGCCCATGAGGAGGACCGCGTCGGCGATGCGCTGCTCGGCGCCCCGCTCCTGGCCCTTCGACCGCTGGATGGCGGCCTGGATTTGACCGAGCCCCGAGGAGACGCCGGCGATCTGCTGCTGGGCGTTCTTGAACGCGGTCTCGTGGTCGACGGCCCACGCGTCGCCCGACGGGAGCGAAACGCCCGCCACGCCCACCAGCGCCAGGAGCGCCGGCCCCCACAGCCTCATGTTCCTCTTCATAGGACGAAACCCGGGATCGTTGCCGTCGCGCTCCGTCCGGAGCTCACTTGCTCGCCGCCGGCGCCGGCGCCGCCGCGGCGCCCGGATCGGCGATGCCGCTCACCATCTTCTCGGCGTAGCGGATGGCGGGGCGCTCCTCGAGCGGCGTGGTCACGCCGCCCTTCTCGTAGGCGACCGCCTGCAGGTTCATCGTCTTGCCCTCGACCGCGGTGAACGAGTGGCTGGAGCGCACCTCGAACTTGTAGCCGCGGAGGTACGAGAAGACGCCGTAGCCGTTGCCCTGCAGGTTGAGCAGGACCTGGAGGGTGTGGTCGCCGGGCGGGATCGAGCCGTTGAAGATCGGGATCTCGGTCTGCTCGGCGAGGGCGCCGGACTGGTCGGTCTTGTTGTACTGGACCGCCCCGTCGAGGACGAACAGCGCCCGGGTCACGCGGAACGCGCTCGAGAGCTCGTTGGTGAAGCGGATGGTTCCGCGCGAGCCGGCGCCGCCGCCGGAGAGGATGGTGTCGCTGAGGAGGGAGAGGCGCGTGTGGCTGCGCCGGATCTGCTCCTTGAGCTCGTCGATGCGCTGCTCGAGGTCGCGCAAGCGGACGGCGTACGTCGGGCCGTCCATGGGAGGCGCGCCCGCGGGGCCGGCGGCCGTCGCGGCCGGACCGGTGGTGGGCGTCGCCGTGCCCGCCCCGGGCGCTCCCGATGCGGCGGGCGCGGCGCTCCCGGCGACCACGGCGCTGCCGGCGGCCGGAGCCGCGGAGGCAGCCGGCTTCGCCGACGGAACCGCGGACGCCGCGGGCTTCGCCGAGCCCGTCGGCTGCTGGGCCAGCACCGGCAGCGAGAGCAAGAACGACGCCCCGACCACAGCCCCCAGCGTCTTACCTAGTCGCATCAAGAGAACCCCTTGTGAAAGCCTCGTGGTCCGGGCTCGTCGCCCGGCGCCTACGCATGGGCGCAGTGTAGTGGGCCCTGCCTCCGGGTTGCAACGACCGCCGCCTGCGCGCTCGAACAGGCCAACGCAGCTTGGACGCGCGACCTGCCCCGAGGCAAGCACGCCACGAGCGCGGCCGACGCTGAAAAGGTGCTCGCGGACGTGAGCCACTCCTCAGAGTCGGTCGCTTCATGTCGCGAGCCGCGCCGCGACTCCGCCTCCAAACGCCCGCGGAAATTGACCGTACGGGTCGATTCGGCTGCCTCGCGGCGGAGGCGACGCGCTACCCTACGCGCGTGCCGGTGGGAGCGCTGACCCCAGATCTTCGGGCCGCCTGGTGCGTCCGATGAGGTGCTGGACGCGCCCTCGACGAGCCCGCGCGCTCCCGGGAACATCCCGGGGCGGATCCCAGATGGTCTCGCGCCTCACCAGGGTCGAGACCGGGGCGGCATGAAGATGGCGCCCAGCTCACGCGAGGAGGTGACGGACGAGGTCCTGATGCTGAGGTTCCAGGGAGGCGACCGCACCGCCTTCGCCGGCCTCGTGCGCCGGCACAAGACCCCGCTCTACAACTTCATCCTCCGGCAGGTCCGCGTGACCTCGGCGGCGGAGGATCTGGTCCAGGATGTCTTCGTGAGGATCGTGCAGAACGCCGCGGATTTCAAGCACGAGGCCCGGTTCTCGACCTGGGCGTACGCGATCGCGCGCAACCTCTGCATCGATCATCTGCGCAAGATGGCCCTGCGGCGGCATCCGTCCCTCGACCAGCCCTCTCGAGACACCGACGAGGGGCCGACCTTGGGCGAGCGCACCGCGGATTCGCGCCCGGGCTCGGCCGTCGACCGGGTCGCCGTGGGGCGCGAGATGGGCCAGCTCATCGTCGACGCCGTGGAGCGCCTGCCAGCCGAGCAGCGGGAGGTCTTCCTCTTGCGCGAGATCGGCAACGTCCCTTTCAAAGACATCGCCGAGATGACCGGGGTGCCCGAGAACACCGTGAAGAGCCGGATGCGCTACGCGCTGGAGCGCCTCCAGGAGGCGCTCTCCGAATACGAGGACTACGCCCGCGCCCTGCGCTGAGCAGGCGGGCACGAGAGCTTGACGATGGACTGCGAGAAGTTCGACTCCCACGTGATCGACGCGCTCTACGACGAGCTCGACGAGGTCACGACCGCCGCGATGAAGCGCCACGCCGACACGTGCGCGCGCTGCGCCGGCGTCCTCTCCGGGCTGCGCGCGACGCGCGAGGTCGGCGTCCTGCCGATCGAGGAGCCGAGCGACGATCTCGAGGACCGCATCCTCGCGGCGGCGGCAGCCGCCCAACAGAAGGCGCCCTGGCACCGCAAGGTCGTCCGGGCGATCGCCTGGGCGGGCAGCCACGCGATGCGACCGCAGCTGGCGATGGCCGCGCTGCTCGTGCTCATGCTGGGCTCGAGCCTGCTCCTCCTCCGCGCCAAGCCCGGCACCGTGGGCGTCGCCCCCGTGCGGGTGACCGAGCGCGGCGTCCCGGAGCCCGAGCGCGCCGAGGCGCAGAGCCTCGCCTCGGCGCCGCCGCCCGCCGCGGCGGCGGCCACGGCCGCGCCCACCGCGCTGGCCGCGCTCGACGAGGACCGCGGGGGCGAGGGCGCCAAGAAGGGCGGCGCGAAGGAAGCCGACGGGCCCGCGGCCGAGGCGAAGGCCAAGGACGGCAAGGACTCGAAGGAGGCGGCGGCGCTCCTCGCCGACGCGCGCGAGACCAAGGCGCGCTCGGGCTGCGAGCCCGCGGTGATGAAGTACGACGAGGTCGGCGTGCGCTTCCGCGGCACCGCGGCGGCCGCGACCGCGATGTGGGAAGCCGCCGAGTGCTACAAGTCGATGGGCAACGGCTCGAGGGCGCGCGAGCTCTACACCGCGCTCGCCGAGGTCGACGGCTACCAGGACAAGGCGAAGCAGGAGATCGACGCGAGCCAAGCGCAGTCGATCGGCAACATGAACCAGCAGTCAGGCTCGGGGCACACCGCCGCGGGGGGCGCCGCCCGCGCCGCGGCGCCGGCGAAGGCGGCGGCTCGGCCCGCTG
>CAYJPW010000314.1:0-358 GCA_964372055.1 uncultured Polyangiaceae bacterium
CCGCGTCCACCAGGACGATCCCCCACGGCGACGACGGCTGGGGGAGCGCCACCGCGCCGAGCGCGGCGCCTGCGGCGGCGGCGATCGCCGCGGCGGTGCGCGGGCGGAGCGCGGCGGGCGCGGCGGCGGCGAGCGGCGCCAAGGCGACGACGGCGCCGCCGGCGAACGTCCCGAGGCCCGCCGCGATCTCGCCGACGCGCAGGCGCGGCGCGACGGCGAGCGCGAGCGCGGTGAGCGCCGGCGCCAGGAGCAGCCACGCGGCGGGCCGCGACGACGCCGCGGACCGAGCGGCCGACGGGGTCGGGGGCGGGGGGGGGCCCCCGGGGGGGGCCCCCCCCCCCCCCCGCCCGGCGCGCCC
>CAYJPW010000314.1:368-5556 GCA_964372055.1 uncultured Polyangiaceae bacterium
GGGCCCGCGTACGCCGCGGGGCACGGTGCGGCCTACGGGGGCGGGGCCGTGGGCGCCCCGGAGGACGCGGCGCCCTCCGCGCGCCGACGGACGCTCACCTGGGCTCGCCGCCCTGCGCGGTCGCGCGCAGCTTCTTCACGGCGTCGTTGTGCGCACCGAAGCTCTCGCTGAAGGTGTGCCGGCCCCCGCCGGCCGCCACGAAGTAGAGGAAGCGCGTCGGGGACGGGGCGAGCACGGCCTCGATCGAGCGCACTCCCGGGTTGGAGATGGGCCCGGGGGGCAGGCCTGGGCGCACGTAGGTGCTGTAGCGGTTCTTGGCGTCGCCGTTGATCGCCGGCGTGGCCTTGCCCTTGAAGTCGGCGCACGAGGGCGCCTCGTCGGGCGCGACGAGGCAGCCGTAGATCGCGGTCGGGTCGGACTGGAGGCGCTTGGGCTTGAAGTCGGGATCGAGCAGCCGGTTCAAAAAGACGCTGGCGATCATCGGCCGCTCCTCGTCCACCGCGGCCTCCTTCTCGATCATCGAGGCGATGGTGAGCACCTCGCGCCGGCCCCAGCCGAGCGTCCCGCGCAGCGACGCGAGCGCGTCGGCGCGCTGGGCGGCGATGGCGAGCCAGCGCTTGTCGCCCTCCTTCACCATGCGTCGGACGATCCCGCCCGGATCGGTGTCGACGTGGAGATCGTACGTGGCGGGGAACAGATAGCCCTCGGCGCTCTCGGCCCCGACGGCGCCGGCGTGCTCGACGCCGACCTCGTCGAGCAGCGCGGGATCGGCGGAGCTCGCCAGGAACGCCTTCGCCCCGGCGACGCCGAGCTTCTCGAGGCGGGCGGCGATGTCGAAGCGGTTGTAGCCCTCGGGGACGACGACCTTGGCGCGCGGGCGATCGGCCGAGCGGGCGAGCAGCCGGCGGAGCTCCCACGGCGTCGCGCCGTCGGGCAGGAGGTGCGGCCCCGGCGCGAAACCGGCGGTGCCGCCGGTCGCCCGCAGGAAGACGGCCATCGCGTCCCGGCTCTTCACCACCCCGAGCTGGGCCAGGAGCGCCGCGGCCTCGTCCGAGCCGAGGCCGGCGGGCCAGTCGACCTCCACGCCCCCGCCGCGGGTCGGCCCGCGCATCTTGCCGAAGACCAGATAGAGCAGCACGACGGCGATCCCGAGCACACCGAAGAGGCCCGCGGCCGCCGCGAGGAGGGCGCGGCGGCGTCCGGTGCCGAGGAACGAGCGCAGGGCGGTGCGCGGCGAGCGGCGCGGCGCCGGTCGCGCGGCTCCGCCGTCGCCCCCCGCGCTCCTGCGCTTGCGCCGCCTCGCCACCGCGACGGTTTACTTCACGCGATCCGGCACGCCAAGTTGGGGGTGACGAGCGCCGCGCTGGCTCAGAACCCGAAGGCGTCCGCCTGCTCCTGGTTGCGGCGGACGGCGCTCTTGCCGGCCCGCGACTCGGGGGCGGCGACGGGCGCGGGCGGCGCGGCGGCGGGCGCGCCCCCGGCGACGGCCGCGACGCCCGGCGGCGGCGTCGCGAACCCGGAGTTGTTGAAGCTCGAGTTGGCCTGGTTCACGCTGGCGATCTGCGACTCGAAGTCGCGCTCGACGTCGGCCGCGCGGCCCGTGGGCGCCGCCTTCTTCGCTTCGCCGGCGACGTCGGCGAGCGTCTTCGCGCGCGTCTCCAGCTTGCGGCGCGCGTCGGCGAGCTTGCCCTGCGCGAACAGCGAGTTCGCCTCCTTGAGCGTCGCGGCGGTCTCGCTCCGCTGCACGCGGCCGGCGACGACGGGATCGATGTCGGTCGCCTCGCCGGGCGTGGAGGTGACCACGGTCGCGAGCTTGCCGGCGCACCGGCCGTCGCCGCCGCTCAGGAGGTCCTTGTAGGTGAGCTCGACGTTGGCGACCGGCACCGTGCCGTCGCTCGTGGCGGGGACCTTGACCTTGAGCAGCACCGTCTTGACCTCGCCGTGGGCGAAGGCGCCGAGCGGGACGACGATGCGGTCGCCGGCGCGGCGGAAGGAGCGATCGAAGACGCGATCGAGCTCGACCCCGGGCGCGAGATCGATCGCCGCCTCGGTGCCGCTCGCGACCGTCGACGTCAAGGACTCCGCCTCGGACTCGAACACGCGGGCGAGGGCGGCGTCGTTCTCGACGAAGTAGTGCCGGCCGTTCGACTCCTGGGCGATCGCCGAGAGGATCTTCTCGTTGTACTCGACGTCCACGCCGATGGTGGTGACGCTGATGCCGCGATCGCGCGCGCGCTGCGCGATGCTGCGGAAGCCGGGGACGTCGCGGACGCCGTGGTTCGCGTCGCCGTCGCTGAGCAGGATCATCTTGTTGACCTTGCCCATGGTGCGCTCGATCTCGACGATGCCGTCCTCGATGCCGCACGAGATGCAGGTGTCGCCGCCGAGGGCGATGCCGCGGATGTCGGCGGCCACGCGCTCGCGCGCGCCCGGCCCGATCGTCGTCGGGGGGACGACGACCTGGGTGCGGGTGTCGAAGGTGATCACCGAGACCACGTCGCCCTCGCGGAGCCGGTCGACCGCCTGGGTCGCCGCGGAGACGGCGTTGGCGAGGCGGGTGCCCTTCATCGAGCCCGAGCGGTCCATCACCAGGGCGAGGTTCACCGAGGGCGTCACCTGCGCGGTCCCGGTGTCGCCGCCGCGGACCTCGAGCATCACGAACGTCTCGCCGCGCGCGCCCTGGACGAGCTTGGGGTGGCCGAGCCGTCCCTCGACCGTCAGCGTCGTGCCGGCGTTGAAGTGGGCGAGCTCGGTCTGCTCCGCGATCTCGGTCGCCTCCTCGCCGCCGGAGGTCGACCCCGACGGATCCGGCCCGGCCAGGGCGATCCCGCCGGCGGGGGTGAGCGAGTAGACCGAGACGCTGGTGAGCAGCATGCCGGCGACGGCGAGGGCGGCGACACTCTTGGCTTTCATGGCGATCCTTCGGCAGACAACGGTGCGGCGGACGGCGGCTTACACGGGTTCGGGGGGCTGGCCCTCTTCTACGCGGGGCTCCTCGGTTCGATCTCCAACGGGCGGAGGCGCGGGGTCCGGGGCGCCGGTCTCGGCCGCGTGGACGCCGGCGGCCCTCAAGGTGCTCCAAGGTGGGATGCTCCCGATCATCACCATGAGCGCGTCGTAGCGCAGGCGGCGCCCGCCTCGCGCAGTGCGCACCTCGATCTCGTCGGCCTCGATCTGGGCGACCTCGGCGTCGAAGAGGAGCTCGAGGCGGCCGGCGTCGCGCATCCGCCGCACCTCCTGGATGTTGCGCACCTTGCCGCGCGAGAAGTCGGCGCCGCGGTGGATGAGCGTGACGCGCGTGTCCGGCTGCCTCCCCAGGGCGATCGCCGTCTCCATCGCGACGTCGCCGAGCCCGACCACGGCGACGCGCTTGCCGGCGAAGCTCCGCGCGTCGGCGAGGTGGTAGTGGACGCGCGCCTCGGCCTCCGGCGGGATGGGCGCGGCGAGGCGGCGAGGCGTCCCGCGCTGGCCGATGGCGACGAGCACGCGGCGGGAGCTGCGCTCGGTGGGCGCGCCGCCCTCGCGCGGCTCGGTGGTGACCACGAAGCCGCGGCCCTGGCGCCTCACGGCGGTCATGCGCGTGTCCTGCCGGATCTCGAGCCGCTCCTGGCGGACGATGCGCAGCCACTGGACGAGCAGCTCCTCCTTCGTGGACTGCTCGAGCCAGAGCTTGCCGGTGATCGGCAGCTCGAGAGGCTGATCGAAGACCAGCTTGCCGCGCGGGAAGCTCTGGATGCTCTGCGCGACGCTGCCCTGCTCGACGACCTCGCAGCGGAGGCCGAGCTCCTTGGCCCGGAGCGCCGCGCTGATCCCCGCCGGGCCCGCGCCGACGACGATCAGATCGAGCGGGGCGTCGTCGGCGCTGCCCTGCTTGAGCGACTCGGCGATCTGCTCCACGGCGTGCGCGCCCTGGAGGATGGCGTTCTTGATGAGCGGCAGGCCGGTGACGTCGCCGGCGAGGAAGAGGCCGGGGGTATCGAGGCTCTCGAGCGAGGCGCTGAGCCGGGGGCGGTCGCCGATCGGCTCGCCGTCGGTGACGACGAGCGATCCGTTCGGGCAGCGCTGCTCGCACAAGGTCAGGCCGCAGCAGGCGTCGGGCCGGGCGACCACCGCGACGTAGCGCTCGATCTCGAAGACGTCGTAGGGGCAGGCGTCGACGCACGCATAGCAGCCGAGGCACGTGGCGGTGTCGATCGTCGGGAGGCGCCGACGCGCCGGCGGCTTGATCATCGCCTCGGCGACCGCAGCCGGCCTCTCGGCGCGTCGGCGGCGGCGGTCGGCGAGGGCGTGCCCGCCCCGCACCGCCGCGAAGGCGACGAAGGACGCGACCGCCGCCGCGGCGAGCCAGGTGAGCGGCCCGCCCCTGCCGCTGCCGGGAAGGACCGGCGCCAGCGCCGCCGCGTCGCGCGCCGCCTCCCAGGCGACGGCGCGATCGGCGCCGTGCTGCCCCGCGCAGACGCCGCCGCGCGGTCCGTCGGGCTCCGCCCCGCCGGCGGCGCGCTCGGGGGGCAGCGCCACCTGGTGCTCGTCGAAGCAGACGACGGGGCGCGCCTCGCCGAGCGCCTCCTGGCCGGGCACGAGGCAGCGCGCGATCGGATCCGACGCCGAGGCGAGATCGTGGCAACCCGCGCAGCTCGCCGCGGCCACGAGCGGGACCGTCTGCGGCCGCGTCGGGCGGAAGGCGAGGTCGGGCTCCTCCACCTCGACGCCGGGCGCGAAGCGGACCGGGACCGCGCCCGGCGCGAAGCTCACGCCCTGATCGCCGCGGTGGATGCGGTGGCACGAGGCGCAGCCGAGCTGCCCCGCGGCGGCGAGGCGGCGGTGGCCCGGACGCGTCGACGCGTGGGCGCCGTGGCAGCCGGTGCACGCCTTCCGCGCCGCGGCGACGAAGGGATCCGCCGGCGGGGCCACCGCGCGCGCGCTGGACGGCGAGGCGGCCGGCGCCTCGCCCTCCTTGTGGCACGAGGAGCACTCGAGCTTCGCGCGGGCGTGGGGGCGCGAGAGCGGGCCCGGCGCCGAGAGGCCGCCGGCGGGCGGGAACAGCACCGCCGCGGCGGCGATGGTCGCCGCGCCGGCGATCGCGGCGGCGAGCACGCCGCGGAACCGTGTGACGTCGCTCGTCGCCGCGGCGGGCCTCGGCGCGCGGCGGCGGCGCGCCGCCGCGGGGGGGGCGGCGGGGGCGCCGCGG
>CAYJPW010000315.1:0-5345 GCA_964372055.1 uncultured Polyangiaceae bacterium
GACGAGCGGCCCGACGTTCTCTGCGCTGCCATCGATCGCGCGGCGCCTCCTCCCGCGGCGTCCGCGGGATCGGGCCGCGGCCGCCCGGCTGCTCGCGCGGGCCGCCGCGGCGCGCGCCGGCGGCCGCCTCGTGCGCGCCGGGCTCCTCGCCACGCGCGCCGCCGCCGGCCTGCCCGCCGCCGAGGAGGCGAAGGCGCGCGCCCTCGCGCGCGCCGATTTCGAGGCGCTCTCGGCGCGCTTCTCCGCCGCGATCCGTCCGCGCGGCGACGGCGGCGCCCGCCCCGCCTCCGGCGATCTCCCGCCCTCCTCGTTCACGCCGTTCATGATCATGCTCGCCGACGCGGCCGAGACGCGCGGCGGGCTCCGCTACCCGATCGAGGCGCGGCTCCTCCACGATCTCGAGCACGCCTGCGTCGCGGCCGAGCGCCCGCTCTACACGGTCGACCTGGTCACGTGGGCGGCGTCGCTGGGCCGGCGCCCCGTGGTGCGCTCGCTCCCGGCGGCGCGCGAGGTGCAGGTGGTCCGCCACGTTCGCGCGGCGCACCGCAAGCTCCGCCACGTCGCGCTCGGCTCGGGCGACCGGAAGCTCCTCGCCAAGCTGCTCGGCAAGGCGCGCGATCGCGCCGAGCTCTCGGTGCGCGCCGCCCTCGGCCCGGCGATCGCCGCGGTGCTCGACGAGGTGGGCCTGCGCCCGCACGACGTCCCCGAGCGGGTCGCGCGCAAGAAGCTCGTCGAGGAGCTCCTCGACCAGGTCGTGGCGCACGGCTTCTTCTCGATCGGCCACCTGCGCGACGCGGTCTCGCGCAACCAGCTCAAGCTCACCGATCTCGACGGCGCCGGCGAGCTCTGGCGCGGCGACGCGCTCCTCGAAGCCGACCGGCGCCTCGCCGCCTCGCTCGACGGCGTCTATCGGCGCGGCGAGGTGTACCTGCGAGGTCTGCAGAAGGCGAGCTCGGTCGGGTTCGGCACCGCCGTGGGCCGGTTCATCGTGCTCTACCTCGTGCTGCCGGCGCTGTCGGCGTTCGTGCTCCTCGAGGGCGTGAGCCACCTCGTCGGGCCGCTCGCCGGCTGGCTCGGGCTCCCCCAGCCGCACCTCGTCTCGGCCGAGTCGTTCGGGGTGACCACTGCGGTGATCTTCGCGCTTTTGCACAGCGAGCGCGCCCGCTTCGTCGCGCGGCGGCTCGGGCGCGCGCTCGGCTGGGTGCTCCGCCTGCTCCTCTGGCGCGGTCCGGCGTGGGTGTTCTCGCTGCCGCCGGTGCGCCGCGTGCTCGAGAGCCGCGCCGCGCGCATGGTCGCGCGCCTCGGCCTGGCGCCGGTCGCCGTGGCCGGGGTGCTCGACCTCGTGACGCCGCTGCACGATCTCGACCCGGTCCCCCGCGTCGCCGCGGCGATCGCGGTGACGGCGCTCTCGAGCGTGGCGCTCGGCGCGCGCGTGGTCGTCCAGCTGCTCGATGTGGCCGTGGACTGGACCGGGCGCAACTGGCGCACGTTCAGCCGGCGCGTCCTGCCGGGCCTCCTCGCCCTCGTGGTCGGGACGTTCAAGCTCCTCACCGATCTCCTCGCGCGCGCCATCTACGAGGTGGACGAGTGGCTGCGCTTCCGCGACCGCGGGCACCCGGTCACCCTCGCCGGCAAGGCGGTGCTCGGCGTCGTCTGGACGATCGTCGCGTCGGTGATCCGCCTCTACACGCTGCTGCTCATCGAGCCCGAGGTGAACCCCCTCAAGCATTTTCCGGTGGTCACCGTCGCGCACAAGATGATGCTCCCGTTCTCGCCGACGATCCTCGCGGCGATCGAGCGGCCGCTCGAGCCGCTCGGGCCGCTCATCGCCAACACCATCGCGGCGCCCACCGTGTTCCTGCTCCCCGGCGTCTTCGGCTTCCTGGTCTGGGAGCTGAAGGAGAACTGGCGCCTCTACCGGCGCACGCGCCCGCGCTCGCTCGAGGCCGCGCCCATCGGGCCCCACGGCGAGGACATGGACGCCCTGCTCCGGCCCGGCCTCCACTCGGGCACGGTGCCGAAGCTCTACGCCAAGCTGCGCCGCGACGCGCGCAAGGCGTCGGGCGATCAGGGCTCGCTCACGAGGGTCGGCGTCCTCGGGGAGCAGCGCGGGCCCTCCTCCGGCGAGCGCGCCCTCGCCAAGCACCAGGAGGAGCTCGGCGCCCTCGAGCGCGCGGTGCGGAGCTTCTTCGACCGCGAGCTCTCGGGCCTCTTGGCCGAGGCGGCGCGCTGGCGCCACGGCGCGATCGAGGTGACGAAGGTGGAGCTCGTCTCGAACCGCGTGCGCGTGACGCTCGCCTGCCCGAACGTCTCGCCCGCGCCCGCGACGCTGTCGTTCGAGGAGCAGTCGGGCCTGATCGTGGCCGGCGTCGCCGAGCCGGGCTTCGTCGGCGCGCTCGGCGCCGGGCTCGACGCCGAGGAGCGGGTCCTCTTCGAGAACGCGCTCGCCGGCCTGTACCATCTGGTCGGCGTCGATCTCGTGCGCGAGGTGATCGAGGCGTCCCTCGACGGCGGCGCGCCCTACGACATCGCCGACGAGGGCCTGGTCGTCTGGCCGGGCGAGGGGTACCGCACCGAGATCGTCTACCCGCTGCGCGATCGCCACGACGTCGCGCTCCTCGTGCCCCGCGTCCGGGGCGAGGCGATCGCCGCCGTGCCGCGCCCGCTCGACGCGGCGGTGGTCGTGTTCGCGCGACAGCGCGTGGCGTGGGCGGACTGGGTCGCGGCGTGGCGCCCGCCCGACGAGGGCGCCGGCGCTCCCCTCCGCCGCCTGGTGCGCGGGCCCTCGCTCCTGCCGCCTCTCTCCGCCGATCGCGGACGGCTGGCGAGCTGACGAGCCGCCGCGCTGGTCGCGTCGCCGCTCCCCGTGCTACCGCTCGGCGATGGCGAACGATGCCGCGGCCGTCGCAGCCGGCGAGGCCGAGCCCAAGCTCTCCTTCCTGCGCACCATCGTCACGCTGCCGCGCTCCTTCTGGATGTGCTGCACGATGGAGATGTGGGAGCGGCTCGCCTACTACGGCGTCCGCGTGGTGATGCCCATCTACATCGCGCAGGCGAGCGAGCCCGGCGGGCTGCACTTCAGCCAGATGCAGAAGGGGACGATCTACGCCTGGTGGGCGCTCATCCAGTCGACCCTGCCGATGGTGACCGGCGGGCTCGCCGACCGCTACGGCTACAAGCGGACGATCTTCGTGACCATCTGGCTCAAGATCGCCGGCTACCTGCTCATGGCGACGCAGCGCTCCTACGCGGGCTTCTTCGTCGGGGTCGTCCTGCTCGCCACCGGCACGGCGCTCTTCAAACCCGGGATCCAGGGGAGCTTGGCGCAGTCGACGTCGAAGAAGAACTCCTCGGTCGGGTGGGGCGTCTTCTACTGGCTGGTCAACGTGGGCGCCGCGATCGGACCGCCGTTCGCCGGGTGGCTGCACGGCAAGGGCTGGGCGTGGGTGTTCTACGGCTGCGCCGCCATCGTCTCGCTCAACTTCCTCATGCTCTTCACGTACGAGGAGGTCGACTCGGGCGCCGACAAGACGACCGACATCCGCAAGGTGCTGGTCGACACCGTCTCGAACTTCTTCCAGGCCCGGCTGCTGGTCGTCATCCTGCTGCTCTCGGGCTTCTGGCTGATGATGTACCAGCTCTGGGATCTGATGCCGAACTTCTACACGGACTGGATCGACTCCACCCGGTTCGTCGAGTCGAGCTCCTGGCTGCCGACGAGCTGGCTCGATCTCAAAGACGCGCGGGGGCCGCAGCTCAAGCAGGAGAACGTCCTCAACTTGAACGCGGTGCTGATCGTGCTTTTCCTGGTGCCGTTCTCGTACGTCGTCGCCAGGATGAAGGTGCTCTGGGCGATGTCGCTCGGCTTCCTCGTCGCCATCGGCGGCATCGTGGTCTCGGGCAACGCCAAGGTCGTCGGCTTGCTCTTCCTCGGTATCGCCCTGTTCTCCTTCGGCGAGATGCTGACCGGGCCGAAGAAGGTCGAGTACTTCGCCCTGATCGCGCCCAAGGGGAAGAAGGCGCTCTACCTCGGCTATGTGAACATCCCGGTCGCGGTGGGGCAGGCGGCGGGCGCCTGGATCGCCGGTCATCTCTACGGAACCGGGGGCGAGAAGGCGGTGCTCTCGCTCCGCTACCTCGCCGAGAAGACCGACTACGTCCAGGGCAAGACGTGGAACGGCGACGTGGCCACGCTCGCCGAGCACGTCGGCGTCGGCCGCCCCGAGGCGTTCGGCACGCTGCAGAAGGTCCTCGGCACGAGCGCGCGCGAGACGACGGAGCTGCTCTGGACCACCTACCACCCGTACGAGCTCTGGTACGTGTTCGCCGCGATCGGAGCCGCTTCGCTCGTCGGCATGCTGATCTTCAGCCAGCAGTCGAAGAAGTGGAAGGACCTCGACGTGTAGCCGCCCGGCGCGAGGGTCAGCCTTTCGCCGGCGGCTTCTTCGGCTTCGCGGGGCGCTTCTCCGGCGCGAGGCCCGTCGCGGCGGCGCAGCAGCGGAAGCCGGTCGAGTAGTCGTGGTAGGTCGGCTCGTGGGCGACGGTCACGAAGCGGCAGCCGGGGCCGAGCTCGCGCAACGTGCTGAAGAAGCCGCCCAGGAAGACGCCGTTGCCGGTGCGCCAGGGCTGCTTGTTGCGCTCCACGTCCTCGGCGTCGAGGCGCTCCATCAGATCCTCGTCGACGCCGTCGCTCACCCACTCGTGGAGGTTGCCGACGAGGTCGTAGACGCCGTCGTCGCCGGCGCACCGCTCGTGCTCGCCCGATTTCGCGAGGAAGCCGGGCTCCTGATCCAGCGTCGGATCGTTGAAGTTCTCGTCGTACTTCCAGCGACGCGCGTCGGCGCCGAAGCGCAGCTGCAAGAGGTGGGGCTTGGCGCTGTTGCAGCGGCCCGGCTCCCAGCGTCCACCCCACGGGTAGGTCGCGCCGCGCTTGCCGCGGCAGGCGCGGAGCCACTCCGCCATCGAGCAGAGCCGCTTGCCCGCGGCGGCGCACGCGGCCTTCGCCTCGACGCGGCTGATGTACGCCTGCGGGAAGAAGCCCGGCTCGCTGCGCGCCTCGTAGGTGACGCCGGGCTCCGGCCGCTGGTGGTGCGGCCAGGGGGCGACCGCCTCGCGGCCCGGCGCGGCGCTCGCGGGGGCAGCGGAGACCGGGAGCGCGCCCGCGTCGCTCGGCGCCGCCTCGCGCCGCACCAGGTGAGCCTCGTAGCGGTCGATGCAGTAGCGGTTGATCCTCGCCATCCCCGCCGGGCAGCCGTCGCCCGCGGGAGCTCCGCCGTCGCTCGGCCCCGCGTCGCTCGGCGCCGCCTCGGCCGCGCCCGCGTCGCTCGGCGCCGCCTCGGCCGCGC
>CAYJPW010000316.1:0-4878 GCA_964372055.1 uncultured Polyangiaceae bacterium
CGCCGGAGCCACCGGCGCCGCCGACGCCGGAGCCACCGGCGCCCGCGCCGCCCGTCCCACCCGGGCCGAGCACGGCGGTGCTCCGATGCAGCCGCGCCGGGCCGGAGACGGGATCGGTCGGGAGCTTCTCGCCCATGCGGGCGGAGGGCTCGAGGTAGGTGAGCGAGTCGTCGCCGGCCGCCACCGGGATCGACAGCGTCGCGAGCGGGGCGTCGGCGGCGGGCGACGGCGATGCGTCGCGGATCAGGAGCGCGCTCGGCCTGGCGTCGTCGAGGATCCACCAGGTCCGGTCGGCGCGGGCGAACGCGTCGACGACGCCGACCGCGACCGGCAGCCCGTCGCGGGCTCGGTAGCAGGCGTCGGCCGGGCAGCACGCCGGATCGCAGGTCCCGGTGCGGGCGCCGGCCTCGTCGAGCCGGAACACCGCGAGCTCACCCAAGGTCTCGGCCGGCTGACCCGCGTCGCCCGGGATCGATCGGGTCTGGAAGTAGCCGAGCTCGACCTGGCCTCCCCCGCTCGCGGCGAGCTTGGGGCGCGAGACCGCGCCGTAGCCGATGGTCGGCATGCGCTCCTCCTGCTCCCAGGCGGCCTGGAACTGCGTCGGCTGCGACTCGTTGCCCGGGGCGGGCAAGCTCACGCGGTAGGTGATGAGGCGAGGCGAGGGCAGCTCGTCGCCCGCGAGGGGCGAGGCGCTGATCGCCACCAGCAGCTGGTCGGGAGACGTGCGGAGCACGTCGAAGTAGGGCTCGACGCTGCTCTCGTCGGCGACGAAGGTCGACACGAGCTCCATCTCGGGGCTCACCGATCCGTCGGGGAACAGCCGCGCCCCGACGATGCGCTCGCCCTCGGCGCTGTAGGCGTAGGTCTGCCAGATCACCAGGACGGAGGCGTCCTCGCCCACGACCTTGAGGTCGACGCCGCGGAGGTTGCCGAAGCTCGCCAGCGTGATCGGGATGGGCGTCCCCGCCTTGGCGCAGACCTCGTGGATGCACTCGTAGCCTTCGGGGCAGGCGCCGTCGGAGCAGCGGGCGGGCAGCTCGCCGTACTCGGGGCCGGCGCAGCTCGCCCCGAGCACCCAGGCGGCGACGAGCGACAGCGCGGAGCGCCTCGCCGGAGAGCGCCGCGGACGGTGCACGCCCTCCCCGCTCACGGCGGCTCCGTCATGTCGGCGGTCGAGATCCAGAGGTCCATCAGCGACTCGTGGAACGAGGTCCACGCCACGTAGACCTTGCCGCCCTGCCCGAAGGCGCGCGCCGAGTAGAGCTCGTCGGTGCTGGTTCGCGGGACGGAGGCGACCTTCGTCAGCCCGGTGGCCGGCGAGCGGAAGGCGACGTCGAGCGACGGGAAGGCGGGATCGCTCGAGAGCGGCGCGATCAGCACCCCATCGCGGTACGGCACCGCCGTGTAAGGCTCGAGCGCGCCCTGGAGGTAGCCGGCGTCCTCGTCGGCGAGCTCCTCCGAGCCGTCGAGCTTCGCCAGCACGTAGCTCACGTGGTAGCCGCCCGACGCGGCGTCCTCGTCGCCGTAACGCAAGGCGACCGACTCGTCGCCCCAGGCGTAGAGCGGAACGTCGTCGCTGGGAACGAACTCGCCGGGCGCGGTGCCGTCGGCGTCGATCGCGAGCGTGGCGAAGCTCTCGAAGCCGACGCGGAGGACGCGGGCGCCGCCGCCGGCGTTCCAGAGCAGGCAGTCGCCCGAGAGGGGCAGCACGTCGGGCGGGAGCGGCTTCTCCAGCGTCCGCGTCGCCTGCCAGACCGAGCCGTTCTGCTCGAGGTGGGTGACGGCGACGCTGCCGCCCGCCGTGGGGCGGGTCCAGGCGACGTCGATGGTGCCCTCCTCGGCGACCGCGCCGATGTAGGCGGGCTCGGCGCCCCCGAGGTAGTCCTGCTGCTCGGTGTAGAGCGTCTCGATCGCGGGCGTCGCCCCCTCGGGCGCCTCGCGCTGGACGCCGAAGACGCTGAGCGTGAGCCGGTCGTCCTCGACGCTCGGGAACTTCAGGGTCGCGACGGCGTAGCGGTCGGCGTCGAGCGCAACGATGGCCGACGAGGAGGGGAACTCGTCGCCGTAGCCGATGAGCTTGCGGGGGGCGCTCACCTTGCCGTCGGCGCCGACGAGGATCTCGTAGATCCCGTGCGCCGAGGGGGTAAACCCGTCGTTGACGACGAGCGTGGCCCCGCCCGCCTTCCCCGGGAACCAGTACATCTCGGCCGCGTTGATCCAGACGACGCGCATCGGACGCGATGCGCTCAGCGCCGAGCCCTCCTTCACGCACACCGCGGACTGGCAGGCGTAGCCCTCGGGGCAGGTGCCGTCGCTGCAGGCGAACGGCGTCTCGCCCAGCTCGGGCGCGCAGCTCGCCGCGAGCGCCGCGATCGCCAGGAGGCCCGCCCGAGATGCCCGCACGGCGCGAGGATACCCGAAATCGAACCGAGCACGAGGAACCGGCGCACGATCGTGGGCGCGGCGCCCGAGGAAGCCGCCGCGGGTCAGCGCAGGCAGGGGTTGATGGGATCGTTCATGTCGCAAGGGCCCTGCGGCTTCGGCGGCGGCTTGGCCACCATCGGGGCGCTCGGGGCCGCGGGCCGCGGCCGGCTCAGGTCCTTGAGCTGCTGCTGGAGCGCGAGGCGCCTCGAGGCGTCCTGCTCCTCGCGGATCTGGCGCTCGAGATCGGCGCGGCGCTCGCTCTCGGCCTCGAGCTTGGCCTTGGCGTCCTCGGCGGCGGCGCGCTGCGTCTCGACCTCGGCCAGGTAGGCGGCGTAGCGCCGGTCCGCCTCGGGCTTGATGTGGCCGAAGTAGGCGCCGACGCCGCCGCCGATCGCGATCAGCCCGGAGACGAGGCCGATCGTGAGCATCTTCTTCAAACGGCGCTTGGCGTCGTCGCCCTCGATTTGGGCGAGCTGGCGCTCGTGCTCCTGCCGGCGCTCCAGCTCGGCGATGTGCGCCCTGCGCTCCGCCTCGATGCGCGCCGCCGTGATCGCGGCGAGGCGCTGCGCCTCGTGCCGGGCCGCCTCCTCGCGCCGCGCGGCCTCCGCGCGTGCGCGCCGCTCCTCCTCGGCGCGGATGGCCGCCTGCTGCTCCTCGAGCGCGCGGCGGGCGGCGGCCTCCTCGGCCTCGCGCGCGGCCGCCTTCTCGCGGGCGCGGCGCTCGTCCTCCTCGCGGATGCGCTCGCTCTCGATGCTCATGAGCTGGTTGAGGGAGAAGAGGACCGAGCTTCCCTGCGACATGGCGGCGTTGTCTCCTGGCGATGGGCGAGCGTGGGCGCAGGCGCGCGCAGCGGCGGCGCTTCCCGAGCCCGAGGCGGTGCGTACACGCCCCCGGCATCGACTCCGGCACCCGACCCTCGTTGGACCGACGAGCGCGCCTACCCTTGGAGCGGAAGTTTGCGCCCTCGTGCTCGGAGGACGCGGCGCCGGGAGGGCTTCCGACACCCGTCACTCGGCCGGAGCTCGGGACCGCCAAGGAGCCAAGAGCGCCGACGAATGGGTCCCGAGCCTGGCGTGCTCGGCGCCCTGCCGGCTTCTCGGGCGAGCGTGATCCCGGCGAGAGGTGCGCGCGTGCACAGCTGGCGCGCGCGGACGATTGTCCTAGGATCGGCGGTAGCCGCCCGGGGCGGCCTCAGCGATGGAGCGCGCCAACGAACCGACCCGCCTGGGGCCCGCCGTCACGGCCGGCGTGATCGGCGTCGCCCTCGTCGTCGCCGTCGCCGCGAGCACGCTGCGGGGCCGCGCCCACGGGCTCGGGCCGGTCAGCGCCGCCGGTTTGCCCCCGATCGAGGCGCCGGTCGAGCCGGGGCGGTTCACCGATCGCTTCGAGGCGACGGTGTTCCAGAAGGGGAACCTCCACACCCACACGACCAACAGCGACGGCGACAGCTCGCCGGAGGAGGTCTACCTCTGGTACCGGCGGCACGGCTACGCGTTCCTGTCGGTGACCGATCACAACTTCCTCACCGAGGCGCCGCGCCGCGTCGTCGGGAGACGGTTCGCGTCGATCCCGGGCGAAGAGATCACGATGAACGTCAAGGGCAAGCCGGTGCACGTGAACGCGCTCTGCATCCAGCGCGTCATCGACGGCGGCACCTTCCCCGACGTGGGGGCGGCGCTCTCCTACGCGGTGCGCGAGGTGCTCGCCCAGGGCGGCGTGGCGCTCGTGAACCACCCCAACTTCGAGTGGGCGTTCGGCGCCGACGACCTCGGGGCCGCGCGCGGCGCGCAGCTCCTCGAGATCTGGAGCGGCCACCCCTTCGTCCGGCCCGAGGGCGATCTCTTCCACCCCTCCGAGGAGGCGATCTGGGACGCCGGGCTCGCGCGAGGGCTCGGCTTCGCCGGCGTCGCCGTCGACGACACGCACCACGTCCAGCGCAACGTCATCGATCCCGCGGCGCGCCCCGGCCGCGCCTGGGTCGAGGTGTTCGCCGCCGAGCCCGAGCCGGCCGCGATCTGCGCGGCGCTCGGCGCCGGGCGCCTCTACTCCTCGAACGGCGCCAAGCTCGGGCGCATCGCCGTCGCCGACGACGTCTTCGGCGTCACCCCCGAGACCGAGGGCGCCCTGGTCGAGTTCGTCGGCGAGCACGGCGAGGTCCTGGCCGAGTCGCGGACCAGCGGCGAAGAGCCGGTGGCGACCTACCGCCTCCGCGGCGGCGAGAAGCGCGTGCGGGCCCGGGTCACCAACCCGAACGGGAAGCGCGCCTGGACCCAGGCGTACGCGGTGGGGCCGAAGACCACCGGCTGAAGAGGTGTCGGACATTCGTCCGATCAACGCCGCTCGAGGCCCGAGGTTCGACGCCTCTTCAGCCCCGGGGGAGCGGGGGCAGCGCCCCCGCTCGCGACTGAAGAGGTATCGGACCATCGGCCGAGCGACGCCACTCGACGCCCGCGG
>CAYJPW010000317.1:0-4812 GCA_964372055.1 uncultured Polyangiaceae bacterium
CAGCCCCGGATCGGCGAAGCGCAGCCGAAGCGTCGACCCGCGCGGCGCGGGCGCGGCGGGGGGCCCCCCCCCCGGGCGGGGGGGGGGGGCCGGGGCGGGGGGGGGGGGTGGGGGCGGGGGGGCGGGGCCCCGGGGGGGGGGCGCCCCCGCGGGGGGCGGCGGCGAGGAGGAAGAACGCCGGGAGATAGAGCAAGCGCATGCGCCGATGGTCGGACGGATGCGCCCGGGAGACAATAGGACTGCCCCGGCCTTCAGGCCGAGTGCCTCAGGCGAGATCTCCCCCGCCCTTCCACCACTGCTCCGAGAGCTCGCGGTCCTGCAGGGTGTCGATCTCCATGTACCCGCCGTGCGTGTCGACGCGGTGCACCTCGGCGCCGCCCAGGAGCATGTGCTGGAGCAGATCGATGAGGTACGCCTTCTCGAACGTGCGCCCCTCGCGGAACTCGCCGCCGGCGAACCGAGCCTTGGCCTCGTCGAACGCCTTCACGAACGCGCCCGCGCCGGCGGCGTCGAGCTTCATCACGCCGATGAACTCGCCCGACGCTTTCTCCGACTCGATGCGCCGCGAGATCTCGACGACGCGGCTCCCGTCGGCGCGCATCTTCTCGGCGTCGGTCTCGGGGTGGTGCGAGCGGCCGTGGTAGCGACGGCGCCAGTCGGTGTCGCAGGCGACCGTGATGGAGTGCCGATCGGCGACGAGATCGGCGACCACCTGCGGCCGGTAGACGATATCGGCGTACGTGGAGACGAAGCCCTCGGCGAGGTGCTCGCGGGCGTGGAGGAGCGAGAGCAGGATGTTGTTCCGCTCCCAGTCGCGGTTCTCGACGTAGGTGAGGTCCGGGTACGCCGCCTTGATGACCTCGGCCTTGTAGCCGCAGATGAAGACCACGTCCGAGCGCTCGAACCCGCCGGCCGCGAGCGCCTCGAGGATCGAGTCGAGCATGGGGCGCCCGAGCACCGGGACCAGCGTCTTGGGGATGTCGTCGGTCAGGTGCTTGAGGCGGCTGCCCCGCCCGGCGCCGATGATGATGGCCTTCACGCTTCTGCTCCCGTCACTTGTCGTTCACGCACGCGGTCACCTCCTGAGGGCACTTCTTCTCGATGTGGAGCGGATCGGCGCAGGCCGCGCACTCCGCCGTCGCGGGCAGCCCGACGCACAGGTTCTCCGCGCACTCGGTCGGGCAAGCCACCGCGCAGAAGCAGTGCTTGAGATCGTCGTAGAGGTCGACCGACGAGGGCTCGCCGATGGCGCAGAGCGCCGCGGGATCGACGCCGAGGAAGACCTGGGCGCAGACGGCGCACGCCGGCGGTCCGCCGCCGGCCCCGCCGGGGCCGAGGCCGCCGGTGCCGCTGTTTTCGGCGGACGTGGTGGGGCCAACGCCGCCCGCGCCGCCGGTGCCGGCCGCGTGCGGCGAGGGGCCGTCGTCGCCGCAGGCGGCGAGGGCGGTCAGCGCAGCGAGCGCGGCGAAGGGCCAGCGGGGCACGCGGCCAAGATAGCGCGCTTCGGCCGCGCCTTGTGCGGAGGTCGCGTCCCTGCCGGACGAGCAGCGGCCGCCGTCGTCGCCGGCTCGGAAGAGCTCGCCCGCGCGCGGGCACGGTCGTTTGCGCAAGGCGTAGCGAGCCGAGGGATCACGCCGGGCACGAGTGCCCAGGCCCAGGGGCACCGGCGACCTCGTGGGGTCAGATGCTGACGATGCAGTTGCTGACGTGGGTCCCCTCGTCCGACGAAACGCAGGTCGCCTGCTGGTTGTTGCAGAGCCTGGCGAGGATGCAGGAGCAGTCGTCAGCGTCGCACTCTGGTCGCATCATGCACTGGGTGCCGTTGCCTCCGTCGGTCACGTAGTCCACGCAGACCTGCTCATCGCTGCACATGCTGCCGGCGCACGGGGTCTCGACGCCGCCGCCGCCGCAGGCGGCGATGGCAAACGCGATGGCGGCGAGCGACGCGGCGAGAAAGACGAAGCGGCAGACCATGACGACCTCCGGTCGTCGACCGTCGAAGCAACGTATGGGCCAACGGGAACGGCCGTGTTCGCGCGTTCTGCGGGCGCGATCCGCAAGCGACAGCGCCAACTCGTGCCACCGGACGGGGAACCGCGAAGCGATGATCGCGGAGCGGCGCCGATCTCACCGACGCCCGCGAGCGACGTCGCCAGCACCTTCGAGGGGCGATCGTGCGGTAAGGCCTCAGCGACGCGTTTGCCCTCGTTCGACGAGGGCTTGGACACCGTGCCGGACCTCCGCCGGCGCGCGTGACGCCGCTCAGCGAAGGGCTGCGAACGGGGCCCGCGCTTTCCACGTGACCTGTGGGCTTCCGACCCGCCCGGAAGGCTTCCGACGCGCTCCGGAGGTTTCTGACGCGCTGCGGAGGCTTCCGGCGCGCGCCGGGAAGCCTCCGACGGGCTCCGGAACCTTCCGACGCGCGCCGGAACCTGCAAGTCCGTGAACGTTGCTGGGTTTCGAGCTCCGGAGCCGCTCCCGGCCCGGTCGATGCGCGGATTTCGGCCGCCGATCGCGTTTCGCGGCCGCACCGGAACCCTCCCGGACGCGCCGGAGGCTGAGGATCAGCCCCGCTCTTCGGGCTCGTCCTTCTTCGCAGACTTGCGGGACGCCAGGCCGAGCCGGATCAGGTAGGCCCGCTTCTTCACGACGGCGCGGGCCGTCTCCGCCCACTCGTCGAACCATCCGCGCAGCGCGCCGAGCTTGCGGAGGCGGGCGTCGTCGTCCGGCGGCGGGAGCACCTCGAGCGGCGCGATCGGCCGAGCGCGACATCGACGAGCTTCTTCAGCTCGCTGGCGCTCCGCCTTCGTCAGCCCAAGGCGCGCGAGGAGCGCGACCGCCTTGGCGTCGTCCTTCTTGAAGGCGGCGCGCTGGGGATCGCTGCCGGACTCGAGTGCGTCGATGCGCGCCAGGAACGTGGCGACGCCGTTCACCGACTCGGCGCCGGTCGAGGCCTTGAGGTCGCCGAACACGTACTCGTTGGCGGAGGGGAAATCGCGGCGGAGCGTTGCGCCATAGCGGGCGAACCCCTGCTCGTCCCATTGATCGATCTCGGCGGCGGCTGCGCGCTGCGCCCTCGCCTGATTGGTGTCCAGATCGGCTGCGGCCGCGCGCGGCTCAGCGAGGCACTCGAGCAACAGCTTGCGGCCCTCGGCGATGTCCTCGTCGGTCATCCCCGCGCCGGCGAGCAAGGTACGGATCATCGGCACGGCGCCGAGGCCCTGCAGGAACCTGGTGACGCGCGTGGGCGCCTCTTCCAGCACCTCGACGGTGTAGACGAGCTCTTCCTCCATGATCGGCCCCCCTCTGTTGGTGTTGAGCCGATAGGTTACTCGACCCGCTCCGGACGCGATCGGGGCGCGCTCGCCGCGGGGAGTCGCGCCACGAACCGCGTCCGCGGCGCGTCGGGCGCGAGCAGAACGTCTCCGCCGTGCGACCTGGCGATCTCCCGAGCAAGCGCGAGCCCGAGCCCGGCGCCGCGGCGGCCGTGACCGGGCCGGCCGGCGCCGCGCACGAAAGGGGTGAAGATCGCGTCGCGCAGTCCCTCGGGGACGCCGGGTCCGTCGTTCTCGATGGCGATCTCGACCCAGCTCCCGCCGTCGCCAACCTCGTCCGCGAACGAGGCACGGACGTCGATCGTCGATCCCGGCGCGGCATGCTCGACGGCGTTGTCGATCAGGTTGCGTACGAGCCGCGCGAGATCGCCCGCGTGGCCGAGCACCTCGCCGTCGTCCACGTGCACGGCGAGCCGGATCCGGTCGGACGAGGGGCCTCGCGAGTCACGGACCGCTTCCGAAACGACATCGGCCACGGTGCAGGATGTCGCGGGCAACCGCGGGTCCAGAGGCCGCGCGGCGAGCATCATCATGTCCTGCGCCAGTTGGGCGAGGTGCACGACCTCGGCGAGCGCCTCGGCCATGGCGGCGCGATCACGCGCGGGATCCGGCGCGGCTTCGAGGGCGAGCTCCAGGCCGCAGCGCGCGTTCGCGAGCGGGGTCATCAGCTCGTGGAAAGCTGCGGTGACGTAGGACCGCGCCAGATCCATCTGGGCGGTGATGGCGGCCATCTTGGCGGCGAGCTCGCCGGCGACGCGCTCGACGTCACGGCGATCGGCGGCGCTCACGCGGTCCTCGACCGATCCGTCGTGCCGTGCAGAATGTACCCGACGCCCCGCACGGTCTGGATCTGGCCACCGGCTTCGGGCCCGAGCTTCTTCCGGAGCACCGAGACGTGCTTGTCGACGACGTTGCTGGCTGGATCGATATTCAAGCCCCAGACGTCGCCGAGCAGATCCACACGCTCCACCACGGTGTCGGCCCGCAGAGCGAGGTAGTAGAGCAGATCGTACTCGTGGCGCGTGAGGTGGACGGCGGTGCCGGCGACCTCGACATGGCGCCGCGCGTGATCGATCGTGATCGCTCCGACCGACAGGATGACTGGCACGTCGCGGGGCAGCAGCCGCCGCAGACGCGCCCTCAACTCGGCCACGCCGTACGGCTTGGTTACGATGTCGTCAGCGCCGGCGTCGAGCGCACGCACCTTCTCCGCCTCCGTGTTACGTACCGTGAGCATGAGCACCGCCACATTGGGCTGCTGCTCGCGAAGCGACCTGCAGACGGCAAGGCCGTCAACGACGCCGGGCAGGTTCCAGTCGATGATGGCGAGAGCAACGGTCTGACAGCTCGTTGCGTCGAGCGCCTGCTCACCGGTCCGGCAGGCGACGACGCCTCCGAACTCACGAAGAACCTCAAGCAAGAATGGGTGCAGTTCCCGATCTGCGCCTGAAGAACAAAGCAATTCCGATCACTTGGC
>CAYJPW010000318.1:0-4801 GCA_964372055.1 uncultured Polyangiaceae bacterium
CTCCGCGGCCTCGCGCTCGGCCGCGACCGCGAGGAGGCCGAGGAGCTGCACGAGCCGCGCGCGTGCGGGCTCTTCGGCGGTCGCGACGCGGCTGACGGCGGTCGCGGCCGCCTCGGCGGGGAGGCGCACCAGGGCGCGCGCCGCGGCGGCGGCGACGTCCTCGTCGGCGCCGAGGAGATCGAGCAGCGGGCCGACGTCGCGCGTGCGGGGCGTGAATCCCGGATCGCGCGCCGCCTGAGCGAGCGAGAAGCCGGGGCCGCGGCGCGCCGTCATCGCCGCCCCTCCGGGCGCCTCGCCGCGGCGTCGTCTGCTGGAAGCGTCGTCACCCGCAGAGCACCGCGCCGCCGTTGACGTTGACGATCTCGCCGGTCATGAAGCTCGCCCAATCGCTGGCGACGAAGGCGATCGGCCCCGCGATCTCGGCCGGCGTGCCCACGCGCCCGAGCGGAATCGACGCGACCACGCCGGCGCGGCGCGCCGGATCCGAGAGCGCCGGTGCGGTCATGCTGGTGTCGACCCACCCCGGCGCGACGCAGTTCACGCGGATGCCCTGGGGCGCGAGCTCGGCCGCGAGCGACTTGGTCAAGCTGATCACCGCGCCCTTCGTCCCCGCGTAGTGCGAGTGGCCCGCCTCGCCGCGCTGCCCGGCCGTGGACGACACGATCACGATGCTACCCCGCCGGCCGGCCGCCTTCATGCTGCGCGCGGCGGCGCCGGCGAGGGCGTAGACGCCGCGGAGGTTACTGTCGAGCATCTCGTCGTACTCGGCCTCGGTCATCCGATCGATGGGAGCGCCCTTCCAGATGCCGTGGTTCTGCACCACGACGTCGACGGGGCCGAGCGCGAGCTCGACGTCGGCGACGAGCGGGGCCGCGGCCGCCCAGCGGGAGAGATCGGCGGCGAACGCCCGCGCGAGCCCGCCGGCGGCGACGATGCCCTCGGCGACCCCTCGCGCCGCGCGCTCGTCGGCGCGGCAATGGACGGCGACGCTCGCGCCGAGCGCGCCGAACAACGCGGCGGTCGCCGCGCCGATGCCGCGCGAGGCGCCGGTCACGAGCGCGACGCGCCCTGCGAAGCTCAGGCCGGAGGGGAGGGGGAGGTGGCTCATGAGGTGCTCCTCGACTCTCGCGTCGCGAGCGGGCCGAGCGCGGCGGCGAGAGCTCTTGGTTCGAGCGGGTCGCGGCCGGGACGCCTGGCGACCGCAGGCCGCGCGAGCGTCACCGACCGCGCCGAACGCGTCAAGGCGCCGCGGGGAGCTCGCCCACGAGGCGCACCCCGAGCGCCGTGGCCACCTCGACCTTGCGGACGTCGCCGCGATCGATCGCGATCGGCGCGCCGAGCGATGCCAGCGCGCCGACGATCTCGGCCGAGCTCACGGTGAGCACCGTGACGGGGCCGGCGCCGGGCAACGTCATCGGGAAGTCGTGCCACGTGCCGGCGTGCAGCAGCACGCCGTGGCCGGGCGGGAAGACGAAGAGCTTCACCGTCCCGACGTCGGGGATCGGCGCCGGGTGCGTCGGCGCGCCGAGCACCATCGCGAACGGCTTGCCGCAGAGGCCGACGAAGAGCTGCGTCATCCTCAGGTGCCGCTCGATCCAGATCACCTCGGGCGCGCGCTCGTGCACCCGCGCAGTCCGCACGACCGGCTCGGCCGGGCAAACGAACGGCAGCGATCGCCCCTCGGTGACCGTGCCGCGATAGAACGGGATCGGCAGGCCGTCGGGGATCACGTCGGCTCCGAGGAACGTCCCGTACGCCGCGAGCGCGTCGCGGGTCGCCTCCAGCGCGGGCAGTCGAAGGATCTCGGGCGTGGCGGACGCGACCAAGGCCGCGCCATTTTCCACGGTTCGATCGCCTCCGGAGAAGAAATCGCCCTGCTAGAGTTCGATGCAGGACATGCCCGACGACCGAGCCACGCCGCTCCCGAGGACCGCGCCGCCGCACGAGGTCTTGCGCGTCGCGCTCGACGCGCTCGACGCCGGCGCGCGCGTGGTCATCGCCACCGTGCTCGCCCGGCACGGATCGGCGCCGTCGACGCCCGGTCAGAAGCTCGTGCTCGTCCGGGGCGGTTCGGCGCGCGCGGCGGCGGCAGAGGGCGACGTCGCCGTCGGGACGGTGGGCGGCGGCGCGGTCGAGAAAGCCGTGCTCGCCTCCATGGCCGACGCGCTCGCGGGCGCGGCGCCCGCGCCGCGCGTCGACACGTTCCGCCTCGGCCCCGAGCTCGGCATGTGCTGCGGCGGCTCGGTCGAGATCCTGATCGAGCCGGTCGTGCCGCCGGTCCCGATCGTCCTCGTCGGCGCCGGGCATGTCGGCGTGTTCACCGCGCCGCTCCTCGCGTCGCTCGGGTTCCGCGTGACGCTCGCCGACGCGCGCGCCGAGGCGGCCGACCTCTCGCGCCTGCCCGCCTGGCCCAAGCGCGATCCGCCTGCGCGGTCGCTCGAGGCGGGGGCAGCGGTCGGCGAGGCGAGCGTCGCGGCACCCGGCGGCGAAGGCGTCGCGCCCGTCGCCGCGCTGCCTGCGGGCGCAAGCGTGCGCCTGCTCCATGCCGAGCACGACGACCCCGAGGTCGTCCAGGGCCTGCCCGAGGACCTCGCCGGCGTCGCGTTCCTCGTGATGACGCACGATCACCAGCTCGATCAGGCGGCGATCGAGTGGGCCATCCGCCGCGGGTTCGGGTACGTCGGCGGCGTCGGCAGCCGCGCCAAGGCCGCGCGCACCCGCGCCCGCCTCGAGGCGAAGGGCTTCGCGCCCGC
This sequence comes from uncultured Polyangiaceae bacterium, assembly GCA_964372055.1. GTDB lineage: Bacteria > Myxococcota_A > Polyangia > Polyangiales > Polyangiaceae > CAYJPW01. Next base: position 2,754 of record CAYJPW010000318.1, read on the forward strand.
CGACGTCGCGCGCGTGCGCATGCCGGTCGGCGTCGACGTGGGCGCCCGGACGCCGGCCGAGATCGGCGTCTCCATCGCCGCCGAGCTCGTCGCCTGGCGCGCCGCGCTCGAGCGCGCCAGCCGGCGCTCGACGGCGCGCGCCGGCGATGCGGCGCCCGCGGGCGCGGACGGTGCCACGACCGACGGCGCGGAGGCGGGAGAATGAGCGAGGTCGTCACCATCGTGCTCGCCGCCGGGAAGGGCGAGCGCATCGGCGGGCCCAAGGCGCTCCTCGCCTGGCCGTCGGCGCTCCCGCGGGCGGGCAAGGCGGGCGCGGCGGCGCACGGCAAGGCGCCGCCGCCCGGCGCCGAGCTCCCGCTCGCCATTGCCCACGCCGAGCGGCGCCTCGAATCCGAGAGCGCCCGCGTCCTCGTCGTCGGCCGCAAAGCCGTCGTCAACGAGCTGCTCGCGTACGTGCGCCCGGGCCTCGATCTGCTCTCGTCCACCGCCGCCGACGAGCTCGGCCCCGCCGGGTCTCTCGCGTTCGCCGTCTCGCGCATGGGCGCGCCGACCGAGGTCGTCGTCACCCCCGTCGACACGCCGCCGGCGAGCCCCGAAATCGTCGCCGCCCTGCTGGCGCGATTGCGCGCGATCGAGCCGGGGAGGGCGCCGCCGCTCGCCGTCCGCCCGCGCCACGGAGGCCGCGCCGGGCACCCCGTCGTGCTGCGCCCCGAGGCGCTCGAGCCGTACCGAGCGCCGCTCGAGGGTGCCGGAGGCCGCAAGGGCGAGGGGCCGCCGCCGCTGCGCGATCACCTGCGCACGCTCGGGGATCGGGTCGTCGATCTCGACGTCGAGGATGCGTCGGTGCTCCTGGATCTCGACACGACGACGGATGTGGTCAAGGTGCTCGGGAAGCTGCCGCGGTTCTTGGGGGAGCGGGCGCCGAGGTAGACGCCATCAGGAAGGGGTAGCATCGGCCTGGCGTGGAACCCGAGCCCTACGATCTCGCCGCTCTCCAGGAGCGCGTCCGCGGAGGATGGAAGCCGAAGCTCCTCTTCTTTTGGGGCCACACCCCCTCGAGCGCGGACAAGGTCGACAAGGCGTGCTTGAGCCAGTGGTACCCGGCGCCGTTCTCGGTCGACGGCGTGCACTACGAGACCGGCGAGCATTTCATGATGGCGGCGAAGGCGCGGCTCTTCGGCGACGACGCGGCCGTTCGCAAGATCCTCGCGGCGCACCACCCCAAGGCGGTCAAGGAGGTGGGCCGGGAGGTGCGTGACTTCGACGAGGCGCTCTGGCAGGAGCGGCGGTTCGAGATCGTCGTCGCCGGCAGCCACGCCAAGTTCTCGCAGACCCCGGCGCTCGCGCGGTTCTTGCTCGGAACCAAGGCGCGCGTCCTCGTCGAGGCGAGCCCGACCGACAAAATCTGGGGCATCGGGCTCGGCGCCGACGATCCGCGGGCCGCCGATCCGGAGGCGTGGCGCGGGCTCAACCTGCTCGGGTTCGCGTTGATGGTGGCGCGCGCGAGGCTCGCTGGGGGAGGCCCGCCCGGGCCGTAGCGCGTGAGCCTGGCGAAAGCGGCCGCTAGCTCGCTCGCGAGTGGCGCGGCACCTCGCGACAAGCGCAATACGTGGGCGCGAGCGAGGTGCCGCGCGGCGCTGGCCGTGGTCGCTTGGGTGATCGGGATCGATTTCTATCTATCTGCGATCGGCATGAGTCTCTGGGTGCGCGCCCTCCAGATCCTGCCGCTCGCGACGCTCCTCATGGAGTGGAGTGGCTGGGATCGTCGCGCGGTGGGGCTGGTGGCGCGACCTCGGCCATCGTGGCGGTACTGGGTACTGGGCGCGCTGCTGGCCGGGCTGGCGCAGCTGCTGGTAGCGGCCGCCTACGCGGCGGTGGCGCCCGACTTCCTGGCGGACGTGGCGCTCCGCGGCATCTTCCTACGAGCGGACATGGCCGCCCACCTCGTGCGTGCTTGCGTCGAGGCGCCGCTGGTCGAAGAGGCGCTTTACAGGCTGGGTGCAGATCCCTTTTTGCACCGAGTTTTCACGCGGTTGCCGCATGACATG
>CAYJPW010000319.1:0-1976 GCA_964372055.1 uncultured Polyangiaceae bacterium
TGCCGGCGCCGCCCGCGCCGCCGCTGCCCGCGGAGCCCGTCGTGGCGCCCGACGAGCCCGAGCCCGTCGGGGTCGCGCCGGCGGGGGTCGTCTCGCTCGAGCAGGCCATCCCCAACGCCGCGAGCGCGAACGCCGCCAGCGCGCGACCGGACGGACGCGAGCCATGGACCATCGCGCGATCGTACCATCTTGCAGGGCTCGCCCGAAAACCCCGAGCTACCCGCTCACGCCCAGGAGCGGCCAGAGCACGCCGCGCAAGAAGGGCGGGTGGAAGAGGATGCCCATCGGACCGGCGAGCCACGCCACCGTCCAGACCCGCCCGGCGACCCCTCGAATCGGCCTGCCGCGCGCGGCGAGCGCCCGCTCGACGAGGAGCAGGACGCCGTGAAGCAGGAAGTACAGGAGCGGCAGGCCGTAGCCCGCTCGCACCGGCGCGCTGATCGCGATCTCGTGGAGCAGCCCGGAGGCGAGGAACGCGATCGCCGTCGCGGTCGGGCGCCCGAGCAGCGGCGTCAGCGGCCGGTACACCGCGGTCGCCGTCATCTCGGAGAAGGCGAGGTTCCAGCGCTTGCCCCAGAACTCGGCGAGGCTCTGCGAGAGGAGCGGCGCCGGAAAGAGCTGGCGCGCGTCGAAGCCGAGGAGGCGGAAGCCGCCCGCCGACACGTTGAGCACGCCGAAGTGCAGGACGAGGCTCGTGCCGACGAGCAGGAGGGGGGTCGCGAGCGGCGCCCCGGCGGGCGGCGCGACGAGCCGCGCCGACGCCAGCGCCGCCGCGCCCACCGCCGCCCAGGCGAGCCCGCGCGCGACGAGGGCCCCGCCGCCTCCGACGGGCCGGCGATCGGCCGCGAAGATCGCGGGGCGCATCCCGAAGAAGCTGGTGAAGAGGAGCCACCTCGACAGCGACAGGCGCGGGACGCCGGCGGCGTGCGCCTCGACCGCGACCGGCGCCTTCATCGCCAGGAAGACGGCGCCGATGATCGCGAGCATGCGGAAGCCCGGAGGCGCTGCGCGGGACAGCGCTGCGGCCGCGATGCCGGCGCTGACGACGAGCGACCACGCGGCGGCCCTCGCCACGCGGAGCGAGCCGACGCGGCTGACGCCGAAGCCGCCGGCCCAGACGATCGCGAAGAGCAGCGCGGCGTGCACCAGCGTGCGGCGATCGCCGGGCACGTACGCGGCGGCGATCTCGCTCACGGCCGGAAGCTCCGCGCGGCGACGGCGCCGTAGACGACGGTCAGCGAGACGAAGAGGAGCACCAGCGCCGCCTCGCCGAGGCGCATCAGCTTGCCGCCGTAGAGCCGGGCGCCCGGCGCCTCCGCCAGCGAGGCGTCCGAGCGATCGAAGTAGAAGAACTGGATGGCGACGCGCGCCGCCCAGTACGCGGTGATGTAGCCGGCGACCGCGCCGGCGAGCGGCGAGCCGTCGAGCAGGAAGCTCGCGCCGAACGTCGAGAGCAGGCCGAAGCTCAGGTTCGTGGCCCAGATGTAGCCCGCGTACGTCCAGAAGACCTGGCGGGTGAGGGGCCGGAGCCGCCGCACGTCCTCCTTCCAGCCGAGCATCCTCGGGATGGCCAGGCTCGCGACGACGAGCACGAGCTGGCCGACGCCCGCGAGCACGACCAGGGTGCGGAGCGTGATCGGCATGCGCCCGAAGGATGCCTCATCGCGCCGGGCGGCTGCTAGCTTGGAGCGCCGATGCCCTTCTCCCCGCCCGCCGGCACGCAGCTCGTCGAGGCGCTCGGCGCCGGGACGGTGTTCGACGTCGCCGTCGTCAGCGAGGCCGGCGCGACGCTCATCTGCAAGCGCCTCACCCCGCGCGCGGTCCGCTCACCCGCCGGCCGCGCCGCGATCGTGCGCGAGGCGAAGGTGCTCGCCCTGGCGCGCCACCCGGCGCTCCCCGCGCTCGTGGGGGGGGGGGCCCCCCCGCCCGGCCCCGGGCGGCGCGCGGCGGGCGGCGGGGGCGGGGGGTGGCGCGGG
>CAYJPW010000319.1:1986-4767 GCA_964372055.1 uncultured Polyangiaceae bacterium
GCGCCCCCCCGCCCCCCCCCCCCCCCCCCCCCCCGGCCGGGCCCCCCCCCCCCCCCCCCCCCACGGCCCCTTCCTCCTCGAGACGCGCGCCGAGGGCGTGAGCTTCCGCGAGCTCGTCGACGGCTGGCGCTTCCGCGGCGGGCGCGTGCCGCGGCTGCTCGTGGCGCACCTGGCGCGGTCGGCGTTCGAGGCGCTCGCCGAGATCCACGAGCTCGCCGACGAGGCCGGGCCGCTCGGGATCGTGCACGGGGATCTCGGCCCGGATCACCTGCTCATCGGGCCGCTCGGGCAGGTGCGCCTCGTCGACCTGGGGGCGGCGCGCTGGCGCGGCATGGAGCCCGACCTCGACACGGGCGATCGCGGGACCCTGCCCTTCGTCGCCCCCGAGGTGGCGCGCGGCGAGACGCCGCCGGCCGCGGCGGGCGACGTCTACGCCCTGGCGGCGACCGTGCTCTTCCTCGCGAGCGGCGTGCCGCTGGTCCACGCGCGCGAGCAGGCCGCGATGCTCGTCGAGATCGGCGAGCGCGGGCTGCGCGCCGAGCTCATCGGCGCGGCGGCGCTCGGCGAGCCGCAGCGGGCGGCGCTCCGGGCCGCGCTCGCGCTCGATCCGGCCGCCCGCCCCGCGAGCGCGCGGGCGCTGCTCGCCGCCTTCGACGCCTGAGCGCGTCGCTCCGCGATCGCGCGTGCCGCCGTCCTGATCTCGCCGGCAGCGCGCGGCCTTCGCGGGCGCCGCGCGCGAAGGGGTGGACGCGGCGCGGCGCGTGGATAACGCTCGCGGCGATGAAGGGCCCGAGCACACGCCGCCTCTCCCTCGACACCCTCGCCATCCACGCCGGGCAGCCGCCGGATCCGGTGAGCGGCGCCGTGATGACACCGATCGTGCTCGCCAGCACCTTCGCGCAGGACGGTCCGGGCGCGCACAAGGGCTTCGAGTACTCGCGCAGCGGCAACCCCACGCGCAAGGCGCTCGAGGAGTGCCTCGCCGCGCTCGAAGGCGGCGAGCGCGGCTTCGCGTTCGCGAGCGGCCTCGGCGCCTCGACGACGCTCCTCCACACCCTCCGGCCCGGCGATCACGTGCTCTCGGGCGACGACGTCTACGGCGGCACCTTCCGCCTCTTCGACAAGGTCATGCGCCCGATGGGGGTCGACTCGTCCCAGGTCGACATGACCGATCCGGCCCGGGTCCGCGCCGCCCTCCGGCCGGCCACGCGGATGATCTGGATGGAGACGCCGACCAACCCGATGCTCAAGGTGTTCGACATCGCGGCCGTCGCCGAGATCGCGCGCGCCGCCGGCGCCGTGCTCGTGGTCGACAACACCTTCGCCACGCCGGTCCTGCAGCGCCCGCTCGAGCTGGGGGCGACCGTCGCCCTGCACTCGACCACCAAGTACATCAACGGCCACTCGGACGTGGTGGGCGGCGCGATGGTCACCAGCGATCCCGCCCTGGCCGAGCGGATCGGCTTCCTCCAGAACGCGATGGGCGCCGTCCCCAGCCCCTTCGACTGCTACATGGTCCTCCGGGGGATCAAGACGCTGGGGGTCCGGGTGCGCCAGGCCACGGCGTCGGCCGGGGTCCTCGCCGAGCGGCTCTCGCGCCACCCCAGGATCGAGCGGGTGCACTACCCGGGGCTCGCCTCGCACCCCGGCCACCGCCTCGCCGCCCGCCAGATGAAGGGGTTCGGCGCGATGATCTCGCTCGAGGTCAAGGGCGGCCTCGAGCCGGCCACGGCCATGCTGAAGCGCCTCTCGATCTTCTCCTGCGCCGAGAGCCTCGGCGGGGTCGAGTCCCTCGCCGAGCACCCGGCCATCATGACGCACGCCAGCGTGCCCGAGGCGGCCCGGCGGGAGCTCGGCATCTCGGACGGGCTGGTGCGCCTCTCGGTCGGCCTCGAGGCCATGGAAGACCTCTGGGCGGACCTCGAGGCGGCGTTGGTTTGATCCCCCCACCGCGGGTGCGCTAGAACGAGGGTGGCGCGGGGCAGTCCGCCAGTGGGGGCAAGCGCCCTCACACCGCGCGCGCCGCCCACACCTGCCAGGAGCTCGTCATCATGCGCTTTGCTCGACTTGGCCTCGCCTCCTTCGCCGCCGCGGCCTCGATGGTCGGAAGCCTCGGCTGCAGCGATCCGGTGCCGCCCACGCCGCGCGGCGCGTTCTACGTCGGCTTCGTCGACTCGGGGGTCGACTGCGCGATCGCCGGCCACAACACGCAGGTCGGCGTCGTCAACGATCACGAGCGCACCGAGGTCCTGACGGACGGCGTCGACGGCGCGGCGATCGAGTGCAAGGTCACCGGCTCCGGCGCCTTCGCCGCGAGCGGCAGCATCTCCCACGGCGGCGACTACCTCGCCATCGACATCCCCAGCATCAAGTTCCCGGACGCGACCAAGGACGCCCCGGTGACCGGCTCGGCCTCGTTCGCCTCGTTCAAGACGATCGACACCTACTCGTCGACCGCGTCGGGCTGCAATTTCTACTTCGTGAACAACGGCGCGAACGGCCAGGGCGTCGGCGCCGGCAAGATCTGGGCGTCGTTCGAGTGCCCCGCGGTCCAGGCCGACATGAGCGTCTGCAAGATCCAGCAGGGCTACGTGATCTTCGAGAACTGCGTCACCGGCAACGAAGAGGAGTAGCGCTTCCAACATGGGGGCTCCGCCCCCAAACCCCCGCGCAATTCTTCTTACTCGCGGTCCCGCTTCGCGGGACACGCTGCGAGTTGCCAGCCGGCTCGCGCCGGCCGGACACCCGCCCTCCGCTTCGCTTCGGTCGGGTCAATTGCTT
>CAYJPW010000320.1:0-4631 GCA_964372055.1 uncultured Polyangiaceae bacterium
GCGCCGCGCTCGCGCACCGCCAGCGCCTCCTCGAGGCGCGCGAGCGCAACGATCAGCCGCGCGGCATCTCGGCGCTGCTCGCGCTCGCCGACTCCGATCCGGCCGCCTTCGAGGAGGCGGGCGTCGCCGCCGCCGCCGCCGAGGTCACCCTCCGCGCCGAGTTCGATCGCGATCCACGCGCCGACGCCCTCTTCGAGGCGCTCTCGACGCACCTCGGCACCGGGGGCCTCGACGTGCTCTACCGGATGATGTCCACGCGCGGCGGCTCGCGCGGCGCCGATCGCGCCGCCGCGCTCCTCGGGCGCCCCGAGATCCGCGCGCGCGCCACGCCCACGCTCCGCCTCGCGCTCGAGCTGCGCGAGACCCGCTGCACCAAGAAGAAGGAGCTCTTCGAGCGCGCCGGCGCCGAGGGCGACGAGCGCGCCGCCGTCTACCTCGAGATCCTCCGCCACCCGCGCTGCTCCAAGCTGCGCGGCGAGTGCTGCTACAAGGACGACGACGGCCTCGACCGGGCCATCGACGCGATCCGCGCGCGGCAGCGCTGAGCGCCAGGACGGCGAAACCCTGCGCCGGCTCGGGGGCGCCGTCCGCCCGCCGCGCGGCCCGCTCCCGCCCGGCGTGATAAGCTCGGCCCCGATGCGGCCGGTGCTCTCGCAGCTCGTGGCGTTGCTCGCCCTCTCCACCGGCGCGGCCTGCGCCTCGATCGAGCCGCCGGCTCCTCCGCCCCAGCTCGTCGCCATCCGCGTCAACAGCGATCCGGGCAAGCCGCTCGCCAACGCGGTCCTCAGCTTCAGCGGCAAGAAGGTCGCGACCACGGGCCCCGACGGCGTCGGCGTGATGAAGCTCGTCGGCCGCGACGGCGAGAGCTTCAGCGTCACCGTCACCTGCCCCGAGGGGTTCGAGTCGCCGGAGAAGCCGATCCAGGTGCTGCTCAAGCGCCTCGCCGAGGGCTCGAAGATGCCCGAGTACTCGGCGATGTGCCCGCCGACGAGCCGGACCATCGTGGTGGCGGTGCGCGCCGAGAACGGCCCCGATCTCCCCGTCGTGTACCTCGGCCGCGAGGTCGCCCGCACCGACGCGAGCGGCGCCGCGCACGTGCTCCTCAAGCTCCCGCCCGGGGACCAGTTCTCGCTGATGCTCAGCACCGGCGACGACAAGCTGATGCGACCGCAGAGCCCCGTCGCGAGCTTCGCCGTCGGCAACAAGGACGACGTGTTCCTCTTCGATCAGCGCTTCGAGAAGCAGAAGCCGATGGTGCGCCCGTCGGGCCCCATTCGTCGCGGCCCCGTCAAGATGTGATCGGCATTCGGGGCGAGATCCTTCGAGGGCGGTCCCCGGCGCGCAGCGAGAGCCGAAACGCATCCCCGCGGACGGCGTCTTGTCGTACCCGGTGCGACGTCATGCGACTTCACAATCCGCGCAAAGGCGCAGAATCCGCGCGATGGTTGTTGCGGCGCTCGCGCTCGAAGGCATAGCCTGGATCGTGATGAAGCGTCGTCGCGACGTTCGGTCGGACACGCGGGGGGCCGCGACGGTGGAGTACGTGGTCCTCGTCGGAGCCGTCGGTCTGGGCGTGATGGTCGCGCTCGTGGCCATCGGCCCCGTCCTCATCGGCAGCTATCAACAGACGCGCAGCATCGTCGCCTCCCCCTTCCCGTGATCTCCAGAGGAGAACCCGCCATGGACAACGCTCTCAACACCCCCGCGAAGCCCAACCTCCTGAAGGACACCCGAGGCGCGAACGTCGTCGAGTACATCATCCTGGTCGGCGTCGTGGCGCTGATCGCCATCGCCGGCTTCAAGATCTTCGGGACCAGCGTCGAAGCCAAGATCGGCCAGCAGGCGGGCGCGGTCGACGGGATCAACGGCGCCGCCAAGTAATCCCGGGCGGCGAGGCGGTCCGATTCGGCCGCTCGAGCCCTGGCGCGATCCTCCGCGGTCGCTCGAGCTGTTCGTCGTCCTGGGTTTCGCTCCCTCGTCTCTTCCCCGGAGGGGACTCGACCGTGCTTGGTGCCCCGTACTTCCTCGGGTTCGCGGTCGTCGTTTCGGCGATCGGGGCCTTCTGCGACTGGCGCACGGGCCACATCCCCAACCTCGTCACGCTCGTTCCGCTGCTGCTCGCGCCCATCGCGCACGCGCTCTTCTTCATCCTGAGCGGCAGGGCCGGGCAGGCGCTCGAGGCCGGCGGCTTCTCGGTCGCGGGGGCGCTGGTCTGCGCGGCCGTGCCCCTCCTCCTCCATCGCGCCGGTGCCATCGGCGGCGGCGACGTCAAGCTGATGGCGGCGCTGGGCGCCATCTGCCGCCCGCTCATCGGCGTCGAGGCGCAGTTCTATGCCTTCATCGCCGCCGCGCTCTACGCGCCGGCGCGCCTCGCGTACGACGGCAAGCTGCTCCGGGTGATGGGCAACACCCTCGCGATCGCGGCCAACCCCTTCCTCCCGAAGGAGAGGCGCCGCGAGATCACGCCCGAGATGCTGACGACGCTGCGCTTCGGTCCGGCGATCTTCGTGGGGACGTCGTGCGCGGCGCTCCTGCACTGGGGGGGCCGATGAAGCTCCTTCGCGAGACGCGCGGCGCCGTCTACGTCGAGTTCTTGGCGGTGTTCCTGCCGCTCTTCATCTTCTTCCTGTCGCTCGTCCAGCTCATCTTCGTGCAGACGGCGAGCCTCGTCGTCAGCCACGCGGCGATGACGGCGGCGCGGGCCGCCGCGGTGATCGCGCCCGACGATCCGGCCTATTACGGCGGCGCCGGCGTCGGCACGCTCGGCGGGGCGAAGAAGAACGACGTGATCAAGGCGGCGGCGATCCCGCTGTCCGCTCTCGGCCCCGAGGGCGAGGGGCTCACCGTCGACGTGGGCGGCGCCTACGCCAAGGACGCGATGATCACGGTGAAGCTCAAGTACGACTACAAGTGCCGTGTCCCGGGCGGGGCGCTCTTCGTCTGCGGCTTCGGCGGAACCAAGACGATCTCCGCCGAGGCGGCGATGCGCAACCAGGGCGCCGAGTACGTGTACGGCAACTAGGAGACGACCATGGAGCGCACCAACCTGCACCGAGACGAGCGCGGCGCGATCGTGGTGGTGGCCGTCTTCATGGCGGCGTTCCTGGTCGGCTGCCTCTGGTACATGATCGGCATCGGCGACGCCGCCGTGTACCGCCAGCAGATGCAGGGCGGCGCCGACGCGGCCGCCTTCGGCTCGGCCGTGTACCACGCGCGCGGCATGAACATGATCGCCATGATCAACCTGAACATGGCGACGCTCCTCGCCGTGCTCGTCGCCGCCAAGACGCTGAAGCTGATCCTCGGCATCGTCTATGCCGGAGCCACGGCCGCGTGCGCCCTCGCGCAGAAGGCCGATCCGCCCCAGTACGACGGCTGCAGCGAGGCCCAGAAGGCCGCCGAGAAGTTCCAGAAGATCTCGCAGCTCATCCAGAACATCGAGGGCGTGGGCGACTCGTCGCTCAAGGCGCTGAGCGAATCGGCGACCGAGATCGCCAAGGTCGCGCCGTGGGTCGCCTACAGCCGCAGCGCGGTCGAGGCGAAGAGCTACGCGCCCTCCGTCGCGAGCGGCGGCGCGACCAGCGTCTCGATGGTGCCCGCCGGCGATCGGCTCGGCCTGCCGGTGATGATGGAGGACTTCGCCGTTGCCTGCGAACGTGGCGGCAAGGTCACGAACTCCCTCATCATGTCGTCGATCCCCCCCGAGTTCAACGAGTTCCTCGGCGGCTTCGCCGGCGGCCTCCTCGGCTACGCGCCGGCCAAGGCCTACCCGCCCAAGTACTGCGAGGGCACGAGCAAGAACCTCGACATCAAGCCCGACTTCGACCAGCGCCACCTCTGCAAGAAAGCGATCCCGCCCAAGGATCAGAACGAGACCGAGGAGCAGTACGAGGCGCGCATCAAGGCGTGCATGGATAACCCGCCGGACGACGCCGAGATCAAGGCCAGCAACAACAAGCAGAACATCCCGAACATCGACGTCAAGAACGACACGCCCCCGATCCAGCCCGAGGAGAAGTCGACCAAGAAGATCTACGACCAGGCCTGGAACGGGAACGACTACTTCCAGGTCTACGGGCTCGTCCGCGGCAACATCGCGCGCATCCAGCAGGCCAACGGCGGCGTCGACATCGCGGGGTGGGGCAAGGCCAAGGTCGGCGGGGTCGATCCGATGGAGGCCATCGCCATCGCGCAGGCCGAGTTCTATTACGACCAGACGGCCGACACGCCCAAGGCGACGTTCCCCGAGTGCTGGACGCCGGTCTGCGGGCTGACCTGGAAATCGTACGAAGAGAACGTCCTCTGGAACATGCGCTGGCGCGCGCGCCTGCGCCGCTATCGCGCCCCCTCGGCCGACGTCGACGTCAACGTGGTGACCGACGGCGTCGAGAACGGCGGGTTCGGCGTCATCGAGGAGTACAAGGTCGGGATCATCGACCTCATGGGCGGCGGGGGCGGGCTCGGCGGGGGCAGCAGCCCGGCGACGCTCTCGGACGCCAGCTCGGCGGGGAAGCCGATCATCCATTGAGGCGCACCATGAACCCGACACGCACCCGAGGGAGGCAGGCGATGAGCAAGCTCGAGCCCAGGCGCGATCCGCCTTCGCGGTCGCTCGAGCCCAGGCGCGATCC
>CAYJPW010000321.1:0-4437 GCA_964372055.1 uncultured Polyangiaceae bacterium
GGGAGCGGCGCCGGCGCCGCCGGGGCCGGTGCCGCGCGGCGCCCCGGGCACGCCCCCGCCGCCAGCGCGGGGGACCGGCGCCCCCGTCCCGTCGCGACCGCAGTCGCACGTTCGGCAGGCGCCGTCGCGGCCCCCTCCGAGCCCCCAGGCCTCATCGAGGCCCGCGCCCGCCCGTCCAGCGTCTCCGACGTCTCGTCCGCCGCCTGCGCCCGCGGCGTCTCCGGCATCGCGTCCGCCGCCTGCGGCGCCTGCGGCATCGCGTCCGCCGCCTGCGGCGCCTGCGGCATCGCATCCGCCGCCTGCGGCACCCGCGGCATCGCGTCCGCCGCCAGCGGCGCCTGCGGCATCGCGTCCGCCGCCTGCGCCTCCGGCCCCGGCCGCGGCTCCCGCGCCGTCCGCGCCCCCGGCCGGCGCTCCCGCCGCGCTCTTGGCCGACGCGGAGCCGCGCGCTTCAGCTCGCCCCGGTCCCTCGATCGCGCCTCCTTCGGACAACGTCTTCGTCGACGCGCTTCCCCATGTGCCACCCTCGCTCGGCTCCGCCCCACCCGCGCCGCCCGCGCCGACGACGGCGCCGCCCGGCCCGCCGCTGCGCGCCATCTTCGCGGCCACCTTCGTGATCGTGCTGCTCGCTGCGCTCGCCGTGCTCGCCCTCGCGCGCCGGTGATCCGACGCATCTCGCGCTCGAGGACAAAACGACGGAGGCCGGCGCAGCCGGCCTCTCGTCGATTCGCGCGGGCGCGCGGGGCTCAGGGGATCTTGCTGATCATCTGGTCGCCGAGCTTGGGCTGATCGATCTTGCCGAACCAGATCGACCACGTCGCCTTCATGAAGTCGACGCCCTCGATGGTGGCCGTCGCGCCGCTGCCGGAGGTGAACGTCGTGGTCTTCTTCGCCGCGTCGTACGAGATCGTCGTGCGCGCGCCTTCCTTGAGCTCGCCGCTGAACGTGCCGAGCGCCTTGCCGATCTTGCCGCCGTCCGAGTAGCCGTTCATCGCGTACGCGTCGCGGAGGGCCTCCTTGATCTTCTCGGCCTCGACGCTGCGGAGCATCTTGAAGCTGATGCGCTTGTCGACATCCATCTCGATGACCGCCTGCTTCGACTTCTTCGCCGGCAGCTCCTTCATGAAGTGGCTGATCTCGTAGACGTTGACGTCGACGATGGCGATCGTCTTCACGCGGATGCCCGAGCCGGTGTGGAAGTAGCCGTCCGCGCCGCGCTCGAGAGCCCAGAGGTTCGCGACGACCATGAGGAGCGCCGTGACGACGGCGAGGACGAGGGCGGACTTGGTTCGCACGAGCTGCATGGTGACCTCTGCGGCTTCGCCGCGTTTGAAGGACGTCCGCGCCACTGCATGGCTCGGGCCATCGCCACAGGTGGGGGGCGCGCGCGTAAGTCCCCGTAACGAAGCGAAAGAGCGGGTCTCGCGGGGTGGGCGGCGCGCGACCCAGGTGGATCGGATGTACGCCATGGGCGCCGGCACACACACGTACAACTACATGAGCGCTCGAAAGAGATCTGCTCCTTCGGTGGGCCGGCTGACATCGGAGTCCTCGTGGCCGAGCGCGTCGAGATCGGGTGGGCGGGTGAGCCTGGCGGGGAGCCTGGAGAGGCGATCGCGACGGCGGAACGGTCGAGCGGCAACGCGGTCGTGCCGGTCGGGGCGGGCGCCTACCTGCTGGTGCGGCCGCTCGCCTCGGGGGGAATGGCCGATGTGTACCTGGCGCGTCGCCGCGGGCTCGCCGGCATCGATCAGGAGGTCGTGATCAAGCGCCTCCGGCGCGAGGTGCTCGGGAGCCGCATCATCGTGCGGATGTTCCTCTGGGAGGCGTGGATCAGCTCGAGGCTGTCCCACCCGAACATCGTGCGTTTCCACGACCTCTGCCTCGCCGGCGAGCGCTACCACCTCGTCCTCGAGCACGTCCGCGGCGCCGATCTCGCCGCGATCGCCAGGCACGCCCGCGGCGCCGGCGAGCCGCTGCCGATCGAAGCCGCCATCGAGGTCGGCGTCGGCGTGGCGCGCGCGCTCGACCACGCCCACCGCCTCGCCGACGCCGAGGGGCGCCCGGTGGGGCTCGTGCACCGCGACATCAGCCCGCACAACGTGCTCGTGTCCGACGCCGGGGACGTCAAGGTCACCGACTTCGGCGTGGCGAAGACGACCAGCGCGTTCGTCCCGCGCGAGACCGTCGTCGGGCTGGTCAAGGGCAAGATGGCGTACGTGGCGCCCGAGCAGCTCGGGGACGGCGCCGTGGACGCTCGTTGCGATCTGTTCGCGCTCGGCGTCGTGCTCTTCGAGCTGATCGCGAACCGCCGCCTGTTCCACCGGGATTCGGAGCTCGAGACGCTCCGTGCCGTGCGCGCCGCCGAGGTCCCGGCGCTGCGCGCGCTCAGGGCGGAGTGTCCGTACGCGCTCGAGCGCGTGGTGCGGCGCGCGCTGGCCCGCAACCCCGGCGAGCGATTCGAGAGCGCGGCGGCGATGCTGGCCGCGCTCGAGCAGGTCGGCGGAAGGTACGCCAACGTCCGTGGGCGGCGCGCGCTCGGGGAGGCCGCGAGCGCGGTCGCGAGCAAGGCGCGCCGTGTCGCTCCTCGCGAGCCGCCGCCGGCGCCGTGGCCCGCGTCGGCGCGGCCGCCTCGCCCGGCGGCTCGCCCCGTGGTCGCGATCGTGGAGGAGGCGCCGCGATCGTCGCAGGCGACGCCCGTCGATGCGGAGCCGCACACGGCCCCCGAGGGCGCGTGCGCACGCGCGCGCGCCGACTCCGCGCCTCCGGCCGACGAGCCCTTCCCGCTCGTCCGTGGCGCGCAGAGGCCGAGCGGGCCCGCTAGGCGCGACGAGCCACGGTCGGGTGTGGCCCACGCGTTCTTCTCGAGCGCGCCCGCCTCTCCGAGCGCGCCCGCAGGGTGGTCGGTCGGGGCCGGCGGGCAGACCGCTGGGCGTGGGCTGCGCCGCCCACGCGCGTCCGGCCCGAGGGCCCGCCGCGCGGCGAGCCTGGTGATCGCGTTCGTCGCGGGTGCGCTCGCGACCGCTGGGACGCAGGCGATCGAGCGCGGCCGCGGCGCCCGCGGGGTGGCGGCGCGCGCAGCCGCGGCCGACTGCCCTTCCGGAGCCTGCGAGGACGCGGGCGCGGGGCCCACCCGCTGAGCAGGCGGCCCGACCGCGCCCTCTTTGGCCTCGGCGACCGCGCGCTCTTGGGCTCAGCGAACGACGCGCCGGCGGCCGACCGTCATGTTGTAGATCGCGAGCACGATCACGGCCCCGAGGATCGACATGAAGAAGCCGCCGCTCGACTGGTACGACGGGTACAGCCCGATGGCGCGCCCGACGAAGCCGCCCAGCAAAGCGCCGGCGATGCCGAGGAGCGTCGTGATGACGAAGCCGCCGGGATCACGCCCGGGCGTCAAGAGCTTCGCGATGACCCCGACGACGAGCCCAAACACGATCCACAACACGATCGACATGGCGTCCACCTCCCGGCCGCGACCGCGGCGTTTCTCGTCGAGGTTGCAGCCGTCGTGCCGCACGGAACGGCGCCGGAGGACCTGGGGATGAGCCCGATCCGCTCACTCGGGGCGGTCGTCGCTTTCGTCGAGCTGGCCCGCGCGCTCGGGGGCCGGGGCATCGCCGGGCCCGCTCGGCCCGCCGTGCGCGGGGCCGTAGCCGTGCGACTCGCCGTAGCCGAGATCCGGCTCGCGCGCGGCGGGCGGGCCGAGCGACGCCCGCGGCCGCCGCCTGCGCGACGCGCGGCGGGAGCGCCGTAGCTCGTAGACGCCGCCGGCGAGCTCCGCCGGCGAGAGCGCGCCGCCGCACGTGCACGCGGGCGGATCGGCGATGGAGCGGCCGGGCACGACGACGTAGCGCCTCGCGCATCGGGGGCAGACGTGGGGCAGGGCGGGCGCGCCGGCCGCTCGCGTGGCGCCGGCCGCGGCGCTCACAAGAGGTCCCCGCCGTCGGGCGCGTGAGCCTCGGCGTGCTCGCCGCTCGCTTCGCCGGGCGCGGACGGGCGACCGGGCTCGCTCGCGCCGGCGTCCGCCGACCCCGCTGCTCGGGGGGTCGCACCGCTCGCCTCGGCGGGGCGAGGCGCGGTGGGCGCGTCGGGTTCGTCGTGGACCGCGGGCAGTGGTCGCTCGAAGGCGCTGTAAGGGTCATCGTCGTCCGCGGCGGAGCCCGAGCTCGGAGCGCTCGGCCGCGCGCGCCCAGGCGGCGGCCGGCCGGATGCCGGGCCGGAGCTCGGCGCGCCCGCCGCGTCCGAGCCCGGCTCGCGCGCCGGCGGTGCCGCCGATCGCATCGCGGCCGCGCCTCCGACGGCCTCGGGCGCCTGATCGGTGGGACGCTGCGGAGCGCTCGCGGCCCGAGCCTCCGTGCGCGGGGGCGCGCGCGGATCGGCGGCGGCGCCGGGTTCGGGTGCGGCGGACGGGGCGTCGATGCGGCTGGCCGCGGT
>CAYJPW010000322.1:0-4370 GCA_964372055.1 uncultured Polyangiaceae bacterium
TGCCGCGGGGGTTTGGGGGCGGAGCCCCCATGTTGGGCGGCAATTGACCCGACCGGAGCGAAGCGGAGGGCGGGTGTCCGGGCGGCGAAGCCGACCGGCAATTGCCGCGGGGGTTTGGGGGCGGAGCCCCCATGTTGGGACATTCCCACGAGCCCGACTTGCCGCCCGAGGTGGGCGACCATACGAGGCGCCCATGACCGACGGCAAGGACGCAGGCGCCCCCTTCAACGAGCCCCGGCTCGCGATCAACCGCGTCTACACCCGCAAGGGAGACGACGGCGGAACGGCCCTCGTCGGGGGGCAGCGTGTCCAGAAGGACGACGCTCGGATCGAGGCCTACGGCACCGTCGACGAGCTCAACGCCTTCGTCGGCGTCGCCCGCGAGACGCTCGGCGCCGTGCTTGCCGCCGCCGACGCCGACGCCGATCCCGAGCTCGTCGCCCTCTCGACGACGCTGGTGCGGGTCCAGCACGAGCTCTTCAACTTGGGCTCCATCCTGGCCACGCTGCCCGAGGACGTGCACCCCAAGCAGCCGCGGGTCACGGCGGCGGACGTGGCCGCGCTCGAGGCCGAGATGGACCGCTGCCAGGCCGTGCTCCCGCCCCTGCGCTCGTTCGTCCTGCCGGGCGGCGGGCGGCTCAACGCCGACCTCCACGTGGCGCGCACCGTCTGCCGTCGCGCCGAGCGGCGCTGCGTCGAGCTCGGGCGCACCGCGGCGGTCGATCCCCTGGCGATCGCCTATTTGAACCGCCTGAGCGACGCGTTCTTCGTCTGGTCGCGGTGGGCCTCGCACAAGCTCGGAGAGGACGAGCTCCTCTGGGAGCCGAACCAGGCTGCGGGCGCGCGCGAGAACGTGCCCGTCCCTTGACGCGAAGAGGGCGTCCCCCCATCCTGCCCTCCATTATTTTCGACTCGGCCGGGGCGCGCGGCGGTGGCTGCGCTCGGTCCGGTCGGCACCTCGCCAAGGGGACCCTTCGATGCGCATCGGCCCGCTCGCCCTCGTGTTGCTCGCCGCCGCCGGCTGCGGCTCGTCCGATCCGACCGACGGCGCGGCCGGGGGCACCGGCACCGCCGGCGGCACGACCCCGACGTTCCACAAGGACGTCGAGCCCATCCTCCAGAAGAGCTGCCAGAGCTGCCACTCTCCAGGCCGGATCGCGCCGTTCGGCCTGATGACCTACGAAGAGGCCCGCGTCGTCGCGGGGCCGATCGTCGCCGAGACCGCGGCGCGGCGGATGCCGCCGTGGAGCGCGGCCGAGACCGACGAGTGCCAGCCGCGACACGGCTGGAAGGACGACCTCCGCCTCTCCGAGACCGAGCTCGCGACGCTCGCCGCGTGGAGCGCCGCGGGCGCCCCGGAGGGCGATCCCGCCGACGCGCCGCCGCCCGCCGCGATCGCGTCGAACGAGCTCGCCTCGCCGGACCTCGTCGTCGAGCCGGTCGCCCCGTTCGTCTCGTCCGGCGACGCCGATCAGTTCCGGTGCTTCGTCATCGATCCCGGCTTCACCGAGACGCGCTACCTCAGCGGCTGGCAGTTCGTCGCCGGCAACACCAAGGTGGTCCACCACGCGTTGCTGTTCGCCGACCCGAGCGGGCAAGCCGACACGCTCGCCGACGCCGACGGCGGCTACGACTGCTTCGGCGGCGTGGGGATCGACGGCGCCGGCCTGCTCACCGCGTGGGCGCCGGGCGGCGTGCCCATCGAGCTCGACGCCAACGTCGGCATCCGCATCGAGGCGGGCACGAAGCTCGTGATGCAGATCCACTACCACCCGGCGGGCACGACCGCCGATCCGGACTCGACCAAGTTCCAGATGCGGTTCACCAGC
Organism: uncultured Polyangiaceae bacterium; assembly: GCA_964372055.1. Classification (GTDB taxonomy): domain Bacteria; phylum Myxococcota_A; class Polyangia; order Polyangiales; family Polyangiaceae; genus CAYJPW01. The sequence goes on from CAYJPW010000322.1 coordinate 1,830, forward strand.
GCGCCGCCCGACTACAACATGGTGGTCGCGCTCATCGGCAACTTCGGCGGACCGCTCGGCGGGGGCGATGGCCTCCTGCCCGGGCCCAACGATCAGGGCGGGCCCGAGTTCCTCATCCCCGCGGGGACGAAGGACCACGTCGAGTCGATGCAGTTCACGCTGCCGGCGACGATCAACGGCGCGCCGATGCCGGACCTCTTCGTCTACGGCGCCGCGACCCACATGCACTACGTCGGGCGCGACATGAAGATCGATCTCGAGCACGCCGACGCGTCGCTCGGAGAGGAGTGCCTCCTCCAGACGCCCGACTGGAACTTCTCCTGGCAGCGGTTCTACGGCTACGATGCGCCGATCGAGGAGCTTCCGCGCTTCGACATCGGGGACAAGCTCAAGCTCCGCTGCACCTACGACAACACCGTGGAGAACCCGTACGTCGTGCAGGCCCTGAAGGACCAGAAGCTCCAGTCGCCGGTCGATGTCGTCCTGGGCGAGTCGACCCTCGACGAGATGTGCCTCGCCGGGGTCCCGGTGGTCTTCCGGGTCAAGTAGAGAACGAAGCGTTTCGTTGGGTTACCAACACCGGCGCGCCCCGGCTGGGGCTTGAACTCCGGCGCGAGCTGGTTCAAGGAAGGGCGCGTCGGCGCCGAAGGGAAGAAAACCTGCTCCCCCGACGCACAACGACACCGCTACCGTTACCATCGGTTGATTGAAGGAGAACGCGGCGATGACGAGCGCGACGACGAAGATGCCCGGGCGGCCGACCTCTCGTAGAATGGCCGGCATGCTCGCGCCCCTCCGCCTCGGGTCCGCCCTGATGCTCCTCTCCGCCGTGGGCTGCGCCGGGACCGAGATGCGGGTCCAGAGCCAGGGCGAGCCGGCGAGTCCCCCCGCCAGCGCCCCGCTCTCGCAGCGCGCCGTGGCCCAGATCCCCGATGCCGTCCAGGGCAACGACGCCGACGCGGTCTCGCCGCAGGGTCAAGAGGCCGAGACGGTGAGCGTGCCGATCGAGGGCACCGAGCTCGTCCGCGGCCGCTCCACCGTGGTGGTGAACGCGCCCATCGATCGCGTCCGCGAGGCCGTCCTCGACTTCACGCACTACCCCGAGTTCATGCCGCACTACAGCGGCTGCAAGGTGCTCGGCCGCACGGCGACCGGCGCGCGCGACCTCTACATGGAGATCGCCGCCCTCCACGGCGCCATCAAGATGTGGGCCCGCGTCGAGCTGCCGAAGCCCGCGATCGCCGACGGCGTCGAGACCTTCGAGACCAAGTTCATCGAGGGCAACGTCCGCGACTTCAAGGCGATCTGGCGCCTCGCCCGCGTCGACGACACGCACACGCGCCTCTCGCTCGAGGTCTTCCTCCAGCCAAAGATCCCGCTGCCGGTCGACCTGCTCAACGAGGAGAACGTCTCCGGCTCGACGAAGGGCGTGACCGCGATGCGGGCGCGCGCCGAGCAGACCGGCCAGTAGCGCGGCGGAAGAGCCTCGCGCCGGCGATCCGATCAGGGGCAGCCCTGGGGCTCCGTGCCCGGGTACGGCGTGATCACGCAGTCGCCCACGGCGGCGATGAAGTCGTCGCAGCTCTTCTGCTCGGCGTAGTAGGCGACGCAGCCGTCGAGGCTGCCCTGGTCGTACTCCATGCACTCGGTCTGAAACTCGGCGCGGAGGAGCGAGGGGCAGGTCCGGCTCGTGCCGGCGCAACCGAGCACCTGGCGCCGGTCCTCCTGCGCGCCGAGCAGGCCCTGGCAGGCCGCGTCCTCGGTGATGTGCACTCCGTTCGGCGAGGGGTGATAGCGGCCGTCGGAGACCCCGGCGTCGCCGGTGGAGCCGCCTCCGGTGTCGGACGAGCCGCAGGCGACGAGGGCGGCGATCGAGGCGAGGAGAAGAAAGGAGCGCATCAGGACCGACGATTACCAGACCTCGCGCTCGCCCCCAAGCCCCCAGCCGCCGGGGCTTCCCGCGGCGCGCCCGCAGGGGTAGCCGGAGCGCATGGAGCGCACCGACCCCTTCGCGATGCTCGAGGCCTCGCACCGCCGCCTCGAGGAGCGGCTCGCCGAGCTCGAGCGCGCCGCGCTCGACCTGCTCGATCCCGCCAAGGCCGACGGCGCCGTCGCCACGCTCCACGAGGTGGCCGCCTACTTCGAGCGATCGGTCGTGCGCCACGAGGCGGACGAGGAGGCGTCGCTGTTCCCGCGGCTCGCCGGCGCGGCCGAGCTCGCGCCCGTCCTGGGGCGGCTCGCCGCCGAGCACCGCGAGCACGAGGCGCTCCATCACGAGCTCTCGGCGGTGGTCGAGAACGAAGCGCTCGCAGGCACCGCCCTCGCGCAGGCGCTCGGCAGCGTCGTGGGGCGGCTCCACGGCGCCTACGCGCGCCACGTCACCACCGAGGAGCGCGAGGTGTTTCCGGTCGCGCGCCGGCTGCTCGGCGCCGATGCGCTCGCGGCGATCGCCGCCGAGATGGACGAGCGGCGGGGCGGCGGCGGGCGCGGAGGAGGAGGGCGCGGCGGCGGCGGCGGGGGCAGCGGCGGCGGCGGCAGAGG
>CAYJPW010000323.1:0-4353 GCA_964372055.1 uncultured Polyangiaceae bacterium
GCCCGTGCCCGCGCCGCCCGCGCCGCCGCCGCCGCCGGTCCCGGCCGAGCCGAGGGGGAACTCGGGGTCGAGGCAGTACTTGCCGTGAATGGTGTCGGTGCAGGTGCCGCCGTTCACGCAGTCGTCCTGACCGCCGGGGCACTTGTCGACGCCGAAGCAGAAGCCGTTCGGCACCACGTCGTTGGTGATGCCCTGGATGAAGTTGCACCAGAACGTCGGGTTCTGGCAGTCGTCGTGGGAGGTGCACGCGGCGGCGCAGTAGGCGTAGTCGCCGAGCCCGTTGTCGGCCGGGAAGTAGGCGCAGATGCCGCTCGCGAGCCCGCCGCACTCGGGCGTGTCGATCGTCTCGCCGCCGAGCGAGCACGGGTTCGAGCAGGCGGTGGCCCCGCCGGTGAAGTTGATGCAGACGCCGTCGCACTGGTCGTCGTTCTGCGTGCACGCCGCGCCCATCTCGAGGCCGCTGCTCGCCGCGTCGGTGCAGACGCCGAACTTGTGGTGGCAGAACCGGCCCGGATCGCACTGCGAGTCCGAGCCGCACACCGGCAGGCACACCGTCCCGCCGTTGTTGGCGAGCGGCGTGCAGCGCAGATCGGTGCGGCCGTGGCACTTCTCGGGGTCGAGGTCCTGGTAGATGTTCCCTTCGAGCGGCGGCCCGATGGTGCAGTCGAGGAGGCACTTGCCGACGGTCTCGCCCTGCGCCTTCACGCACGTGCCCGGGCCGCAGTCGGCGTCGTCGTTGCAAGCCTTGCTGCAGTAGCCGTTGGCCGGACCCCCGTTGAAGACGGGCTCGTTGTCGGTCGACTTGATGCAGACGCCGTCGGCGCCGCAGTCGCTGTCGGTCGTGCACTCGGTGGCCAGCGCGGTCGAGCCGCCCGTCCCGGTGGACGTCGGGCCCGTGGTGCCCGTGCTGGTGACGCCGGTGGTCACCGACGTCGTGGTTCCGCCGCCCGCGCCTGTCGTCGACGACCCCTTCGTCTCGGAGTCATCGCCGCCGCAACCGACCCACGCCGCCGCGATCACCGCCGCCGACGCGAGCACGAGAACACGTTGACCGCTCATCCTGGCCTCCACGATCGAAGAAAGATCCCCGGTCGACCGGGGACGCCTCCAGAGGATATCGGAGCATCGCCCGCGAGGCCAGCGGAGGTGGGGCGCGGCGCCGCTGCATTTCGCGACACCGCCGTCGGGCGCGCGCCGGCCGGCCCCCTCCGTCGCGAGCGGGGGCTCTGCCCCCACGCCCCCGGAGCTGAAGAGGCGTCTAGACCTCGGGCATCGAGTGGCGTTGGTCGGACGAATGTCCGACACCTCTTCAGCCCAGCATCACTCGGAAGATCCGCTTCGAATCGGACAGGTAGTAATAGACGGCACGATCTTGGTCTCCCATGTGCTCGAGGATGGCACGCTCCATCTGATCCGGGCTCAGGGTGTTCGAGATCTCCCACGTCTGCTCGGTCACCTCGTCGCCTTGCCAATCTCCGGCGCAGAGGGCGCGCAGCTTGGCGCGGGCCGCCTCGTCCTCGATGGTGAAGGTGAGGATGTAGTCGTGGTTCATGAAGCCGCTGTAGAGCTTCGAATCCCGCGGCATGGGGTCCTCCGTCAGGCCGCGCCGGGCGGCAGGGGCGCGGCGGCGTCGTCGTCGTCGTCGGGGCGGCGCGCGCCGAGCGTGAACACGTGGAGCCCGACGAGGACCGCGCCGAGCGCGACCTCCGCCTTGCCGACGGCCTCGGCGCGCTTGTGGATGGCCTCGAGGAGCTCGCCGTCGGGCCCCACGTTGCGGGTCACGCCGGAGCGGTGCAGCTCGTTGATCCGCGGAGTGAGCGAGAGGCCGATGTACGCGGCGGCCCCGGCGAGCCCGACCGCGAGCAGGCGCCGCACGCGCGCCGCGATGGTGCGGGTCCGCCCCGCGGCCCAGGTGCGCACCACCTCGGCGCCGAGCACCGCGGCCGAGGCGCCGATCGCGATCTGATCGAAGCGCGCGAACGCCGCCCCCATCGCGTCCCCCGAGAACGGCGCCGGCGTGAGCCGGAAGACGAACGGCGCCGCGCACGCCCCGAGCGCGACCATCCCGCCGATCCACAGGCCCAGCGCGAGCACGGCGACCGCGGCCGCGCCCTTGTCGACGTTGGCGCGGAGCGCGGCGCGGCGCTCGTCGTCGCTCGGCGCGAGGTCGGCCTCGGTGAACCGCGACTCCTGGGGATCGGTCATACGTACATCCTGACGCCGTGATCGGCGCGGCGCGTCCCGATCTCGAGCGCCGCCGCGTCGCTGGTGAGCGACAAGGGCGCGCGGCCGTTCGCCTCGAAACGGACGCGCGCGTGGGCGAGCTTCGAGTTCAGGCAATAGGTCATCGCGCCGCCCGGGTTCGCGTAGTAGAGGCCGACCTGATCGTCGGCGCTCGCCTCGACGATGCCCTCGATGCTCGCGACCTTGCTCTCGGCGGAGAAGCTCCAGCGGCGAGGGCTGAGATCGCCCGAGGCGCGGTAGATCTCGAGGGGGCGGTTGAAGTCGTACGAGACGCCGCGGTGGCGCACGCAGACGATCGTGGTGAGCGGCGAGAGCACCGGCCCGACGCGCACCTGGCCGCTCAGCCCCTCGAGCACGAACTCGGCGTCTTCCTTCCAGGCGTTGCAGTGGCACCAGGCGTAGAGGTCGGCGTGGCCGCGGCCCCAGTTGTGGCCCTGCATCCCGCGCCAGCCGTCGAGGCTCCAGACCTCGCCGTCGACCGTGACCTCGCCGTTGAACCGCGCGTCGGGCACCGGGGTGACGAGCTTCGATTTCGGGAGCGACGCCGTGTACATCACCGCCGCCGGGAACGGCACGATGGGGCGGCGATCGCCGTCGTAGCGGAGCGTCCAGGCGATGCGGTGCTCGCGGTGCGCGATGTCGCCGCGCGTCGAGCCGGGGAGGATCTCGACGCCCTCGAGCGGGCCGTCGCCCGAGCCGGCCGCCGGGGGGAGCGTCCAGCGCACCGAGAGCTCGCCCCGACCGAAGCTCGCGTCGGCGTAGGGGACGGTGTGCTTCACCGCCACGTTCCGGTGCGCGCCGCCGCGGCGGTCGAAGGCGATCGCCCACCCCTCCGCCACGGGGCGATCGGGCTCGGCGGTCGAGGCGAAGATCGTCGCCTTGAGCCAGACCGCGCGCTCCCCCGAGGGATCGTTGGCCTTGAGGAAGTAGCTCTCGACGTGGCCCGCGCGCGTCGCGGGATCGAAGCGGCAGGCGTTCCAGTCTTCGGACATGCTCAGGCTCCGCCCCGCGCCGCCGGGGCCGTCGCCCCGCCGGCGCCGGCGAGGAGGGCGAGCGCTTCGTCGACCGCGCCCGGATCGGCGCGCGCCTCGTCGTCGCGCATCGCCGCGATGAGGTCGTGGGCCGCGCGCAGGCGAGCGCGCCCGGCGGCGGCGACGGCCATGGTGCGCCGGTCGCGATCGCGCGCGCCGAGCTCGCCGAGGATCTCGCGGCTGGCGCGCTCGTGCCCCATCCGCGCGAGCGCGACGCGCGCGTGCCACGCGAGCGGATCGCGCCGGAGCAGGCCGCCGAACGCGCGGCGCTCGAGCGCGGCGCGCGTCTTCTCCAGGCCGAGCTCGCCGCAGAGCTCGATCGCCGCCGCCTCGTCTTCCTTGTCGTCCGAGACCAGCTCGCCGAGCGCGACGGCGGCGAGCACGTCGCACCCGTCGCGCTCGCCTGCGCGCGCCAGGAGAACGGCCGAGACGACCTTCACCATCGGCGAGGCGTGCGCGAGCAGGGCGCGCGATCGCTCGAGGAGGCGCGGATCGATCCGGGCAGGGGCGGAGCCTTCGCGCTCGGCCGCGTGCTCGGAGAGCTCCTCGGCCATGCGGAGCGCGATGTGGCAGACGAACGCGTCCTCGTCGTTGGTGAGGACGACGAGCGCGTCGATCGCGTCGCTCCGGGAGGCGCACACGCGCGGGAACGCCATCGCCGCCTGGAACCGGATCTCGGGCCGCGCGTCGGCGAGGGCCCGGCGCAGCCGCTCCGTCGCGCGTGCATCGCCGATCTCGCCCAGCGCCGCGATCGCCATCTGCCGCACGTGGGGGCTGTCGTCTTCGACGGCGACGAGCAGCGCCGGCAGCGCCTCGTGGCCGCCGATGTCGGCGAGCGCCGTCGCGGCCGCCGAACGCACCGCCGCCGCCTCGTCGCGGAGCGCCGCTTCGAGGGCGCGCACGACGCGCTCGCGCGCCGCGTCCGCGTGGGGCACGAGCTCGCGCGCCGCCTCCGCCCGCACGTTCGGCTTCTTCGCCGTGACGTCGCGCAGCGCCGCCTCGAGCGTGCGCGGGAGCTGGGGCGCCCGGAACATCGGCGCGAACGTAGCACCTTCCCAACGTGGGGGGGGGGGGGGGG
>CAYJPW010000324.1:0-4235 GCA_964372055.1 uncultured Polyangiaceae bacterium
TCATGTCATGCGGCAACCGCGTGAAAACTCGGTGCAAAAAGGGATCTGCACCCTTGCTTGTTGAGCAGCGCCGGCCGCTGGGTGGCGGGCGGACCGGTGGGAGAGATCGGGATGAAGATCGCGCTGTCGAATCCGATCAGGCGCTCGAGGCGCATCAGCGCGCCGAGGCGGAACGCGTGGGCGTCGTGCGACGCGTGCGCCTCGGCGATGAAATCGGCGATGAGCCGCTCGTGGGCCCGCCCGACCCACGTCCTCGTCGACCGCGGCATCCTCGGTCGAGATGTATCCCTGCCCGCCCGCGCAAGCGAGCCCGAAACAGTGCGTCGTTCTCGCCTCGGACCCCGGCCGACTATGCTCGCGGCATGTCGCGCCTCTTCGGTCGCACCGAGCGCCGGGTCGTGGTCGCCATCCTGATCACCGCCTTCATCCCGCTGGTCGCGGCGCTCGCCCTCGGCGTCCGCACCATCACCAACATCTCGGCCACGGCCTTCCAGCCCGAGTTCGGCGAGGCGATCGATCGATCGCTGGGCGTCTACACCGACCTCGTCGCCAGCATCAAGCTCGGCATGCGCTACGAGGCCGACGCGATCGCCGCGGGGATCCCGGCGTCCGACGCCGCCGACGAGGCGCGCCTCGGCGCCCGCGTCGCCGGTCTCTTCGAGGCGCACCCGCGCCTGGTGTCGCTCCGGGTCGAGGGAGAGGACGGCCGCGTCTTCGCCCAGAAGGAGCGCGCCGCGCCGATCGATCCCAAGCTCGAGCGCGAGCTCACCATCCGCCGCCCGCTCGGCGATCCCGACGCCGGGAGGCTGCTCGTCGCCACGTTCGTCACGCCGCGCGCCCGCCTCGACGAGCAGGAGGCCACGGCCGACTTCGCCAAGGCGTACCACACCATCGAGCGCGACCATCGCGGCGACTACATCGACGCGACGTACATCCGCGCGTTCGTCGTCTTGCTCGTCCTCACCATCGCGCTCGCGATCGGCGCCGGCGTGCTCGTGGCTCGCCCGGTGACGCGGGGCATCGCCCGCCTCGGCGCCGCGATGCAGCCGGTGGCGGCCGGCGATCTCTCGGTCCGCGTCGAGGCCGTCGGCGACGACGAGGTCGCCGATCTCGGCCGCGCGTTCAACCGCATGCTCGAGGAGCTCGAGCAGAGCCGCGCCCGCATCGACTTCCTCCGCCGCATGGGCGAGTGGCAGAAGATGGCCCGGCGCCTCGCGCACGAGATCAAGAACCCGCTCACGCCGATCCAGCTCGCCGTCGAGGAGTCGCACCGCCGGTACCAGGGCGACGATCCCGCGTACCGCAAGATCATCGAGACGACGCTCGAGGTCGTCACCGAGGAGATCGCGAGCCTGCGCCGCCTGGTGAGCGAGTTCTCGAGCTTCGCCCGCCTCCCCCGCGCCGAGCTCGGGCCCGCCGATCTCGGCGAGTTCCTCCGCGAGCAGCGCGAGAGCTTTGCCCTCCGGGACGAGGGCGCGGCCGAGGTCGACGTCGCCTTCGAGATCGGCGCCGCGCCCATGCCGGCGGCGCTCGACCGCGAGATGATGCACCGCGTCCTCACCAACATCGTCAGGAACGCCGCCCAGGCGGTGCGCGACGCCCGCGGCGCCGGCGCGAAGGGCAAGGTGGTGATCCGCGCCGCCACCGAGGGCGACGAGCACGTCCTCACCATCGACGACGACGGCCCCGGCATCCCGGCCGATGCGCGCGCCGCCGTCTTCGACCCCTACGTCACGACGAAGCGCGACGGCACCGGCCTCGGCCTCAGCATCGTCAAGAAGATCGTGGTCGATCACGGCGGCCGGATCGACGCGACCGACTCGCCGCTCGGCGGGGCGCGCTTCGTCGTCCACCTGCCCCGCGCCGGCAGCGCCGCCTCCCTCGCGGCATCCGAGTCCGGGCCCGTTTCGGAGCGCCCGCCGGCCTCGTCCGGCCGCGGCGCGACGGCCGGAGGGCCGGCGCCGTAGCGCCCCCGGCGTCGCTGCGCTAGATCGCGGCGTCACGATGCTCGACGACAAGCTCCGCGAGTGCCTCACGTTCGACGACGTGCTCCTCGTCCCCGCGTACAGCGAGGTCCTGCCGGCCGAGGTCGACGTCAAGACCCGCCTCACCCGGTCGATCCCGCTCAACATCCCGCTCCTCAGCGCCGCGATGGACTCGGTCACCGAGGGGCGCGCCGCGATCGCGATGGCCCGCGCCGGCGGCATCGGCATCCTCCACAAGAACCTGAGCCCCGCCGCGCAGGCGCGCGAGGTCGAGCGCGTCAAGCGCGCCGAGAGCGGCATGATCGCCACGCCGGTGACCGTCCGCCCGGATCAGTCGCTCCGCGACGCCCTCGGCGTCATGAACGAGCACGACATCAGCGGCGTGCCCGTCGTCGAGGGGGGCCGCCCGGTCGGCATCCTCACCGCGCGCGACATCCGCTTCGAGAAGAAGCTCGATCAGCCGGTCGCCGCGCTGATGACGCGCGAGCTCGTCACCGTGCCCCCGGGCGTGTCCAACGACCGGGCGAAGGAGCTCCTCCACCAGCACCGCATCGAGAAGCTCCTCGTCGTCGAGAACGGCAAGCTCGCCGGCCTCATCACCATCAAGGACCTGCTCCAGGCCGACCGGAACCCCGAAGCGATCAAGGACGACGGCGGCCGGCTCCGCGTCGGCGCGGCGATCGGCCCCGGCCCCGACCGGGTCGAGCGCACCGACGCCCTCGTGGCCGCCGGCGTCGACGTCATCGTCGTCGACACCGCGCACGGCCACTCGCGCGGCGTCATCGAGGCGGTCAAGGACACGAAGAAGCGCCACCCCGGCGTCGACGTCATCGCGGGCAACGTGGCCACCGCCGAGGCGACCGAGGCGCTCATCGACGCCGGCGTCGACGCGGTCAAGGTCGGCATCGGCCCGGGCTCGATCTGCACCACGCGCGTCGTCGCCGGCGTCGGCGTCCCGCAGATCACCGCGATCTCGGACTGCGCGCGCGCCGCCGAGCGCCACGACATCCCCATCATCGCCGACGGCGGCATCAAGTACTCGGGCGAGGTCACCAAGGCGCTCGCCGCCGGCGCCTCGGCGGTGATGATCGGCTCGCTCTTCGCCGGGACCGACGAGTCGCCCGGCGATCTCGTCCTTTACCAGGGCCGCAGCTACAAGGTGTACCGCGGCATGGGCTCGCTCGGCGCGATGAAGCGCGGCAGCCGCGACCGCTACGGCCAGGGCGGCGCCGCCGACGAGAAGCTCGTCCCCGAGGGCATCGAGGGCCGCGTGCCCTACCGCGGCTCGCTCGCGTCGATCATCCACCAGCTCGTCGGCGGGCTGCGCTCCGGGATGGGCTACACCGGCTCGTCCACGATCCAGCACCTCAGGAGCAAGTCGCGCTTCGTGCGGATCACCTCGCAGGGCCTCCGCGAGAGCCACGTCCACGACGTGATCATCACCGAGGAAGCGCCGAACTACCGGACGTAGCGCGAGACGTCGAAGCGGTACGCCACCCCGGCGCGCAGCGCGAAGGCGTTGACGGACCCGGCGCCCGGCGCGCACAGGAACGTGTAGCCCTGCTCCTCGCCTTCGAGCGGATCGCTCGTGAGCCGGTAGGCGCGGAACGACACGTCCCCCGTGAGGAAGAGGCGCTCGGTGAGCGGCGCCTCGAGCCCTGCGGCCAGCGAGAAGCCGAAGTCGGCCTCACCGGCGCCCTCGCAGGTGAACGGCGTCTGCGCGAACGGGGCGGACGCGTAGGTGCCGCTCGCGTCCGCGCTCTGCCAGACGAGCCCGGCGCCGAGCCCGAGGAAGGGCCGCACGTCGCCGGCGAAAGGGTAGAGACGGAGCGACGCCCAGATCGCGTTGAGGTCGCGCGTGAGCGAAAAGCTTCCGCTCTCGGCGACGCCGCTCGTCTCCCGCCCGAGGTCCACGTGCTCGTAGGCGAGCCCGACGGCGAACGCCCGCATGGGCGCCAGCAAGAGCCCGGCCCCGAACGTCAGGCCGGCGCGCTCCGTCACCTCGCCGTACTGCGGGTCGCCGAGGCGGACCACGCCCCCGAGGCCCGCGCCGAGATCGATGGTCACCGGATCGGCGGCGCGCTTCTCGGCCGCGGCGGGGCCGGGCGTGGCTGCGCGAGCGGGCGAGGCTGCGGTTGCGGCGTTCGTGGCTGCGGGAGCGGGCGTGCCGGTGGGGGCGGGAGCGCCCGCGGGACCGGGAGCACCCGCGGGAGCGGGAGCACCCGCGGGAGCGGGAGCACCCGCGGGAGC
>CAYJPW010000325.1:0-4211 GCA_964372055.1 uncultured Polyangiaceae bacterium
GGGCAGCGTCGTCGGCGCGGCCGCCGGCGCCGGCGTGGCCGCCGGGGCTCGCGCGACGGGCTCGGGCGCCGAGCGCTGCGAGCGCAGCGCGAGCACGAGGATCGGCACCGCCGCCGCCGCGAGGAGGCCACCGATCGCCCACGCGGGGAAGCCGCGGCGCGTCGACCTCACCGACAGGCGCGGCGTGTAATCGCGCAAGGGCGGCGCGCCCGGCTCGGAGGGGCTCGGCGTGTCGGGCGCAGCGACCGCCGGAGGCTCCGGCCCCGAGTCGCTGCTCCCGCTCTCCTCGACGTCGGCGCCCGCCACCGACATCGGCATCGGCAGCGGCGAGCGCCACGGGATGAGCGCGGTCGCGTCGACCCGCGGGGCCGCGGCGTCGAGCGCGGCGATCAGCGCCTTGGCGTCGGGGTAGCGCCGCTGCGGCTCCTTGCGGAGCAGGCGCATCACCACGTCCTCGAGCGCGCGCGGCACCGAGACGCCGGGCGCGCGCACGCCCAGCGGCGGCGGCGGCTCGGTGCGCTGCTGCAGGAAGAGCTCGCGCGGATCGACGCCGTCGAACGGGTGTCGGCCGCAGAGCATCTCGTAGAGGATGAGCCCGAGCGCATAGAGGTCGCTGCGCTCGTCGACGGCCTGCATGCCCAGCGCCGCCTCGGGGGCCATGTACGCGATCGTCCCGAGGACCATCCCGCTCAGCGTGAGCGGCTGGGGCCGGGGCGGATCCTCCTCGCCGCCCACCATCGAGAGGCGCTCGAGCGGCACCTCGGCGAAGCCGAAGTCGATGAGCTTGACCAGGTCGCTCCGCCCCTGCTCGAGCATCACGTTGCGCGGCTTCACGTCGCGGTGGATGACCCCCATCTCGTGGGCGGCGCCGAGCGCCTCGGCGAGCTGGCGGGCGATGCCGGCGGCGCGCGTCGGGTCCATCGGCCCCTGCTTGATGACCTGGTCGAGCGTGACGCCGCGCACGTACTCGAGCACGAGGAAGTACGAGCCGTCCTCGAGCCGGCCGAAGTCGGTGGCCGCGGCGACGTTGGGGTGGCGGATGTGGGCGCCGGCGATCGCCTCGCGCTCGAACCGGGCGACGTGCTCGGCGAGCCCCTTGGTCTCGGGCCGGAGGAGCTTGATCGCGATCTTCTTGCGGAGGAGCAGGTGATCGGCGCGGAACACCGCGCCCATCCCGCCGATGGCGACGACCTCGACGAGCCGGTAGCGATCCGAGATGACCTTGCCGAGGAGCGCCTTCGCCGCAGCCTCGGCGGAGGGCAGCGCTTCGGTCGCGCCGGAGGGCTCGGAGCGGGTCTCTTCGGCCACCTCTCAGAATGTCCTTCTGAAGCGTGGCCAGTGTCAAATCGGTGGGATCGACCTCAGGAGATCGGCACCGGCGCGTCGTTGGCGAGCGAAGCGGCGTCGTCGCGCCCGTAGCCGGCGACGAGATCGACGCCGTTCGCCGCCAGGCGCTCGGCGGCGAGCCGCGCCCGCCCGTCGCGCTCGTGATCCAGCGACCACTGCGCGTGCCGCACCAGGAGCGCGAGCTCGAGCGCGCGGCCGAGCGTCATCGCGAAGCGGCGCGCGCTCGCCTCGACCGCGAGCGGATCGCGCGCGAACGTCTCCTGGAGGAAGGAGCGCGCGTGCTCCATCGCGCCGGTGGCGGCGCGGCCCGCCGCCGCCAGGCGGGCGTCGCTCGCCGCCGAAACGAGGCCGGCGATCTCCTGCTCGAGGACGGCGAGCGCGGGGGCCCCGCCCTTGCCGAGCGCGCGCAGCGTGTCGAGCGCGAGCACGTTGGTCGTGCCCTCCCAGATGGGCAGCACCTGCGCGTCCCTGAGGAGCCGCGGGAGCCCGGTGTCCTCGACGTAGCCGGCGCCGCCGAAGCACTCGATGCACTCGCTCACGACGGCGACGGCCTGCTTGGCCGTGGTGAGCTTCATCACCGGCGTGAGGAGGCGGAGGAGGTGGCCCTCGGTCTCGGTGAGCTCGCCGGCCTCCTCGCGGCCGAGGAGCTCGACGACGCGGAAGGTGAGGTGGAGGGCGCCCTCGAACTCGGCGGCGACGCCGGCGAGCGTGTCGAGGTGGAGCGGCTTCTCCGAGAGGGGCGCTCCGAACTGGCGGCGCCGCCGGGCGTAGTCGCGCGCGAGCGCGATCCCGCGCCGCATCCCGGCGAGGGCGCCGATCGCGTTCCACGTCCTCGTGATGTTGAGCATCGGGCTGATGTGCCGGACGCCGTCGGTCGTGCCCACGACCGGCGTGGCGACGGTGCCGTCGAGCGTGAGCTCGGCCGTCGGGACCTTCCGCGTGCCGAGCTTGTCCTTGAGGCGGTTGACCTCGATGCCGTTGGAGCGGCCGTCCTCGCCGACGAGCTCGAGGTAGAAGAGCGCGAGCCCGCGCCCGCCCTCGGGGTTGCCGACGGGGCGCGCCAGCGTCAGCGCCATGGGCGAGGTCGTCGCCGAGGTGAACCACTTGGTGCCGTAGAGGCGGTAGCGCCCGCTGCCGTCCTCGAGCGGGCGCGCGACCGTCTCGGAGAGCCCGACGTCCGAGCCGCCGGTCCGCTCGGTCATCCACTGACCGCTGGTCCACGCCGTGGCCGGATCGCGGCTGGTGAGGCGCGGCAGGGCGCGCCGGCGCAGCGCCTCGTTCGGGTGGACGCTCAGCGTCTTGGCGGCGCCGTCGGTCATCGCCAGCGGGCAGGTGTACACGTCGGTGGACGCGTCGAAGAGGTACGCGAGGCCGAACTGGTGCACGCGCGAGAACCGGCCGTGGGCCCGCTCGTACGCCGTCGCCACCACGCCGTGCGTGGCGGCGATGCGCGCGGCCTCGCGCCAGAGCGGGCTGACCTCGATGCGATCGACGCGGTTGCCCCACGCGTCCCACTGCGTGAGCACCGGCTCGTTCTCCCGGTCCTCGAGCTGCATCCGGTAGAGCGCGCCCCCCGCGAGCTCGCCCATCTCGGAGAGCGAGGGCTCGATCGCCTGCCTCACCTCGGGCGGAAGGGCGCGGGCGAGGTACGAGCGGAAGACGCGGTCGTCGGCGAGCTGGTTGCCGAGCGTGGGGGGGTCTTGGAAGAACGGCACGGTGCCTCCTCGGGGTTGCTCCGGGGGTCGTAACCCGGCGGCGCGGGCGCGTCGACGTGGTGCTACGCTGCCCGCGACCGGACGGCCTGACCGCGCATGGCGAACCCTTCGGACCAGACCGCCGAGAACGAGGGCGTGCCCAGCCCCGGCGACGTCCTGGCCGGCAAATACCAGGTCGAGCGCGTCATCGGCGTGGGCGGCATGGGCGTCGTCGTCGCCGCGATGCACCTCATCCTCCAGGAGCGCGTCGCGCTGAAGTTCCTGCTCCCGTCGGTGATGAACGGCGAGACGATGGCGAGGTTCGGGCGCGAGGCGCGCGCCGCCGCCAAGATCAAGAGCGAGCACGTCGCGCGGGTCACCGACGTCGGCGTCCTCGAGAACGGCGCGCCGTTCATGGTGATGGAGTACCTCGAGGGGAAGGACCTCTCGGCGACGGTGCGCGAGAAGGGGCCGCTGCCCATCCGCGACGCCGTGGAGTACGTGCTCCACGCGTGCGAGGCGGTGGCCGAGGCGCACGCGCTCGGAATCGTCCACCGCGATCTCAAGCCGGCCAACCTGTTCCTCGCCCGCCGCGCCGGCGGCTCGCCTCTGGTGAAGGTCCTCGACTTCGGCATCTCCAAGGTCGTCGCCCGGGGGGCGTCGCTGCCGCCGCAGGACGACGATCCCTCGGTGACTCGAACACGCGCCTGGCTGGGCTCGCCGCTCTACATGTCGCCGGAGCAGATGCGCTCGGCGCGCGACGTCGACACCAGGACCGACATCTGGTCCTTGGGGCTCATCCTCTACGAGCTCTGCACCGGGGCCGAGCCCTGGGACGCGCAGAGCTTCCCCGAGCTCTGCGCCCAGATCATGCACGGCGAGCCGCCCGCGCTCGAGAAGCGCCGCCCCGACGCGCCGCCCGGCCTCGCCGCCGTGATCCGGCGCTGCGCCGAGAAGGATCCGGCCCTGCGCTACGAGAACGTCGGCGAGCTGGCGATGGCGCTGGTCGAGTTCGCCCCGACCCGCGCGCGCTCGGCGGCGGAGCGCGCCGTGTCCGCCCTCGAGGCGGCGGGGCTGATGAAACCGACGGGCGTGAAGCGACGGCCGCTCGACGGCACGCTGCCGGAGGCGGTGATGAGCCCGCTCGCGGCGGCTCGGCCTGCGCTGCCC
>CAYJPW010000326.1:0-4211 GCA_964372055.1 uncultured Polyangiaceae bacterium
GCGTCGAGCCGGCCCGGCGTCGACTCGGCGGCGTCGGCGCCGTCGGGCCGATCGGCGGCGGGGACCACGGCGCGCACCGGGATCACCCGCTCGGGCGGCGGCGGCGTCATCGCCAGCAGCGTGCGGGCCACCATCTCCACGCGCTGCGGCGTCTCGTAGCTCGCGGCCTCGAGCGAGAGCACCCGCTTCACCTCGCGCAGGCGCGCCTGCTCGGCGCGCGCCCGCCCGAGGCGGTAGCCGAGATCCACCGTGCGCCCGCGGAGCGCGAGGTGGAGGACGAACGCCGCCACCGTCGCCGCCACGGCGATGGTCCAGAGCGCGAGGAAGGGACGCTGCTTCATCCCCTCGCCTCGTTCGCAGCGGCGGCCGCCCTCACGTGCTCGTGTCCTCCTCGTCGTACTGCGCGAGGTTCAGGTTCGGCCAGCCCGCGTCGGGGTCGAGGCGGCGCGCCGCGCGGAGCTTGGCGCTGCGGGCGCGGGGGTTGTCGGTGATCTCCTCGTCGCTCGCCTCGATCGGCTTCTTGGTGAGCGGCTGCCACAGCGAGCGGTCGCGGAGCGCGCGCTTGACCAGGCGGTCCTCGAGCGAGTGGAACGAGATGACGGCGATGACGCCGCCCGGCGCGATGACGCGCGCTGCCAGCTCGAGCAGGGCCGCGAGCTCGTCGAGCTCGGCGTTGACGGCGATGCGCAGCGCCTGGAACGTGCGGGTCGCGGGATCGACGCCGCCGATGCGCGCCGGACCGACGGCGCGCACCACGGCGCGGCGGAGGTCGAGCGTCGTCGAGAGCTCGCCCGCGGCGAGCGCCTGCTTGATGCAGCGGGCGACGCGGCGCGAGCGCCGCTCCTCGCCGTAGCGGTAGATGACGTCGGCGAGCTCGTCGTCCGAGAGGCGGTCGATGAGCTCGAGCGCGGTCTCGCCCGAGCTCGCGTCCATTCGCATGTCGAGGGGCCCCTCGGCGCGGAAGCTCATCCCGCGGCCGCCCTCGTCGAGCTGCATCGAGGACAGGCCCACGTCGGCGACGAGCCCGTCGACGCTCGCGATCCCGAGCTCGCCCAGGCGCGCCTCGAGCTCCGAGAAGCGCGAGTGCACGGTGACGAGCCGGTCGCCGAACGCGCCGAGCCGCTTGTTCGCCAGCGCGAGCGCCGCCTCGTCGCGATCGACGCCGACGACGCGCGTGCCGGGCACGCGGAGGATGGCCTCGGCGTGGCCGCCGCCTCCGAGGGTCGCGTCGACGTAGGTGCCGCCCTCGCGCGGCCCGACGAGCTCGAGCACCTCGCGGAGGAGGACGGTGACGTGGGGGTGCTCGCGCTTGCGCGGAGGGGGAGGCGGCTCGGGCATGGGGACGATGTTGACGACGTTCACGGACGGTCGCTCCTCGGGGTCACAGTCGGAACTGCTCGGCGATCGCCGCCTTGAAGCCGGCGAGCTCGGCGTCGGTCATGTGCTGCGCCTGGGTCCAGCGCTCCTTCGACCAGAGCTCGGCCGTCTGCCCCATCCCCGCCCAGAGCACCTCCTTCACGAGCCCGGCGTGCTCGCGGAGGATCGGCGGGACGAGGATGCGGCCCTGCTTGTCGAGCTCGCACTCGACGGCGGCCGAGACGTAGCGGCGGCGGAAGGCGACGACGTTGGTGTCGAACTGCGGGAGCCCCGCGATCTTCGCCTCGAGCTCCTCCCACGCCCTCATCGGATAGGCGTGCAGGCACGGGTCGAAGAGCGCGGGCGTGACGACGAGGCGCACGTCGTTGGCCGCCACGAGCACGTCGCGGAACCGCGCGGGGAGGCTGGTGCGCCCCTTCGCGTCGATCGCGTGCTCGAAGTGACCGCGGAACATCACGCCCATCGCTCGACCGCTGCTCTCTCGAGGGCCGCCGTGCCCCACGATGGGGCGGGCAGACCACCGAACCCCGCGGCGTGGCAGTTCTTGCCACTTTTTCCCACGAAGCCCACGCCACGCTACGGAGAGGGGTCCGAACTGTCAACAGTTTGACCAAGTTAGCCGCTTGTGCGGGGGCCACTGTAGGTCGATGTGCGACACGCTTCGGGCGAACCGGCCGTCGGGCGTCGTAGAGCTTCGCGCCACCCACGAGCGCGCCTCATCGGCAGCGCAGACCCGCTCGGGCCTGGAAAAGGCCGACAAACGACGAAGGGCCCGCCTCTCGGCGAGCCCTCCATGCGCTCGGGCCAGGGGTGAGCCCCGGCGGGACCGGCCGCTGGGATGCGCGGCCTCGGTCCCCGTGGAGCTCAAGCCGCCGGCGAGACGTTCTCCTTCACCCAGTCGACGATGGCGGCGAGCGTCGTGCCCGGCGTGAACACGCCCCTGACGCCCGCGGCGCGGAGCCGCTCGATGTCGTCGTCGGGGATGATGCCGCCGCCGAACACGACGATGTCGCCGGCGCCCTTCGCGCGGAGCGCGTCGATCACCGCCGGAAACAGCGTGTTGTGCGCGCCCGACATGATCGAGAGCCCGACCGCGTCGACGTCCTCCTGGACGGCGGCGCTCGCGATCATATCGGGCGTCTGGTGCAGGCCGGTGTAGACGACCTCGTAGCCGGCGTCGCGCAGCGCGCGCGCGACGACCTTGGCGCCGCGATCGTGGCCGTCGAGGCCGGGCTTGGCGACGAGGATGCGGACCTTGCGCTCGCTCATGGCAGGACCGATTAGCCGGTGCGCGGCCCGCGGTCAAAACCGGCGCGCGCTACTGCTCGACGAAGCTGAACGGGACGTTGACGGTCGTGGAGCCGCCGGACGGCGGGAACTTCCACCCTTTGATGCGGCTCGCGATGCAGCTCGCCAGGCCGGGGAACGCGTCGCCGCCGCCGGCGCTGACGTTGTCCACGTTGCCCGAGGCGCCGATGGTGATCGTCGTCGAGACCTTCGCGCTCTTGGGCCCGGACTTCGAGGCCGCGTCGAGCGCGGGCTGCCAGCAGCGACGGCGGATGAGCGCCTGGTTCTGCGAGACGACGCCGTTGATCTCGCCCGAGCTCAGCTGCCCGCCTGCGCTCGGCCCCGGCCCGCCGGGCGGCGCCGTGGCCGCGGGACCGGGCCCGCTCCCGACGCCGAAGCCCGACGTGTCGATGGGCGCGCTCGTGCCCGGCGTCTTCGGATCGCCAGGCGCCCGCGGGCCGCCCGCCAGCGGACCGCCGACCTTCGGCGGCGGAGCGGCGGGATCGACGACCTGCGCCGCGCCCGCATCGGCGCCCTCGGCCACCGCGGTGGGAGGAGGTGGAGGCGCGGGGCCGGCCGGCTGCAACACCACGATCTGCGGCGGAGGCGGGGGCGCGGCCTTGGGCGTGAGCAGGACGAACGCGGCCACGCCGCCGAACACCGCCGCCATCGCGATGAACGCGTACGCCATCGGGTGCATGCCGCCGCGCCGCCTGCTCGCGACGAGGCTGTCGGGCGGCGTGCTCGGCCGCCGCTCGACGGCGACGGCCACCGGCATCGCCGCCGGCGCGCTCGGCGCAGCCGGCGCGGCCGGCACGCCCGGCG
Source organism: uncultured Polyangiaceae bacterium (assembly GCA_964372055.1). Lineage (GTDB taxonomy): Bacteria > Myxococcota_A > Polyangia > Polyangiales > Polyangiaceae > CAYJPW01. The sequence goes on from CAYJPW010000326.1 coordinate 3,490, forward strand.
CGGGCGCGAACGGGTCGGCCATCAAACCGATCGAAGCGCTCGGCGCGACAGCGCCTGGAGCCGACGCGCTCGTGGCCGGGGCCGCGGGTGCGGCGTCGACCGGCGCCGGCGTCGGGTGCGACGTCGACGCCAGCGACGCCGCCGCTGCGGCCGCCGCGGCGGCGCCCGACTCGCCGAAGGGGGCGGGCTTGCTCGCGCTGCGCCCCGCGGGCGGGGCGCTCAAGCCGTGAGGCGTAGGCAGCCGCTGCGAGATCGACGAGCGGCGCCCGGGCACGGCCGAGGTCCGCGCCTCGTTCACCACCTCGAGCAGCTCGGGGAAGTTCTTGAGCGGCAGCCACTCGTCGAACCCCTCGCGCCACACCAGCGAGTCGGCGTCGACGGCGCCCGTCGCGGCCTTCTCCCGGATCACGGAGAGGCGGATGGGACCGAGCGGCACACCCGCGACGCCGACGTACCAATCCTCGCTGTGCGTCGTCGGGTGCCGAGACGCCGGCACCGAGGGCGCGGGCTCGGCGACCGCGCGCGCGAACGCGCTCTCGATCCCGGAGGGCGGAGGACCGGCGGGCACGGGCGACGGCACCGAGCGCAGCGGACGCACGGCGGCGGTGGCGGCGCGCGGCGCGGCGGCGCCGGGGCGCGGAGGTGCGCCCGCGGCGGGACGGGGCGCGGGGGCGGGGGGCGGCGGGGTAGCGCCCCACCCCCCCCCCCGTCGCGGCGCCGCC
>CAYJPW010000327.1:0-4163 GCA_964372055.1 uncultured Polyangiaceae bacterium
GTCGCGAGCGCCGCGGCCACCGGCGCGCCGCGTCCGGTGGGCACGCCGCCGTCGGTCGCGGGGCCCGCATCGCGTTCCGGCCCCGCTCCGCGGCCGACCGCAGCGCCGGCGGCGAAGGCCGCCAAAGCCGGCCCGGACTTCGGGTACTGAGATGAAGGCGCGACCGCCGCTTCGGCTCCGAGCGATTCCGTGGGTGCTGGCCGCCGGGCTCCTCCTCTCGGCCTCTCCGGCGCGCGCGCAGGAGGGCGGCGATCGCGAGCAGGCACGCGAGTCGGCCCGCGCGCTCGCCAAGGACGGGTACACGCGCCTCGAGGCGGGCGACTTCGCCGGCGCGATCACGCTGCTGCGCCGCGCCGAGTCGCTCTTCCACGCGCCGACGCACCTGCTCTACCTCGCGCGGGCGCTCCGCGGCGTGGGCCGGCTCGCCGAGGCCAAGGGCGTCTACGAGCGCATCGCGGGCGAAGAGCTCGCCAGCTACGCGCCGGACGCCTTCGTGAACGCGCAGCGCGAGGCGCGCCGCGAGCTCGACGAGCTCGCGCCTCGTGTCCCCTCGGTGACGGTGCGCGTCACGGGCGGCGGCTCGCTCTCCTCGCTCCGCGTCGACGAGAGCGCCGTCGAGCCCGCGGCGATCGCCCGCCCCATCGACGTCGAGCCGGGGCGCCACGAGATCGTCGCCGTCGCCGCGGGTCTGCCGCCGCAGACCCGCTCGATCGCCCTCGCCGAAGGCGAGCACGTCGAGATCGCCTTCCAGGCGCCGGGCGCGCCCGAGGCTCCGAAGCACGAGAGCTGGGCGATGCAGCCGGCGATCGCCGCGCTCGGCCTGGGGGTCATCGGCCTCGGCGTCGGCGCCGTCGCCGGCGCGGTCTCGGCCTCGCAGGTCAGCGACATCCGCACGCGCTGCCACGGCGACGTCTGCCCCACCGCGGAGCGCGACGGCGCCGAGACGGCGGCGACGATCGGCGACGTCTCGACGGTCGGGTTCGTGGTCGGGATCGCCGGCGCGGCGGCGGGCGGAGCGCTCTTGGTGATCGCCCTGCGCGAGCCGCCGCCGGACCGCGCCCCGGTCGCGCGCGTCACCGCCGAGCTGCGAGCGAGCTCGTTCGTCGTGCGTGGGAGCTTCTGATGATCGTGCCCGATGGACCGATCGCGCCTCCGCCGGCGCGATCCGAGGGATCGACGGGCCGGCTCGGGCGCCGATCCGCGGCGCGCGGGGCGGGCGCGCTCGCGCTGGGGCTCGCGGCCCTGGTGCTCTCGATTTCGTGCACGGCGATCACCGGCGTGCGCGATCTGCGCTTCGAGGACGCGGATGCCTCCGCGGCGTGCGGGGACGGGACCCTCGGTCCAGGCGAGGTCTGCGACGGCGCCGCGCTGGGCGGCGCCACCTGCGCCGATCTCGGGTTCGACACCGGCGCCGTGAGCTGCCTGGCCGATTGCTCCGCCATCGATTCGAGCGCCTGCGGCTACGGGCCCTACGGCGACGGCGCCGACGGCAGCGTCACCATCGATAGCGAGATCGACCTCGGCACCGCGGCCGTGGGCGAAGGGCGCAACTGCGGGGCCGCGATCGCCTACTGGGTCACCTCGCTCGGCGCCGACAGCGCCACGCTCGTCGACGCGCCGAGCGACGATTGCCTCGCGCCGGGGGACGAGGTGCTCTTGGTGAACCTGCAGGCGCCGAGCGAGGCGGCGGCGGCGAACGCCGGTCGCTGGGAGATGCTCGAGGTCGCGTCGATCGCCGGGAGCACGGTCACCTTCACGACGGCGAAGAAGAACCTCTACGGCGATCCGGGCGGCGACGACGACATCGGGCCCGCCGCCGGCCAGCAGCGCGTCGCGCTGCAGCGCGTGCCGAGCTACGAGGACGTGACCATCACCGGCAGCGGCGTCCTCACCGCCGGCGCCTACGGCTGCGGAGCGAACGCCGGCACGGGGGTGCTCGCGTTCAAGGCGCGAGGTCGGCTCGACGTGGCACGAGCGATCGAGATGCGCGGGCGCGGCTTCCTCGGCGGCGCCGGGAGAAACCAGAACGACACGTCGTCCGCGGTGGTCGCGAGCCCGGGCGACTCGTACGGCGGCGACTGCGATCCCGCGACGCCGACGACGACGGACGCGAGCTTGGGCGGCGGCGGCGGGGGGCGGTCCACCGACGCCACGAAGAGCTCCTGGGCCGGCGGCGGCGGAGGCGGGCACAAGACGTCCGGGCAGGGCGGCGGCGACGGCATGAGCGGCAACGGCGGCAGCGCCGGCGGGACGTACGGAACCGACGACCTGATGGCGAGGATGTTCCTCGGCTCGGGCGGCGGCGGCGGCGTCAACTACACCAACGGGCCCGCCGGGAGCGGAGGGCGCGGCGGAGGCATCGTCCTCGTGTTCGCCAAGGAGATGGTCCTCACCGGGGTCATCAGCGCGGCCGGCGGCGACGGGGAGGCCGGCTGCAACTTCGGCGGGAGCGGCGGAGGCGGCTCCGGCGGCTCCATCCTGGTGCTCGCCGGGAACAACCCGTCGGGCTTGAACCTCGTCGCCGCGGGCGGGAGCGGCGACGACGGCTCGTGCTCCGGATCCGGCGACAGCGGCGGCATCGGCGGAGAGGGACGCGTTCTGGTCACGACCGCGGAGTGACGCGCGTCGGCGGCGCTCGCCGGCTCCCCGGTGCGCCGAGCGCGACGGCGCCGTGTGCGCGGCTCGCTCCACCGGACGTTCGGCGGCCGGCAACTGGATCGGCCTCGGCCGCGGTGCGACAATCCGGCGATGACGCCACTTCGCTTGGTCGGGATGGGCGCGGCGCTCGCGGCGATCGCCGCGACGGTTGCTTGCGGCAGCGAGTTCACCACCACGAACGGCTCCGGGTCCGGGGGAGGCGGCGGCGGGACCACGACCGGCACCACGTCGAGCGCGACCGCGACGTCGAGCAGCGGGACCGGCGGCGAGAGCAGCTCGTCCTCGACCGGAGCCGGCGGCATGCCCCCCTGCCCGGCGACGGCGCCGCAGGATGGCTCGAGCTGCCCCGCGGAGGGTCAGATCTGCGACTACGATCCCTGCTGCCCGACGACGGCCGAGTGCGTCGGCGGCACCTGGAGCGTCCAGCAGGCGTCGTGCCCGCCGATCACCTGCCCCCTGGAGCCGCCGCAGGGCGGCTCGAGCTGCAGCTGCATGGCGGGCCTCTCGTGCGAGTACGATCTCTGCACGACCGCGCTCGGCAGCATCGCCTACGCGCAGTGCAACGGGTCGATCTGGACCGCCGACGCGACGCTCTGCCCCGATCAGGGGTGCGGACCGAGCAACCCCTGCGCGCTGGGCGAGATCTGCGTGAAGAAGGCGACGGGCGCCGGCTACGACTACTTCTGCGCCCCGAACCCGTGCGGCGACAGCCCGCTGACGTGCGCGTGCGCCGGCGAAGTCTGCGGCGACCCGTACGTGTGCGGAGGGATCAACCTCACCGAGGTCAGCTGCGAGTGCCCCGTCTGCAACTGACCTCGCGGGGGATGCCTGCTTTGGGATGGTTAGCGGAGAGGGCGGGATTCGAACCCGCGGTACGTTGCCGTACACACGATTTCCAGTCGTGCACCTTCGACCACTCGGTCACCTCTCCGGGTACTGCGCTGCGAGACGGACGGGGCGAGTGCCCCGAAGCGGACGAGGGCGGGAGCCCTTCTGGGGTGGGGACGGGCTCGCGTCGCGGGCTAGAGGACCCGAAGCACGGCCGCGTATGGCGGAGAGAGCGGGATTCGAACCCGCGGTACCCTTGCGGGTACACCTGATTTCGAATCAGGCACCTTCGGCCTCTCGGTCACCTCTCCGCCGGCGAACATGGCAAAGCACCGGCGGCCGGTCAAGCACGCTCTGGGCTTGAGCGTCGGGTGGGCTTGGGGCGAGGATGCGCCCGATGCGCGGCCCCCCCTCCCCGAACGACACGAACGCTCGCCGGCCTGAACGACGGCTCCGGAGCGCCGGCACGGCCGCGGGTCTGGCGCTCCTGCTCGCGTCGTGGCGGGTAGCGGCCCAGGAGCCCGCCCCTGCCGGCTCGCCTCCACCGAGCACGGTTGCTCCCACCGAGCCGCCGGCCGCGGCGGGCGGCACGCCCGCTCCCGCAGGCGCTCCCGCTCCCGCAGGCGCTCCCGCTCCCGCGGGCGCTCCCGCTCCCGCGGGCGCTCCCGCTCCCGCGG
>CAYJPW010000328.1:0-4067 GCA_964372055.1 uncultured Polyangiaceae bacterium
GTCGAGCGAGCCCTCGGCCGAGCCGGACACCGCCCCGCCCGACGCCGGCGCCGCGCCCGCCGCGACCGCGACGCCCTCCGCGCCCTCGCCGATCGCGGCGCCGCCGGCCGACGCAGGCACACTCCCCGCCTCCACCTCGACGCCGCGCGCCGACGGCGGCGGGTGAGATCCCCACGGGCGCGGACTTCGCCCCGGCCGACCATCCTGCGCTAGCATGGCCGCCATGCTCGCCGCGCGTGCCCTCCGAGGGAGGGCCGTCCCCTCGATCGCGTTCCTGCTCGCCGCGCTCTCTTCGGCCGCGGCCGGCGCGACCGAGCTCCGCATCACCAGCTCCGCCACGCTCGACGGCGACCAGCACTACTCGCAGGTGATCGTCGAGTCGACCGCGGTCCTCACGGTGAAATCGCGCACCTCGGGCGGCCTCGGGACGCTCCACCTCCGCGCCAACAAGATCACCGTCGAGGCGGGCGGCGTGATCCGCGCGAGCAGCGCCGGGCACCGCGGCCTCACCGATCTGGACGGCGAGGGCGAGCCCGGCGGCGCCGGTCTCCGCGGAGCGATGCTCGGCGATCCGGGCGGCGGCGGCGCGAACGGCGGGAACGGCGGCCGCGGCACCGACGCCGCCTGCCTGCTCCTCGCCGGCTCGATCGGCGGCACCGCGTACAGCGGCATCGCGCTCGGGAGCGCCGGCGGCGCGGCGAACGTGATGTTCCCGACCACGCGCGGCGGCAACGGCGGCGGCGTGATCATCCTCGAGGCCGCCGAGATCGAGCTCCTCGGCAGGCTCGAGGCCGACGGCGAGAACGGGCTCAACCCCGCCGGCGTGGGCTCCGGCGCCGGCGCCGGCGGATCGATCCACCTGATCACGCCGCTGCTGACGACGGGCGCGATGACCGCGATCTCCGCCAAAGGCGGCGTCGGCGGCGCGGCGACCGTCAACGGCGGCGGCGGCGGCGGCGGCCGCGTGCGCATCGAGGCGCCCATGCCGGCGGCCATGATCGACGTGACCGGCGGCGCCGGCGGCCAGAGCTGCCCGGCCCCCGGGCTCGAGGGATGGGGAAGCGACGGCGTCATCGAGACGATCCCCGCGCCGACGTGCGTCGACGCCGACCAGGACGGCCACGAGGCGTTGGACTGCGGCGGCGACGACTGCGACGACGGCGAGCCGGCCGTTCACCCCGGCGCCGACGAGACCTGCGACGGCGTCGACAACAACTGCGTCCAGGGGACCGACGACGAGGCGACCGAGAACCTCTGCCCGGCGCCGCAGGTCTGCATGGTGGTCCAGGGCGACGCGGGCACCTCGAGCGATTGCGTCAACCCCCCGGACGCGGGGGTCGACGGCGGCGATCCCAACGCGCCGGTGCCCGACCAAATCGAGCTCAACGGCGGCTGCGACGTGGGTGGTCTCGAGCGGTCGCGAACGCGGTCCCCGGCGACGCTTCCGCTCGGCACGGCGCTCCCCCCGCTCGGCGCGGCGCTCGCCGGCGGCCTCGTCGCGGCGCTCGTTCGAAGGCGGCGACGGCGGGCGAGGCGCGAGCGGTCCTCTTGACGCAGCCTCCGTCGCGGGCGAGACCGCGTCCGCTTCCGGTTTGGGGCCGGAGCGCCGGCCTGTCCGCCTGCCCGGCGGACGCCACCCCTCCCTCCGGGCCATGACCAACCCGACGAAGAGCGACGAGCTTTACCTCCAGCTCTACGAGCAGATGTTCGCCATCCGCCGGTTCGAGGAGGAGGCGGCGCGCGCCTACGCGCAGGGCAAGATCGGCGGCTTCCTCCACCTCTACATCGGGCAGGAGCCGATCGCCGTCGGCACCGTCGCCGCGCTCCGCCCCGACGACTACGTGCTCACGACGTACCGGGACCACGGCCTCGCGCTGGCGCGCGGGATGACGCCGCGGGCCGCCATGGCCGAGCTCTTCGGCAAGGTGACCGGCTGCTCGAAGGGGCTCGGCGGCTCGATGCACTTCTTCGACGTCGAGCACAACATGCTCGGCGGCTACGGCATCGTCGGCGGCCACATCCCGGTCGCGGTGGGGACGGCGTTCGCCTCCAAATACCGCGGCGAGGACCGGGTCTCGGTCGTCTTCTTCGGCGAGGGCGCCGTGTCGATCGGCGACTTCCACGAAGGCATGAGCCTGGCGGCGTTGTGGAAGCTGCCGATCGTGTTCGTCTGCGAGAACAACGAGTACTCGATGGGCACCCCGCTCTCGCGGACGATGAGCGTCGAGGACGTGTCGAGCAAGGCCCTCGGGTACGGGATGGCGCGCGACCGCTTCTTCGTCGAGGACGTCTTCCAGGTGCGCGATCGCATCGCCGACGCGGTGGAGCGCGCCCGCACCGACAGCGAGCCGACGCTCATCGAGATGCGCACCTACCGCTTCCGAGGTCACTCGATGAGCGATCCCGGCAAGTACCGCACCAAGGAGGAGCTCGAGGAGCGCAAGAAGAAGGACCCGCTCCTCCGCGCCCGCGCCGAGCTCGAGAGCCGCGGCCGCCTCCGCGACGTCGAGGCGATCGAGGCCAAGGTCGAGGAGCAGATCGCCGACGCCATCCGCTTCGCCGAGGAGAGCCCCGAGCCCACGCCCGACCTGCTCGAGCAGACCACCTACTCCGGGCCCTTCGCGCGATGAGCGAGCTGCGCTACCGCGAGGCCGTCCGCGCCGCGATGATCGAGGAGATGGAGCGCGACGCGCGCGTCTACCTCGTCGGCGAGGAGGTCGGCCACTACCAGGGCGCGTACAAGGTCTCGGAGGGCATGCTCGAGCGCTTCGGCGAGAAGCGCGTCATCGACGCGCCCATCACCGAGAGCGGCTTCACCGGCATCTCCATCGGCGCGGCGATGGTCGGCCTCCGCCCCATCGTCGAGTACATGACCTGGAACTTCTCGGCGGTCGCCTTCGATCAGATCTTGAACAACGCCGCCAAGCTCCGGCAGATGTCGGGCGGGCAGCTCAAGGTGCCCATCGTGCTCCGCGCGCCCAACGGATCGGCGCGGCAGGTCGGCTCGCAGCACTCGCACGCGATGGAGCATTTCTACGCCCACGTGCCCGGGCTCAAGGTGCTGGCCCCGGCCATGCCGGCCGACGCCAAGGGCCTGCTCAAGTCGGCGATCCGCGACGACGACCCGGTGCTCTTCATGGAGAGCGAGACGCTCTACAACGTCAAGGGCGAGGTCCCCGACGATCCGGAGCACCTCGTCCCCATGGGCGTCGCCGCCATCGCGCGCCCCGGCAAGGACGTCTCGATCATCTCGTACAGCCGCATGGTCCACGTCTCGCTCGAAGCGGCCGCGGCGCTCGCGAAGGAGGGCATCGACGCCGAGGTCGTCGACCTCCGCTCGCTCCGCCCGCTCGACGAGCGCGCCATCGTCGAGAGCGTCTCGAAGACGCACCACGCCGTCGTGGCGCACGAGGGCTGGCCCTACGGCGGCGTGGGCGCCGAGATCGCCGACCGGATCCAGCGCCTCGCTTTCGACGAGCTCGACGCCCCCGTGCTCCGCGCCACGACGCTCGACGTGCCCATGCCTTACAACGCCAAGCTCGAGCAGCTCGTCGTGCCGCAGGCGGGCCGGATCGTCGACCTCGTCCGCGCCGTCCTCTACCGCTAGCCCGGGGGCTCCCATGGCCAAGGTTCTCGAGATGCCGAAGCTGAGCCCGACCATGGAGGAGGGCCAGATCAGCGCGTGGCACAAGAGCGAGGGCGACGCGGTCGCCATCGACGATCTGCTCGCCGAGGTCGAGACCGACAAGGCCACGATGGAGTTCCGGTCGTTCGACAAGGGCACCCTGCTCAAGATCCTGGTTCCGGCCGGGAGCGTGGTGCGCCTCGGCCAGCCGGTGGCGATCGTGGGGCAGAAGGGCGAGGACGTCTCGGCGCTGGGCGGCGGCGCGGCGGCGGCGGCCGCGTCGCCGGCGCCGCCCGCAGCACCGGCGCCGCCCGCAGCGGCGGCGGCTCCTCGAGCGCCGGCGGTCGCGGCTGCGCCGGCGGCGGCGGTCGCTCCGCCGGCCGCGGCACCGGCGCCCCGCCCCCCCCGCCCGGGGGAGGGGGGGGCGGGCGGCCCCCAGCAG
>CAYJPW010000329.1:0-4045 GCA_964372055.1 uncultured Polyangiaceae bacterium
GGCCCCGCACGCGAGCCTGCCCGACGCCCCCGCCGCGCCGGCGGCGCGCGGGAGCGAGCCGGGCGCCGCCGTGGCGCCGCCGGCCCGCGCCAGCCAGCCGGGCGTGGCGGACGTCGCGCCGGGGGCGCCGGGAGGTCCGCCGGACGCAGCCCGGAGGTCCGAGGACGTGCCCGTCGAAAAGTACGCCGCGGTCGCCGCCGAGCTCGCCGAGCGAAAGGGGGCGAAGCCCGCCGTGCTGCTCGAGCATGGCTTCACCGACGCGACCTGGAGCGCGGTCGACGGGCGCTGGCGCTCGGCCATTCAGCGCGAGGTGGAGCGCGGCCACAACGAGCTCCTGACGGCGTTCGACGCCGCCTACCTCGCGGCGCAGGAGCGGTTCCGCGATCCCGTCGGGATTCCGGACTACGCCCGGATCGTCGTCGGCGTGGAGCGCGGCGAGGTGGGGCGGATCCTCGGACAGCTCAAGCTGCAGCTCTCGGACCTGATGCGGCTGCAGCGCGTGTGGACGCGCCGGGTAGCCGACGATCCGAAGCTCGCTGCGGAGCTCGGCGCGGCCGTCGAGGCGGCGCGCGCAGGACGCTAGCGGCGCGGTGGGAGCTCGGCGGCGCGCGTGGCGCCGCCGACGAGGAAGCTACAGGCTGACGCCGTGGCGCTTCGCGTACGCGGTGACGCCGATCTTGTCGATGGTGCGGATGTCGCGCGTGGTGAGGTGGAGCGTGACGAACCGCTTGAGCTCGGGCACCCAGATCCGGCGCGTCTGCAGGTTCACGTTCTGCCAGCGCTTGGTCTTGATGTTCGAGTGCGAGACGTTCTGCGCCAACAGCTTGCGCTTACCGGTGATGTCGCTCTTCGCCATGACGGCCTCGGGGGAGGAGAAGGGTAGCCCGCGGGGGGCCCCTCGGGTGCTAGGGCGCGGCACCGTGACGGAAGACGGCCGGGCTGTCAAGCGGCTCGCTCGCCCGCCGGTCGGCCGACCCGCCGTGACGAACGCCTTCAGCCGCGGGTGGACCAATCTCCGGACTCGGCCAGCCCGGGGGCGCGCTCGTTCTTCGGCTGGGGGTGGAGGTCGACGCAGCGGGCGGCGTCGGCCGCGAGCCGCCAGGCGAGGACCTGGAACGCGCCCAGCGCGGTCATCGCCGCGATCGCCACGAACGCGACCGTCGAGGTCGCGAGCTTGGCGATCTCGACCGGCGAAGCCAGCATGGCCTCGTTTCCGCCGGTGGTCAGGCCCTCGAGCGCGAGCTGCGCGCCGAGCCCGAGCACGACGGCCAGCGCCGTGTAGGACGCCGCGCCCGTGGTCTCGGATCCCATGAAGCCGGTGAGGCTGGCGAGGACGACCCCGATCGCGATCACCGCGCCCACCTGCGCCAACCCGAAGGGCTGCAGAAGGAGCATCACGCAGTAGCCCAGGAACGGGACGGAGGCCGCGAGAGCTCCCGCGAGGATCCACCGCGCCCGCGAGTAGGCGCGGTAACGCGCGCGGAAGAGCAGGGCCGAGGGCAGCGCGATGGCCCCGAGCAGGCGCAGGAGCGCCCAGGCGCCGCCGCCGACCGCGATGCCGAGCGCCGGCCCGACGCCCCGAAGGCCGAGCAGGCCCGAGAGGACGCCGAGGACGATCATGGCCACGGCGCGCTGCCGGTAGCTCACCCGGACCAGCGCGGCGACGAGCGCCACGGTGCCGAGCACGAACGAGGGGACGGCGCCCCCGGGACCGCCGCCGCTCACGCCGCCGAGGTGGATGCCGCCGAGCACGAAGTAGCCGGCTCCGAGCGCGGCGCACCAGATTCGCGCGCCGCCACGCCCCGGCTCGACCGGCGCGAGATCCTCCATCAGCGCTTCGGAGGCGAGGAGCGGCTTCGGGCTCGTCTGGCGCGTGGTGGATCGCGGTGGCGCCTCGCCTGGCGTGGTGGTCGCGGGCGTCGGCCGCCCCGCGGGGTGGGACGGTGGGCTCGAGCCGCCGCGAACGCGGTCGGCGCCTGGGCTCGAGTCGAACTGGGGGCGGGGGGCCATCGGGGAGGGCATCGGTCAGGTGCTGGCGGCGTCGCGCCGGCTGGAGGCGAGCGGCGCCTCCCGGTCGGCGACGGCGAGGCGCCCCACGAGGGTGCGCGCGAATTCGCGGACCGACGCGAACCCCGCGCCGTCGGTCCGGAGGGTGGCCTCGTCCATGTAGCGCCGGCGGGCGATCTCGATCTGGACGGCGTGGATCGACTGGTGGGGGCGCCCGTAGTGGCCGGTCGCGAAGCCGCCCCGGTAGGGATCGTCGTGGCGGACCGACCAGCCCCTGGCGCGGGCATGGCGATCGACCACGTCGATGACCGCGCCGGCGGCGGTGGTCCGGCCGCGGCTGCCGGGCACGAGGTCGGCGCGCCACGAGCCCGGATCGGCGTGGCCGCGCCGGCCCTGGCTGGGCATCGAGTGCGCGCAGAGGAGGATCGCGAACCCGAACCGCGCCACCTTCTGCCGGAGGAGACGCTCCAGCGTGGCGTGGTAAGGGCGGTAGAGCAGCTCGAGCCGGCGCTCCACCTCGGCGCGCGGCAGGCGCCGCGCCAGGACCGGATCGCCGTCGGTCGTGAGGCGCCAGATCAGGCCGCGGGGCCAGGGCGTCCGCCCGGCGCCCTCGACCGCCTCGGCGTCGCAGTCCCCCTCGGCGCGGTTCAGATCGACCACGTAGCGGCTGGCGCGGGCGTAGAGGAGCGTCGCGCCCTCGGCGGGCGCGTCCTGGAAGAGCGCGTCGACGTGGAGATCGGCGTCGCGCGCGACGCTCATCGCCGGCGCGACCGTCCAGGCCAGCGTCTCGGCATCCAGCGCGAGCCCGGCGTGTGGCACCTCGACGACGACGGGCGACTCGCCCGCCGTCGGCTCGACGACCTCGAACTGGGGCTCGACCACCACCGACGTTTGTAGCGGATCCAGACCGCGGCGGAGCGAGGAAGTGACCGGAAGGTAGTATCCTGCAGCACTTCCACCCACACCAGGGTGCCAGGAAATCTGGATCCGCGGGCGAGTCCGCCTAGGCTGGAGGCGTGGATCTGCATGGCTGGGTCGACGCCTATCTCGACCACCTTCGGGTGGAGCGGGCGCTCGCCCCGCTGAGCGTCGAGGCGTACGCGCGCGATCTCGGCAAGCTCCTCGGGCACGCCGAGGCCCGTGGGGTCAGCGCGCCCGCCCAGCTCGATCACGCGCTCGTGGCGACGTTCCTGGTCGAGCTGGGGCGGGACCGGCCCGGCGCGGCTGCGCTCGGGGCGCGCTCGGCCGCCCGCCACCTCTCGGCGGTGCGAGGGTTCCTGCGGTTCCTCTTGCGCGAGCGGGTGATCGACGCCGATCCCGCGTCGCTCGTGGACCGCCCCAAGCTCGGCCGGCGCCTCCCCAAGGTGCTCTCGTTCGACGAGGTCTCGCGCCTCCTCGACGCGCCGGATCGCGAGAGCTTCCGCGGCCTGCGCGACCGGGCGATGCTCCAGGTGATGTACGCGGCCGGCCTCCGCGTCAGCGAGCTCTGCGGGCTCAAGCTCGCCGACATCGACCGGCGCCGCGGCGTCGTGAGCGCGTTCGGCAAGGGCGGCAAGCGGCGGCTGGTTCCGCTGGGCGAGCCGGCGCTCGACGCCCTCGACGCCTACCTCGCCGTGCGCGCCACCCACCCGCGCGCCGCGTCGACCACCGTGCTCTTCCTGTCGCCGCGCGGACGGGCGATGACACGCCAGGGGTTCTGGAAGCTCGTCCTGCGCTATGCCCGCGGGGCGGGCATCCAGAAGCCGAGCTCGCCCCACAAGCTCCGGCACTCGTTCGCCACCCACCTGCTCCAGGGCGGCGCGGATCTCCGGAGCGTGCAGGCGATGCTGGGGCACACCGACATCTCGACGACCGAGATCTACACCCACGTCGCCGACGATCACGTGCGCGCGGCGCATCGGCGCGCCCACCCGCGCGCGTGACGCGAGCGCCCGGGTCCCCGCCGCGCCGAACGCGGGGGTTTGGCGGCGGAGCCCCCATGTTGCGGCAATTGACCCGACCGGAGCGAAGCGGAGGGCGGGTGTCCGGGCGGCGAAGC
>CAYJPW010000330.1:0-4043 GCA_964372055.1 uncultured Polyangiaceae bacterium
GCCGGGGCCTCCGCCCACGCCCCCGGGGCCGCCGCCCACGCCGCCCGGCATCGGCTCGCCGACGAGGCCACAGTTGGTGTTCTGGGTGCCGGGCGGCCCGCTCACGAACACGCCGAACGAGTTTGCCCAGTCGGCGATGCCATCCTGGTTCAGATCGCCGATCGCGAGCGGGTAGTCGAAGAACGGCAGGTACGGTTTGGCGAGGTTGTCGCCGCCCGACGCGGGGATCGCGGCCGGATCCGAGTGGAACGAGCCGTCGCCCACGCCGTACGCGACCTGCGCGCGGTACTCGGCGGCGGCCCCGATCACGAGATCGAGGTGGCCGTCGCCATTGAGGTCGTACAGCGTGGCGCCGTCGTAGATCGGCGCCGCGTCGGCGAGCGCGACGTGCGTGGGCGCGATGTAGTCCGGATCCGGCGCACCGAGCTCCGTGGGGTTCGCGGTCTTGAGGTTCGAGCGGTTCAGCACCCACTGCTGGAGGTTCGCGTTCCAGCGGCACTGCCGGGCGATGATGACGTCTCCGGCGTTCGCGAACGGGAGGGCCATCTCCTCGCACGGCGACGACTCGTCGAGCTGGCCGATCGGGATGCGCGCCGGCAGGTCGCCGACGTCGCGGTCGAGGACGTGGACGAGGTCCGGCGTCGCGGCGGCGAGGGCGCGCGGATCGACGTGGAGGACCGCGGTGATCGGGCCTTGCCGAACGATCGCCATCGCCTCGTCGCCCTCGATCCAGGGCAGCGCGTCGATGGCGAGGATCCTGGCCTGGTCGACGGGCATGGGGATCGACGAGTACGCGGTGGGCGCGAAGGTGCGGTCGGTGCGGCCCCGCAGCACGGCGATGCCCTCGTCCCGGCGCACCGCGATGTCGGCGATGCCGTCGTCCGAGAGATCGCCCACCGCGGGCAGCGCGGAGAGCACCGGCAGCGACGTCGTCTGCTCGATGCTCCCGGCGCCGCCGAAGTAGTGGACGTCGAGCCGGTCGCCGGCGATCGAGAGGGCGTCCTTTCGGCCGTCGCCGTCGAAGTCGGCGAGCAGCAGCTCGAGCGCGCCGCTGCTCACCGTCTCGCCCGAGTCGAGGAGGTCGCCCGAGGGCCGCCGGCAGACGTCGTCGGCGCCGCAGCCGAAGCCCACCGGGCATGGGGCACGGACGCCCTGCGCATCGGCGCTGCAGTCGAAGCGGCACTCGTGGGGCGAGCCGGGCGCCAGGCACTTGTGCCCGCCGGCGTCGGCGAAGGTGTCGCAGTCCTCGTCCTCGTCCTGCACGCGGTTGCCGCAGGTGCCGAGCTCGATGGGATCGAGCGTGGCGCAGCCTGCGAAGAGGCCGAGCGCGAAGAGGAAGGAGAGCCCCAGGAAATTCGAAGCGTGTCGCGCGAAGCGGGACCGCGAGTCGGAGGAATTGCGCATCGAACCGTCCTCTCGGAGCGTGCTCAGAAGGGGTTCTCGAGATCGCCGGAGCCGCCCTTGCCCTTGGTCGCCTTCACGGGCAGCGGCGCGTTCTTGGTCATCGGGACCGGGATGACGAGGTTCTTCTCGGGCGTGATCTCGACGTCCTGAGGCCTGTACCCCTCCGCCTTGATCGTGAGCTTGATCTTGTCCGAGCCGCGCTTCAGCTTGAACGGCCCGGGCACGATGCCGAGCCTCTGCCCGTCGGCGAAGACCTCGGCCTTCTCGGGGGCGGACTGGATCTCGACGTCGATCTCGGTGTCGACCGCCGGGGTCACCACCGCCGTCGGTGCGGCGGTCGGGGCCGCGGTGGCGGGGGCCGCGCCGGTGCCGGGCGCGGCGGTGACGACCGTCGTCGCCACCATCGCCTGGCCGCGATCGGGCTCGGCCGATGGCGAGCGGAAGGCGACGAGCGCCACCGCCGCGAGCGCGGCGGCGGCCGCCGCGACCCCCAGGTAGAGCGCGGTCCGCTTGCGCGGGGCCGGAGGGACGTCCTTCTCCGAGCCGAGCAGCGTCTTGCTGGTGTCGGCGTGGAGCATCGTCTTCGCCTCGGCGAGCGCGGCGTCGGCGGGCGTGTGCGGGCCCGTCCGGATGGCGCCCACGGTGCCCTGGCCGTCGCCGCTCCGCGGCCGGTCGACGCGCTGGGGCGCCGCCGTCACCGCGTACCCCGAGGCGATCGCGGCCGCCGCGAGCGCCTCGACCGCGGCGACGATCGACGGGGGCCGCGCGGCAGGGTCCTTCTCGAGCATGTGGAGGACGGGGCGATCGAGCTCGGACGAGAGCTCGGGCGCGACCGACGAGAGCGACGGCGCGGGCGCGGTCGTCTGCTTGACGAGCAGGTCCATCACGTCCTCGCCGTCGAACGGCAAGCGCCCGGTGAGGACCTCGTGGCAGAGGATCCCGAAGGAGTAGACGTCGGTGCGCTGATCGACGTTCTTGCCGCGGCACTGCTCGGGCGACATGTAGTGCGGCGTCCCGATGGGCGTGCCGGTGCGCGTCTTGTGACCGCCCATCGACTCGGCGAGCAGCTTGGCGATGCCGAAGTCGAGCAGCTTCGGGAAGATGCCGCCGTCCTCGTCGAAGACGAGGAAGACGTTCTCCGGCTTGAGGTCGCGGTGCGCGATGCCGGCGGCGTGCGCCGCGTCGAGCGCGCGCGCGATGCCGCGCAGGATCGGGATGGCCACCTCGGGCGAGACCCGCCCCTCCTGCTTGACGAAGCGATCGAGGGTCATCCCCTCGAGCAGCTCCATCACGTAGTACTGCCGGCCGTCCTCGAGCTTGCCGAAGGAGAAGATGTCGATGATGTTGCGGTGGCGGATCTGGTTGACCGCGCGCGCCTCGGCGATGAAGCGCGACACCATCTGCGGGTTCGACGAGTACTGGCGGTTCAGGACCTTGATCGCCGCCGTCTTCCCGATGAGCGGGTGGACCGCGCGATAGACGCTGCCGAACCCGCCCTCGCCGAGCTTCTTCTCGATCTTGTACTCGCCGACGGGCGTCCCCTCGGCGAGGTCGGCTTCGACGCCGCTGAAGGCCTCGTCCGGCAGGAGCCGATCCCCGTCGGCCGCGCAAGTCGTCGTCTCGTCGGGGTAGCGGGTGCGGCAGGTCGGACAAGTGGCCATACGTGTCAAACCCCTCTCGAGCCAGCGCGGCGCCCAGGGGCTCGGAGGTGAGAGTACACAGACGCCCCGAGCCGACGCCAGATCTACACCCTCATGCGTTCGTGATGGCCCCATGCCACCCGTGCGATCGAGAAAATGCAATCTTCAGCACGGATCACACGCCGCCTTAACAAAGGAGCGCGCGCCTCCATGAGCCCACCTCGCCTTACGTGCACCACGCGGTTGCGGTCGCGCGCGCCGTCGCTCACCATCGCGCGGTGACGAAGCGCCTCGCGGCCGTCGCGATCTGCCTCTGGCTGGCCGCGCCCGACGCGGCGTGGGCACAGGCATCGTGGGCGACGACGCAGGCCGCGGAGCTCACCCGCCAGGGCAAGGAGCACGCCGACCGCGGGGACGTCGACGTCGCCAGCCGCCGCTTCATGGAGGCGATCACGCTCGATGGCACCTACGGCCCGGCGTACCTCGCGCTCGGCGCGGTCCGCGAGGCGTCGGGGGATCCCGCCGAGGGGGAACGTGCCTACTCGCTCGGCATCGAGCACGTCCCCGGGTTCGCCGAGGGGCTCGCCGCGCGCGCCCGGCTCCGCGCGCGGCAGCGCCGGCTCGCCGATGCGCTCGGCGACTTCGAGGCCGCCGCCAAGCTCCGGCCCGACGATCTGGCGCTGCTCCCCGAGCTCGCCAACGCCTACGTCGCGGTTCAGGCGCTGCCCGCCGCCCTCGCGGTCGCGCGGCGAATCGAGGCGCTGCTCGCCGACGGCGATCCTCGCGCGCTCGCCGACGCGCGCCTGCGCTCGAGGGCGCTCGGCGCGCTCGTCGGCGAGCTCGATCCGGTGATCGCCGGCGCCACCGGGCGCGGTTCGGTCCGGCGCGCGCTGGCGGCGGTCGCCGGCGCCGGTACGCGCGGGCCGCCGGCGCCGGGCGCTCGCCCGGCGCCGCGCGGCCCGGCGCCGCGGCCGAGGACGCCGCGGGGCCTAGGCTCCG
>CAYJPW010000331.1:0-4043 GCA_964372055.1 uncultured Polyangiaceae bacterium
GACGGGCCGCGGGCCGCTGGGGCGCGCGGGCCGGGGTCGCCGCCGGACGCGCCGCCGCTTCGGTGCGGGCGCGCGCGGCGGGCGCGGGCGCGCCGTCGGTGGAGACGTTGCCGCGCACGAGCGCGCCGGGGCGGATGCCGATCGAAGGCGCGCCGAGATCGCCGACGACGCGCGCGCCCTGCTCGAGGACGATCGACTCGTCGGCGCGGATGTTCCCGGCGACCGCGCCGCGCACGAGCACGCGCCGCGCCGAGACGTCGCTCTTGATGAGCGCGCCCTCGCCGATGACGAGCTCGCCCTTGACCGCGACGCTGCCCTCGACGCGCCCCTGGATGTCGAGGTCGTCGTCGCCCTGGACGTTGCCGCGTACGGTCGTGCCGCGGCCGATGATCGACGGGGAGGCCATCGGCTACACGTCCATGTCGACGTTGCCCTTGAAGGACGCGCCGTCGGCGATGGTGAGCCGCGCCGCTTTGACGTCGCCCACGAGCTTGCCGCCCGAGAGCAGATCGACGCGCTCGCTGGCGGTGACGTTGCCGGTCACCGTGCCGCCGACCGAGAGCGAGGCCGCGCCGATGTCGGCCTCGACCACCGCGCCCGAGTCCACGGTCACGTTGCCGTCGACGTTCAGCTTGCCGCGCACCGTCCCGGCCACGACCACCTCCTCGTCGGAGGTGATCTCGCCCTCGATGGTGATGCCCTGCCCGATGATCGTTCCGGCCACTCTTCTCTCCTCGCTACCTGAGACGCCCCGAAAGTTCGGCGGGCAGGTCGAACTCGGCCTCGATGCGGCCGGAGAACTTGGCGCCCTCCTCGAGGCTCACCTCGGCGCCGCCCATGTTGCCGACGACCCTCGCGCCCGCCTGGATGACGACCGCGCCCCTGGCGGCGACGTCGCCCGTGAGCGCGCCGCCGATGGTGACGGCGTTGGCGTCGATGTCGCCGTTCACCGCGCCGCCGGCGCCGATGGCGAGATCGCCGGTGACGCTCACGTCACCCTCGAGCTGCCCCTCGACCCGGAGATCGCCCTCGCCGCTCACCCGCCCGCGCACGCGGACGCTGGGCCCGAGGAGGGCCGCGCCGTTCGAAGGGGTGTTGTTCCGCGCTGTCTGCGCTCGCGCCATGCAAGAGACCTCGCGCGCGTCGTAGCGCAAAAGGGGGGTGGGGAGAAGGGGGCAGGCGCCCGGGGCGACGGCTGCCGTCCCGAGCGTCGTTCTGGCCGCCCCGGCCCCGGCGCCGGCTGGTAACCTCGGGCCCCGCATGGACGTCGTCTCGCTGAGCCCGCTGCAGACCGGCTCGCTCCTGTGGCAGCAGCGCCCGGGGACCTGGGTCCAGACGGTGATCGCCAAGGCGACGTTCGCCCTCCGGCCCGGCGAGTCCCCGCTCGCGAGCGAGCAGGAGTACCCGAACGAGGACGACAACCACTGGAACGACGATCCCGATCGCAGCCTCTACTCGCCGAGCGATCTCGCCCCGTTCAAGACCCGCGCCGACGTGGTGCTGGTCGGCCACGCCTTCGCGCCGCGGGGCGAGCCCGTCCGCTCGCTGGTGGTCCGGCTCATCGTGGGCGAGATCGACAAGTCGATCGAGGTCTTCTGCGAGCGCTCCTGGAGCCAGGAGGGCCTGCTCCGCGAGGGCCAGCGCTTCACGCGCATGCCGCTGCGCTGGGAGCGCGCCGCCGGAGGCCCCGAGACGACGAACCCCGTCGGCGTGCGCGGCGATCGCGCGGACCTCTACGGCAACGTGGCCGTCGCCAACCTCCAGCCCCCGGGCGTGCTCGTCAGCGATCCCTCCGACTTCCTCGAGCCGGTGGGCTTCGGGCCGATCGCGCCCGCGTGGCCGGCGCGGCGCGAGAAGCTCGGCCGCCACGCGGGCAGCTGGTCGGACGCGCGCTGGCACCGCGAGCCGCTGCCGCCCGACATCGATCCCGGCTACTTCAACAGCGCCCCGCGCGATCAGCAGATCGGCGCGCTGCGCGACAACGAGCGCATCGTGCTCGAGCACCTGCACCCCGAGCACCCGCGCCTGGTGACGAGCCTCCCGGGGATCCGGCCGCGCGCCTTCGTCGAGCGCCCGGGCGCGCCGCCGCAGGAGCTGGCCATGACCTGCGACACGCTCTGGATCGACACCGACCGCTCGCTCTGCACGCTCACCTGGCGCGCCGGCGTGCAGGCGAGCGATCCGGCGCAGCCGGGGCGCGTGCTCGTGGCGATGGAGAGCCCGGGGCAGCGCGTCTCGTGGGCGGAGGTGGAGCGCGCGGCGTCGAGCGTCCCGCGCTCGGGCGGCCGGCCTCCCGTCGGCGGCAGCCCCACGCGCATCGACGATCCGCACACGATGGAGGTCGAGGAGATCGCCGCCGAGTCGGAGCCGCCCCCGCCGCCGGACCGCCGCCACGATCCGCTGGTGCAGACCCACAACGCGCCCGCGGCGGGCGCCTCGGCGCTCCCGTTCACCTCCGCCCCGGCGCAGAAGCGCGACAAGGTGCCCACGCAGGTGATGGCGATGGTGGGCGGCACGCCGCCGCCGGCGCCGCCGTCCGCGCCCACCTCCGCCGATGCCGCCCCGATCGGCGACGCCTCCCCCGCGTGGCTCAAGCCGCCTTCGGCCGCGTCGGGCATCATGCCCTCGCCCGCGCTCGCCGCCGGCGTGGCGTCGGGCGGCCTGCCGTTCGGCGCGCCGGCGCCGATGCCGGCCCCCATGGCGCCGCCTCCCGCGCCGCCGCCTCCGGTGCCGCTGCCTCTGCAGCCGCCGCCCGTGCCGAACGCGGCGTCCGCCGCCGCGCCGCCTTCGGCGCCGCTCCCGCCGCTGCCCGCGAGCGCCGCGTTCACCGCATCGACCGCGCCGATCCCCGCGCCGCTCGCCGACAGCCCGTGGGCCGGAGGGCGCGGGCGCGCGATGGATCCGGTCTCGGGCGGCGCCTCCGGGCCGCCGGCGGGCCCGGGCCTCGGCGCCGCGCAGCCGGCCGCCGCCGCCGCCGCCCCCGGGGGGGGGGGGGGCGCCCGCGGCGCCTCGCGCGCCCGCTCGGGCGGCGCGGTCGCCGCCTCGAACGCCGCCGCCGCGGCCGCGTGGGCCGCCTCCGCGCCCTCGTCCGATCCTCTCGCCGCCCCCGCCACGCGCCCGGCCGCGCGCGCCTACCGCGAGCCGCGCGACGTCATCGAGCTGCTCTGGTTCGATCCCGAGACGCCCCCGCGCCTGCGCGACGTCCCCGAGTGGAAGAAGCTGCTCGAGGACATGAAGAAGCCCGACAAGGACATCGGCTTCGACGACGAGGTCCCGCCCAAGCCGCCCAAGGAGGTCGAGGAGAAGAAGGACATCTTCGGCGTCCTCACCCGCGGCGAGCCCACCGACGTCGAGGGCGTCCAGTACGCCATCACCAACGCGATCGGCGAGGACGGCGGCTTCTCGCCCCCGCTCGTGCTCCTCGGCGGCGAGCTGAGCCTCCCGTTCGACGAGCTCGAGACGCTGAAGGCGACGGTCACGGCGGTGACGCCGCTCATCGCCGGCGACAAGCGCCTCAAGGACACGGTCGACACCGTGAACGAGCTCCTGAAGACGCCCTGGCTCCAGAGCTCGAGCGGCGTCGCCGAGGGCCTCACCGCCAAGATCAAGGAGGCCTTCGCCGCCTCGAGCAGCCGGATGCTGCCGCCGAGCTACCTCGATCAGCACACCGAGCGCATGCTCCTCGAGCAGCGCCACTACCAGCGCCGCACCGTCTTCGGCGCCGTCTGGATCCGCACCCTGCTCCTGCCCCCCGGCGGCTCGACCCCGATCCCGACCTACCTCCCCGAGGACGTCTCGAAGAAGCTGCCGATGTTCCAGACGGTGAAGGCCCGCGTCATCGCCGAAGCCCACGCCCAGCAGGACCAGTACGAGACGCACCCGAGCGCCCTCAAAGTCACCGCGCTGGGTCGCGTGATCGCGTTCGCGGGACGCCTTCCCAGATAGCAACGACGCCGTGGAGGCTCCCAAGAACCGGCCGTGCCAACCCGCGGCCCGGAGGGCCGCCGGCTGGCGCGAAGGTCTACGACGCCCGCGGCCGCAGG
>CAYJPW010000332.1:0-4025 GCA_964372055.1 uncultured Polyangiaceae bacterium
CGACTGCGGCGGCTCCTTCTCCCGGCTCGGCGCCCTCGCGCTCGCGGCGGCGGTGGGGGGCGTGGCCGGCGATCGCGACCCTGCGCCCCCGGGCGAGCCGCCGCCACGCCCCGAGCGCGGCGAGCCGCCGGCCTCGGCGGGCTCCGTCGCGTCGCCCCCGCCCGCGAGCGCGGCCGCGCCGTCGGCCAGCGCCGCGGCCGAGCCGGCGCCTCTCTCCGGCAGGTGGGAGGGCTCCTACGACGCCAAGAAGGGCTCGATCGTGCTGCCGCCGAAGGTCCCGGACAAGACGTGGGCGAAGGACGACGGCAAGAGCGCGAGCGGCCCCGGCAAGATTTCGATCACGATCGGTCCCAACGGCGAGATCACCGGGACGGCCGACGGGGCGCTCGGCAAGAGCTCGCTCACCGGGCGAATGGACGGCGAGATGCTGCGCGCGTCCGTGTTCCCGGTGGACCCCGCGGTGCCGCCCGCCGTGACCGGGGTGCTCGTCGGCAAAGTGCACGGCGACGTGATCGCCGGCGAGCTCCGCGTCGCCGGCGGCGCCGACGCGTCGATCATCCGCGAGTCGAAGGTCGAGCTCCGCCGGAAGTGATCGCCGTCGCGGCGATCAATGCCGCGGCTCGAGCGACCGCGAATGCGGATCGCGCTGGGACTAGTGCAGCGCGGTCCACACCTTGGCTTCGACGAAGATCTTCACGAGATCGGCGTCGAGGTGCTGGTCCTTGACCTCGAACCCGAGGATATCGAGCGCCTTCTCGAGCGGGACCGCCTTCTTGTAGGGGCGGTCGCTCGCAGTGAGGGCGTCGAAGATGTCGCTGACGCTCATCATCTTGGATTGGAGCGGGATCTCCTCGGCGCGGAGTCGGTTCGGGTAGCCGGTCCCGTTGAGCCGCTCGTGGTGCGAGCCGGCGATCACGGCCACGCGACGGAACTGCTTGCCCCAGGGGATCTGCGCGAGGAACTCGAAGGTGTGCACGACGTGGCTGCGAATCTCGTCGATCTCGGTCGTCGTCAGCGATCCACGGGTGACCGAGAGGCTCGCCACCTCGCTCTGGCGCAACAGCGGCAGCACGTTTCCGGCGAGGTCGGTGAACGTCTCGCGCGCGACCGCCTCGATTCGCTGGAAGTCGCCGCCCTTGAGCACGGTGGGCTCGTTGGCGGCGCAAATCGCGGCGAATGCAGAGTCGAGCTCGGCGCGGCGCTCGGCCAGCTCGCGGTCGAGGGCGGCGAGGTCCGCGGCCGGGGCGCCCTTCTCCATGAGGCGCAGCTTGCGCGAGAGGACGTCCACCTCGATCGACCGCACGGCGAACTCGAAGCGTCCGCGGATGTTCTCGAGCTCGTGCGCGTAGAGCTTCTTCGCCTTGATGAGGACCTCCTCGCGCACGCCGATCTTGCCGAAATCGTGGAGCAGCGAGGCGTACTCGAGCTCGCGGAGGTCGTCCTTCGTCCACGAGACCTCGCGGTACGGACCGGTGTCGATGCGCTCGACCGCGCGCGCGAGGCCGACCGTGAGATCGGCGACGCGGCGGGAGTGACCGCTGGTCGTCGGATCGCGCTGCTCGATCGCCTCGACGCTCGCCCGGACGAAGCCCTCGAGCATGCGCTGGATCTCGGAGTAGAGGATGGCGTTCTCGAGCGAGATCCCCGCCTGCGAGCCCAGCGTCGAGAGCAGCTCCTCGCTCCGATCGTCGAAGGCGACCACCTGCTCCTCCACGTCGTCGGCGGAGAGGAGCTTCTTCTCCGGGTCGCGCTTCTTGTTGATGAGCTGGATGACGCCGATCACGTCGCCGACGCGGGAGAGCAGCGGCGCGCAGAGCATCGATTTGGTGCGGTAGCCGATCTTGGCGTCGAACGAGCGATCGAAGCCGTAGGGCGAGAGGGCCGGGAGGTCGTAGACGTCGCCGATGTTGAGCGGCTTCTTGTGGAGCGCGACGTACCCCGACATCGAGCGCGAGCTGAGCGGGACGGTGAACTCGCGCGAGTCGAAGACGCACGAGTCGTTCTGCGACAGCTTGAAGCGCAGCATGCGGCGGAGCGGATCGGGGTCGTCGCCCTCGACGACGTAGATGCTGCCGGCGTCGGCGCCGGTGATGAAGCGGCTCTTCTCGAGGATGAGCCCGAGGAGCTTGTCGAGCTCCCGCTCGGTGGTGATCGCCTTCGCGATCTCGATGAGCTCGCCCAGCTCGTAGCGGTAGCGGTTCAGCCATTTGCCGCGGCTCTCCGCCCGCGCCTTGGCTTCCATGAGCTCGAAGGCGCCATGGACGGCGACGAAGATCTCGTCGGCGCTCGGGTCGGGGGCGACGATCGCGGCGAGCCCCCGGTTGAGCGCCTGGGCGAGATCGGGCTCGGCGGGGCGGCCGAGCAGCACCAGCATCGCCTCGCCCTCGGCAAAGCGCGCGGCGAACGGGCGCAGCGCGTCGCGGCCCCTGTCCCACACGGACGCGGGCGCGACGAGCACGACGCGCGTCTCCTTGCGCACCGCGACGAGGAGCGGGTGCACCCGCGCCACCACCTTGTCCGACAGGCGTGGGTCGGCGATGAGGCGCGCGGCCACCGCGGCGACGGGGCCGAGCGCGGCGTCGACCTCGTCGATCCGCGGAACGGGATGCTCGACCGCCGCGCTCGCGCTGTCGATCGGGGTCGTCGTGGCCATGGTCACCTCGTCTTGTCGTCGCGCTTCGCGTCGGCCGGTTCCGGCGTCACGCCGCGGTCGCGGCGCTCCTCGCGGCGCTCCTCGCGGCGTTGGGCGAGCTCGGCGTCGCGGCGATCGTACGCCACGATGATGCGCTGGACGAGGGGGTGCCTGACGACGTCGACCTCGGTGAACTGGCAAAAGGCGATGCCCTCGATGCCCGAGAGCAGGTCGCGCGCCTCGGCCAGGCCGCTCCGGGCCCCCTGCGGCAGGTCGACCTGGGTGACGTCCCCGGTGACCACGGCGCGCGACGAATAGCCGAGGCGGGTCAGGAACATGCGCATCTGCTCGCTGGTCGCGTTCTGGGCCTCGTCGAGGATGACGAAGCAGTCGTTGAGCGTCCGGCCGCGCATGAACGCGAGCGGGGCGACCTCGATCTGACCGCGCGCGACGAGGCCCGTCGCCTTGTCGACGTCCATCATGTCGTGGAGGGCGTCGTAGAGCGGGCGGAGGTACGGGTTCACCTTCTCGGCGAGATCGCCCGGGAGGAAGCCGAGCCGCTCTCCGGCCTCGACGGCGGGCCGGGCGAGGATGATGCGCTTGACCCTCCGCTCGAGCAGGGCGTGCACCGCCATCGCCATCGCCAGGTACGTCTTGCCGGTGCCGGCGGGGCCGATGCCGAAGGTGAGATCGTGCGAACGGATCGCCTGGATGTAGCGCTTCTGGGCGACGCCCTTCGCGGTGATCGGTCGGCGTCGCGCCGTGATCAGGACGACGTCCTCGAAGAGCTCGCGAAGCGACATGGCGGGGTCGTCGATCAGCGCCTGCGTCCCGCGCGCGTAGTCCTGCGGCTCGAGGGTGATCCCGTTGCGCAACAGCTGCGCCGCCTCGGCGAGGAAACGCTCGCCGAGGCCGACCCGCTCGGCGGCGCCCGCGAGGCGAATGGTGTTTCCACGCACGCCGGCGTCGATGTCGAGGCGCTTGGCCATCGTCTTGAGGTGCTCGTTCCCCGGGCCGACGAGGCTCGCGAGGATGTCGGTATCCATGACCTCGACGTCGGCGGTGATGCGGAGAGCTTCAGTCATCGGGGGTGACCATCGTGGGGGGAATGAGGTAGCGTCCGAGCGCCCGTCACGAAGCTGACATCCAAGCGTAACGGACGGTCCACCGTGGCATCCGCAAGGTGGCGGCGCACCGCGCGAACGAGCGGTGGGAGGATATAGCGCATGAGACGAGCGTTGGCGGTCCTGTGGGGCGTTGCGGCGGCCGTGTCGAGCACCATCGCGGCGGCGCAGCAGCCGCAGCCCATTCCCCAGCCGCAGCCGCTGCCGGTGCCGCCGCCGGCGCCTCCGGCTGCGCCGCCGGCGACCGAGCCGGCCGCGCAGCCCGAGCC
>CAYJPW010000333.1:0-3982 GCA_964372055.1 uncultured Polyangiaceae bacterium
GGTGCGGACGCCGCTGCGGCGGCGCGCGCCGGTGCGGACGGCGTCGGAGCTGCGGCGATGCGCGCCGGTGCGGACGGCGTGGATGCGGGAGCGCGGACGGGCGCGGCCGGCGTGGGCGCTGCGGCGACGCGCGCCGGCGCGGCCGGCGTGGGAGCCAGGGCAACACGCGCTCGCGCCGCCGCGGGCGGCGCGGTGGCCGCCAGATCGTCCCAGCCACCGTCGACCTGGTCCGTGCTCGACGGATCGCCCGCCGCCTCCCAGCCCTCGTCGAGGGCGTCGGCGGCGTCCTTCCGAGCGGTGGTCGCGGTGCTCTTCCGCGGCGTATCCCAGCCCGCGTCGAGATCCTCGAGCTCCGGCGCAGGCCCCGATCCGGAGGCGGCGCTGGCTTTGGTCGGCATGTCGATCCAGCCAGCCTGCCCCAACGAGCGCGCCCGGGCAAAGTCACGCGCGCCGCGGCGCCTGCACACTCTGGAGAGCCTGCGCCCAGGCGCACACTCGCCGGATCACGAGCTGCCGTCCCGAGACTTGCCGAATTCACCCCGCGCGTGACTTCGGTGAGCCTGGTCAACTGGCCCCGATTCTTCCAGACTCGGCGCATGGCCCTCGAGCACAAGCTGAGAGTTCCCCCGGCCGAGCAAGCGCTGCCTGGCCGGTCCGAGCGGATGCCGGTCGCCGCGCAGCACACGGTGCTCGGGCACGCGATGGAGCCGCCGTGGCCCGCCGGCATGGAGGAGGCGATGTTCGGCATGGGCTGCTTCTGGGGCGCCGAGCGCAAGCTCTGGCAGCTCGACGGCGTCTACTCGACCGCCGCCGGCTACGCCGCGGGCCACACGCCGAACCCGACGTACCGCGAGGTGTGCACCGGAATGACCGGGCACAACGAGGTCGTCCACGTGGTCTTCGATCCGCGCAAGCTGCGCTACGAGGACCTGCTCAAGGTGTTCTGGGAGAGCCACGACCCGACCCAGGGCATGCGTCAGGGCAACGACGTCGGGACCCAGTACCGCTCGGGCATCTACACCCACGGCGAGGCGCAGCGAAAGGCGGCCGAGGCATCGCGCGCGGCGTACCAGGAGCGCCTCACGGCGGCCGGCCACGGCCGCATCACGACCGAGATCGCGGACGCGCCTCCGTTCTATTACGCCGAGGACTACCACCAGCAGTACCTCGACAAGAACCCCGACGGGTACTGCGGCCTCGGCGGCACCGGCGTCGCTTGCCCGGTCGGGCTCGCCACGTCGGGCGGCTGAAGCCGCGCGATCGCCGGTCGTAGCCACGCAGAACCCGCGTAGGGCCGCAGCGCTCGCGCGCGGCGCCGGAGGAAGGGCGCGACGCGCGGCGGTGTTTCGAGGCCGCGGCGCCGGCGCGCGCGGCACGCCTGTTGCGTGCCGCGTCCGTCCAGGAGGACGACGGCGATGGTTCTCGTGCTCGCGAGGCGCTGGTGGGTGATCGCGCTGCGGGGAATCCTCGGTGTCCTCTTCGGCGTCGCCGCCATCTCCTGGCCCGCGCTCACGGTGCAAGCGCTCGTGCTCCTCTTCGGCGCCTACGTCCTCGCGGACGGGCTCGTCGGGGTGCTCCTCTTCGCCACGACCGGAGCGCCCACCCGGCGGCCGCGCTGGCTCTTGCTGCTCGAGGGGCTCGCGGGCGTTGCGCTCGGAGCGGTGGCGTTCCTGTGGCCGGCGATGACGACGACGCTGCTGCTCTACTTCATCGCGGCGTGGGCGGTGCTCACCGGCGCCCTCGAGATCGGGGCGTCGGCGCTGCTCCGCGGTCACCGCGGCGCCACGCTGCTCGCGCTCTCGGGGCTCGCCTCCATCGCGCTCGGCGCGCTCGTCTTCGCGCGCCCCTGGGTCGGCGCGATCGCCATCGCTTCGCTCGTGGGCGCGTACGCGCTCGTCTTCGGCGGCCTCCTCCTCGCGCTCGGGCTGTGGCTGCGCGCGCACCGCGGCCGCCCCTGGCCCGGCGAGCGCGATCCTGGATCGCCGATCCTGGTCCGCTGAGCGGCGTGAGCGCTCTGCGAGCGTTGGGGGGATTTTTTACAGGGAGACGGGGAGTCGGGGAGGATTCTTTGGGTCGATCCACGTCGACGCTCTGCGCCGCGTGGACTGCGGGCGACGGAATCAGAACCTCCCCGTCTGCCCGTCTCCTGTGAGATCAGCCGTGGATGGGGCGGATGCGCCGCCCGTGGCGGGCGCCGCGCGGCGGTTCAGTCGGCGTGGAAGACGATGCGCTCGTGCGTGGCGATGAAGTTGAGGCCGGTGGTCGCGCCGCAGCGCCAGCCGGTGTTGATGCTCCCGCTGCCCGTGTGCCAGCAGAGGCGCTTGTCGGCGTTGGTGTTGGTCGTGTCGCACGAGTTGCGCGTGATCGCGTCGCCCTGCTGGGCGAAGCCCCACGACCAGGAGTTGTTGTAGTACCAGCCGACGCCGTTGGCGTTGTGCGGGACGTTGCCGGTGCCGGTGTCGAAGGTGACGTCGAGCCGCGGCGCCCAGGCGGCGGCCATGAGCGTCTGCGAGCCGGTCACGCGGCAGGCGAGGAGCAGCTTGGCCTTGTTGCACTGGGTGAGGATCGTCGTGAGCGGCGTCGCGTTGTTCGCGTACGTGTCGAGGTAGCACTGCGTCCAGCCGGTGAGCTGCTGGACGGGCAGGTTCGTCTGCACGCCGCTGAACGTGTAGAGGCAGCCCTCGTCGGTCTGGCCGTTGCAGTTGTTGTCGAGGTTGTCGCCGCAGACGTCGGTCGGCTGGGCCAGCTGCTGCTGGACGCAGGTGAACGATCCGTTCTGGCACTGGTTGATGCCGGCCTGGCAGATCCCGAGGAGGCCGGTGTTGCACGGCTGGTTCACGCCGGGAGGGTCGTCCACGGTGCCGTTGCAGTCGTTGTCGACGCCGTCGCAGGTCTCGGGGGAGGGCGTCACGTTGGCGAAGCAGTCGATGACGCCGCCCTGGCAGGCGATCGTCCCCGCGGCGCAGGGCCCGAGGGCGCCGGTGGAGCACGCGCCGCCGGTGCCGGGGACGTTGTCGTCGACCGTGCCGTTGCAGTCGTTGTCGATGCCGTCGCAGGTCTCGTTCACCGGCTGGAGGTCGGGCACGCACTTCGGGGCGGTGGTGCCGTTCTCGGTGACGCACGCGAGCGCGCCGGCCTGGCAGGCGCCGAGCAGGCCCGAGTCGCACGCGGTGCCCTCGTCGGGGAACGACTCGTCGAGGAGCTGATCGCAGTCGTTGTCGATGCCGTCGCAGAGCTCGACCGAGGGCTGGCCGGGGACGCAGGCGCCGGGCACGCCGTTGTCGCAGGCGAGCACGCTCGCGGCGCAGGCGCCGATGCCGCAGCTCGTCATCCCCATGTCGTCGACCGAGCCGTTGCAGTCGTCGTCGACGCCGTTGCAGGCCTCGACGGCCGGCACGACCTCGCCCGTGCACGCGCCCCACGTCCCGGCCAGGCTGCAGGTCTGCATGCCCGCCGCGCAGGCGCCGATGCCCTGCGTGCCCATCGGCCCCGAGTAGCACGGCTGCGTCTGCCCGTCGGTGCAGGGGCAGTCCTCGTCGACGGTGCCGTCGCAGTCGTTGTCGACGCCGTCGCACTGCTCGCTCTCCGGCACGCACGCCGCGCCGCCGGAGCCTCCCTCGCCGCCGGTGCCGCCGGCGCCGCCGCTGCCCGTCCCGGTGCCGGTCGTGCTGGTGTCTCCGGTGCCGCCGGTCGCGGTGGAGGAGTCGCCGCCGCACGCGGCGGCGGAAAGGACGGCGCACGGCACCAAGGCCAGCAGCGTGAGCTCGAGTCGAAGCATGGGACCTCCGAGGGGCAAAGCGTGGTGCGCGACGGCGCGTCGCGGTCCAGTCACGAGAAAGGATTCCGCCGAGACTAGCCGAATCAACGGCCGCGCAGAACCCCTTCGTGGTGCGCCGCCGACGCGGCGGTCGCTTCAGTCTCGAGGGGGGGGGGGGGGGGGCCCGCCCCCCCCCCCCCCCCCCCCCGCGCGGCGGGCGGGGGG
>CAYJPW010000334.1:0-3866 GCA_964372055.1 uncultured Polyangiaceae bacterium
CCGCACCGGCCGCGCGCCGCACCGGGCGCGCCCCGCATCGGGCGCTCCGCTCGTCCCGCGTGCCGATCGCGCCGAGAAGGAGCTAGGATGCCGTCCGTCCACCGGAGAAGACGTCATGACCCTTCGCCTCGCCCCGCTTCGTGATCCGGGCGCCCGCGCGCTCCTGCGCCTCGTCGGCTTCGTCGTGTCCGGAGTCGCCCTCGCGATCGGATGCGGCTCGGATCCGCCCAGGCAGCAGCCTTACCCCGGCCAGTACCCGCAGCAGGGTTACCCCCAGCAGGGCTACCCCCAGCAGGGCTACCCGCAGCAGCAGCCGCCGATGCAGCAGCCGCCGATGCAGCAGCCCCCGCCGCAGCAGCCGCCGCCGGCGCAGCCGCAGCCGAGCGCCCCGTTCGCGTGGCCGACGGCGTTCCCGTCGGCGCTGCCGTCGACGCTGCCCCCGCTGCCGAGCACCTTCCCGACGACGATCCCGGGCCTCACCCCGCCGCCGAAGTAGCGCGAGGGAGCGCGAGCCCGAAGCCCGCGAGCGCGGCGCGCACCTCCGCCGCGCTCCGCGCGAGCGCGGAGCCGGCCGGGAGCCGCTGCGGATCGTCGCCGCCGTACCAGATCGCCTTCATGCCCGCCCCGAGGGCGCCGAGCACGTCGGCGGCGAGCGAGTCGCCGACGTGGGCGATCGCCTCGACGGGCAGCCCGAGGCGCGCGGCGCCGGCGGCGAAGATGCGCGCGTCGGGCTTCTCGATGCCGACGCGGCCCGAGTCGACGACCTCGGGGAACAGGTCCGCCCAGCCGATCTCGTCGATGAGCTCGGCCAGGCGGCCCTCGGAGTTCGAGACGATCACCAGCGGCACCTTCGCCGCCGCGAGATCGCGGACGAGGGCGGCCATGTCGGAGATGGGCCGGCGCCAGAGGTTGTGCGCCGGCTGCTCCGACCAGAGCCAGTCGACGATGGCCGCGCGGCCTGCGCCGACGCCGGCGCCCTCGAGCAGCGTCGACATCAAGAGCTTCCACGGGTGCCCGCCCAGCCCGCGGCGGATCGCGTCGTCGTAGGCGCGCCAGGCGCCGGGCAGGGCGGCGTCGAGGCGGTCCACCGCCACGCGCGCGCCCTTCTCGCCGACGCGGCGCGCCAGCATCGCGGTGTCGAGATCGGCGAGCGTCTGGCCGAAGTCGAAGCTCACGCCGCGGAGCGCGAGCGCGTGGTCTCCGATCACGCCCGCTCTTCCGTGTACATCGACTCGATCTCCTGCGCGAAGTGCTCGTTCACGACCTTGCGCTTGACCTTGAGCGTGGGGGTGAGCTCGCCGTCCTCGATGGTGAAGCTGCGCGGCAGGATGCGAAACTTCTTCACCGTCTCGACGCGCGCGAGGTGGCGGTTGGCCTCGTCGACCGCCTCCTGGACCCAGCGGATCACCACCGGCTCGTCGTGGAGCGGCTTCTTCTCGAGGCCCTTCTCCGCGGCGAACTTCGCCGCCGCCTCGGGATCGAGCGTGATCAGCGCCGTCAGGTACTTGCGCCGGTCGCCGATCACCACCGCCTCGGAGACGAGCGGGTGGTTCTTGATCGCGCTCTCGATGTTCTTCGGCGTGATGTTCTTGCCGCCCGCGGTGATGAGGATGTCCTTCTTGCGGCCGGTGATGTGGAGGAAGCCCTCGCCGTCGAGCTCGCCGAGATCGCCGGAGCAGAGCCAGCCGTCGACGAGCGCCTCGGCGGTGGCCTCCGCCTCCTTGTAGTAGCCGAGGAAGACGTTGGGTCCCTTCACCAGGATCTCGCCGTCGGCGGCGATCTTCACCTCGACGCCGGGGATGACGGGGCCGACGGTGCCGAAGCGCGTCTTGCCGGGGCGGTTGAAGCTCGTCGGGCCGGTGTCCTCCGATTGGCCGTAGACCTCGAGGATCACGACGCCGAGCGAGGCCATGAACTCGAGCACCTCCTTGGCGATGGGCGCCGCGCCGCTCACGCACACCCGCGCCTTGCCGAGGCCGATGGCGGGGCGGAGCTTGGAGAAGACGAGGCGGTCGGCGAGCTTGGCCTCGATCGCCAGCAGGCCCTCGGGGCGCTTGCCGGCGCACTCGAGCGCGCTCACCTGCGTGCCCACCTTGCGCGCCCAGCCGACGAGCGCCTTCTTCGCCCCCTTGGCGACCGCGAGCTTGGCGGCGATGCCGCCCTGGAACTTCTCCCAGATGCGCGGGACGCCGAAGAAGAGCGTGGGCTGGACCTCCTTGAGGTTGTCCGGGACGCGATCGAGCCCCTCGGCGAAGTAGATGGTGCCGCCCATGGTGATGGGGCCGTGGATCGAGAACATCTGCTCGGCGATGTGCGAGAGCGGCAGGTACGAGAGGCTGGTGTCGCCGGGGCGGCCGCCGACCAGCGACTGCGCCGTGCTCGCGGTCCACGCGAGGTTGTCGTGCGAGAGCATGACGCCCTTGGGCGGGCCGGTCGTGCCCGAGGTGTAGATGAGCGTCGCCAGGCCGTCGGGCTCGAGCGCGAGGAGGCGCCCGTCGAGGCGGGCGTCCTCGACGGCGTCGCCGCGGGCGAGGAGGTCGTCCCAGCCGAGGACCATCGGGTCCTCGATCTTCGGGGCGCCGCGCATCGTCACCACGTGCCGCAGGAGCGGCAGGTTCGCCCGCTCCTTGTCGATCTTGTCCCACTGCTCGCGGTTCTCGACGATGACCACCTTGGCCTCGGCGTGGTGGACGACGTACCGGACCTCCTCGGGCGAGCAGGTCGTGTAGATGCCCGCGGGGGCGCCGCCGATCGCCATCGCGGCGAGATCGGCGACCACCCACTCGGGGCGGTTGTAGCCGAGGATGCACACGGTCGAGCCCGGCTCGAGCCCGAGCGCGATCAGCGCCTTGGCCGCACGCTTCACCTCGCGCCAGTACTCGGCGTAGCTCGTGGCTTTCCAGGCGCCGCCTTGCTTCACGAAGTACGCCGGCGCGTCGGGACGGCGCTTGGACTGATCGAGGAGGCGGTGGACGATCGTGTCGGCGGGCATGGGTCGGGAGTATGCCAAGTTTCGCGGGGACCGGCGCTTGGAACGCCCGCCGCCGGGCCGTTCTCCGGAGGGCCGCGATGCCCCGGCGGGCCGACCGAGAGAGGGGCGCCTCGGGTATCCTCGGGGCATGTCCGCCGCGGAGAGGCCCGTCGCCCTCGGCTCGTCCGGTCACGGCGACGAGGTGCCGCGCCTCACGCGCGGCGAGATCGTCCAGCGCCTCCTGCTCGGGCACGTGCTCAGCCTGCCGCTCGCGATCGCGTGGGCCTGCGCGGCGATGCCGCCGGTCATCCACCTCTACGCCGACGAGCTGATGACGATCGATCGCCCCGAGGACATGGGGCCGGTCATCGTCCGGAAGGTCCTCTACCCCGCCGCGGTCGGCTTCGTGCTCGAGCACGTGGCCGTCGTGCCTTGGCTCGCGGTCGGCGATCCCGCGCGCGGCCGGCGGTGGTTCATCGCCGCGACCGCGGCGCTCTACGGCCTCGCCGCGCTGGTGGGCGCGGCGGGCTGGATCTGGCTGTTCGTCCGCGAGGCCTGACCGCTCGCGCGATCGGCCTCTCGAAGCGGGAGCTGAGCTGAAGAGGCGTCGGACCTCGGGCGTCGAGAGCCTTGGTCGGACGAGTCTCCGCTACCTCTTCAGCGCCGGCGCCGGCGCAGCGTCGCGATCATCCCAACGAGGCCGGCGAGGCCCAGCGCCAAGAGGCCGCGATCGCTGCTCGACGCGGGGACGCTGCAGCCGCAGCCGCCGCCCTGGACCGCGAGGCCGCTGAAGTCGGCCGCGCCGCCGGCGCCGCCCGTGCCGGCGCCGCCGGTGGAGCTCGTCTCGCCGCTCGACGACGAGGTGCTGGAGCCGCCGCCCGGGCCGGTGCCGCCG
>CAYJPW010000335.1:0-3818 GCA_964372055.1 uncultured Polyangiaceae bacterium
CGCCAAGTGATCGGAATTGCTTTGTTCTTCAGGCGCAGATCGGGAACTGCACCCTCCTCTCATCGCCGGACCGTCGTTCCGGCTGGGAAGGGCACCATGGCTCTCGGTCTCCTGGAGGTGCGCGGCCTCCTCTACCTCGATCAGCTCTGGCCGAACGGATCGCTGGCGGCCGACGCGACCAGCCTCTGGATCCAGACCGGTCCGGACAGCTTCCGCTTCCGGCCGGCGCCCGGCCTTGCGCCCCGCGTGACGCACGTCTTCCAGGGCGCCACGGTCGCCGGGGTCGAGGAGCACACGGCCGTCCACGCCGAGGGCATCGTCGGCGTGCGCCTGCAAGGCGTCGACGGGCCGGAGCTCCATTACCGGCCGCGCGCGCTCGCGCGGAATGTCGAGCCGAGCGCCGCGGAGCAGGTGACGGCCGATCGCTGGCGACAGCACTACCGGCAGCGCGGGGCCGAGACGGCGACGAGGGCGCTCGGCGCGTTCCTCTCCACCTCGGGCCTGCGCGTGGCCCCGTGCGTCGTCAGCACCGCGGTCGATCGGCCCGCCGAGGCCTTCGACTCGCGCGGCCGCCTCGTCGGCGAGCTCTTCGTCGAGATGGGCGGCGAGCGCGTCTCGCTCAACCGCTGGCTGCTCGAGACCGGCTGGGCGCTGCCGGCGTTCTACAGCTCGATGTCGCCCGAGGAGATCGTCGTCCTGCGCGACGCCGCGCGGCGTGCCGAGCGCGGGCGCCGCGGCCTCTGGCGACACCTCGCGCGCGACGCCTCGCGCTTCGAGCCGCTCGTCTTCCGCGAGCCCAGCCCGAGGCTCGATCACCCGCGCGAGCGCGGCCCGATCCTCATGCCCAAGCTCTTTCGTCGCCTGTGCACGTGGGCCGTGAACCGCAAGGCATGCGCGACGCGCGCCTCGCTCCTCGGCTTCCTCGAGGAGCACCCGGACGGCTGCTACGAGACCGACGCCTTCCTCGAGCACGGCCTCGCGGCGGCGCCGCACCGCCGCCTCGGCGACTACCTCTCGCCCGACGGGGCGTTCGGCGTCGGCCCCGACGAGCTGGTGTTCCAGGAGGAGCACACGACGCTGCGCGTGCCCGGCGGGCGCGCGGAATGGTTCCCTGCCCGAGGCTGCTGAGCGATATCATCGGGGCGACCGGCGGAGGTCGCACCATGAGCTCGGAGCCGTCCCCTCACCCAGTGCTCGCCGAGGAGGTGGAGCGCGCGCTCGATCCCTACCGCGCCCTGCTCACCGCCGAGGATCTCGAGATGTTCCGATCGGTGCTGACCGAGCAGCTCGCGAACGATCCGATGATCGCCCGGCTCGTCCGGGCCGCCGGCGAGGCGCCCGACGTGGACCGGAGCGACGAGATCCCGATCTTCGACGAGAAGGCGCCCGCGCCCGAGCCCGCGAAGCAGGGCGCCGCCCATGGCCCGAGGCGCCGTCCCAAGGGCTGACCGTGAGCGTGACGACGGAGCTGCGCGAGGGGCTCGCGGCGCTGACGCCCGAGCAGAAGGGGCTCTTCGAGGAGGCCCGCCACCTCATCGAGAAGAACGCGAAGCGCCTCCTGAAGCGGTTCGCGGGGCTCGTCAGCATGGCCGCGCTGCGCTCGGCGGGGGACCTCGCCCTGTTGCTCGCGGCGCAGCGCTACGACGCGGGGCGCGGCGTGAGCTTCGAGACGTACGCGCAGGACCGTATCACCGGGGCCATGCTCGACGAGGTGCGCGCCGAGTCGCGCGCCCAGAAGCTGGCCCTCGCGTTCTACCGCGCGAGCACGCAGGCGATCGGCGGGCAGCCCGACGAGTTCAAGGTGTTCGACCACGGACCGATCCAGGCGCAGAAGGGGGTGCGGGCCGCCGCGGTGGCGAGCGCGGCCGCGATGTTCGTGCAGATGCAGGCGGCGCGGGAGGCGGAGGCGCGGGCGGAGGGGAGCGCCGAGGACGAGCTGGTGCGGCGCGAGGCCGCGGCGCGGGCGGGGGCGGCGCTGGAGGGGGCGAGGAAGGGGCTGGCCAAGGATGACGCGGTCGTGCTGCGGTTGGTCTACGACGAGGGGCGGCAGCTGCAGGAGGCCGCGGAGGTGATGGGGATCAGCATCTCGACGATGTATCGGAGGCACAGCCGGATGTTGAAGCACCTGGAGGTGAGGCTGAGGGCGGCGGGGGTGGATGGGGTGCCGGTGGACAGGTAGATCAACCCGATATCAACAATGACGGCGTGCGCCAGATCCCCTGAAGTGGTGGTCCTGCCGGACGAATACGGCACCAGCCTGATCGGCGACCGCATCAGCTTGTCTTCTGGCGTGTCCCGCCGAAGCACAAGAACTGCATCGCAACGCGCGCGACGCCGGCCCGCGAACGGCGAGTGGTGCAGCAGCGGGACAAGTGCCGCTTGAGGAGATATGATGCCGTTCATGAAGCACGGCAGGGCCTCTCTCAGCGGCAACATCATGCGAGCCATCGGATCCGTAGACGACTACGCGCTAAACGACGGACTCGCCTGCTTTCACCAGATATCGACGGCGGGTTTCACTGCAGCCCTAATCAGCTTTGCTGCCTGCGAGAAAGCGTACCCCGGCGCGATGGCAGGTATCGTCTGCGCAGTAGACCGCCTGCGAGATGCCGGCTGCGACATCACAATCGAGTTGCCCGAGCACGCGTACTGCAAGAGATTGTTTTCAAACACCAACTGGGCACACTTCCTCGACCCGCGGCGCCACCCGCAGACCGACGTCTTTCACGATCGGCACGTCTCCCTAAAGCGCTTCGCCGATATTGGCATGCAGCAAAAGGCTGTGGACGAAACGATCGACGTAGTCATGAGGAGCATGGAGTTGCCAAGGGACGTTATCGCTGGGCTCGAATGGTCACTCAATGAGATCACGGACAACGTTTTGAACCACGCAAGATCGCCTACCGGCGGCCTCGTCCAAGCGACGACATTCACAAAGAATAGACAAGTTCAATTCGTCGTCGCTGACCCCGGGGACGGCATTCTCTCTGCCATGCGCTCGGCGTTCCCGGAGATTGCTCGTGATGTCGACGCCATCGGAGAGGCCGTCAAGGCGGGCGTAACGAGCCGACCAGAAGCCGGGCAAGGCAACGGGCTCGCCGGCACGCTGCGGATCGCAACGCTCTCTGGCGGATCATTCAAGCTGAGTTCAGGCCGCGGAAGGCTAAGCGTCTACGGTACAGAGTCAAAAAACTGGTCGGTGCGAGTTGACCAGACATTCGTTGGCACATTGGTCGAGGCGACGCTCGGCTTGGACGGTTCCTTTCATCTCGCCGACGCCCTCGCGCTCGATGGGGCTCCCCATCAACCGGTGGACATTATCGAGCTCAAATATGAGTCGGCTTCGAATGCCGAGTTTGTACTCCGATTGAAGGACGAGACGGTCGGGTTCGGCACGCGTGGTTCCGGTCGCCAAGTTCGGACCAAGTGTCTCAACCTACTGGCGGCAGATAGGAACAAGGCCTTGATGTTGGACTGGGAGGGCGTACCCCTGATCTCGAGCAGCTTCGCTGACGAGTCGATTGGCAAGCTGTTTGTCCAACTTGGCCCGATCGCTTTCGGAAATCGGGTTCGCCATTCAAACATGGACGGGATCGTACGCACACTGCTCGACAATGCGATCTTGCAGCGCGCGAGCCAAAGTGCGCGGGGCATTTCGATCGAACAGCCGGAACATGATGATGGTGACGACGATCATGACGATGTGTAGTTTCATCACAAATGGGTGCAGATCTTTTGCAGGGTGATCCGCACGGATTCCGCGAGCTGGGTGCAGTTCCCGATCTGCGCCTGAAGAACAAAGCAATTCCGATCACTTG
>CAYJPW010000336.1:0-3813 GCA_964372055.1 uncultured Polyangiaceae bacterium
ACCCCATCCTCCGGAGAGCCCTCGATGTTCCTTGACCGCCCCGTCGGGATCGACCTCGGCACCACCAACTCCGAGATCGCGCTGCTCGACCCCTCCGAGCGCGATCTCGTGATCTACGCCGATCGCTTCGGCCGCCGCACCGTGCCGTCCGCGGTGGCGTGGGATCCGAAGGCCGGCGCCTTCCTCGTCGGCCACCCGGCGCGCGCCCGGCGCGGGCGGTCGCCGGCGCCGATCGAGTCGGTGAAGCGACGGATGGGGCAGCGTACGCCCATCGAGCAGGGCCCGCACACGCTCCTGCCCGAGGAGGTGTCGGCGAAGATCCTCGGCGAGCTCGCCTCGCGCATGCGAGAGCACCTCTCTTCGCAGGCCCCGAGCGGCGTCGACGTCAAGGTCGCGCGCGCGGTCATCACCGTGCCGGCCTACTTCGACGCGCCGCAGGTCGAGGCCACGCGCAAGGCGGGCGAGCTCGCCGGTCTCGAGGTGATCGGCATCCTCCAGGAGCCGACCGCGGCGGCCATCTACCACACCTGGCGGGCCAAGCTCGGCGATGGCAACTTCCTGGTCTACGACCTCGGCGGCGGCACGTTCGACGTCTCGGTCCTGCGCTGCCTCGGCGGCGAGTACCAGGTGCTCGCCATCGACGGCGACAACTTCCTCGGCGGCGACGACCTCGACCGGCGCTACGCCGAGGCGCTGCGCAGGCAGCTCGTCGAGAAGGGCTACGCGCTCGACCTCGACGTGCGCGGGGACGAGGACGACCGCCGCCGCTTCGGGCGCCTCGTGCACCTGGCGCAGGAGATCAAGGAGTCGCTCTCGACGTCCGAGGTCGTCCACGTCTCCAAGCAGGACGTCGTCGACGATCAGCAGGGCGAGCCCGTCTCGTTCGAGGCCGACTTGGGGCGCGAAGACTACGAGCGCGCCGTCGCCGACCTGGTCGAGACCACGATCCGCTGCGCGGAGCGCGCGCTCGCGCAGAGCCTCGAGACGGCGTCGGTCGGCATCGGCGAGATCGATCACGTCGTCCTCGTCGGCGGATCGACGAGGGTGCCGCTGGTGATCCGGCGGGTCACCGAGGCGCTCGCGTCGAGGAGCCGCGCCGGCAAGCTCCTCCAGGACGAGGTCGACACCTGCGTCGCGCTCGGCGCCGCGATCCACGCGGCGCAGCTCGGAGGGCTGCGCCTCGGGGATCCCGAGCGCGGGACGACCGTGCTCGTCACCACGCCCGTCGTGGCGCGGGGCGCCAAGATCAAGCTCGGGGTGCGCGTCGAGCAGGCGCCCGAGGGCGCGGCCGAGCTCGCCGTCGTCGGCGGCGGCCAGACGCTCGCGCGCGCGCCGCTCGGCGAGGCGGGCGCGGTGGTCAAGGTGGAGGTGCCCCTCGGCGGCGACGGCGAGCACCAGGTGGCGCTCGCGCTCCGCGGCGAGGGCGAGCGCGTCCTCTCCGAGCTCCCGCTGGCGCTCTACCGCGGCGACGTGCGCCCGCGCGCGAGCGCCCTGAGCCGGCCGTCGGTCGTGGCCAAGGACATCGGCGTCGAGGTGGTGCGCGCCGGCCGGCGCGACCGCCGCGTCCTCCTCGCCCGCGGCGCGGGGCTGCCGGCCGAGGCGACGCATCGGTTCTACACCGCCGATCAGAGCGGCGCGGTGGTGCTGCGGCTCCTCCAGGGCCGGATGCCGATCAAGACGCTGCTCCTCGCCGTGCCCCAGGATCTCGCCGTCGGGACCGGCGTCGAGCTCACCCTCCGCTGCGACGAGGCGATGCGGCTCGAGGCGCGCGCCGTGGTCGCCGGGCGCGAGCTCTGGGCGCAGATCGAGCCGCCCGACGCGCCGCGCTTCGACCCGCGCGGCGCGGTGGAGGGCCTGATCGAGGAGGCCGAGAGCACCGGCCGGAGCCTCTGGGGCGGCATGGGCGACGCGTACCGGCGCGAGGCCGAGGCGCTCGTCGCCGGCATCCGCGAGGTGGTAACGACCGATCCGGACAAGCTCGCCGCCCTCTGCGAGCGCCTGCGGCTGCTCGTCGACGAGTTCCGGGGCGGCCCGACCGAGGCGCTCTCGCCGCCGTGGCATCGCTTCGAGGGCGAGCTCGATACGCTGCGGCGCCTCGTCTACCGGTCGACCGGCACGCTCGTCGGGATGGACCGCGACGCCTGGGACGCCCGCATCGGAGACGTCGAGGAGCGGGCCCGCGGCGCCTACGAGGCCGCCGACGCGGTGGGCTGGCGGCGCGCGTACAACGAGGTGCAGGCGCTCTACGAGACGGCATCGCAGGAGGAGTTCGCCGCGATGCGGCTCGACGATCCCGCGTACCTCACGCGGCGCGTCGCCAGCGTCGTCCGGTACGCCAACCGGGTCGAGCTCCTCATCGCCGACTTCGTGCCCTCGGCCTCGGACGACGTCCGCGCGATGCAGCTCGCCGAGCGCGACCGCCTCGCGGCGGCCCTGCGCGAGAAGGTCGCCGCGCCCATCGGCGCGCTCGAGGTGGGCGAAGAGGTCGACGCCGCGGCGCTGCGCCGGCGCATCGATCACATCTGGGCGGAGCTCTCGCGCATCGAGGCCGCGCTCGAGCGCATCCCGGCGCTCGGCCTGCCCACCGAGCGGGGCGGGTCCGCGTGAGCCTCGCCGGCCGCGTCGGCCTGGCGGCGGCCGCGGAGCTCGAGCGGACCGTCGGCCCTTACATCGCCCTCGCGTCGTACCGCCGCCTCGTGTCCCTGCTCGACGATCCGCGCGGCCGCGGGCTCGCCGCCGTCGGAGCGCTCCGCTGCGCCCTGGCGCTCGGCGAGATCGACGAGCTCTGCGAGGTGGCGCGCGCCTACGCCGAGGCGGGCGCCCCGTCGAATCTGCCGGCGATCGTTCCGCTGTGCACCGCGCTGGTCGGGCGCGGCCGCGCCGACGCCGCCGTCCTGTTGGCCGCGGCCGAGGCGAAGCGCACGCCGCTCTCGCGGGCGCTCTACCTCGAGGCGCGCTGCCATGCGCACGCGGGCGATCGGGCGGCCTCTCTCCGCGCGTGCGCGCGCGCCGCCGAGCGCGCCGAGGCCGAGGGCGCGGACGACGTCCTCGTCGCGGCGCGCGTGCGCCTCGTCGAGGCGGGCATGATCGAGCCCGCGCTCGGCGCCTCCGCCGGGGGCGGCGTCGATCCGGCGCGGGCGACCCCGGCGCAGAAGCTGGTCCTCGCGCGGGCGCGCCTCGCGGCGCCGAGCCGGTTCACCCGCGCATCGGGGCTCTCGCTGCTCAAGGAGCTCGCCGACGAGGGCGACGAGGCGGTCGCGCGCGCGGCCGTGCGCACGGCCGCCGAGCACGCCGACGCCATGGGCGAGGCGCTCACCCCCCTCGAGGCGGACCGGCTCGCCGCGGCGCTCCAGCGCTGGCCCGAGGAGCACGAGCGCGAGGACGCGCTCGCGCGGCTCGCGGCGCTGGTCCGGATCGCGGGCGCGTCGGGCGCGGAGCGAGAGCGCGCCCTGATCGAGGCCGCCGCGATCGCGCCGGAGCTCGCCCATCAGCACGCACGGACGAGAGCGATCCTCCAGGGCGCCTCGGAGGACGGCGGCGGCGAGCGGGAAGGGGCGCCGGCGCTCAGGGTCGCCTGGGCGGCGCTCGACGCGATCGCGGCGGAGCGCGCCGGGGCCGCCGGCGCGGTCGCGGCGCTGAGGACGATCAGGGATCTCGTGGCCCAGCGTGCGGCGGCGCCCTCGGCGCCGGCGTGGAGCGCCGCTCGGATCGGGCTCCTCTCGAAGGACCCGGCCGTCGGCGCCGCCGCGGCCGACGCGGCGCGGTCGCTCGCCTCGGCGTCGCGTGGTCCGGGCCCGCCCGGCGGCCGGCTCG
>CAYJPW010000337.1:0-3736 GCA_964372055.1 uncultured Polyangiaceae bacterium
GTCTGAGCTCGCGTCGCGCGGCAAAGCCGCGCGCCGCGCGAGCGAATTCGGGAGGGTCCCCCGGCGCGCGGGCCGAAGGCGAGGGCCCCTCCACCCGGGCGCACGCCGGGCTGCCTCGCGAGGGCGGTGTGGTACGGTGTCGGCATGTTGCGACGGTTTCTCGCCGCGCTGACCGCAGTCGTCCTCGCCGCCGCCCCGGCCTGTGGAGGATCCCAGGAGCCGGCGGGCCCCGACGCCGCGGCGATGGCCATCAAGGCCGCCGGCGATCGCCTGCGCGGCAACTGGAAGCTCGTCCAGTTCGTCCCCGAGACGCCGCTCGAGCCGATGCTCCAGGCGCTGCTCCAGATGCAGTACCAGTCGCTCACGGTCATCTTCGACGGGACCCGCGTGCGCGCCGAGTCGCCCGGCATCCACTTCAACCGCCCGTACCTGGTGAAAGAGGCGAACGGCGACCGCTTCAAGCTCGTCTCGTTCGACGAGTCGGGCGTCCCCTACGAGTCGCAGTGCGAGTTCGGGCAGGGCGACACGCTCGTCGTCTACTCGCAGACGGCGCCGTGGCGCGGCGTCGGGACGATGCGGCGCGCGCCCCAGGGCACCTACGCCGGGACGTACTGACGCCTACGAAGCAGGCCGCCACCCGGCCCCGCCGCGCCGGGCGCGGCCTTCGGCCTCGAGCTTGATCAGGTGCGCCTCGAGGCTGAGGCCCGCGATCGGCCAGAGCGCGGCCGGCGTGTCGGCGTATGCGACGGGGACGAGGTCGTCGATGCTCGCGCCCCCGGGCGGGGCGGCCGCGAGCGCGTCGGCGACCTTCGCCTCGCGGGTGAGGCGGTGCTTCACGTAGAAGCGGAACAGGTCCTCGGGCGCCTCGATCGGATCGCCGTGCGCCGGCAGGGCAACCTTGGCGCCGAGCGCGGCGAGCCGCTCGAGCTGGCGAAGGTACTCGGCCATGTCGCCGTCGCCGGGCTCGATCAGGATCGTCCCCACGCTCGCGACCATGTCGCCGACCACGACCACGCCTTCAACGGCCTCGAACAGGCACAGGTGCCCCGGGGCGTGGCCGGGCGTGTGGAGCGCGGTCCAGCGCTGCGGCGTCGGGCCGGCGAGCTCGAACGCCTCGCCGTCGGCGAGCGTGCGATCGACGGCCAGGCTCGGGAGCCGCGCCGCGGTCGCCTCGTGGGCCCACAGCGGCAGGCCGAGCTCGCGCGCGAACGCCTCGGCGCCGCCGACGTGATCGGGATGATGGTGGGTGAGGAAGATCGCCACGGCTCGCCGACCCGACGAGGCCACGCCACGCGCCCACGCCAGCCACTCGGCGCGCTCTTCCTCGTAGGGCGTCGCCGGCTCGACGAGCACCACCTCGCGCTCGCCGAGGGCGTAGCTGTTGGTGTGCGTGGCCGGCGGCAGCGTGGGCGTGCGCGCGGGGAAGAGCTCGACCCCGCGCGCGATCGGCCGCGGCCGCGTCATCGGAGCGCTCAGCGCTCGACGACCAGCGCGAGCGCCTCGCCGCCGCCGATGCACAGCGTCGCCAGGCCCCGCTTCTT
Organism: uncultured Polyangiaceae bacterium; assembly: GCA_964372055.1. Taxonomy (GTDB): domain Bacteria; phylum Myxococcota_A; class Polyangia; order Polyangiales; family Polyangiaceae; genus CAYJPW01. Next base: position 1,542 of record CAYJPW010000337.1, read on the forward strand.
GTTCTGGTCCTTCATCGCGAAGAGCAGGGTGGTGAGGATGCGCGCGCCGCTCGCGCCGATGGGGTGGCCGAGGGCGACGGCGCCGCCGCGCACGTTCACCTTCTGGGGGTCGAGGCCGCAGAGCTGGTTCACGACCATGGTGACGACGGCGAACGCCTCGTTGATCTCGAAGAGATCGATCTGCTCCGTCGGGATCTTGAGCTTGGTCGCCGCGTTCTTGATCGCGGCGGCCGGGGCCGTCGTGAACCACTCGGGCGCCTGCGCCGCGCCGGCGTAGCCGACGATGCGGGCGAGCGGCTCGAGCTTGTGCTGCTTGACCGCCTTCTCCGACGCGAGCACGAGCGCGCTCGCGCCGTCGTTGATCGACGAGGCGTTGGCGGCGGTGATGGTGCCGTCCTTGGCGAACGCGGGCCGGAGCGAGGCGAACTTCTCGGGCTTGCCGTTCGGCGGGCCCTCGTCGTCCTTGACCTCGATCGCGTCGCCCTTCTTCTGCGGCACCTTCACCGGCACGATCTCGGCGGCGAAGAGGCCCTCCTTCTGGGCGGCGAGCGCGCGCCGGAAGCTCTCCTTCGCGAACTCGTCCTGCGCCTCGCGCGAGAACTTGTACTCCTTCGCGCAGGTGTCGCCGGCGTTGCCCATGTGGAAGTTGCCGTACGGGTCCCAGAGGCCGTCGTGGATCATCCCGTCGATGATCTGGCCGTTGCCCATGCGGTAGCCGCCGCGCGCCTGCGGGAGGTAATAGGGGACGTTCGACATCGACTCCATCCCGCCGGCGACCACGATCTCGGCGTCGCCGAGGGCGATCGCCTTCGAGCCGAGCACCACCGCCTGCAGGCCCGAGCCGCACACCTTGCCGACCGTGGTCGCGGGCACCTTGTGCGGCACGCCGGCGTAGATCGCGGCCTGGCGCGCGGGCGCCTGGCCGATGCCGGCCGAGAGCACGTTGCCCATGTAGACCTCGTCCACCTGGTCGGCCGCGACCTTGGAGCGCGCGAGCGCGGCCTCGATGGCGGCGGCGCCGAGGCGGGGCGCGGTGACGGAGGCGAGCGAGCCCAGGAAGGCGCCGATCGGGGTCCGGGTAGCGGAGACGATGTAGACGGGTGCGGGCAGGGTCATGACGTCCTCCGGACGTCGACGTACCCCCAGCAAGCGCGCGGAGCAAGCTGGTGGCACGTTGCCCCGGGTTTGGGGGCAGGCCCCAAGTTGGGCGGCAATTGACCCGACCGAAGCGAAGCGGAGGACGGGTGTCCGACGGAGGCCGGCGGCGATGGACCCGACCGAAACGAATGGCGGGTGTCCGCCGGACTCCGCCGGCAATTGCCGCGGGGGTTTGGGGGCGGAGCCCCCATGTTGGGAGACTCAGGCCGCCGCGGCGACGGCTTCGGCGACGCCCGCAGCTTCGGTGCTCCCCGGGCGGATCGCCTCGGCGAGGAGCCGGCGCCCGCGGTAGAGCCGGCTCATCACCGTCCCGACCGGCACGCCCAGCTTCGCCGCCGCGTCCTTGTACGAGAGCTCGTCGAGGTCGACGAGGATCACGGCGTCGCGGAACACCGCGGGGATCGCGTCGAGCGCCCGCGCCACGGGCGGCGAGAGCTTCCGCATCTCGCAGCGCGCCTCGGGCGCCGTCCAGGCGCACGGATCGGTCGACAGGCTCGCGAGCGCGTTGCGCTCGCGCCGGCCGCGGCGGCATCCCGTCACGAAGACGCTGAAGAGGATCTGGTGGACCCACGCCCGGAGGTTGGTGCCGGGCTGGTAGTACGACTCGAACCTCATCGCGCGCTCGACCGTGTCCTGCACCAGGTCCTGCGCCGCCGCCGGCGACCGCGACATCCGGAGCGCCCGGCCGAAGAGCTCGGGCGCGATCTCGACGAGCCCGCGCCGGAGGTCGGATCCCACCTCGTGCGGCGCGCCCTGCGCCTTGCGGACGGCGGGCTGGGGCTGGGACGAAACATTCGACGAGGCGTGGGCATGGCGCGAGGTCATCGGGGCGTTCCTCCTGGGGTGCCGGCCGCTTCCGCAAGCCCGGTGCCATCCAGCGTCCGACGCGTAACCCCAGGAAATCACGCGTGCTCAGGCAACCGCCCTCACCGGGCGCGTGTCAGCCGCCCCCCGCCCGGTGTTCCCCGAGCCACGCCTCAATCGCGAGGGGGGGGGGGGGGGGCGCCCGCCCCCCCCCCCCCCCCCCCCCGGGCCGC
>CAYJPW010000338.1:0-3702 GCA_964372055.1 uncultured Polyangiaceae bacterium
GGCGAGGCGCTCGCGGGCGCCGGATCGCCTGCGGGCCTGCGCTTCGAGGCCGCTCGCGATGGCCTCCTCGGCGCGATCGGCTGCCGCGTCGTGCGCGAGCGCGCCGGGCGCGTCCTCGACTCGGGCGCCGGGCTGCGCGTCGAGCTCGCTCGTCCCAGCGAAGGCGGCCGCCGCGCCGAGTCCTTCGCCGCCGATGCGGTCGTGCTCGCGATCGGCGGGCTCGCCGGCGGCGGCGTCATCTACGATCCGCCCGAGCACGGCCGCGGCGCCGAGCTGCCGGCGCGCGCCGGGGTCCCGTTCGCGCTCTCGCTCGAGGCGCCGGTCTCCCTCGCGACCGACGATCACACGGTCGACGTCGTAAGCTCCCTCTTCGGCCCGGATCTCGACGTCACCGCGTGGCCGTCCGGCGACCGCGACGGCGATCTCGAGTCGGTCGGGATCCGCTGCCGCGGCGTACGCGCGGGCGACGGCGTCTTCGCCGCCGGCGAGGCGATCGCGGGCCGTCCCCGCACCCTGCTCGAGGCGGTCGCCTCGGGCGTGCGCGCCGGACGCGAGGCCGCCGCTTCGCCCGACGTGGCCCCTACTTCGCGGGGCGCTCGCCGATCGTCTTCTTGAGGAGCTGGTAGCCGACCGACAGGGGAAAGTCGGGCCCCTTCACTGGGTTCGAGGGAATGTCCTTGGCGCTCGTGGGGTCGACCTCGGCCGAAGGAGCGGCGGGCGCCGGCTCGATCCTCACGCTCGGCCGCTGGGCGATCGGCCCCTCCGCGGCGAGGTGGCCTTCGAGGTCGCGCTCGCGCACCACCTCGGCCGTGCCCTGCGCCGGCGCCGCCTCGATCACGATGTCGGGGCGGATCCCCTCCGCCTGGATGGTGCGGCCGCTCGGCGTGTAGTAGCGCATCGTGGTCAGCCGCAGCCCCGCCCCGCCGGGCAGGTCGAAGATCGTCTGGACCGATCCCTTGCCGAACGTGGGCGCGCCGACGATCGTCGCGCGCCGGTTGTCCTGGAGCGCGCCGGCGACCAGCTCCGACGAGCTCGCCGAGTACTCGTTGACGAGCACCACGATCGGCAGCGTCGCGAAGGCCCCGCCCGAGTGCGCGTTCACCTCGTCGATGATCTTGCCGCGGTGGCGCGTCGAGTAGATCTGCCCCTCGGAGAGGAACTCGTCGGCGATGCCCTCGGCCTCGTTGACGAGGCCGCCGGGGTTGTTGCGCATGTCGAGGATCACGCCCGCGAGCGGCGCCTTCGCGGCGGCCCGGAGCGAGGCGGCGGCGCGCAGGAGCTCCTCGTGCGTGCCCTCCTGGAACTGCTTGAGGCGGACGTAGCCGATGTCGCCGTCGAGCCGCTTGGTGACCACGCTCGAGACGTGGATCTCCTCGCGCACCAGGTCGAACGTGATCGGCTCGGCGACGCCGGGGCGGCGCACCGTCATGCGCACGTGGGTGCCGGCCGGGCCGCGCATCAGGGTGACCAGCTTGTCGATGCGCTCGCCGCGCATCGGCTTGCCGTTCACGCTCACGATCTGATCGCCGGGCTTCACGCCGGCGCGCGCCGCGGGCGAGCCCTCGATCGGCGCGATCACCGTGACGAAGTCGTTCTTGTAGTCGACCTCGACGCCGACGCCGCCGAACTTGCCCTCGGTCTCGCCCTGGAAGAGCGCGAAGTCCTCCGCGCTCATGTAGGCCGAGTGCGGATCGAGCTCGGCGACCATGCCCTTGATCGCGCCCTCGACCACCTTCGTCCGCTGCGCCGGCTCGACGTACTGGTTCTCGACCAGGACGAGCACGCGCGCGAGCTGATCGAACGGCGCGTAGGGGCTCTGCGACTGCGTGGTGGCGTGCGCGAGCTCGGAGGTCACCGCGCCGCCCGCGAACGCGGCGGCGACGAGCCCGAGGGGGCGCATCCAGGCGAGCTTCTTGCTCATGCGGGTGACGATAGCAGGCCCGCGGCCCGCCTCGGTGCGGCCGCGCACCACCCCCGCCCGGCCCCGAAGCCCCGCCGCGCCGCCTCCCGACACCGGAAATCCCTGCGTTTGCAGGGATCTGGCCCGCCGGACGGACGACCCAAGGATCCGCCGGTTGGTTTGTCCTATGGCGCGTGTTCGGTTATCTTCGCGCGCCTGACCAGGGAATCCCGAGCCGGCTAGGATGTCCAAGCCCACCGATCGTGAGCTCGTGGAGCAGGCCAAGAGCGGGGACGCGCAGGCGTTCGGCATGCTGGTGCGCCGCCACCAGCGGCGGATCTTTCGGCTCGCGTTCCACCTCGTGCGCAGCGGCGCGGAGGCCGAGGACGTGACGCAGGAGACGTTCGTCCGCGCCTACCAGGCCCTCGGCCGCTTCGACGGCCGCAGCGAGCCGTTCACGTGGCTCTACCGGATCGCGGTGAACCTCTCGCTGAACACCATCCGCGCCCGGAAGGCCGGCCGCGACTCGACGCCCTCCGACGACCCCCGGATCGAGGCGATGCTCACCGAGCGCCGCCCCAGCCAGGGCGGCGATCCCGCGACGGCGTCGCAGCAGCGCGAGCTGGCGACGGCGCTCTGCGAGGGCATCGACGCGCTCTCGGACACCCTCCGCACGACGCTCATCCTCGTGTGCATCGACGGCGTCGCCCACGACGACGCCTCCAGGATCCTGGGGTGCCCCGAGGGGACGGTCGCGTGGCGCGTCCACGAGGCGAGGCGCAAGCTGCGCGAGTACCTCGCCAGCCGAGGCTTCGGAGGCGAAGCGTGAACAAGAAGGTCGACATCGACGCCGTGCTCGCAGGCTGGCCCGAGCCGCCCCGCGACGACGCGGCGTGGGAGCAGCGGGCCGAGGCAATCGTCCAAGCGGCGATGCGGGCCCCGGCGGACGAGGCGGCGGTCACGGCGGCGTTGGCCGATCCATCGCTCGCCAGGGAGCAGGGCGAGCCCGCGGCGGCGGCAGAGCTTGGCGTAAAAGCAGGAGAGAAGAAGATGGCGGACGAGAACAGCGGGAACGGCGGCAGCAACCCGGGGACCAGCGCCCCCCCGCGCAAGCGGCAGTCGCTCAAGGAGATCGCCGAGCGCGCGAGCCAGTCGGGGATGTCGCGTGCGTCGGTCCCGCCGACGTCGACGCCACTGCCGAGCCGGGTCAGCGCTCCGCCCACCGCGACGCCGGTGCCTTCGGCGCCGTCCGCGACCTCCACTCCGGTGCCGCGCGCCTCCAGCTCGCAGCCGAGCGCGCTGCGCACGCCGCTCCCCGGCCGCCCCAGCGAGGCCGGCAAGGACGACTCCGGCATCGTCGACCTCGCGACCATCCGCGAGGCGGCCACGCCCCAGCAGAAGGCGGCCGCCGAGGAGGCGAAGCCCGCGTCCGAAGGCCTCTTCGACGACGACGATCACAAGGCGCAGCCGGCGGCCGCCGCCGCGAAGCCCGCCGTCGCCGCGACGGCAGCCCCTGCGAAGAAGAAGGGGTCCGGCGGCGCGGTCGCCGGGATCGCGATCGCGATCGTCGGGCTGGCCGCGGCGTTCGCGATCTACCGGACGAGCGCCAAGCCCGCCGCGCCTCCGCCGGCGCCCGTGGCCGCCACCGAGACCGCGAAGCCCGCCGAGCCGCAGCCCGAAGCGACGGCCGCGCCGGCGCCGGCCGAGGTCGCCGCCGCCCCCACCGCCGAAGCCACCGCCTCGCCCGAGGCGAGCGGCGCGCCGGCGGCCCCGCAGGCGGTCGCGAACCTCGGCCCGCGCGA
>CAYJPW010000339.1:0-3649 GCA_964372055.1 uncultured Polyangiaceae bacterium
GCCCCCGCCCGCCCCTCGACCGCCGACGGCGATCGCGGCCCAGGCCCCGCTCGCCGCAGGCGAGACGCGCGCCGAGGACTGCGCGAGCTGCCACGCGCGCCAGGCGGCCGAGTGGCGCCGCAGCGTCATGGCGCACGCGGTGAAGAGCCCGCTCTTCAACGCGCTCGAGAGCCTGGTCGAGGAGCAGGTCGGCCGCGACGAGGACTGCCCGAACGGCGCCGGCATCCTCCGCCGCGCCGCCCCGGGGCGCGAGTGCCGCGACCGCCAGAGCGGCCTCGCGATCACCGGCTCGGGCGGCGAGCACTGGTGCGTCAACTGCCATAGCCCCGCCGACAATCTCGGCTCGACGATGCCCGCGTGGGACGGCCGCCCCGGCGGCGACGCGCGCTCGCGCCACCCGGTGCGCGATCTCCTCGGCGACCGCGGCATCGAGGGCGTCTCCTGCGGCTTCTGCCACCAGGTCCACGGTCCCGTCGGCCCCCGCGGGGGGCGCGCCTACCAGGGCAACCCGACGTGGACGTCGTTCGTGACGGGCCAGACGTTCGTCGCGCGCCCCGAGGACGGCCGCGGCCTCTTCGGCATCGCCAACAGCGGCTACGATCTCCGGCCGGAGGAGTTCCTGGTGGGCCGCCTCGGCGCCGGCGATCCGGGCGACGGGCTCGATCCGCGCGTGCACCGGCGCACGCCCGACGCGGCGCGCGCCTACCTCCGCTCGAGCGAGTTCTGCGGCAGCTGCCACGACGTGCGCCTCTTCGGCACCGACGCGATCGGCGCCGGCAAGGGCGAGCACTTCAAGCGCCTGCGCAACGCCTACTCCGAGTGGGCCTCGTGGGCGAAGCAGGAGGAGCGGCAGGGGCGCAAGGCCGCGACCTGCCAAGGCTGCCACATGTCGAGCTACCCGGGCGTCTGCCTGCCCGACGACGCGCCCGGCGCGGCCGCCGCATCTGCGGAGTGCCCGCCGGGGACGCGCTTCGTCGCCCGCGCGCCCGGCGAGGGGCCGAGCGGCCGCGTGGCCGAGAACTCGCCGGAGCCGAGCGAGGTCACCACCCACTACTTCTCCGGCGTCGATCTGCCGCTCTCGAACGAATTCGCCGACGCGCTGGTCGACGAGCCCTCGCTCGACGTCCACGGCGTGCCCCTCTCGGCGCGCCGCCGGCGCGACCTGCTCCTGCGCGCGAGCTTCCGCTTCGGGCTCGGCACCGCGCGGCGCGGCGGCCAGGGGATCGAGATCCCGCTCGAGGTCGAGAACATCGGCGCCGGCCATCGCGTCCCGGCGGGCTTCAGCCAGGAGCGCGAGATCTGGGTGCACCTCACCGTGCGCGACGGCGACGGTCGCGTCGTCTACGAGGTGGGCCGCGTCGATCGCGAGGACCAGGATCTCCGCGACAAGATCATGACGCGCGTGTCGACCAACCCCGACGTCACCGACGCGCGCGGCCGCCCCGAGGGCCTCTTCGGCGCCGACGTGCGCGACGGGCCCGACGTGCCCGAGTGGGACCCGCCGCCGGCGCTCGGCGGCACGACCTTCCGCGGCAAGGGGCTCGTCAACTTCCAGAACGGCTTCCTCCGCTGCGTGCGCTGCATCGGCCAGATCGACGCCCAGGGCCGTTGCCAGGCGCTGCCGGGCCAGGAGGCCCACCGCGCCGATCGCTTCGCCGACGGCCTCTACGACATCGACACCGGCGAGTGCCGCTCGAACCTCGTCGGGATGAACGCCCTCTTCGAGACCTACTTCCCCATCGGCGCGCTCGACGCGACCCGCGGTCTGCCCAAAGGGCCCGACGCCATCATCGACACCCGCTCGGTGCCGCCCGGCGTGCCCATCCGCTACACCTACGATCTGCCGGTCTCGGGCCGGCGCGGGCCGTTCCAGATCGAGGCGCGGCTCATGTTCCGCTCGTTCCCGCCGTTCTTGGTGCGCGCCTTCGCCGCGTACGAGCGCGAGCAGGCGCGGCGCGGCAAGCGCCCGAGCGGGCCGCTCGTCACCGACGACATGCTCCGCCGGCTCGAGGTCGTCGAGATCGCGCGCGCCTCGGCGGAGATCGCGCGGTGACCGCGGCCGCGCCCGAGCCGCGCGCCGCCGCGTGGCCTCCGCTCGTGTTCGACGCCCCCGTGCTGCGGGGCCTCGAGGCGCGCGCCCGCCAGGAGATCGCCGACGCCGGATCGCTCCGCCGCCGCGAGGCCGGCGAGGTGATCTACCGCGCCGGCGAGGCGGGCAGCTCGTTCTTCGTCGTCGCCGAGGGGCGGGTCGCGCTCCGCGCCGTGCGCCGCGGCGACGAGGGCGAGACCGAGCTCCGCGCCGCCGGCCCGGGCGAGGTCTTCGGCGAGGAGGCGACGGTGGGCCTCGGGCGCCGCGCTTCGGCCGTGGCCGTGGAACGCGCGCTGGTGGCCGAGGTGCCCGTCCACATCTTCCGGCGCGCGGCGGCGCGATCCGGCAAGGCCGAGCTGGCGGATCGCCTCGAGCGCGTCCTCCGCCGCGGCGCGACGCGCGATCTCCTGCGCACGCTGGCGCTCTCGCGCGATCTCCCCGACGACGACGTCGACCGCCTCCTCGACGCCATCCGCCACCAGTCGTTCGAGCGCGGTCAGGTCGTCTACCGCGAGGGCGATCCCGCCGCCGACCTGTGGCTCGTCGCCGAGGGCATGGTCCAGCTCCAGACCGAGGACGGCGAGCGGCTCCACGTGCGCGCCTACCTCGCGCGCGGCGACTTCTTCGGCGACGCCGAGATCGTCGATCGCTGCCCGCGCACGGCGAGCGCGGTCGCCAGCGGGCCGTCGCTCCTGCTCTCCATCCCCGCCCGCTCGGTGCTCGAGCTCGCCGAGCGCCACCCGGACCTCTTGCCGCGCCTTCGCCGCGTCGCCGCCGACGATCACGCGGCGCAGCGCGCCCTCGTCGCGGGCGCGGCGAAGAACGCGACGCAGCACGTCTTCCGCGATCTCTACCGGCTCCAGGTGGCGCGCTCGCTGCTCGTCATCGATCTCGAGAGCTGCGTGCGCTGCGGCCACTGCGCCTGGGCATGCTCCGAGCTCTACGGCGTGGCGCGCCTGGTGCGTCGCGGCGACAAGGTCGTCGCCCGCGTCGAGGCTCCCGCGACATCGGGAGCGGCCGAAGCCGCGCCGCAGTCACTCATGGTCCCGAACTCGTGCCAGCACTGCGAGAACCCGGCGTGCATGGTCGACTGCCCGACGGGCGCGATCGGGCGCGATCCCGCCGGCGAGGTCTTCATCCGCGAGGAGCTCTGCACCGGCTGCGGCGCCTGCGCGAAGGCGTGCCCCTGGGACAACATCCAGATGGCGGCCCGCCCCGCCGGCGCCAAGCGCCCCGCCGGCGGCAGCGCCGGCGAGTTCGCCGAGCTCGCGGTGAAGTGCGACCTCTGCCGCACCTACGACGCGGGGCCCGCCTGCGTGCAGGTCTGCCCGACGAGCTCGATCTTCCGCCTCAACCCGAGCGAGGAGATCGCCGACGTGCGCGAGCTGCTGCGCGGCGGCCCCTCGCCCGAGCCCGAGCGCGATCCGCTCTCGCGGTCGCTCGGGCGCGCCGTCGCCGCGCCGCGGGTCCGGAGCGGCGCCGCCCTCGTCGGCGGCGCCGCCATCGCCGCCGCCGGCATCGGCGCGGTCGGCGCCGCGATGCACGCGCGCGGCCTCTGGG
>CAYJPW010000340.1:0-3599 GCA_964372055.1 uncultured Polyangiaceae bacterium
CGCCGAGACCGCGGCGCCGGCGGCCAGCGCGACGGCGAGCGCGGCGGTGGCCGCGACGGCCGCCCCCACCGCCGCGGCGACGGCTACTCCAGCGACGACGCCCGGACCGCGGCCCACCGCGCCCACCACCAAGACGAAGAAGGATCCGTTCTCGAAGTGGTGAGCCGCTCGGCAGCGCGCGGGCCTGCTCCCGGCGGCGCTACTGGCAGGTCCCGCCGTTGCACACGCCGCTCTTGCACGCCTCGGGCGTGGCGCCCGAGCACGCGAAGCCCGGGCAGATGAGGCACGTGTCTCCGGCCATGATGCCGTTGCTGCAGTCGACGCCGCCCTCCGCCATGTCCTGCATGCCGTTCAGGCAGTGGAGAGCCTGGCAGCGGGGATCGCCGCAGTCGGTGCACGTCGTGCACACGCAATCGAGCACCTCGTAGTAGACGGGGAGGGCCGCGTTGTTCGCTGCGAGGAAGCAGGCGTTCGCGCACTCGAGCCAGGTCACGTTGTCCGGCGCCGCGCACGCCTTCACGCAATTGTCGAGCGACAGGCACTCCCCGCTCGTCAAGCAGTTGCCGTAAGCGTTGCTGCACGGCCCGTTCAGGGCGCACGACTGGCAGTCGGCGCTGCAGTCGCACATGCCGCCGGTGCTCGAGGTCGACCCCGTCGTGGTGGTGGTGCCCGTCGTCGTGCTGGTGGTGCCCGTCGTCGTGGTGTCGGTCCCGGTCGTGGTGCCCGTCGTCGAGCCGCCCGAGCCTCCGGTGCCGGTGGTCGAGGTACCCGTCGAGGTGGAGGTGGCGCCGCCCGTCCCGCCGCCTGCGGGCGCGTAGTCGTCGTAGCCCAGGACGAGCCCGCACCCGCCCACGAGCGCCAGCCCGGAGGCGAGCAGCCCGATCTCCGCGCGCCGCATCAGAAGGCCCTCCGCATCGCGAGCCCGCCGCCTCCGGGCAGGATCACCGGCGCGACCGCCGTCTTGGGTGGATCGCCGCTCCCGCTCGTGAGCAGCAGCACCGCGCCCGCCGCCACGCCGGCGATGCCCACGCCCCAGGCGACGTAGTTGACGGCGATGAGCGTCTTGCTGCCGTCGATCATGTCGTAGGCCTCCTGGGTGCAGCGCTTGTCCGGGCAGCCCTCGTCGATGCTGCCGTCGCGCGAGAGCAGCATCCCGCCGGTGACGCCGGCCGCGACGAGGCCGGCGATCCCCAGGCCACCCGCGACCAAGCCGAGCGTGCGCTGCGTGCTCCCGCCGCCGTCGGGCGGAGCATCGGCCGGGGGCTTCGGCCCCGCGGGGCCCTCCGACGGCGCCGCCTTCAGCGCCGGGCCGGCGGGCTTCGGGGCAGAGCCGAGCGAGAGCGCGACGTCCTTGTGCTCGCCCTCGGCGATCGGCACGCGGGCGCGCTCGCCCTCCTTGCCCGCGACGACCAGCGAGAGCGCGTGCTCGCCCGGGTCCACGGCGATCGGCCCGGTCAGCGCGTCGGGGCCGAGCTCCACCCCGTCGAGGATCACGCGCGCGGCGGCCGGCGCGTCCGCCGGGAGCTTCACCGTCACGCGGGGCACCCGCTTGTCGAGCTCGGCCATCCGCTGCTCGGCGGGCTTGCGCCGCTCGTCCTGGGCGTCGAGCAGCGCGCTGCCCTCCTTCCAGTGCCGGAGGGCGGCGGCGAGCTTGCCGACGCGCTCCTCGCACTGGGCGAGGTTGACGAGGGTGCTCGCGCGGGTGACGATCTCGAGGCTCGCCTGGAACTTCGCGCAGGCGACGTCGTACTTGCCGGCGTCGAGGGCGGCTCGCCCCTCGGTGAACAGCGACTCGGCTCGGTTCTGGGGCTCCTGCGCCGTCGCGACAGGCAGCTGGCACAGCGCCAACATCAGGCCCACCGCCGCCGACCCGAGTCGGCGGCCATCCCGGGAACGCGCCTTCATGCCTTCACCTCGAAGAAAACGGAGGATAGCTCGGGCGTCCGGTCCCGAGTCAAACGAGCCGCGCAAGGCAGCTCACCGAGCCCAGGCGCGATCGGTCGCGTCCAAGCGAGGTCGCACGCTGACGCGGGCGGCCCGTACGTGCGGAGTGCAATACCGGCGCCAACCCGCGACCTCCGAACGGAGGGTCGTGCCGGGAGCGCCAGCGCCCCCCGCACGTAACGCCAAACGACGCCGCCAGGGCAGTGCGACGAGCGCTGAATGGCGTCACGCTGCCGCCCGATGATCTCGGTCCTGCTCCCGTACCGCGACGCCGCGCCAACGATCGAGGAGGCGCTCGCGAGCGTCCTCGCGGACGCCGGGCGAGCGGGCGCGCCGGTCGAGGTGCTCGCGATCGACAACGGCTCGTCGGACGAAGGTCCGTCGCGGGTCGCCCGGATCGCGGCCGGCGACGCCCGCGTCGTCTGCCTCGCGGCGGGCCGCGTCTCGCTTCCGGCGGCGCTCGGGTGCGGGCTCGCCGCGGCGCGCGGCGATCTCGTCGCGCGGATGGACGCCGACGACGTCTCGCTCCCCGGCAGGCTCGCCGCCGAGCGGGCGCTCCTCGAGGGCGATCCCTCGCTCGGCGCCGTCGGCACGCTCGTCGAGAGCTTCCCCGAGGTCGGGGGCGGCCTCACGGCGTACGTCGCCTGGCAGAACTCCCTCGTGTCGCCCGAGGATCACGCGCGCGAGATGTTCGTCGAGTCGCCGCTCTGCAACCCGTCGGCGCTGATCCGGCGCGAGGCCCTCGACGCGGTCGGAGGCTGGCGCGACGTGCCGTGGCCCGAGGACTACGATCTCTGGCTGCGCCTCGACGCGGCCGGCTGGCGGCTCGCCAAGGTGCCGGCGCTCGGCCTGCGTTGGCGAGACACGCCGGGCCGCGTCACCTTCACCGATCCGCACTGCGCGCTGCCACGGCTCGTCGAGGCGCGCGCCCACTTCCTGCCGCGGCGCCTCGCCGCGATGGGCGCGCGGCCGCTCGCCGTCTGGGGCGCGGGCAAGACGGGCAAGCGCCTGGCGCGCGCGCTCGAGAGCACCGGCGTGCGCGCCGCGTGCTTCATCGACATCGATCCGGAGAAGATCGCCGGCGTGGCGCGCGGGGCCCCCGTCGTCGGCCCGCACGCGATCGAGCGCGGCGCCTTCACCATCGTCGTCGCCGTGGGCGCCCGGGGGGCGCGCGCGATCGTGCGCGGCCGGCTCGAGGCGCGCGGCTTCGTCGAGGGCGAGGACTTCGTCTGCGCCGCCTGAATCGACGAGCTCGGTCTCAGCCGTTCGCGCGGCGGAAGCGCGCGGGCCCGGCCTCGTGGCGGACCGGATCGATCCGGATGCGCGGATCGCGCGCGTCGGGGCGCTGCACCGAGCGCGCGAACCCCGAAGCGGCCGGCGACGCGACCTCGACCGTCGACGCGAGATCGCCGATCCGGATCGCCCCGATCTGGCCGCTGGCGACGCCGCCGCGGCGGCACACGAGCGCGAGGAGGCGGCGGGGATCGGCGCCGTTGCGCGCGCCCCAGTTGACGCGGAAGGGGACGAACGCCGACGCGACGTCGCCGCGGGCGTCGGGCGCCCGCGCGGTGCGCCCGCGCGGAGGCGGAGCGCCTCCCGCAGGGCGGCGCGCGTGGGCTTGCGGCCGGGCCGCCGGCGCGCGCGGCGCCTCGCGA
>CAYJPW010000341.1:0-3562 GCA_964372055.1 uncultured Polyangiaceae bacterium
CGTGAGCAGCGCCAGGAACATGGAGGCCCCCTGGTGCCATCCTGAGCGCGTTCTTTGAGGGGCGGAAAGCGAAGCCCCCTCAGAAAACTTGGTCGAAGTCCTCCGAGGGGGCTCGTCTCCGAGTTGCCAGAAACGGAGGAGGCTATGTTCGACCAGTTCACGCTCGGGCGCGAGTTCTTCGCGACGTTGGAGGGCCTCGACCAGGCGATCGCGCGGCGGGTGGCGGCGAGCCGGTGCCCGGTGTGCGGGGGGCCGCTGCACGCGGGCAACTTCCCCCGCAAGCCGCGGGGCGCGCTGATCGCGCCGGAGGGCGAGGCGGGGCTCGTCCGCTTCAGCTTATGCTGCGGCCGCGAAGGGTGCCGGAAGCGCGCGACGCCCCCGTCCCTGCGCTTCCTCGGCCGGCGCGTGTACCTCGGCGTCGTCGTGATCGTGGCAAGCCTCGTCGCGCAGGCGGTCGGGGCCGGCGGCACGAAGTCGACCGGCGTCCCGCGACGGACGACGCGCCGGTGGCTCGCATGGTGGCGTGGCCCCTTCCTCGCGACGGAGGTCCTGCTCGCGATCCGCGCGCGGCTCGTCGGCGTCGACGTCGGCGGGATCCCGAGGTCGATCGTCGAGCGGCTCCCCGGCACGGTCGAGGAGCGGACGCGCACGATGCTCGACCTGCTCGCGCCGCTCACGACCGGCTCGGTCCTCGACGGAGCACGCTTCTTGAGGGACATCGCATGAGCTCGGCGCCACGCAGAAGATGTCATTCGGCGTGGTTTCCGCGGTGAGATAGGGTCGGCCCCGCGCGGTGGCGTTAATCGTCGCGCGCGCAGGAGACCTTATGAGGCATGAGCACCGGACGCGAGCGCGCCCGCGAAGGGCCCCCTTGCGCCTTTGGATCCGGAGGAGGAACCGATGAACCACGACGACCAGGCGCCGATGCGCCTGCGCTGGGCGCGGATGCGCTTCTCCATCATCGGCCACCTGCTCGCATCGCCGCCAGAGCCGGGAGAGCTCGCGGGCCGGATCGCGGAGCTGGCCGCGAAGTCTTGGCGACATCCGACGAAGGGCTCGGTGGTCCGGCTGTCGCCCAAGACCATCGAGCGCATGTACTACGCAGCGCGCAACGCGGACGACCCGCTCGGCGCGCTCGCGCGCAAGATCCCGAAGCACGCCGGCTCGCACCCGAGCGTCACGGCGGCGGTCGCAGCGGCGATCGAGGGCCAGTATCGCGATCACCCCCGCTGGACCTGGCAGCTCCACCACGACAACCTCGTCGCGCTCGCGAACACCGACCCCACGCTCGACCCAGTGCCGAGCTACACGACGGTGCGCCGCTTCATGAAGGCCCGCGGCATGTACCGCTTGCAGAAGAGGCGTCAAGGCAGGGCCGTCGAAGCGGAGATCGTACCGCGCGAGACGCGCTCGTACGAGCTGGCCTACGTCAACGCGCTCTGGCACTACGACTTCCACGAGGGCAAGCGAAGGGTCGTCACGGCCAGCGGAGAGCTCAAGACACCCTATCTCTTCGGTCTGCTCGACGACTGCTCGCGGGTGTGCTGCCACGTGCAGTGGTACCTCGACTGCGAGGACACCGAGAACCTCGTCCACGGCTTCAGCCAAGGGATCCAGAAGCGGGGACTTCCGCGTGGCGCCTACAGCGATCGAGGCGGTGCCATGAAGGCGGCCGAGATGCGTGAGGGACTCGAGCGGCTCGGCATCGTGCAGTATCTCACGCTGCCGAACAGCCCTCACCAGAACGGCAAGCAGGAGCACTTCTGGACGCTCGTCGAGGGAAGGCTCATGCCGATGCTCGAAGGCGAGCCGAATCTCACGCTCGAATTGCTCAACACGGCAACCCAGGCGTGGGTCGAGCACGAGTATCACCGCACCGTCCACGGCGAGCTCAAGAAGACGCCGCTCGAGCGCTACCTCGAAGGCCCCGACGTGAGCCGCCCGAGTCCCGACTCCGAGGCTCTGCGCAGGGCCTTCCGCATGGAGATCTCGCGCCAGCAGCGCCGGAGCGACGGCACGGTCACGGTCGAGGGGGTGCGCTTCGAGCTGCCCTCGGCCTATCGTGCGCTCGAACGCCCCCGGCTCCGTGTCGCGCGCTGGGATCTCTCCAGCGTCGAGCTCGTCGACCCGCGCTCGGGCGCGCACCTCGCGAGGCTCTTGCCGCTCGACAAGGCGAGGAATGCCGACCGCGCGCGACGCGCGCTCGCCGAGGTCACCGCGCCTCTGGCTCCGTCGAGGAAGCCTCCCGGCATCGCGCCGCTCCTGCGCCAACTGATGGCCGAGTACGCGGCCACCGGCCTGCCGCCCGCGTACCTGCCCAAAACCACCGAGGAGGATTGACCGTGACGAGTCGGCTCCTGTCTCTGTACGGCCTCAAGTACATCCCCTTCCGCGCCGACGTGCCCGCGGAAGCCCTCTACGTCTCGCCGCCCGTCGACGCCTTCCTTCGGCGCGTCGAGCTCGGTTTGGCCAACGGCGGCTTCGCCATGCTCACCGGCGATCCCGGCACGGGCAAGAGCATCGCCTTGCGCCTGCTCGCAGCGCGGCTCGGGGCCTTGCCCGACGTGGTGATCGGCACCATCGAGCATCCCCAGAGTCGGCCCGGCGACTTCTACCGCGAGCTCGGAGACCTCTTCGGTGTCGCGCTCCCGGCCCACAATCGCTGGGCAGGCTTCAAGTCGCTGCGCGCGCGCTGGGCCGAGCACTTCGCCGCGACGCTGCGGCGGCCCGTACTGATCCTGGACGAGGCGCAGGAGACGATCACCCCGGTGCTGAACGAACTCCGCATCCTCGCCAGCAAGGACTTCGATTCGAGGCAACTGCTCTCCGTGGTCTTCGCCGGCGACTCCCGTCTCCCCGAGCGCCTCCGCACCGCCGAGCTATTGCCGCTCGGCTCGCGCATCCGCCGCCGGCTCGTCCTCGACTATGCCTCCCGCGACGAGCTGCTCGCTTGCCTCGACCACGTGCTCGCCGCCGCCGGCAACCCCTCCTTGATGACCGCGGAGCTCAAGGCCACGCTCGCCGACCATTCCGCCGGCAACTACCGCGTCATCATGAACCTCGCCGACGAGCTGCTCGCTGCGGCCGCCGAGCGAGAGCTGCCGCGGCTCGACGAGAAGCTCTTCCTCGAGGTCTTCGGCGCGGCCCCGAAGCCCAAGTCCCCAAGCCGCAAGCGGTGAACCTGGAGGCCACCATGCCACGCGCCGCGACCGTAACGCTGCCGATCCCCGAGCCCCTCGCGCTACTCGACGCGACGCTGCTCTTCGTCATCCAGCTCCTGATCGCGCAGCACCCCGGGCTGCTCGCGCCGCCCGAGGATCCCGCGCCGCGGACTCCCGGCCTGCACGCCGCCCGCCGGATCTTCGAGGCCGTCCGCGAGCTCCACGCCGCGCTCGACAGCTACCGCGCCTTCCTCCCCGCCGAGCACTCGCGAGCGCTCGGCGACGAGCGCACCGGCGACGACATCCCGTTTTGAGGCGAGCCCCACGGAGCGCAGATCATGACGCTGCGCGTCCCTCAATCTTCGCGCTCGGCACCCCCTCAAACTTCACCGCCACGCTCA
>CAYJPW010000342.1:0-3556 GCA_964372055.1 uncultured Polyangiaceae bacterium
CGATGGCTCGCCCGAGGACCGCGTGCCTGGCGCGCGGCGCCGCCCTCGCCCTCGGCGGGGGCCGGCCCCGCGCGGGCGCGGACGGGGCGGACGGGGGCGTCGCCGCGGCCGAGGGCAGCGCGGCGGGGTCGGCCTCGGCGCCGGTCGCGGCCGCGACCCAGGGCGTCGGACCGGCGGCGATCCCGCAGCCGTCCGACAGGCCCATGCTCGGGGTCACCGCCTTCGTGGCGACGATCTACAAGGAGCCGCGCGACACCTCGAAGAAGCTCGGCTACCTCCGGGTCGGCTCCAAGGTGGCCCGCTCCGAGGAGCCGGCGGGCAAGGCGGGGTGCCCCGGCGGCTGGTACGAGATCCATCCGCGCGGCTTCGTGTGCGCCGGCCCCGAGGCGACGACCGACATGGACCACCCGGTCCTCAAGGCCGCGACCAAGCGGCCGAACCTGACGACCGCGCTGCCCTACCGGTACGCGTTCGTGCGCGCGGTGCTCCCGCTCTACCTCCGCGTGCCCACGGCCGACGAGCAGTACAAGTCCGAGTTCAAGCTCGACGAGCACCTCACCTGGTACAAGCAGAACCAGGCCGAGGTCTCGAAGGTGTTGCTCGGCGCCAACGACGTCGCCCTCGACGAGCGCGGCGTGCCCGTCGCCTCGAAGAAGCTCGGCGAGCTCGGCCTCGGCAAGAACTCGCTCGAGGTCGGCCTCGGCGCGCTGCTCGGCGGCGAGACGGACGACGATCCCATCCCGGGCTGGCTCGAGGGGGGCAAGCGCGCCATCCCCAACATCAGCGACTTCGTCGTCCCCGAGTACGCCGTCTTCGCCGACCGCGCGCGCCGCCACACCGGCCTCGCCCTGGTGAGCTCGTTCTCGACGGGGCCCGAGTCGCTAGGCCGGCGCTTCGCCGTCACCACCGATCTGCGCCTCGCCCCCGCGACCAAGATCAAGGCCGACACCGGCTCGCCGTTCCACGGCGTCGAGCTCGGCGGCGAGCTGACGCTGCCGCTCGCGTACGTGCGCGCCCAGGGCGCCCACGCGTACAAGATCATCAAGGGCAAGGTCGTCCCGGCCGGGGACGTCGAGTACCGCGAGCCGATCGCGCTCAGCGGGAAGATGCGGACGGTCGAGGGGGTGAAGTACTACCGCACCAAGGACAAGCGCTGGCTCAACCAGCTCGACGTCGGCCTGGCCGTGGCGCCGGCGACGTGGCCCGAGGCCGCCGAAAAAGGCGAGAAGTGGATCGAGATCTCGATCGGCAGCCAGACGCTCGTCCTCTGGGAGGGGAAGAAGCCGGTCTATGCCACGCTGATCTCGAGCGGCCAGGCCGGGCTCGACGATCCCAAGAAGACGACGGCGACGGTGCGGGGCGTGTTCCGGATCCGCAACAAGCACATCACCGCGACGATGGACTCGAACGAGTCGTCGAGCGTCGGGGGCAAGGCGAACACTTCGGTGCGCTTCGAGGCGGCGAGCGGGGACTCGGACGACGACGCGCCCAAGGTGGCCGCGAAGCGCGAGCCCGCGGAGCCGGCGCGCGACAAGGGCGCAGCGAAGGCGAAGTCGGCCGCGAAGGACGCCAAGGGCAGCAAGGCGGGCAAGCCCGCGGCGAAGGGCAAGCAGGCGCCGAAATCGAAGGACCCGAAGCCCAAGGCCGGCCAGAAGCCCGCTCCGGCGGAGAAGCCGGCGGCGGGCGCGCACGCGCCCGTCCCGCGCAAGGGCGACGGCGAGTACGGCGTCACCAAGCGGCGCGGCGAGGGGACCTTCCAGCTCCGCGACGTGCCCTACATCCAGTACTTCGAGAACGGCTACGCGCTCCACGCCGCCTACTGGCACGACGTCTTCGGCACGCCGCGCAGCCACGGCTGCGTGAACCTCGCGCCGGTGGACGCGCACCGCATCTTCCTCTGGACCGATCCCCAGGTGCCCGACGGTTGGCACGCCATCAACACCGGCGAGGAGATGGGCGAGGGGACCGTGGTGATCATCCACGAGTGACCGCCGTCGCATCGGGCCGGCGCATCGCCCAGGCGAATCGACGATGTCCGAGGGAACTTCGGGCCGGATGGTCTAGGCTTCGGCCATGCGGCTCGCGGTGCTCGTGCTGGGGCTCGCGCTCGGCGGTTGCGCCGGCCGAGGTGCACCGCCGCCCGCGCCCGCGCGCGCGCCGCGACCTGCGCCGGCGCCGCTGCGCGCGGACGTGCCCCGCGTCGATGCTCGCCTCGCGGCGATGGCGCGCGGCCCCCGGGGCGCGGGGGGGGCCGGCGCCGGCCCCGCGCCGCCCGGCCCCGACGCCGCGCCGGCGCGAGACGAGCCCCCGACCGCGCCGCCGCTGCGGCTCACCCTCGACGCGCCGCGCCTCGCGCTCCCGGCGGGCCGGAGCGTCGTCGCCGTCGAGGTGCGCGCCGGCTCTCTGACCTCGATCGGGGTCTTCGGGCCGGCCGACGCGCTGCTCGGCTTCGACCTCGTGCCCTCGGGAGAGGTGGCGACGGCGCGCGCGCACTCGTCGCTCGACGAGGACGGGATGCTCCCGCGCGTGGTCTCGCTCGCGCCGCGCGGCGACGGAGGCGCCGAGGTCCTGGTCGTCGTCGACGTCGCGAGCCCGGTGGAGCTCGCCCGGGTGGCGAGCGATCCGCGCGACGCCGTCGCCCCCAAGCCGCTCGATCTCAAGCGCGGGCTCGCCGAGGCGCGACCGCTCGTGGGGCTGCCGGCGCCGCGGTCGCGCGACGACGGCTACCTGTTGCAGTCGCCGGCGCGCTACCAGTTCCTTCGCGTCGACGTGGCCGAGGCGCTCGTCGCGGCGCTGCGCCAGACGCGCGTCCGGTTCCGCCGCGATCCCATCGCCGTCGCCGACGTCAGCCAGTGGGACGGCGTGCGGCCAGCCACCGATCTCGGGCGTCCGAGACACATCAGCCACGAGGGCGGACGCGACGTCGACATCGCCTTGCCTGCCGACGACGGCGAGGCGTCCACGGTGCGCGTCCACTGCACCGGCGTCCTCGTCGAGGCCGACGTGTACGGGTGCGCGCCCGGGACGGCGCGCGGCGTCGACGCGCTGCGGCTCGCCTACCTGCTCGGCCTGCTCGCCGACGGCGCCCCCGGCGTGGAGAAGATCTTCATCGACGAGCAGTACCTCCGCGAGGTCCACAAAGCGGCCGACGTGCTCCGCGAGCGCCGCTGGATCAAGGACGTCGGCTTCGCGGCGCTCACCGAGGAGGGTGTCCTGCGCGCCTCGCCGTGGCACACGGACCACGTCCACGTTCGCTTCGTCGGCGAGCACGGTCGCCCGCCCTGGTAGCGCGCACGGGCACGGTCGACAGTCCGCGGCGCCCGCCCGTCGTTCGACTCGGGGCCTTTGGGGACGCCATCGACACGATGAAGCAAGCGGAGGGCGGATGTCGGGGGCGGAGCCCGATGTCGGGAGCAATTGCTCCCAACATGGGGGCTCCGCCCCCAAACCCCCGCGCAATTGCCGGTCGGCTTCGCCGCCCGGACACCCGCCCTCCGCTTCGCTCCGGTCGGGTCAATTGCTCCCAACATGGGGGCTCCGCCCCCAAACCCCCGCG
>CAYJPW010000343.1:0-3520 GCA_964372055.1 uncultured Polyangiaceae bacterium
AGGCGCGCCCGGCGCGCCTCCGGGGCCTCCTGGCGGCGGTCGGGCGCGGGCGGGGTGCGTGCGGCTGCGGGCGCCGGCCGCGGCTCGGCGGCGGCCGCGGCCGGAAGCGGCGCGCCGGCACGCCCGCCCTCCTCGGCTTGCGGCCCTTGCGTCGCGCCGGACCGCGCGACCGCGGGCGGAGGCCCGGCGTGGGCGGGCGCGCGTTGGGGTGGTCCGCCCTGAGGTGGCCGGCCCGCCTGCGCGGTGGGGCGGCCGCCGCGTCCCCGCGCCGGCGGGCGCGCCGCGAGCGCCGCGAGGACCGCGCCCGGATCCTCGGTGGTGACGAGGCCCTCGGCGCCGCAGTCCTCGTGCCACTCGACGAACGCCCGCACCGCCGCGGTCAGATCGCGGAGCTCGTCGCGTAAGCCGAGCCGGTCGTCGGCCATTGCGCGCGGGCGGCTAGTGCCCGCCCTCCTGGCCGAGCCACCGCTCCGCCTCGAGCGCGGCCATGCAGCCGGTGCCCGCGGCGGTGATCGCCTGGCGCCAGGTCCAGTCCTGGACGTCGCCGGCGGCGAACACCCCCGGGACGCTGGTGCGCGTGAAGCCGGGCACCGTCTTGAGGTACCCGTTCGGGTGCGTCTCGAGCTGGCCGACGAAGAGCTCGGTCATCGGCGTGTGGCCGATGGCCACGAACATCGCCGAGGCCGGGATCACGGTGCTGTCGCCGTTCTTCAGGTTCTTGACGCGGACGCCGGTGACCTTGTCCTCCTTGGGATCGAGGACCTCCTCGATCACGTGGCTGTAGAGGATCTTGATCTTCGGGTTGGCGACCGTGCGCGCGACCATCGCCTTCGAGGCGCGGAACTCGTCGCGCCGGTGGACGAGCGTCACCGCCGAGCAGAGGCCGGCGAGGTAGGTCGCCTCCTCCATCGCCGTGTCGCCGCCGCCGACGACCACCACCGGCTCGTTGCGGAAGAGCGCGCCGTCGCACACCGCACAGGCGCTCACGCCCTTGTTCTTGAGGGCGTCCTCGCTCGGGAGGCCGAGGTAGTTGGCGCGGGCGCCGGTGGCGATGATCACCGTCTTGGCGAGGTAGAGCGTGTCCTCGACCCAGACCTTGAACGGACGCTGCGAGAAATCGACGCGGCTGACGTCGGCGGTGACGATCTCGGTGCCCTGGCGCTCGGCCTGATCGCGGAAGCGCTGCATCAGCTCCTGGCCGGTCACCTTCTCGGGGAAGCCCGGGTAGTTCTCGACGTCGGTCGTGAACATGAGCTGCCCGCCCGGGATGAGCCCGCCCGCGCTGAAGCCCTCGATGCAGAGAGGCTTCAGGTTGGCGCGCGCGGCGTAGATGGAGGCGGTGAGCCCAGCGGGGCCCGAGCCGATGATGATGGTGTTGCGGACGTTCGCTTCGGTCATCCTGGGGGTCTTATACCAGGCTTGCAGGCCCGAGGCGCCCGCCTGCATCCCGAGCCGATCCGAGGTTCCATGCCCGCCCATGGCGGCGAGCCGAGCTGGACCGGGACACGGACACGGACACGAGATGCGGTCTCGGGCTCGGGCTCGAACGCCCAGCGGGGCAGGGCCGGTCGCGCCGCCGATTCTCAGAACCGCAGCGTGCCGCCGAGCGCGACCTCGTTCATGCTCGAGGTCAGCTTGCCGCCGTTCACGGCCTGGCGCGTGCGGAACGGGCCGTAGGTGCGCGTCCCGTCCGAGTTCTTGCCGCAGGTGTTGCTCGAGTCCTTCTGCTCGGGCGAGGCGTCGCCCGACAGCCCGGCGACGCAGCCCTTGCCGCCGTTGTCGATGTCGCCGAAGAAGGTGTGCTGGTAGGCGACCGAGACGTCGATCGGCCCGATGCGCACCGTGGCGCCGCCGCCGAGGCCGACCTTGCTGCCGACGTGGAAGTCGAGGTTCAGGTACTCGTCGTCCTGGCCCTTCGTCTCGAAGAAGCCGCCGGCGCGGAGCGCCAGCGTGTTCGGCAGGACGACGTAGTCGCCGCCGAGCCGCACGCCGAGCACGTCCTTCCACTCGTGAGGGACGTCGCCGTTGGTGGGGACGTTGCCGGGCGTGCCGTTGACGTGGATCTGCTGGCCGCCGATGTCGGGGTCGCCGAGGAAGCGCAGCTCGACGGCGTCGACCGCGCTGTTGTGCGCCCAGGTGAGATCGAGCTCGACGTCGAAGAGGTCCTCGCTGAGCGGGTCGCGCACGCGCCGCGCGGTGTCGGCCCACTTGGGCTTGGGGCCGCCGGTCCGCGCGTGGTGGTAGTCGACGCCGAGCTTCGCCTCCATCGGGATCTTGAGGCCGATCCGGCCCGCGTCCTTGACGTCGGTGATGTTGGCCTTGTCGTCGCCGCCGCCGGTGCCCTCTTTCTTCGTGCCGTTCGGGGCCCAGTAGTTCGACTGCAGGTAGAGGTCGGCCGAGCCGTCGACGGCGTCCGACCAGCGGAACCAGCCCGCCACGTCGAAGCTCGGCGTCGCCGACCAGAGCGCGCCGATGACGAAGCCTGGGATGAAGAGGTCCTTCCCCTTCAGGTTGGCCTTGATGTCGCCGGCGCCGTTGCGCGCGAAGTTGTCGTTCGGCGGCACGTCGGACGGGATCGCGCCCGAGGTCGACTCGGAGAAGTTGGTGAAGTCGACCGTGGCGAGGCCCCACACGAAGCCGGCACCGATCGAGATGTCGCGCGTCACGGCGTAGCTGACGCTCAGCGTCGGGAAGAGCAGGAGCGAGTCGGCCTCGGTCAAGAGGTACCGGTTGGGCGCGGGCTGGCTGGGCCCGTTGCCTTCGGCGAGCTCGACCGACTCGGGCCAGCTCAGCTTGCCGACGCCGTGCGGGGTGACGACGGCCAGACCCACGGCGAGATCGTCGGTGATGCGGACGGTGGCGGCGAGCTGCGGGTTCGGGATCAGCGCGGCGTCGGCGCACACCTCGGCCTCGGGGCCGCCGGGCGCGCCCGGGCCGGGGAAGAACACCTCGGAGTCGCCGGGGGAGACGGGCTTGCCGTCCTCGCGCAGGCGCGAGAAGCAGCGGTCGAGGAAGATGAAGTGCGCGCCGAGGTGGACGCCCGTCGCCTGGCGCGAGAGCGCCGCCGGGTTGTAGTAGACGGCGAGCGGATCGTCGGCGCGCGCGAGCCACGCGCTGCCGCGCCCGAGCTGGAGGGCGCCGTTGTCGGGCGAGTCGAGCGCCGAGTTGGCCCACGCGAACGAGGGAGCCGTGAGCGCCAGGAGGCCGGCGAGGCCGGCGAGGGATCGCGCGTTTCGCATGGTCACTTCACCGGCGAGGCCTTGAGCGCGGCCTTGCCCTCCTTGACGTAGACGGTGAACTTCACGCGCGAGCACGCGTGGCGCGCGACGAGCGCGTCCTTGTTGCGCTGCAGCGTCCCCTGGAACTTCTCGAACGTCAGGTTCGCGGTCGGCTCGTTGCACTGCTTCTTGAGGGCGAGGAAGTCCTCGTAGACCTTGCGCCACTCGACGATCTCGTCGGGCGCGGGCCCGGCGGCGGCGGGGGCGGCGCTCGCAGCGGGGGCGCCGCCGTTCGCCGGGGC
>CAYJPW010000344.1:0-3480 GCA_964372055.1 uncultured Polyangiaceae bacterium
TGCCGGTCGGCTTCGCCGCCCGGACACCCGCCCTCCGCTTCGCTTCGGTCGGGTCCCCCAACATGGGGGCTCCGCCCCCAAACCCCCCGGGCAATTGCCGGCCGGCTACGCCGACCGGACACCCGACCTCCGCTTCGCTTCGGTCGGGTCAATTGCCCGCTGCTTGCCGAATCCTCAGTTGCGGTCGGCCGGCGAGGCTAGGTCCCGTGCGAGATATTCAGTTGCCTCCGGCGCCGCCCTGGCCGCCGGCGCCGCCTTGACCGCCGGCGCCGCCTTGACCGCCGGCGCCGCCCTGGCCGCCGGCGCCGGTCGCGCCGCCTTGGCCGCCGGCTCCGCCCTGGCCCCCGGCGCCGCCCTGGCCTCCGGCTCCGCCCTGGCCGCCGGCTCCGCCCTGGCCGCCGTCCGGCTGGTAAGGAGGGACGTCGAGGCCGGCGTCGCCCGGCAAGCAGACCTGGTCGCTGCCCGGAGCGGGCGGGGACGTGGTCACGCGCGGCACGCACATCTTGTCGGCCTCGGGCTCGGCGTCGACGATGACCGCGCCCACGTCACCCGGCGCGAGGCACTCGTACTCGGGCCGGCAGTCGTCGTCTTCTTCGCAGCCCTTGACGCAGAAGGTCCGCTGGAAGCGCGGCACCTCGGGCTCCTTGCAGACGGGGTCGAGCTGCGCGTTGAACGCTGCGCAGACGCCCTCGCCCTCGGGGCAGGTCCCCGGCTCGCAGTTGAAGATCGTGCAGTAGCCGCCGGGCTGCGTGTTGTCGCAGAGGCGATCGCCCTGCGGCGAGCAGTCGGTGCCGGTGTTGCAGTCGTCGCCGATCTCGGGCGCGCAGCCGCCCGTGAAGGCGGCGAGGGCAAGGAGAGCGAGCGAGAGGAGCCTGGACATGCGCGAGGGCGGGGAGACGGGGGAACGGGACCCTAGTACCCCGGCTGCTCGGTGTCGACCCGGACCCGCCGCCCTTCGGGGCGACGGCATTGCGTGCTGCGGCTGCCCGCCGCGCAGGGACTGCGGGCGGGAAAAACGGTCCAGTTGCGCTGGGTCGAATGGACAAGGCGGGCGGGCGGTGGAAGTGTTGACAGCCTGCGATCCCCCCTCTAGATCCGGGGCCTCGGGCGGGACCGGAGGACGAGCACGGCATGGCCACCTACATCACCGAAGACTGCATCAACTGCGGCGCCTGCGAGCCGGAGTGTCCGAACGAGGCCATCAGCGAGGGTGACGAAATCTACGTCATCGATCCGGAGCTCTGCACCGAGTGCGTGGGCTTCTACGATCACGAGGCCTGCCAGGCGGTGTGCCCCGTCGAGTGCTGCCTGCCGAACCCGCAGATCCCCGAGACCGAAGAGGTCCTCATCGCCCGCGCGCTGAAGCTGCACCCGGACGACGCCGAGCTGAAGAAGAAGGCCTCGGCGAACGACTACCCCTCCCGCTTCCGCAAGTAGCTTGCGCACCGCGGGCTGGGGGGCGCTCGCGTCGACGATCGCGGTCGCCGCCCTCTCTGGTTGCGGCGGCGCGTCGCCGCTGATGCACCCTGCGCACGTCCTGCGTCCCGGCTTCGTGAGCATGGGCGCGGGCGTGGCTGCGCAGGTGGCGCTCCAGCCGGCGCCGGCCTCCGCCCCCGCTCCGCAACCGGGAGAGCGCGCCCCGGCTTCGCTCCACGAGGTGGCGATCGGGCCTCACCTCGCGCCGTGGGTCGGTGGGCGGATCGGGATCCAGGGGTCCAACGAGGCGGGCATCACCTACTCGGGCCGCTCCGTGCGCCTCGACGGCCGCCACGCCTTCGGCGACTCGCCGGCGCTCTCGCTCGGTCTCGGACTGCACGCTGTCGTGCCCGAGCGCAGCGGCGGCGATCCGACGAAGCGCAGCGTCTACGGCGGTGGGCTCGACATCCCGCTCCTCGTCGGGTGGCACAGCAAGAGCGATCTCTACGCGATCTGGGCCGGACCACGCGGCGGCTTCGAGCTCCTCGGCGGGCAGGTCGGCATCCTCGAGATCGACCCGCCCGCCGGCGCGCCCGACGACGACCCGGCGAGCCTCGAGGCGCGCCACGTCTGGGTCGGCGGCGTCGCCGGCCTGCGCGCCGGCTTCCGCCACGTGCACGTCGTCGTCGAGGTGGACGCGGCCTACCATCACGCGTCCGGCACCGTGGGCGGGGTCTCGGCGTCGTTCGACCAAGGCACGATCGCGCCCGCGGGCGCGCTCGTGCTCACGTTCTAGCGGCTCGCTTCGGAGGGAAAAAAGGCGGCGCCGACGCTTCTCTACCTCCCCCCTTTCCGCGAGGAACACGGCGCCTACTGCGGGGGAGCGGGCCATCGGGGTTGAAGCGCGCTTGCCCGGCCTGGCGAGGGATCCTAGACTGCGAGGATGCCTTCGCCGCCTCCGAGCGCGCACCTCGTCGCCCTCGCCGCCGTTGCAGCCGCCACCGTCGCGGCCTGCTCGGCGCCCGTCGTCGACGACGTCGCCGACGCGAGCGGAAGCACCACGCAGGCCATCGTCCTGGTCGATCGCGTCGCCGCCGACGGCGCCACGCAGACCAACGTCTCGGCGAAGTTCATGCGCCTCTCCGGCGCCGCGGATCCCGAGGCGGCCGAGCGCATCGTCGGCTCGCGCCTCGATCTCCCGCCCACCGGCGACTGCGTCGTCCTCACCGACGAGGACGCCGACGGCTCGGCCATCGCGTCGCTCGGCTCGATCGAGCTGCTCGACGTGGGCGACGTCACGCTCCGCGCCGGCGGTTCGCCGCTCGCGCTCGCGCCGCGCGCCTTCCCCGACGTCGGCGCGCTCGTGTCGGGCGTCGTCTACACCTCGCGCGACGCCCAGACCGAGCTGCCCGCCCCCGCGACCTACGTGCTCGAGACCACCGGATCGCAGGCGCTCGACGCGTTCGCGCTCGAGGCCGAGGCGCCCTCCGCGCCCGAGGACGTGCGCATCGCCGGCGAGGAGCTCGACCCCGCGCACCCGGCCGTGATCCTCGAGGGGAACGGCGTGTCGGTGCGCTGGCGCGCCGCGCCGACCTCGCACGACGAGCTCATCTACGTCGACGTCGCCTCGCCCACCAACGGCGCGGCGGTCCGCTGCGCGTTCAACGACACCGGCGAGGCCGTGATCCCCGCCTCGCTGCTCCGGACCGACACGTTCGGGCGGCTGCCCGCGACCGCGAGCGTGGGCGTGCACCGCGTCCGGCTCGGCTCGTTCGGTCTCTCCACGGCCGCGGGCGCCCCGGCGGCGATCGATCTCGGCGAGGTCCGGTTCGATCTCGGCGTGGTCGGCCGCATCTCGATCGAGCCCGCCGCGCGCGAATAGCGATGCCCCCGGAGCTCGACGCGCACCTCGCCGAGGTGGTCGCGCGGCTCGAGCGCGCCGGCAAGCCGGCCGACGCCGCCGCCGAGTGCGTTCGGGCGGGCGCGCACGCCCGCGCCTCGGAGCTCTACGAGCTGGCGTGCGACTTCTCCGCGGCGGCGCGCGAGGCGCTCGCGGCGCGCGAC
>CAYJPW010000345.1:0-3422 GCA_964372055.1 uncultured Polyangiaceae bacterium
CGTCCACCACCCGCCCGACCGTCTCGCCCGAGGTGCGCCGCGCCGGCCGCGCCGCCGCCGCCGCCGCCGCGGCGACGGCGAGCAGGCACGCGAGCAGGGCGACGAGGCGCCGCAGCGTCTGGATGCGCCGGTTCTTGGCGCGCGCCAGCGCCGCCATCTGCCAGAGCATCGTCGACGGCACCCGCACCAGGCGGCGCCGCCGCCGCACGAGGAAGGCGATCAGCACGGGCACCAAGAGGCCCAGGGCGTAGAGCAGCGTCGGCTCGGCGAAGCTCATCGCGCCTCCCCCGATCGGAGCAGCCCCGCGGCGGCGGCGCGCATCACCACCTCCTCGAAGGGCTCGGTCGTGCTCACGCGCAGCACCGGTGCGCCGAGCGCCGCGGCGCCCTCGTCGACCGCGGCGCGGTGGCGCGCGAGCGCCGCCAGGTAGGCCTGACGCGCGCCGCCCGGCGGCAGCACCACGATCTCGCCCGTCTCCTCGTCCTCGAGGTCGTGCCCGTCGAGCTCGGGCGGATCGGTCTCCTCGGGGGTGAGCACCTCGACGATCGCGACCTCGTGGCCGCGCGCCCGAACCGCGTGGGCCCCGGCGAGGGCGCCCGCCGGGTCGAGCAGATCGCTCAGGATCAAGCAGAGCGCGCGGCCGCCCGCCGCCTTGGACGCGGCGAGCGCGGCGCCGGCGAGATCGGTGCGCCCGCCGGCGCGGAGCGCGTCGAGCATCGCCAGCGTCCGCGAGAGCCCGAGGCGGCCGGTGGCCGCGCGCGTCGACTCCTGCCCGTCGGCCGAGGTCGCCACCGCCGCGACGCGGTCCTCGCTCGAGAGCGCGATCGCCGCGAAGCCGGCGCTGAGCCGCGCCGCCTGGCGCAGCTTCGAGGGCGCCCCGAAGCCCATCGACGCGCTGGTGTCGATCACCAGCGCGAGGCGCAGCGGCGCGTCGTCGGCGATGAGCCGCACCAGGAGCCGCTCGAGGCGCGCGTACGCGGGCCAGGCGATGCGCCGCGGATCGTCGCCGAGCGCGTACGGCCGCGTGTCGATGGTGTCGGTGCCGGCGCCGGGGCGGCGGGTGCGCCGCCGGCCGCGGCGCCGCGCCTCGGGGATGCGGCGCGCGAGGAGCGCGATGCGCGCCAGCCGCGCGGTGAGCTCGGGCGAGAGGAGCGACGCGTCGTCGGCGGGCGGGTCCACCGGCGGCAGGGCGATCTCGTGCGGAAGGGCGGCCTCTTGCATCGGTCACTCCACCGGCGTCGACTCGATCGCCGCGGCGACGATCTTCTCGGCGTCGAGGCCGAGGGCCTCCGCCTCGAAGCGCAGCCCGATGCGGTGGCGGAGGACGTCGGGCGCGATCTTGGTCACGTCGGCGACCGCGACCGCGGCGCGGCCCTCCAGGAGCGCGCGCGCCCGGCCGCACGCCATCAGCGCCTGCGCCGCGCGCGGGCCGGCGCCGTAGCGGACGCCCTTGTGCGCGTGCGTCGCGAGCACGAGCTTGGCGGCGAAGCGCTCGACGTGCGGCGCCGCGGGAATGGCGCGCGCGGCCGCCTGCGCCTCGAGCAGCTCGGCCGGCGAGGCCACCGGCTGCGCCGGTCGCGGCTCCTCGGCGCGGGCGCCGATGCGGGTGAGCGTCTCGAGATCGGGCATCTTCACGACGAGCTTCATGAGGAAGCGGTCGAGCTGCGCCTCGGGGAGCGGGAAGACGCCCTCCATCTCGATGGGGTTCTCGGTCGCGAGGACGAAGAAGGGCGCCGGCAGCTCGCGCGGCCGCCCCTCGACCGACACGGTGCGCTCGGCCATGGCCTCGAGGAGCGCGCTCTGCGTCTTCGGCGTGGCGCGGTTGATCTCGTCGGCGAGCACGAGGTTCGCGAAGATGGGCCCCTGCCGGTAGGCGAGGTCCTTGCCGCCCGAGGCGGTGGTCACGACCAGGCTGGTGCCGACGACGTCGCTGGGCATGAGGTCGGGCGTGAACTGGATGCGCGCGAACGAGCCGCCCATCAGCGACGACAGGCTCCGGACGATCTGCGTCTTGCCGAGCCCCGGCGCGCCCTCGAGCAGCACGTGGCCGCCGGCGAGCAGCGAGGTCACCACCGAGCCGAGCACCTCGTCCTGACCGTAGATGACCGCCCTGAGCCCCTCGAGCAGCCGCGAGGCGACCGCGCGCGAGCGCTCCATCGATTGCTCCAGCTGGCCACGCACCGCCGCCGTCGTGTCGAATGCCGCATTCGTCATTGCTTCTTCTCCGTGCTGGCGCTCTCGGCGCCGTCGTCGGGCCGGATGCCCTGGAAGTAACGCCGCACGACCGCGCGCCTCGCGGCCGGAACCCTCTCGTCGTCGATCCCCTCCTCGGCCGCGGCGTCGTAGGACGGGAACACCTCGCGGTAGGCCTTGTCGGGATCGGTGCCGCGACCGAGCCCGCGGATGGCGTCGATGGCGCGCTCGCCCTCGCGGACCTGCGACTCGGCGCGGAGCGCCCCCGAGGGCTCGAGCCCGCCGCGCCGCGAGAGCCCGCGGTCGGGGATGTGGCCGCCGGCGCCGCGTCCCGGCTCGCCCTCGCGATCCGCGAGGCCCAGCGCGGCGAGCCGGGCGGCGATCTCGCCGCGCAGCCCCGCCATGCCGCCGCCGTCCTTGCCGCCGGGGCGACCGTCCTTGCCGCTCCCCTCGCCTTCGCCTTCGCCTTCGCCCTCGCCCTCGCCTTGCCCTTCGCCTTGTCCTTCTCCCTCGCCCTCGCCGCGGCCCTTGCCGGCGCGCTTGAGCATCGCGCGCTGGATCGCCTCCTCGAGCGACGCCGAGGCCTCGGCCATCGCCGACGAGGAGCGCGCCTCGCGCGAGGCCGAGGAGCGCGAGCGCGCCATGCCCGCGGCGGCCTCGGCGGCTTCGGCGAGCGCCTTGGACGCGCCTGCGCGATCGCCGCGCGCGAGCGCCTCGGCGGCGCGGGCGAGGGCGTCGGCGGTCTTGGCGCCCGCGGCGCCGGACTTGCTGGCCGCGGCGGCGGCGCGCGCGAGCCGCTCCATCATCCTCTCGCGCGAGCCCGCCGAGGACGAGCCCTTCTTGCCGCCCTCCTTCGAGCCGTCGGCCTTCTTGCCGTCGCCGTCGCCCTTGTCGCCTTTTTTGCCGGCCTCGCCCTTGTCGCCCTTCTTGCCCTCGCTCTTGTCGCCCTTCTTGCCCTTCTCGCCCTCGCGATCGAGCTCTTCGGTCTCAGCCTCGGCGAGCTTCTGCGCGAGCGCGCGGAGCATCTCCTCGGCGGCGGTGTCGGGATCGAGGGGGCGCGCGCCCGCGCCCTCGCGCGCCTCGGCGCCGCTCGTCGTCTCGAGCGAGCGCGCGATGCCCTTGAGCGCGGCGGCCATCGAGTCGGCCTCGCGCTGGCGCTCGGCGGCGGCGTTGCGCAGCTCGTCGCGCTTGGCGATCGCCTTGGCGCGATCGCCGCGCCGCGCCGCGCG
>CAYJPW010000346.1:0-611 GCA_964372055.1 uncultured Polyangiaceae bacterium
GGGCCACTGAGCGATTCACGAGCGCGGCCGCAAACGGAGCGCCGGCCTCCGTGATCTCGATGTTCGGTGCCGTGCGGTCGATGCGGTTGCTTAGGTTCGCGGACGTGGTGTGCCCCGAGGCGTCTGCGGCTTCGATCACGCCGCCTAACGGGCCTTCCGCCACGGTCGGGATTGTGCCGGTCCATGAACCATTCGATAGCCCGGCATCGATCGTTGCCGCGCCTACGCGCGCTTTCACGCTCGTCAGGCGCTCGTCGCTTGCCGTCCCCGGGATTGTCAGCGCGGCACCATTGAGGCACGAGCCGTTCGCAGGTGACGTCACCGCGCGCGCGGGCCCGCGGGGGCGGCCGGCTTGGCCGAGGAGGCGGCCGCCGCGGTCGCCGCGGCGGCGCCGCCGGCCGCCGCCGCCCCGGCCGCCGGCGAGCCGCCGCCCGTGTCCTCGAGCGCGGCGACCTGCTCGGAGCTGCGCAGCGCGACCGCGAGCACGATGACGGCGCCGATGGCGAGCGCTCCGAGAGCGCCGAGGAGCGCGCGGCGGAGGAAAGCCCCCGCCGGCGACGCCCCCCCCCGGCCGAGCCCACCCGGCGGCGGGGCGGGGCGCCCCGCGCGCG
>CAYJPW010000346.1:621-3411 GCA_964372055.1 uncultured Polyangiaceae bacterium
GGGCAAAGCCCCGGCGGCCGAGGCCGCGACGGGAGCTCGCGCAGCCGTCGCGGGTGCGGGCTCGAGCCCGGGCGCCGACCGCATCCCAGGGCGCTCGAGAGGGCGGGAACCGCGATCGGGCCCGAGCGACGGCGGATCGCGCCTCGGCTCGATCGGCGCGCTGGCGGCCCGCACCACGCCGATCGCCGTCGCGTCGCTGCGCGCACGGAGCGCGCCCTGGGGCTCGGCGCTGGACGGGAGCTGCGGCCGGTACGGACCCGACCGATCCGGCGCGCTCACCTGTCGACCGACGGAGCTCGTGACCGGGTAATCGAGCTCGAGCATGGCGATCTCGATCGCTTCGACCACCTCGTCCGCGTCCTGGAAGCGATCCGCCGCGCGCTTCTCGAGCAGGCGCATGGTGATCGCCTCGATCTCGGCCGGTACGCTCGTGCCGGGCACGCGCTCGGCGAGCGCGGGCGGCTTGCGCGTCGCGACCATGCCGAGGAGCGCGACGCGGCTGTCCGCCTCGAAGGGCCGGTATCCGCAGAGCATCTCGTAGGCGATGACGCCGAGCGCGTAGAGATCGGCGCGCCCGTCGACCTCCTCGCCGAGCGCCTGCTCGGGAGCCATGTACTCCGGCGTGCCGTACACCATCCCGAGCTTGGTGAGCGCCGCGGCGCTCCTCGATCCGCGCGTCGTCGCCAGATCGTTGACGGGCACCTTGGCGATGCCGAAGTCGAGCACCTTGACCACGTCGACCTCGCGGTCCTTGCGCACGAGCATGATGTTCTCGGGCTTCAGATCGCGGTGGACGATGCCGAGCTGATGCGCCGCCCGGAGCGCCATCGCCACCTGCCGCGCGATCTTCACGGCGCGGTCCGGCCCCAGCGCGCCCCGGCCGATCACCGTGCGCAGGTCCTCGCCTTCGAGGAACTCGAGGACGAGGAAGTGCGAGCCGTCCTCGAGCTTGCCGAAGTCGGTCGCCGCGGCGACGTTGGGGTGCTCGATGTGCGCGCCGGCGATGGCCTCGCGCTCGAAGCGCTCGACCGCCTCGGTGAGCCCGAGCATCTCGGGGTGGAGCACCTTGACGGCGAGGCGCTTCCGCATGTTGGTGTGCTCGGCGCGGTAGACGGCGCCCATGCCGCCCTCGCCGATGAGCTCGTCGATCCGGTAGCGGCCCGAGATCACCTGGCCGATCAGACGCCGCGGATCGGTCCCACCAAGGTTGGCGGAGGGCTCTGCGCCGTGCGTCGCCGGATCGGCCATTGTCCTTTCTTCGCTCCGCTCAGACGCTCCGGACGGGGCAGCGGGCGCGCGCCGTGCGACGCGCGCCGAAGCAATCATACGTGAACCCGAGCGAGCGCGCCTGCCGTCCGCGTCATCTTGCGCTGCGGATGGAACCGCTTTTCACGAGTCCCCCGGCTGCCGACGGCGAACAGGCCCACCGAGGCCGGCGGCTCGCGCCGGCCTCGATGCGGGCTCGGGGGTGAGCGCAGGGAGCGGCTACTCGTACGGATCGCCCGACGGCGGCTTCGGCGCGGGCGGCGGCTTCGGCGCGGGCGGCGGCTTGGGTGCCGCGGTGGCGGGGGCGGCGGTCGCGGGGGGCGGGGGAGGCTTCGGCGCGGTGGCGGGCGGCTTCGGAGCCGCCGTCTCCTTCGGCGCAGCGGTCGCCTTCGGGGCTGCGGTCTCCTTCGGCGCAGCGGTCGCCTTCGGCGCTGCGGTCTCCTTCGGCGCAGCGGTCTCCTTCGGCGCAGCGGTCACCTCGGCGGTGGCGGTCGGCGTCGCCGTCGCCGGGATGACCGGCTCCGCGGTGGGGGGAGGTGCCGGCTTCGGCTCGGTCGCGGTCGGCTTCGAGGTGGCCGCCTGCGTCGTCGCCGGATTGGCCGAGTCGGTGGTCTTGTCGTTCTGCAGCAGCACGTAGGCACCGAGACCGACGGCCGCGGCCACGAGCAGCAGCATCAGCCACCGCCCACCGCCGCCGCCCTCTTCCGGCGCGGGCGCGGGCGCGGGCTTGGAGGTGGCCGCGGGCCGCGTGCTCTCGCGAGCCGCAGGCTTGGCGGCGGTCTTCGGCTCGGGCGCCGGCTCCTTCTTCGGAGCGGGCTTCTCGTCTTCGTCGTCCTTCCTGGCCGCCACGGCGGCGACCGCCTCGTCGTCCGACGGCGGCGGCTTCGAAGCAGGCGGCGGCTCGGGGCTCGCGTCCTTCGCGGGGACCGCGTCGGCGCCCGCCTTGGCCTCGTCGGCCTTCGCCTCGGCGGGCTTCTCTTCGGCCTTCTTCTCTTTCGCGGGCGCCGAGCCGATCTCGTCGAGCGAGCCGCCCGCCTCGGCGAGCGCCTGCTGGAGCAGCTCCGCGGCCTGCTTCATCACCGTCCGCTCCTCGGGCGGCGGCATCTCCTTCTCGGGATCGGTCTTGGGGAAGAAGCCGCCCCC
This sequence comes from uncultured Polyangiaceae bacterium, assembly GCA_964372055.1. GTDB lineage: Bacteria > Myxococcota_A > Polyangia > Polyangiales > Polyangiaceae > CAYJPW01. The sequence goes on from CAYJPW010000346.1 coordinate 3,031, forward strand.
GCCGCCGTTCTCCTTCTTCGGCTCCGGCTTCGCCTCGGCCTTCGCCTCGGCTTTGGGTTCGCTCTTCGCGCCGCCGATGCTGCCGAGGCCGAGCATCGTCGAGGCGCGCTTGGCCTTGGCAGGCGCGGACGAGGCCGCCGGAGCCGCTGCCGCCGTCGGCGCGGCCGCAGCAGCGGCCGGCGCGGGATCGGCGGGGGGCGCCACGCCCTGCAGCGTGGGCGCGTGGGACGGGACGGCGGCGGCCGCAGGCGCCGCAGCGGCGGCGGCCGCAGGCGCCGCAGCGGCGGCGGCCGCGGCGGGCTTCGGCGCCGGCTCCGCGATATCCACGCCGGGCTTGCCCGACTCGCACCTCGACCCGCCGGTGCCCTGCGCCACGCCCAC
>CAYJPW010000347.1:0-3307 GCA_964372055.1 uncultured Polyangiaceae bacterium
CTGTAGACGGGCACCCCAAGGCGCGGGTTTCCGTGCAGCCCGGCGCCGCCGCGTAGTTGGCCCCGGCGCGTCGGTCTGACGACGATCGCGGCGGCCACCACCAAGAAGAAGGGCCCGGAGTCGCAATCTCCGAGCCCTCGTGTCGCCGCGCGTGCTCGCGTTTCGACGATGCTGTTGTCGCACGTGATCCCGCCGCCGGCCCACTTGTTGTCGGTCGGGCCGGCGCGTGCTCGATCTTCGGCTGTTCCAGTGCGTCCGCGACGAGTGCCGCCTGCCGGTCGTCATCTGCTCGATCTGCGACCGCGGGCACATCTACTGCTCCGCGGAGTGCCGTGACCGACAGCGGGCCGAGGCGCGGCATCGCTCCAAGCAAGTGCACTGGCGGAGCTTCGATGGTCGGACGGCGACGGCGGCCCGGATGAGGCGGTGGCGCGCTGCCCGGAAGCAAATAGTGACGGACACGGGTCGCGCGGAAGTTGGCCAGTTGGCGACCGTCTCCGAGCCCACGGCGCCGATCACCACGGAGGTGGCGGTGCCCGCGAGCGAGGAGACGACCGATGAGCAACATCTGGATGGGCATCGCGCCGGAGCGGGAGGCGACGCGCGTGATCGCGATGGCGGGCGCGAGCGAGACGATCTTGAAGGCGCGGCTCTTGAAATCCCCCATGCATCCCCGGGCGCTGCCGACCCTGCTCGAAGCGGTGGCGCTGTGGCAGGGGGCGCAGGTCCACGCTGCGCTGTGTGCGGCCGACCAGGATGGGGGCTCCGACGCGAGCATCTATCGCGAAGCGTTCACCGACTTCGGCGGGCCGCCGCTGTACACGCTCGACTGGGTCCCCGCCCCCCGACGCGGCCGCCGCCGTCGCCACGACGTGTCCGGAGTCGGCGCGTTCGCTGATCTGCGCGAGCTCGTCCTCCTCGAGGTGGCGCGATGATCCCGCCCGACCTGCGCTCGCGCATGCGGCGACTGTTCTTCGCCGAGCACTGGAAGATCGGCACGATCGCCGCGGAGCTCGGCGTGCACCGCGACACGGTCGAGCTCGCGATCGAGCCGAAGCGGTTCGTCAACGTGGCGTATCGACCCATCGCGTCGATCCTGGATCCGTACAAGTCGTTCGTGTCCGCGACGCTCGAGCAGCATCCGAGACTGCGCGCGACGAGGCTGCTCGAGATGATCCGACAGCGCGGCTACGAGGGGTCGGTCTGGCCGCTGCGTCGCTTCGTGCGTCGGACCCGGCCGGTCTCGCGGCGCGAGGCGTTCTTCCGCCTCTCCACGTTGCCCGGCGAGCAGGCCCAGGTCGACTGGGGCTCGTTCGGCTCGATCGCGATCGGCGACGCACGACGGCCGCTCTCGTGCTTCGTCATGGTGCTGTCGTGGTCGCGGGCGATCTTCGCCCGCTTCGTCCTCGACCAGACGCTGGAGAGCTTCCTCCGGTGCCACATCGCCGCGTTCGAAACTCTTGGGGGCGTGCCCCGAGCGCTGCTCTACGACAATCTCAAGACCGCGGTCCTCGAGCGCGTCGGCGACATCATCCGCTTCCACCCGCGGCTGCTCGACCTCGCTGGCCACTATCACTTCGCTCCCCAGCCCGTCGCCGTCGCCCGCGGCAACGAGAAGGGCCGCGTCGAGCGGGCCATCCGCTACCTGCGCGAGTCGTTCTTCGCGGCGCGGTCGTTCCACTCCGTCGAGCATCTCAACCGCCAGCTCGAGGAGTGGACCGCGCAGATTGCCCACGCCCGCACCGTCCCCGGCGACATCCACAAGCGCACGGTCGCCGACGCGCTCGCGGAGGAGCGCCCGCGCTTGCTGCCGATGCCGGCACACCCGTTCCCGTGCGACTACCTGCGGCCTGTCGCATCGGGCAAGGCGCCGTACGTCCGCTTCGACGCCAACGACTACTCGATCCCGCACACGCTCGTGCGCAAGCCGCTGATGCTCGTCGTCTCCGACACCGTCGTGCGCGTCCTCGACGGCGATCAGGAGGTCGCTCGTCACGCGCGGTCCTACGAGCGCGGCAGGCAGATCGAGGTGGAGCAACATCTCGAGGCCCTCGCCGCGGTCAAGCGGCGCGCGCGCGAGCACCGCGGCCGCAACCGCCTCGCCGCCGCCTGCCCGAGCGCCACCGCGTTCCTCGAGAAGATCGCCATCCACGGTGGCCACCTCGGCGGGACGACCACGCGGCTCCTGCATCTGCTCGAGCAGTACGGCGCCGACGAGGTCGAGACCGCTCTCGCCGAGGCTCACCGTCGCGGGGCGTTCGCCGCGCAGTCGGTCGCCCACGTGCTCGATCAGCGTCGCCGCGCGCGGCGCCTTCCGCTCCCCGTCGAGCCCGTCCTTCCGGACGATCCGCGCGTGCGCGATCTCGACGTCATCCCGCACTCGCTCGCGACCTACGACGTGCTTGCCGACAGGAAGGGGGAGGACGATGCGTGACCTCAAGTCGCTGCTTCGCTCGCTCGGCCTACTCGCCACCGCGGGCGCCCTCGACGACATCGTCGCGCTCGCCACCAAGAAGCGCTGGGGACCCAACGAGATCCTCGAGCATGTCGCCGAGCTCGAGGACAAGGACCGGGCGCGCCGTGGCCTCGAGCGCCGCATGTCGCGCAGCCGCCTCGAGAAGTTCAAGCCGATGACCGACTTCGAGTGGGACTGGCCCACCAAGATCGACAGGCCCATGATCGAGTCTCTGCTCACGCTCGACTTCCTCGAAGGCGCCCGCAACGTCGTCCTCGTCGCTCCCGGCGGCCTCGGCAAGACGATGATCGCTCAGAACATCGCTCATCGCGCGATCCTCGCGGGCCGCTCCGTGCTCTTCGTCACCGCCGCGCAGCTCCTGCTCGATCTTGCCGCCCAGGAGTCCGCGCGCGCCCTCGAGCGGCGCCTTCGGTACTACGCCAACGTCGGCGTCCTCGTGCTCGACGAGATGGGCTACCTCGCCTTCGACAACAGGAACGCCGACCTGCTCTTCCAGGTCGTCAGTCGCCGCTACGAGAAGAAGAGCCTCGTCATGAGCACGAATCTCGCCTTCAAGCAGTGGCACACGATCTTCCCGACTGCGACGTGCGCCCATGCTCTCATCGAGCGCGTCGTCCACCACGCCGACGTGGTCAAGATCGAGGGCGAGAGCTACCGCCTTCGCGAGTCCGAGCTCGCCGCGAGTACGCGCCGCGCGACACGAGAGAAGGGGAAGCCGAGGAAGGGAGGTAGCGGCGACGACGCTGCATGATCAGACGGCGGCACCCGCCCGGTCAGCTCGCGCGCTGGCCGGGCTGCTCCGTTTCCCCCGGTTCGGCGCGCTCGGCAACA
>CAYJPW010000348.1:0-3292 GCA_964372055.1 uncultured Polyangiaceae bacterium
GGGGCGGGACGCCAGATCCCTCGAGGCGGACGCGACGTTTCTGGGGCGGGACGCCGGATCCCTCGAGGCGGACGCGACGTTTCTCGGGCGGGACGCCGGATCTCTCGCCCGTGACGCCAGATCCGGCGAGGGATCCGCGCAATCGGCGACGCGGTCGCGCTCGGCGACGAGAAATTCGCCCGCGATCCTGCGGATGGACGCGTACCGTGCGACCGCGTCGGCGCGTCGGAGCCAGGATTCGCCAGGCAAGCGCCGGCCTCCCGCCGCGCCGTAGCGAACGACCGGACGATCGTCGAGGCCGACGTGTCGGTATCGGTCCGAGCGAAGCAGGCGCAGGTCGATGCCGAGAGGTCAGGCCCAGAGGTCGATCGCGACTCCGAGGAGGACGAGCAGGCTCGCGCCGAGGACGCAGATCGCGCGGCCACGTCGGGTTCGCGCCGACCAGAACAGCGAGTACTGGCCGGTTCGCCGATCGCGGTACATGCCGGGGGAGTGACCGAGGACGGCGATCGAGACGAGGAAGCCCGCCGCGAGCCCGAAGAGGGGCGCGGCGTTGGGGTGCGCGCCCAGCCGCTGGGTGGCGATCTGGGTCACGAAGGCGCCGCCGACGATCAGCGCCAGCGTTGCGCCGGCGAACCACCACGGCTTGCGCTCTGCGTGGGCAGCGCGGCGTACCTCGCGTTGGAGCTCCTCGTCTTCCGCCACGTGGGGAGCGTGAGATCGTCGGCCCTGAGGCGTCGAGGGAAACCGGGCACGCGGCCCGTCACGTCACTGTCGCAAACGGCGCCCCGTGGAGCGAGCGGGTCGAGGTGCTATCGTCTCGACCGTGGCCGAGCCCGCCGACGACCGTCGCCAGGCGCTCTACGAGACCTATCTGCGCGTCCCCGCGCACCAGCGGGCCGAGATCATCCGCGGCACGCTCTACGTGATGCCCCGTCCGGCGCCGCGGCATGCGAACGCGGCCTCGGTGCTCGGCGGCGAGCTCAGCGGCCCCTTCCAGCGAGGCCGCGGCGGTCCGGGCGGCTGGTGGATCCTCGACGAGCCCGAGCAGCACCTCGTTCCGCTCGAGCCCACGGTGCCGGACCTGGCCGGCTGGCGGCTCGAGCACATGCCGAGCCTGCCGGAGACCGCGTACTTCACCGGGCCGCCCGACTGGGTGTGCGAGGTCCTCTCCAGGTCGACGGAGGCCATCGACCGCAACGAGAAGCTCCCCCTGTACGCGGAGCACGGCGTCTCCCACGTGTGGTTGGTCGATCCCATCGCGCGGACCCTCGAGGTCTACGCACTCGGCGACGACGCTCGCTGGCGCGAGGTGCGGGTCCACGAGGGCGATGCCCGCGTCCGGGCCGCCCCGTTCGAGGCGATCGAGATCGAGCTTGCCGCCTTGTGGTCGCCACCCCGGCAGGCCACGACGGCTGGCTGACATTCAAAGCGGGGCGCGCCTCGGCGGCGGGCGCGCGCTCCCCGAAGCTCCGGCACGCATTCGACCGTCTGTCGGCGGCGGCCCAAGCGAACCCTTTGCGCATCTCCTGGGCGAGAAGTCGGCGGAGAGGGTTGTCTGGGTGCGCCTTCGGATTCAACGCGAGGCATCGTTCAGCTTCATGTGGAGCGAATCCGAGATCACGATCAGCTGCGCGGGCATGTAGTCCTCGAGCTCCGTCACCGACCTTGCGACCACCGCGCGTCCGCGGCGTCGCGCGAGTACAACGGCTACAGCCTGGACGAGGCGATCCGGTGGCAAATCGGACAGCCATGGGATCGCGAGCGGCGTCAGCGCTTCTTGGCGTTCCGCTCTCGGCGGCGCTCCGCTTCCGCTTCGGGAGCCTCTGTGGGCATTCGGGCCCCGGTCTTGCTCCCGATGGCCTCCATGCTCCTCAGCCGGCACATGGTCGCGCGAATCGTCTTCGACCAGCGGGTCTTCGCGACCGCAGCCTTCAGGATCTCGAGCGCTGGCAGCCGAGCAGCTCCTCCGCAACGAGCGCCGCCCGGTACAGCCGCTCCGTGGTCGGGCTCATCACCGGAGCGCGCGAGATCGCGAGGCTGCTTGTGCCATCGATCACGCGATCAGTTTGGCCGCCCCTGACCAGGTCTGATCGGCCGCCCCTTGACACGCGGAGGGCCAGGGCTCGGTGCGTGGTCCGGGCCGGGGAGCGGGGACGAACCGAGGGCGCCGTTGGTGTCGGCTGGGCACGCGACGGCCGCCGAGCCGATCGCAAGCGCACCTCGGCCCTGCGGACCGGTTCTGGCCGCCGGCGTGCTCCGAGCTACGCCGCGTCGCCGAGCGCCTTGCGGCGCAGGACGGCGTTCTTCCAGTACGGCGGCCCTCGGCTGGGTGAGCGCGCGGGGATGTCGGTCGGCTCGCCGAGCTTGCTGAGGAAGCGGGCGACGCTCTTCGGCTCTCTCGCCGGGGCGAGGAGCTTCATGCGGCGCTTGCACTTCGGGCATTCGACGACCTCGATGGCGAAGGTGCGGCGAACAGATCGCCCCAGGGCGGCGGCTCCTCCACCCGCGTGTTCACGACGCGAGCCGCGGAGTTCGCCAGGTGAAGAGCGCGACGAAGCACGGCACCGTGACCACGCGCCCCACGGCGTCGTTCTCTCACTTCAAGGTGCAGCTGACGGCGCCGTCCGGCTCACGGCGGGGGAGGATAGGACGCCCAGGAGTGGTTGTCGCCGTGCGCGTGCGCGCGGGCGGCCGGCACGTCTCGGCGAGTGGCACTCGGCGGGCGACCGGCGCCGTCGGCGAAAACGGGGGTTGCACCGGCACAGAATCCGAACCGGACGCGGGGTGCGATGAGAGCCTCGCCATGTTGAGGCGGGCGCTCCCGAAGATCGCACCTGCCGCGCATTATGCCGACGTGGATCTTGACGTAAGCTCCCCGGATGGCGACCCGGAGAAAGAAGACGATGTCGAAGCTCGACAAGGCGCTCTCTCGCGTTCGGAACCTGATCGAAAGACTTCGGGTGCCCGCGTCCGCCAAGTCGCTCCCGGAACCAGCGGGCATGTTCTTCTGGCAACAAGGGCTCGGTGGTCTGCACCTGTCGCGGGAAGAGGCCAAGATGTACCGCGAGTGCGTCGATACTCTGGTCGACCTGCACGGACCCAACCACGACCTGAATCCGATGAGCCGCGTCGCAGCCGAAAAGCTACTGCGCGCGGCGTTGCTGCCGCCGCTGCGTCCAGGCCGCGGTTCGAAGCAGCCCGGCCGCAGCACGTTCGTCAGGCGGATGTCGAAGTCGCTTGGGTGCAGATCCCTTTTTGCACCGAGTTTTCACGCGGTTGCCGCATGACA
>CAYJPW010000349.1:0-3116 GCA_964372055.1 uncultured Polyangiaceae bacterium
CCCTCGGCCATCCTCGGATCGCGCGTGGGCGCGCCCCGCGGCGGACCGCCTCCCGGCGGCGTGCCGCCGCGGTTCGGGTTGGTGCCGCCGTGCCCGGTGTCACCGCCGGCGGCGACCCCGCCGCCCAGGCGCCGCTCGAGATCGGCGAGGCGGCGCAGGAGCTCGTCGATCGGCAGGAGCGGAGGCCGCCGCGCCAGCCGGACCAGCGTCATCTCGAGCGCGGCGCGCGGCTGCCCGCCCTTGACGATGTCGTCGAACGCCTTGGAGAAGCCCTGGTGCAGGCGCGCGAGATCGTCGGCGCTGGAGCGCGCGGCGAGCGCCGTGACGTCGGCGACCTCCTCGTCGGCGAGATCGAGCAGCGCGCCCGGCTGCTCGCAGACCTTGGCGACGACGAGGTCGCGCAGGTGGGCGAGGAAGTCCTTGGCGACGTGGGGCAGGTCGTAGCCCTCCTGCGCCAGCTCGCCGACGATGCCGACGCACGAGGCGGCGTCGCCCTCGACGAGCGCGGCGCCGAGGCGGTGGAGCACGGTGCGCGCGGCGACGCCGAGCACCTTGGCGACCCCGTCGCCGGTGAGCGTCTGGCCGTCGATGCCCACCCACGCGATCACCTGGTCGAGCAGGCTCATCGCGTCGCGCATGCTCCCCGCCGCCTCGCGGGCGATGGTGGTGACGGCGGGATCCTCGAACGGCACCTTCTCCGCCTCGAGCACCTGGCGCAGGCGCGCGGCGATGGTCTGCGCGCCGATGAGCTTGAAGTCGTAGCGCTGGCAGCGGCTGAGGATGGTGACCGGGACCTTGTGCACCTCGGTCGTCGCGAAGATGAACTTCACGTGCGGCGGCGGCTCCTCGAGCGTCTTGAGAAAGGCGTTCCACGCCGCGTTCGAGAGCATGTGGACCTCGTCCACGACGAAGATCTTGAAGCGGTCGCGCGACGGGCGGTACGGCAGGCTCTCCTGGAGGCGGCGGACCTCGTCGACGCCGTTGTAGCTGGCGCCGTCGATCTCCTGGACGTCGACGTCGCTACCGGCGGCGATCTCGAGGCACTGCGGGCAGGCGAGGCACGGCTTCGCCGTCGGGCCCTTCTCGCAGTTGAGCGCCTTGGCGAGGATGCGGGCGCTCGTCGTCTTGCCGACGCCCCGCACGCCGGTGAAGAGGAACGCGTGCGCGACCCGGTTCTGGGCGATGGCGTTGGCGAGCGTCTCCGAGACGTGCCCCTGCCCCACGAGGTCGTCGAAGGACTGCGGCCTCCACTTGCGCGCGAGGACGACGTAGCTCATGGCGGGCCCTGCGTAGCAGATCGCCGGGGCGGCGTCCCCGGGGGGCCTCGCCGCGGACGCCCGCCCGCCAGCTGCCGGTTGCGCCGGGCCGCCGTTCACGGCATACGCTCCCCTCCTATGCAGTTTCGCGGCGGAATGAACGAGCTGATGCGCCAGGCGGCGCGGATGCAGCGCAAGATCGACGAGGTCAAGGCCGGCCTCAAGGACCACGAGATCACCGGCACCGCGGTCTCGGACAAGGTGAAGGTCGTCGTCACCTGCGAGGGCAAGGTCCGCGGCATCACCGTGGATCCCGCGTTCCTCGAGAGCGAGGGCGTCGAGCTCGCCCTCGACGCCGTGGTCGCCGCCTGCAACACCGCGCTCGAGGCCGCCGACAAGCACGTCGAGGCCGAGATCGCGAAGGTCACCGGGGGCATCAAGATCCCGGGCATGCACGGCTAGGCGCACGTGTCCGCGAACCGCCACGCCGCCGCCGCGACGGCGCCCGCCGAGGGCGGCCGGCCGGCGGGTGGGCTGCGCACGCCGGCGTCGATGCCGGAGCGGCTCGCGCGCGTCGTGCGCCTGCTCGCGCGCTTGCCCGGCGTCGGCGAGAAGACGGCGCAGCGCTTCGCCCTCTTCCTGGCGACCGGCGACGAGGCGACGTCACGCGAGCTCGGCGCCGAGCTCGCGGCGCTGCGCGACCACGTCCGCCCCTGCGACCGCTGCGGCAACATCGCCGAGGCGCCGCCGGGCGAGCCCGCCCGCTGCGCCGTGTGCCGCGACGGGCGCCGCGACGGCTCGCTCCTCTGCATCGTCGCGCGCGTGCAGGACCTCCTCGCCATCGAGCGCAGCGGCGCCATGCGCGGGCGCTATTTCGTGCTCGGCCGGCTGCTCTCGCCGCTCGAGGGCGTCGGGGCCGAGGAGCTGCCCCTCGCCGCCCTGCGCGTGCGGGTGCGCGACGCGGCCGAGCCCGTCACCGAGGTGCTCGTGGCCACGCCGCCGTCGGTCGACGGCGAAGCGACGGCGTTGCTGCTCGGACGCGAGCTCGCCACGCTCGGCGTCCGGGTGACGCGCATCGCGAGCGGGGTCCCGCACGGCGGCGATCTCGAGTTCGCGGATCAGGTGACCATCGGTCGCGCCATCGAGGGGAGAAAGAGCTTCGGCTGACGCTCGGAGGCCCGGACCCCAGGGGGAAGAAGAGACCCATGAAGACCATCGTTCGGAGCGAGCGCGCGCCCTCGGCCATCGGCCCCTATTCGCAGGCGGTCAAGGTCGGCGACCTCGTCTTTTGCAGCGGCCAGATCGGCCTCGATCCCGCGACGGGCGCGCTCGTCGGCGGCGGCGTCGAGGCCGAGGCTCGCCAGGTGATGAAGAACCTCGGCGAGGTGCTCGCCGCGGCGGGGGTGGGGTTTGCGCACGTCGTGCGAACGACCATCTACCTCACCGACCTCGGCGACTTCGCCGCGGTGAACCGCATCTACGGCGAGCAGGTGGGCACCGCCCCGCCCGCGCGCGCGACCGTGCAAGTGGCGGCGCTCCCCAAGGGCGCGACCGTCGAGATCGATGCCATTGCCCACGTGGGAGCCGCGAGATGAGCAAGGACGACGAGAGGACCGACAAGCCCGAGGCCGCCCCTTCGGAGGCGCCGCCTTCGGCCGACAAGCCGCGGGTCCGCAAGATCGTGAAGTCGGGCGGGACCGTCGAGCGGGCGCCCTCGAGCATGCCGGCGGCGGTCGAGCGGCCCCCGTCGGAGGCGGCTCCTACGCAGAAGTCCGGGGCCGCGCCTCCGGCCCCGAAGCCGGCGCCCGCCGCGACGGCGGCCGCGCCGAGCGCGCCCGGAGCCGCGGCGCCGAGCGCGAC
>CAYJPW010000350.1:0-3063 GCA_964372055.1 uncultured Polyangiaceae bacterium
GACGGGAGGGGGGCGCCGGTCCCCCGCTCTGGGGGCGGGGGCGGGCCCGGGGCGCCGCGCGGCACCGGCCGCGGCGGCGCCGGCGCCGAGCGCGCCGCCGCCGGAGGCGGCTCGTTCTGCCGCACGACCACGCCCGCGTCGACCGCCGCACCGTACACGAGCGTCTTCGCCGGACGAGGCGCCGCGGCGACCGGCGCGACCGGCCCCCCCGAGGCGTGCCTCGCGCCGGGCGCCGGATCGCGCGCCTCGAGCGCGGGCAGGATGACGCCGAGCTCGCGCGCCAGATCCCTCGCCGTGCGCTGGCGGTCGTCGGGCTTCTTCGCGAGCGCCCGCAGGATCGTCGCCTCCAGCCCGGAGTGGAGGCCCGGGACGAGCCGGCTCGGGGGCAGCGGAGCGTCGCGCAGATGCTTGAGCATCACCTCGAGCACGGTGTTCGCCGCGAACGGCGGGACCCCGGTCACGAGCTGGTAGAGGAGCACGCCGCACGCGTAGAGATCGCTGCGCGCGTCCACCGCCGCGCCCGAGCACTGCTCCGGCGACATGTACTCGGGCGTCCCGACCGCGGCGCCGATGTTCGTGAGCGGCGAGCCGCCGGTGTTGCTGGGCGCGTGATCGAGATCGCTCGTCTGTTGCACGACCTTGGCGATGCCGAAATCGAGCACCTTGACGACCTCGTCGATCGACTCGGCGGCGCCCTGCGCGACGCCATCGACCGGGACGAGCATCACGTTCTCGGGCTTCAGATCGCGGTGCACGATCCCGAGCTCGTGCGCGGCGGCGAGGGCATCGCAGACCTGGATGACGATCCGCGCCGCGCGGGCCTCGGAGAGCCGCTCCTCGAGCTCGAGCAGCTCGAAGACGTCCATGCCCTCGCAGAGCTCCATGACGATGAAGGCGATTCGGCCCTCGACGCCGTGCCCGAGCACCTGCACCGTGCTCGGGTGCCGGAGCCTCGATGCCGCGCGCGCCTCGCGCCGGAAGCGGCGCACCAGCTTCTCGTCACCCGCGAGGTGCGGGTGGAGCACCTTGATCGCGACGTCGCGAGGCTCGGCGTCCTGGACGCCTCGGTAGACCGCGGCCATCGCGCCTTCGCCGATGAACCCGGTCACGCGGAACCGGCCCGCGAGGGTCCGCCCGATCATCGCCGCGTCCGCCGGCATGCCCCGCCGAGGGTAACGCGAGCGACCGCCCGAGTGGGAGAGGGCCGCCTCGATCGGAGCGGGACACGGGGTTCGAACCCGCGACCCTCAGCTTGGGAAGCTGATGCTCTACCAACTGAGCTAGTCCCGCCGATGTGGCGCTCGTTCTACCCGCTCCGGCGTCGGTCGGCAACCCCCGAGGAGCGCTGGACGCCGCGCTGCGACCCGGATTAGCTCGAAGGCGGTGATGCTTCGACGTCTCCTCCTCTCGTCCGCCACGCTCGCGATCGCCTGCGGCTCGCCCGAGTCCGGCGGGCCGCCGCCCAAGACGCCCAGGATCGCATGTCCGGATCCGATCGGCTCGATCCCGCCCGAGAGCTGCGCCGAGATCGCGGACGACTTCGGGGCGCTCAGCGTCGCCGGCGCGCTGAAGCTCGCCGGGACCGGGCCCGAGGCCGAAGCCCGCATCAGCGCGATCCGCGCGGCGGGCGCCCTCGGCAACTTGCTCAAGGAGAAGCGCGTCGGCGTCTGCGAGCAGTACAACGCGTGCAAGCTCCGCCCCGCCGATCTCGCCGCGCGCGACAAGGAGCTCTTCGAGCTCATGCGAGCGCTCCTCGACCTCTGGGACAAGCGGCGCTTCTCCGACGCCGGGGGCGTGGCCCGCTTCCACGACGAGCTCCGCGCGCTCCATCGCAAGCTCGACGGCAAGAGCGGCGATCCGGACGAGGCTCCCGCCGCCGGCGCTGCGCCCGCGGCGGCGACGGCGCGCGAGGTCCCGGGCGAGGCGCTCGCGCGCGTCGACGGGCCGGGCCTCTCGTTCAAGGCCGAAGCCGGCGTCGTGACCGCCACCGCCGCCGGCGAGGGCAGCCGCGAGATCCTCCGCAGCCGACCGGACTCGCTGCCGCTCGAGAAGGGCCATCGCTACCAGATCACCATCGCCGGCGCGTACGCTCCGCCCGCGGCGCCGCTCTTCGGCCGCGGCGACGAGGTCCGCGTCAAGCTCCGCTACCGAGCCGGCGCCGCCGCCGAGATCTCGGTGGGGCTCCGTTCGCTCGAGGACGTGGACTGGAACGAGGCGGCGAGCGTGAAGAAGGTCGACAAGGGCGAGGGCTCGCTCGAGGCGTCGCTCACCGCGTCGTCGAACGCGAGCGGCGTCTACCTGGTGGTGGGCGCCCGCGGCGCGGCGGTCGATCTCGACGAGCTCGAGATCACGCGCGGCGACAAGCTCCTCGCGGCGGCGCGCGCCGAGGCGCCCGACGAGCCGCTCGTCAAGACGCGCTGCGCGCCGAGCACGAAGAAGCCGCTCGCCGGCACGAAGAGCTTCCACTGCGAGGCGCCGGCGCCGGATCTGCTGACGGTGGGCGCGCCCGCGAGCTACCTCACCGTGGCCGTGCGCGCCGGCGGCAGCGAGCGCGCGAGCCTGAGCACCGTGTCGCTCGAGGGCGGGCGCACCATCGACGCGGCGCTCCCCGAGCGCGGCGAGCTGGTCATCGGCCTGGCCGGTCCGGGCACCGCCACCGTCCGCAGCGTGGGCGTGCGCGAGATCGCGCGCTGAAGCAGCGCCCGCGATCGCGCTCGTGATCGGCCGGGCCGCCGCGAGGCCCTCGTTTTCGTCGAAACCGCTCCGCCCCAGGGCTCGGGGCGCCTCAGCGCCCGCGTCCGGCGAGCAGGGGCCGCCAGTCGTCTCCGGTGGCGCGGATCCCCTGCGTGCCGGCGCGGCCCGGCTCGAGCGCCGCGACGATCGCGTCCGAGAGCGCGCCCGCCGTGGCGTCGGGCGGGATCCACGGCACGCGGCGCAGCTCGACGGCATCGGGCGGCCGCCCGCGCGGGGGGGGCGCCGCGCGCGCCGGCGGCGGGCCGGCCGCGAAGATCTCGGCGGCGAGGCGGCCGCCCGCGCGCGGCGCGGGCGGCAGATCGGGGCAGA
>CAYJPW010000351.1:0-2931 GCA_964372055.1 uncultured Polyangiaceae bacterium
GCTCGACGGCGACCGTCGCGCCGGCCGGCGACGGCTCGGCGGGCGCGTTGGCGGGCTCGGCCGGCGCCGCGCCATCGCTCCGCACGTGCACGGCGGCGCTGGCGGCCGCGGCGACCGCGGCCGCCACGGCGGCCGCGCGCAGGACGCGCCTCGGCCCTGGCCAATGCACCCGCGGCGGCGTGCGCTCGCCGTTCACGACCGCGGCGTCGGTCCCCCACGCGTCGGCGCCCTCGGCGATCTCGTGGGGCTCGGACGCGGTGTGCGCGGGCGTCGCCTGCGGCGCCGACGGGCTCCGCGGATCGACCGCGCGGGGCTCGCTTCCGCCGTCCGGCGTCTCGAGGCTCGACCCGTCGAGCAGCGCGATCGCTTCACGCAGCTCGCCGGCGCGCCGCGCCAGCTCGGCGCCCGTGAGCTCGCGGACGAAGCGCGCCACCTCCTGATCGCTGCTCTGGAGCGAGGCCGAAGGCACCAGCTTCTCGAGCCGTCGCGCGAGCGCCGCCGCCGACTCGATGCGCTCGTCCGGCGATTTCGCGAGCGCCTCGGCCACGAGCTTGGAGAGCTCGTCGGGGACCGGCGGGCCGAGCGGCGGCGCGGGATCGGCGCTGGCGATGCGGGCGAGGGTGACGCGATCGTCGTCCGCCAGGAAGGGGTGCTCGCCCGAGAGCAGCTCGTGGAGGATGACGCCGACGGCGAACACGTCGCCGCGGCGGTCGGTGGGGAGGCCCAGAGCGTGCTCGGGCGCGACGTACGGGACCTTGCCTTTCACCTCCCCGGCGGCCGTCACCGCCGCGCCGCGCCCGGCGACGTGGGCCACGCCGAAATCGAGCACCCGCGCGACGCCGCCGGTCGTGATCATGACGTTCTGGGGGGAGACGTCGCGGTGGACGAGGCCGAGCGAGGTGCCGTCGGGTGCCCGGAGCTCGTGCGCGGCGTGCAGGCCGGCGCACAGCTGCGCGATCATGCGCGCCGTCACCGCGAGCGGCACCTTCCGGCGCGCCCGGTGGACCGCCCGCATCAGGCTGAAGAGCGAGACGCCGGTCACCCACTCCATCACCTGGTAGAGCGCGTCGTCCGCCTCGCCGAGATCCACGACCGGCACGACGTTGGGGTGCACGATCCGCGAAGCGAGCTCGGCCTCCGCGAGGAACATCCGCTCGAACTTCGGGTCGTGCGACAGCTCGGGGAGCAGCATCTTGACGGCGAAGAGCTTCCGGAAGCCGCGCTTGCCGCGGAGGCGCGCCGCCCACACCTCGCCCATCCCGCCCGCGGCGACGCGGAGCACGAGCTCGTAGCGGCCGAGCCGCGAGCCGGGCCCACGGGGTTGGCGTCTGCGGGCGTCGCCCATGACCAAGAGTTCTGACGCCGGTTCTTCGCTTTCGCCAGGATTCGCGAATGCACCATTTGCAATGGTGCGACGACCGCGACGCAATCGACGGATCGACGGAATGGCATCGCGGCCAATCCGACGCGGGCGCGCTCGCCGGCGCATTCGGCCGCGACGGCCGGGGCACACCGCACCGAGCGCGCGGGACGCCGAGCACGACCGCGGGAGTGCGCCCGCGACGGAGCGCCCGCAACCGCGGGAGCGTCGCGATCGAGGCGATAACGACGGCGCCCGTCGCGCCATCTGCTAATCCAATCGACCCGCCCGCGCGCGGAGGGGACCGCGATGCCGAAGAGCCCCGCCATCCACGACCTTCGACCCGGAGACGCGATCGGGCCGTACGAGCTCCTCTATCCGGCCGCCCGCGGCGGCTTCGCGACCGTCTGGGCCGCCAGGCGACGGGGATCGCGCGGGTTCGGCCAGATCGTCGCGTTGAAGCTCCTCTCCGTCTCGCTGCGCGGCGATCCGGACGCCGAGGCGATGTTCATGGACGAGGCGCGGACCGCGGCGGCGATCGTCCACCCCAACGTCGGCCAGGTCCTCGACTTCAGCGAGGACCGGGGGCTCTTGTACCTCGCGATGGAGTGGATCGACGGCGAATCGCTCGCCTCGATCTTCGCCGCGCGGCGGGCGAGCAAGATCCCGCTCCCGGTCGCGTGGGTGCTCCACGTCGCCGCCGCCGCCTGCGCCGGCCTCCACGCCGCGCACGAGCTCCGCGACGAGGACGGCCAGCTGCTCAACGTCGTCCACCGCGACGTCTCGCCGCAGAACGTCATGGTGACCTGGAACGGCTTCGTGAAGGTCGTCGACTTCGGCATCGCGAAGAGCCGGAGGCGCGCGCACGTCACCCGCGTGCTCGGGACCATCAAGGGCAAGGTCGGGTACTTCTCGCCCGAGCAGATCGCCGGACGCGACATCGACCGGCGCAGCGATCTCTTCTCGCTGGGGATCCTCTTGTACCTCTTGCTCACCAACGTCCACCCGTTCCGGAAGACCAACGACGCCGACACGATCGCCAGCATCGCGCTCGGCGAGCGCGCCTCGCCGCGCGCGCTGGTCCCCGAGCTGCCTCGCGAGGTCGAGGCCGTGCTCGATCGCGCCCTCGCCCAGGACCCGGCCGATCGCTACCAGAGCGCGGCGGAGCTGCAGCGCGCGCTCGAGCACGTCATCGTCGCCACCGGCGCGGCGCTGGCGAGCGAGCCCGTCGGCCAGGTGGTGAAGGATCTCTTCCCCGGCGTCGAGGAGGAGCGCTCCGCCCAGCTCGCGCACGCCATCCAGCTCGCCGACGCGGCGCGTGCCTCCATCGCACCGCTGGACGACGGGCCGCGCGGCGCGAGCCCCGCGCCCGAGCCGGCGCGGGTTCACGATCCCGACGCCGCCACGCTCGAGACGGACGCGACGCCGGGCCCTCTGCCGATGCACGGCACGTGGAAGGCGGGAGCGGCCGGCGTGGCCCTCGCGCTCGCGGGCGTCTTGGCCGGGTTGGCGCTGCGAGAGACGGCGCCGGCGCCGCCCGCGCCGAGCTCGGACGCGGGCGCACCGACCGG
>CAYJPW010000352.1:0-2892 GCA_964372055.1 uncultured Polyangiaceae bacterium
CGTCGCCCCAGCCCGCGCCGAGCGGCGCGCCCGCCGCGGCGGCGCGAGAGGCCCCGACGGCGGGGCGAGGCGCGCCGCGCTCGGGCGACGCGCTCGCGACGTCGGCCGGCGAGGTCAGGATCGTGCCCGTCCACCACGGGACCCTGCGCCTCGAGCTCCCCGGAAAGGTGATCTGGATCGATCCCTGGAGCGAGGGCGATCTCTCCGGCCCCAAGGCGGACCTCGTCCTCATCACCGACATCCACCGCGATCACTACGACGCGAAGGGCCTCGCGGCCGTGCAGAAGCCGGGCACCGTGGTCGTGGCGCCGCCCGTCGTCGCCGAGCAGGAGCCGAGGGCCGTCGTCATGAAGAACGGCGACTCCAAGGACTTCGGCGGCGTCGGCGTGCTCGCCGTGCCGATGTACAACAAGGTCCGCGGCCCCGAGGCCGGCAAGCTGTTCCACGACAAGGGCCGAGGCAACGGCTACCTGCTCACCCTCGGCGACAAGAAGATCTACGTGTCGGGCGACACCGAGTGCATCGACGAGATGAAGGCGCTCGCGGCCGTCGACGTCGCGTTCGTGTGCATGAACCTGCCGTACACGATGCCGCCGGGCGAGGCCGCCGAGTGCATCAAGGCGTTTCGGCCGAAGGTCGTCTACCCGTACCACTTCCGCGGATCGAACCTCGAGGAGCTCGGCTCCGCGCTCGCCGGGCAGCCTGGGATCGAGGTACGGATCCGCCCCTGGTACTGAGGCAAGCGCCCGACGTCCCCGAATCGCCGGTCGGCTTCGCCGCCCGGACACGCGCCCTCCGCATCGCTTCGGCCGGGTCGATGGCGTGCTCCGAGCCGTGCCTGCGGCGGGGCCCGACCGTCCGATCCGCCCCCGGCCGCCCGGGCGTTCATGGCGCGGGGCGTCCCCGTGGCTAAGCTAGGTAGGTGAACGTGACCGCACGCGAGCGCGTCGATCCCAAGCTCGCGAGCCGCGAGCTCAAGCGCGAGCTCGCGCTGCAAGCGATCGTCCTGTTCGGGTTCGTCGCCCTGCTCTGGGGGCTCGAGCTCTTCGATCAGCTCGTCTTCGCGGGGCGCCTGGACGGGCTCGGGATCCGACCGCGCTCGCTCCTCGGCCTGCGCGGCGTCCTCCTCGCGCCGCTGCTGCACGGCGACTTCGACCACCTCGCCGCGAACACGCCGCCGCTCCTGCTCCTCGGCTGGCTGGTGATGCTCCGCGACGTGCGGCACTTCTTCGTGGTGGGCTTCCTCGCCACGGTCGTCGGGGGGCTCGGCGTCTGGCTCGTCGGCAGCGCGAGCTCGGTGCACATCGGCGCGAGCATCCTCATCTTCGGGCTGTTCGGCTACCTGGTCCTGCGCGGGTGGTTCGACGGCAAGGTCCTCTCGATCCTGGGATCGTTCGCCGTCGCCGTGCTCTGGGGCAGCCTGTTCTTCGGCGTCCTGCCTGGCCAGCCGGGGATCTCGTGGGAGGGCCACCTCTTCGGCTTCTGCGGCGGCGCGCTCGCGGCGCGGCTCCTCCGGCAGCGGCCGCGCGCTCTGGTCGCGCGCGCGGCCCACCCGGCCTGAGCGTCGCGCGGCCGTGCGCGCGGCTCGGCGATGCGGCTAGGATCGCCACGTGCTCCGGCCTCCTGTCGACGAAGCCGAGCTCCGCGCCAGAGCGGCTGCGTTGCGCGGCAGGACGCTCGACGAGGTCGCCGCGGCGCTGGGCCGCGCCGCGCCCGCGGGCGGGCTCCACGGCAAAGGCAAGACGGGCGAGCTCCTCGAGCGCGCGCTCGGCGCGACCGCCGGATCCGCGGGGGTGCCCGACTTCCCTCACCTCGGCATCGAGCTCAAGACCATCCCGCTGGCCGCGTCGGGCGCGCCCGAGGAGTCGACGTTCGTGTGCACGATCGATCTCGCGGACGCCGAGCGGGCCGAGTGGATGGAGTCGCGCGCCCGCGCCAAGCTCGCGGCGGTGCTCTGGGTGCCGCTCCACGGCGAGGGCGCGTCGCGGCGCGTCGGAGAGCCGCTGCTGTGGCGCCCGACGCCCGTCCAGGAGGCGGGGCTCCGGTCCGACTTCGAGGAGATCATGGGCCTCGTGGGCATCGGCGGGATCGAGGCGCTGACCGCGCGGGTCGGGCGCTGGCTCCAGGTCCGCCCCAAGGCCGCGAGCGGCCGTGCGCGCACGCTGGCGCATGGTCCCGACGGCGAGCTCATCGCGACCGTCCCGCGCGGGTTCTACCTGCGGGCACGCTTCACCGGAGCGCTGCTGCGCGATCCATCGGCGACGCCCTGAGGCGGCGGATGCCGCAGGGCCCGAAGGTCAGCGGCCCCGCTTGCGCGAGCACTCGGCGGGCAGCGTCGGCTTCATGCCCTCGAGCTGCTGGGTGCAGGAGGCCGCCAGGGCGCCCCTGCCCACGCCCGTCGCGGCGCCGTTCTTGTAGGCGCTGCGCATCTGGGCGATCGCCGCACGCGTCTGGGGCATGCCCTGTCCCGGCATCGACGCGAAGTAGCACTCGTACGCCGCGAGGAACGCGTCGCACTCGGGGATGCCGGTGCTCTCGCCCGCCGCAGGCGATGGCGGCGTTGGCGCGACCACGAGCGAGGACGCCTCTTCGCGTGGCGCGCCGCCCGAGCCGGTGAGGCGGTCGCACGCGCCGAGCGCCAGCGCGCCGGCGAGGACCGCCGTGAGGTCGAGGATCCGTGGTGCCGCCACGCGCTCAGGCTACACGCCGGCCGCCGGCGCGGGGCGCGGGCGAGGCCGTCGACCGCACCCGGCCCTCACGCTCCCAGCTCGCGGGCCTCGCGTAGCGCCTCGAGGGCAGGGTCACGCTCGCCCCGCCCCGCGAGGGCCCAGCCGTCGCAGAGCCGCGCGCGCGCGAGGGCCTCCTGCGCGCCGGCCTCGCGCGAGGCGGCGG
>CAYJPW010000353.1:0-2815 GCA_964372055.1 uncultured Polyangiaceae bacterium
CCTCGGCCGCCGCGGCGCCGATCTCTCCGGCGCGGCGCTCGGCCGCGGCGAGCGCCTGCGCGTGCTCGGATCGCGCCTCGGCGAGGCGATTGGCGAGCTCCGCCTCGCGGTCGCGGAGCCGCACCGAGGCGGCGCCCGCGGTCTCGTCGAGCGCGGCCCGCGCGGCGGCGATCTCGTGCCTCGCCGCCTCGAGCTCCTCGTCGTGCGCGCGCCGCAGGCGCGCCAGATCCTCGGCGTGGGCCGCGTCGCGCGCCTGCAGCGCGTCGGCGACGCGCGCCTCGGCCTCGGCGCGCGCGCGGCCGATCCTGGCCTCGACGTCGTCGGCCTCGCGCTCGCTCCGGGCCGACGAGGCGGCGGTGCGCTGCCGCTCCTCCGCGAGCGCGGCGCGCGCGGCCTCCAGGTCCTCGCCGAGCCGCTCGAGGCGCTTCGCGGCGGCCTCGGCCTTGCGCGCCGCGAGGTCCCGATCGGCGCCGAGCGCGGCCGCGGCCTTCTCGGCCGCGGCGAGCTGCGCGGCGCGCTGGCGATCGGCGGTCGCGGCGTCCGCCGCGTTCCGCTGCAGGACGGCGACGCGGTTGCGGAGATCGGCGACCGTCTGCTTGTGCCCGTCGAGCGCCGTCTTCAGCGAGACGATCTCGGCGGCCTGACGGGCGAGGAGATCGCGCTGCCCGACGACGTCCGCCGTCGCGGCGCCGCCCGGCGCCACCGAAGACGCGGTCCGCTTCGAGGCCGCGTTCCTCGCCTCCCAGAGCTCGCGCCGGAGCCGGATGACGTCCTGCGCCGACACGTCGGCGCGCGCGATCGCCGCCCGCGCCTCGCCCAGCTCGCGTTCGAGCTCCGCGTTCCTGGCCTCCTTGTCGGCGAGTCGCTCTCGCAGCGCGGTGAGGGCGGCGAGCTCCCCCTGCGCCATCGCGATCTCCTCGCGCAGGCGCCGCGCGTGCTCGAGCGCGACCGACGGCGCGGCGGTCGGTGGGCCGACGGCGCGTCCGCCGTCGCCGTCGATCTCGGAGCCTTCGACCGACGGAAGGAACAGGCGAATGCGGGCGATCAGCTCCTGGGGAACGATCGGCTTGCGCAGGTAGGTGTCGGCCTTCGTGGCCAGCTTCTGGTGCTCGGCGAACCCCGCGCCGGAGGGATCGTCCGACATCAGGAAGACGGGGATGGCGCCGAGGTACGGGTCCTTCTTGAGCCGGTTGCAGACGCGGAACCCGTTGGCGCCGGGCAGCTCCACCGAGGCGAGGATGAGGTCCGGCGGATCGGCGAGGGCGCGCTCGGCCGCGGCGCCGCCGTCGGCCAGCACCGAGACCTGGCAGCCGACCCGTCCGAGCTCCCGCGCGAGCTCCGACGCGACGGTCACGTCTCCTTCGAGCAGGAGCACCTTGGGGGCCATCGGCGGGACCATCGGATGCCATGCAGGCCGTCC
Source organism: uncultured Polyangiaceae bacterium (assembly GCA_964372055.1). Classification (GTDB taxonomy): domain Bacteria; phylum Myxococcota_A; class Polyangia; order Polyangiales; family Polyangiaceae; genus CAYJPW01. Next base: position 1,421 of record CAYJPW010000353.1, read on the forward strand.
GGTCAACGTCGACGTGCACCGGGGCGGCGGCGTGCTTCCCCCGCGCCGCCGCGAGCTGTAGAAGTGGGTACACTGGCCCTCGGTGCGCGTTCCTTTGCCGATCTACGGCGGGCTCGACGCCGGGCCGCGCCCGGAGACGCGGGCCGCGGTCCACGGCGCCCTCTCGCGCGGAGGCGATCCCGTCGCGGTCGCCGAGCGCGTCGCGCGCGGCGTCGACGCCGTCGCGTCGGAGGTGGCGCGCGCCCGCGAGGCGAGCGACGGCGGCGAGGCGGCGCCCGCCTGCGCGAGGGGCTGCGCCTACTGCTGCCACCAGCGCGTGGAGCTGACCGCGCCCGAGGCGTTCCTCCTCGCGCGGGGCGTACGCTCCCACACGAGCGAGCTCGCGGCGCGCGTCGAGGCCACGGCCCGCGCGCTCGACGGCCTCTCGAGCCGCGACCACCACCTCCGCCAAATTCCGTGCGCGCTCCTCGCCGACGACGGCTCGTGCGCCGTCCATCCGGCGCGTCCGATCGCCTGCCGTCGCGCCCACTCCACCGACGCGTCCGTCTGCGCCGCCGTCCGCCGCGAGCCCGCGCTCGACGTCCGCATCCCCGACGCGCCCACGCTGGCGTGGAACACCGCGGCCGTGGTCCTCGGCTTCTACGAGGGATCGCTCCACGCCGGCCAGCCGCCGCACCTCTACGAGCTCCACGCCGCGCTTCGCTTGGCGCTCGCTTCGCCCGACGCCGAAGCGCGTTGGCGCCAGGGCGAGGACTTGCTGGCGTCGGCCCGGACGCGCGCCGCCGAGGATCTTCCCGCGATCCTGGGACGCGCGGACCCCGACCGCGAGTGAAGAGGTGTCGGACATTCGTCCGACCGACGCTTCTGGAGGCGAGAGGTCCGACGCCTCTCACCTCGGGGGTGCGGGGCAGAGCCCCCTCTCGGGACTGAGGCCTCCGGCTTCTGGGCGCCCCCGAGACGACTCGAACGTCCGACCAACGGTTTAGGAAACCGCTGCTCTATCCACTGAGCTACGGGGGCAAATCGAGCGGTCCCGAAAGCTCGCATGACACGCTCCGTGGATCAAGGCGACCTCGGCCGCGGGTCGAGCCCTCCGGCGTCGCGGGCGACCGGGCTCCGCTGCTACCCTCGGCGGCCGACGAGGTCCCTCCATGAGCTCGAACGACGACGCATCGACGCACGAGGTGGAGACGCAGCCCGAGCCCGAGGAGGCCGCCGCGGTGGAGGTCGCTCCTGCCGGTGCGCCGGAGCCGGCGCCCGAGCCAGAGCAAGCGCCCCAGCCGGAGGCGCGGCCCGCCGAGGCGGAGGCCGCGACCGACGCGGAGGCCGCGACCGAGGCGCCCGCGCCCGCGCCGGAGACGACCGCGCCCGCGCCGGAGACGACTGCGCCCGCGG
>CAYJPW010000354.1:0-2802 GCA_964372055.1 uncultured Polyangiaceae bacterium
CCCCCACTCGGGACCTGGAAGAGCTCGAGGGTGCGCTTGCCGGCCTTCCGGTCCTCCTCGAGCTTCTGGTTGAACTCGTCGACGGCGCGGTTGATGTGCATCGAGCAGAACTTGGGCCCGCACATCGAGCAGAACTCGGCCGACTTGAAGTACTCGTCGGGGAGCGTCTCGTCGTGCATCGACCGCGCCGTCTCCGGATCGAGCGCGAGGCGGAACTGCTCGTTCCAGTCGAAGCGGTAGCGCGCCCGGCTGAGCGCGTCGTCGCGGTCGCGCGCGCCGGGGCGCTTGCGGGCGATGTCGGCGGCGTGGGCGGCGATCTTGTAGGCGATGAGGCCCTGCTTCACGTCCTCGGGCGTGGGCAGGCCGAGGTGCTCCTTGGGCGTGACGTAGCAGAGCATCGCCGCGCCGGCGTAGCCCGCCATGGTCGCGCCGATGGCGCTGGTGATGTGATCGAAGCCGGGGGCGAAGTCGGTCACGAGCGGGCCGAGCACGTAGAAGGGCGCCTCGTGGCAGAGCTCCATCTCCTTCTGCACGTTCATCGCGATCTGGTCGAAGGGCACATGGCCGGGGCCCTCGATCATCACCTGCACGTCCTTCTCCCAAGCGCGGCGGGTGAGCTCGCCCAGCGTCGCGAGCTCGGCGAACTGGGCCTCGTCGCTGGCGTCGTGGAGGCAGCCGGGGCGGAGTCCGTCGCCGGCCGAGATGGTCACGTCGTAGCGGGCGCAGATCTCGAGGACCTTGTCCCAGTGCGTGTAGAACGGGTTCTGCTTCTGGTGCTCGAGCATCCACTGCGCCATGAGCGAGCCGCCGCGCGAGACGATCCCGGTGATGCGGCCGCGCACGAGGGGCAGGTGCTCGGCGAGGACGCCGGCGTGGAGGGTGAAGTAGTCGACGCCCTGCGCGGCCTGGTGCTCGAGCATCCCGAGGAGGTCGTCCGCCGTCATCCGGCGCACGTCCTTCGTCTGCTGGAGCGCCTGGTAGACGGGCACGGTGCCGATCGGCACGGGCGAGGCCGCGAGGATAGCCTTGCGGATGCCGTCGATGTCGCCGCCGGTGGAGAGGTCCATCACCGTGTCGGCGCCGTACTTGATCGAGTAGCGCAGCTTCTCGAGCTCGCCCGTCGCGTCGCCGGTGACGGCGCTGTTGCCGATGTTCGCGTTGACCTTGCAGAGCGAGGCGATGCCGATGGCCATCGGCTCGAGGTTCTCGTGGCGGATGTTGGCCGGGATCACCATCCGGCCGCGGGCGACCTCGCTGCGCACGAGCTCCGGCTCGAGGCTCTCGCGGCGCGCGACGTACTCCATCTCGGGCGTGACCACGCCCTTGCGCGCGAAGTGCATCTGGCTCTGGTTGGGGCTCCCGGCGCGCTCGTTCACCCAGTCGGTCCGCAGCATCGGCGTCCTCGCTTTCGGCCCGTCGGTCTAGGGCGCGGGCGCTCGCGATGCAAGCGCAAGCAGGGCCGGACCGCCGCGCGGTGGCGTAGGATGCGCGCGTGCGCCACGCAGCGTCCTTCGCGGTGTTCCTGGCGATGCTGGCAGCGTCCGGGGCGGCGGGCGCGGTCGCGGTGGGCGGCGCCGATCCTCCGCCGGTCGTGCGCGAGGAGGTCTACTTCGTCGTGTTCGATCCGATCGCGCGCCGCGAGCACGTGCTCTACGCGGCGCGCCTCGAGGCGCGCACGCCCGGCGATCCGGTGCGCGCCGCGCTGGTCGGGATGGCGGTCCCGGCGCGCCCGGAGATCGCCGTCACGGCGGGGCTCGACCTGCCCGCGGCGATCCACCGCATCGTCGCTCCCTACGAGCGCGCCGTCTCGGGCCGCGCGCCCGTCGCGCCCGCGCCCTGGCCGCCGGCTTCGCAGCTCTCGGTGCGCGCGGTGGAGCTCGGCGCGGGCGAAGCGCCGTCGCTCGACGCAGCCTGGCTCGCGGCGTGCCCGCCGCTGCGCCCCTTCCTCGCCGCGCTCGACGTCTCCGCCGGCGGGGCCCGCGTCGAGCTGGCGACGCCGGCGGTCCGCGTCTCCTTCGAGGCGGACCGGCCCTCGCTCCACCTGCGCGAGCCGGCGGGAGCTCCCCCTCCGGACGAGGAGCCGGCCGGCGGCGCCTCGGCCCCGAAGCCGTTCGCCGTCGACGAGGTCGCGACCGAGCCCGCCCCCGCGGCGCCGAGCGCGGATGCGGTCGCGCGCATCCTCCGCAGTCGCCCCGGTCCGGTCCGCGCCTGCTACGAGGCCTACCTCGACGAGCACCCGGGCCGCCCGGCGACGCTGCGGGTCGAGGCGTCGATCCAGCACCGCGGCGAGACGCGCACCGTCAAGGCGGTCGGCGATGCGCCCGAGACCGCGGCGCTCGGCGCGTGCGTCGCCGCGGCCGTAAAGGCCAAGAGCTTCCCGCGCATCGATCTGCCCTGGAAGCTCTCGGCCACGCTCCGCTTCGATCCGCCGCGCGCGCCGGCGCGCCAGACCCACGTGGTCCTCCTCGCGCCGGAGCGGGCGCGGCTGGACTCGCCCTCGCCTTCGTTCTCGCTCGTGCGCGAGATCGAGCCCGCCTGGGACGACGTCGCCGCCGCGCTCCCCGCCGAGGTGCGCGAGGCCGTGGGGCTCTCGCGCCCCGGCGAGCGCCTCTGGCTCGCGCAGTACCTCGATCGCTCGGATCGCCGCGCCAGGGCGCCCGACGCGCGCTGGTCGCGCGCCGGCGACGTCCCCGCCTCCGGCGAGCCCGGCACGCTCGCGCACGCGGCGGCGATGGAGGAGGCGCGGAGGCCCGCCCCGGCCGCGCGCGCCCCCGCCGCGGCGCCGCGGGCCCTCTCCAGCCG
>CAYJPW010000355.1:0-2784 GCA_964372055.1 uncultured Polyangiaceae bacterium
CGGACATTCGTCCGGGCAACGCCTCTCGAGGCCCGAGGTCCGACGCCTCTTCAGTGCCCGCCCGGTTCTTGCTCAGCCCTCGATCACGCTTGAGCGCCCCCGCGCCCAATGGAAGGATGACCCCGCCATGCGCGTCCTTCCGCTGCTCGCTTTGCTCTGTGCCGTGTCCGTCCCCGCCGCCGCCTCAGGCTGCAAGCGGGACCACTTCAACCACCCGGTGGCGCCGCCCGGCGCGAACGGCGGGTACATCGCTTACGGGCTCGGCGCCGAGGACGCCGACAAGCGCAAGGACGCGGCCGAGGATCTGCGCGAGGACGACGGCCCGCCGCCCGACGCGGTCCCCCACCTGATCGCGGCGCTCCAGCGCGAGCAGGACAAGGACGCGTACGCCGAGATGCTGATCACGCTCGGCGCGTCGGGATCGCCCGACGCGCGCCCGCTGCTCGAGACGAACCTCCAGAACCCGGTCGAGGACATCCGCGAGGCCGCCGAGAAGGGCTTCAAGCTCTGGAGCAAGCGCACCGGTCAGGCCGCGCCCCAGCAGATGCCGAAGGCGGTCGCGAAGCTCCAGAGCCGCGACTGGGAGGACCGCCGCGACGCCGCCGACGATCTCCGGGACGACGGCGGCCCGCCGGCGATCGCGGTCCCGCACCTCATCGCGGCGGCGCAGAAGGAGACGGCGCCCAAGGCGCTCGGCGCGATGCTGATCACGCTGGGCGCGTCCGGCGCCCCCGAGGCCAAGCCGCTCATCGAGGCGCGCGTCAACGATCCCGACCCCGACATGCGCCGCTGGGCGCGCAAGGGGATGAAGAACTGGCAGGCCAAGAATGGCGAGCGCGTGCGCCAGGACGTGAGCACGCCGGCGCTCACCCCGCCGCCGGCAACGACCGGCCCCGCCGCCGCGCCCCCGCCGCAGCAGGGCCCGGACGGGTGCGATCAGTTCAAGACCATCTGCGCCGCGGATCCCTTCGATCTCCAGAAGTGCAAGGCCGATCTCAAGGTCGTCTCGTACCCGCAGCAGCAGGTCTGGGCCGACTGCATCAACAGCTCGACCGATCCCTGCCAGAAGGCGCACGACGGCTGCATGACGAAGGCCAAGGCAACGCCCTGATCCCGCGCGGCGCTGCACGCCGCGACGCTCGCTCCCCGGGTCGCCCTTGCGGTACCGTGTGCGGTAGCGACCGATGGACAAAGAAGAGGCGCTCCGCACGCTCGCCGAGGTCGTGGCGCGCCTCGGCGACGAGCGCGCCCGCGCGGCGCTGCGCAGCGTCGAGGCCGAGCTCGCCGGCGCGTCGCCGCGGGCCTTCTCGATCGCCGAGGTGACCCAGGCGCTCCTTCGCAGCGAGGAGACGTTCCGCCTCGTCTTCTCGCACGAGCGGGATCCGTCGTCCCTCTTCGACGTCGAGACGGGGCGGTTCCTCGAGGTGAACGACGCCTGGGTCGCCCTCTACGGGTACAGCCGCGAGGAGGCGCTCGGGATGCGCGTCACCGACGTGAGCGCCGAGCCGGCCACGACCCGCTCGGCGATCGCGCGCGCCGATCGCGAGGGCGTCGCGAGGATCCGCGTGCGCTGGCACAAGAAGAAGGACGGCACCGTCTTCCCGGTCGAGCTCACCGCCGGCCCGCTCGAGCTCGGCGGCAGGCACGTGATGTACGCGGCGATGCGCGACATCGGCGAGCGCCTCCGCGCCGAGGAGGCGCTGGCGCGCTCCGAGGCGAGCTTCCGCGCGCTCATCGAGAGCATGGAGGACTGCGTCGTCGTCCACCGGCGCGGCGAGATCGTCTACATGAACCCGTCGGCGCGCGCGGCCCTCGGCTACGGGCCGGACGACGAGGTCGTCGGCCGGCCGGTGCTCGACCTGCTCCACCCCGACGACCGCGCGATGGTGCGCGAGCGCGTGCAGAAGCTGCTCAGCGACGGGACGCACCTGCCGCTCGTCGAGGAGCGCCTCGTCCGCAAGGACGGCCGCGTCATCGTCCAAGAGGTCTCGGCGATGCCGACCGAGTTCGGCGGCGAGCCGGCGGTGATCGCGATCGGTCGCGACGTGAGCGCGCGCAAGCGCCTCGAGGCCCAGCTGATGATGGCCGACCGGCTCGCGTCGATCGGGCGGCTCGCGGCCTCGGTCGGCCACGAGATCAACAACCCACTCGCCTACGTGCTCGGCAACATCTCGCTGATGGCGCGCGATCTGGAGGAGGCGAGGCTGCCCCCCGAGCTCGCCGAGCGCCTCGGTCAGCGCCTCGACGTGATGAGGGAGGGCTCGGAGCGGATGCGCGACATCGTGCGCGACCTGAAGACGCTCTCCCGCGCCGACGACGAGGTCCGCGGCCCCGTCGACATCGCCCGCGTCCTCGACACCTGCGCCGACATGGCGGCGCACGAGATCCAGCACCGCGCCCGGCTGGTGAAGGACTATCGCCCCGGCCTCTACGCGCTCGCGAGCGAGGCGCGCCTCGGGCAGGTGTTCTTGAACCTGCTCGTCAACGCGGGCCAGGCGATCCCGGAGGGCGCCGCATCGACGAACGAGGTCCGCGTCATCGCGCGGAGCGCCGGCGGTGGCCGCATCGAGGTCGAGATCCGCGACACCGGCGCGGGCATCCGGCCCGAGGATCGCGAGCACATCTTCGAGCCGTTCTTCACGACCAAGGCTCCGGGGACGAGCAGCGGTCTCGGCCTCTCCATCTGCCACCACATCGTCACGTCGTTGGGCGGGACGATCGAGGCGGTCTCGCTCGAGCCCAAGCGCGATCCGCATTCGCGGTCGCTCGAGCCCAAGCGCGATC
>CAYJPW010000356.1:0-2750 GCA_964372055.1 uncultured Polyangiaceae bacterium
GCCGAGGGCTCGGCGGAGGGGCGCGGCCGCGCGCGCGGGGCGGGGGGCTTGACCCTCGCCGAGGGCGCGGCGCTGACCTCGGCGGCCGCGGAGCCGGGCAGGGCCGCGGCCGAGTCCTCGCCGGTGTCGCTCGACCGCACCGCCGTGCGCACGAGCAGCGCCGCCGTCACCACCACGACGACGCCGCCGAGGACGACCTGACCGAGCTTGCGCTCGCGGGGCAGCTCGCCGTCGCCGGCCGCCTCGAGCCCGCGGGGCGCCACGCTCGGATCGAAGTCGGTCTGCGTCGCCGTCGCGCTCTCCGGCGGCGGCGCGCCGCGCGAGCGCCGGTCGGCGAGCGCCTTCGACAGCGCGAGGCCGAACGCTTCACAGCTCGGGAATCGCGCCTCGGGCGCCTTCGACAGCGCACGCCCGAGGACCTCGTCGACGCCGCGGTCGAGCCCGGCGTCGGCGGCGAAGCGCGCCGGCTCCTCGTTGGCGATCCGCGAGGCGACGGCGACGGCGTCGTCGCCGGGGTAGGCGCGCTTGCCCGCGATCGCTTCGTAGAGCGTCGCGGCGAGCGAGAACTGATCGCTCTCCGGCGAGAACTGGCCGGCGCGGAAGGTCTCGGGCGCGCTGTAGGCCGGCGTGCCGAGGAGGCCTCCGGCGTGGGTGAGCGTCGAGTCGGGGATGCGCGCGATGCCGAAGTCGGCGATCTTGCCGCCGGTGCTGGCGAGGATCACGTTCTCCGGCTTGATGTCGCGGTGGACGATGCCGCCGCGGTGCGCGAACGTCAGCGCCGCGCCGAGCTCGCGCGCCAGCCGCGCCGCCTGATGCGGCGCCAGCGGCCCCTCGAGGAGCCGCTGCTTGAGCGTGGGCCCCTCGACGAACTCGAACACGAGGTAGAGGCCGTGCGCGTCGTCCTCACCCATGTCGTGGAGCGTGACCAGGTTCGGGTGCGCGACGCGCGCCGCGGCCTTCGCCTCGTGGCGCATCCGCACGACCAGGCCCTGACGGACGTCCGAGGGGATCCGTAGATCGTCGCGCAAGAGCTTCACCGCGACGTCCCGGCCGAGCACCGGATCGTGCGCGAGGAGCACGCGCCCCATCGCGCCCTCGCCGATGAGCCGAACCACCTCGTACCGGCCGATCTTCGCCGGGAGCGCGGTGTCGGTGCTGGAGGAGGACGACGGCACGAGCCTCCTTCATACCGAGGGGCTCGCTCCGGCGAAAGGGCCGACGTCGGGGCGCGCCCGCCCGGTGGCTCCCCGCCGTTTCGCGGGTATGCTTGCACCAGCGCCGGGGCTCGGGGTCGATCCCGGGGCGGCCCGATCGGGGCGGAGAAGGGACGCGATGGCCGACGCGGTCAAGGCGACGACGAAGAAGCCGCGGCGGATCAAATACCGGTGGATCGCGCTGCTCGCGCTGATCGTCGGCGTCCTCATCGCGGCCAAAGCGGGACTGGTGAGCTACGGGTGGGCGGCCCTGATGTCGCGAACGCTCCCGAGCGATCGCTCGCTGCTCGCGTACGTCCCCGAGGAGGTGCCGGCGTTCGCCATCGTCGATCCCCACCAGATCAAGCCCGCCGCGCTCGGCCCGCCGGGGGGGCCGCTCCGCGCCGCGCTCGAGGCCCGGCTCGACGACGTCGAGAAGGCGATCGGGATCGACCTCGGCTACGACATCGACAAGCTCGTGCTCTCGCCGAGCCTCGTGGTGGCGCGGGGCCGGTTCGACGGCGCGCGCCTCGCCGACCGGCTCGCCGAGCACCGCTACGTGAAGGCCGAGCACCAGGGCATGCTCTACCTCGTGCGCAAGGACGAGGACGCGATCGCCGTGATCGACGACGAGGTGCTCCTCTACGGCGACGAGCCCAGCCTCAAGTCGGCCATCGACGTGAAGCTCGGGACCGGCTCGCTCCGGTCGAGCGATGTCGCGATGGCCCGCCTCGATCAGGTGGGCTGGGATCACGCGCTGCTCGTCGCCGTACGCGTCAAGGACGACAAGCCGAGCCTGCGCGACATGATGAGCGGCGGCAGCGGTCCGCGCGCCGTGACGGTGGGGATCGGGACCAGGGACGGCGCCGACGTGAAGGTGGTGGTCGAGGCGGCGTCCCCGAGCGCCGCCGAGGACCTGAAGAAGTGGATCGAGGAGCGGCGCGGCGATCCCGCCGGGTACGAGCGGCTCGTCGGCCCGGAGCTCGCGCCGCAGCTGGCGGAGATCGCGAAGGCGGCGAGCCTCTCGGTGCCCGCGGGGTCGAGCACCCTCGTGCTCGAGGGTCACGTGCCGCTGGCGACGCTCGACGCCGCGGCGCCGGCGCTCGGCAAGGCGGACAAGCCCCTGTTCGACCGCGTGAAGACCTACCGCGTCTGGCAGCTGCTCGCCGGCGGCTGAAGCGTGTCGGACGTTCGTCCGAGCAACGCCTCGCGTCGAGGCGCGCTGCGCGCTCGCGGCCGCTCGAGGCTGGAGGGCCGATCCTCCTCGGCTCCGCGGGGGCGGGGGCAAGCCCCCGCTCGCGGACGGAAGCTCACGTCGAGCAGCTCGGGCAACCGGCGTGGACGCGATCGCTCGCCTGGCGCAGGCGCGTCTGGGCCGAGGCGCAGCGCGCGTCGCCGGAGCCGGCGAGGGAGCAGAGGTGCGCGGCGGCGCGCTCCATCGACGCGAGCGCGCGGCACGCGCTCCAGCACGGATCGTTCGGGGAGGAAGCCTGCACCGCGGCGGCCCCGTCGCCGCCCGCCGCCCGAGAGGCGATGACATCGCCCTGATGTTGGTAG
>CAYJPW010000357.1:0-2691 GCA_964372055.1 uncultured Polyangiaceae bacterium
CGCGAACGCGGATCGCGCCTGGGCTCGAGCGACCGCGAACGCGGATCGCGCCTGGCCTCGAGCCAAAGCGCGATCCGCGTCGCGCTCGCTCGAGCGTCAGCGGACCGGCGCTTCGCAGTCGAAGAGGACGAGCACCTGCGCCGCCCCGTCGTCCTGGAGCGACGCGCAGGTCTCGGGGCAGAGCACGATGGCGTCGGCCGCGATGTAGAACTTGCCCGGACCGCAGGCTGCGGCGCTGGCGACCTGATCGAACGTCTGCGGGGGGCCTCCGCCGCCCGGCGCGTACTGGACGCGCACGGTGTCGAGATCGATGGTCTGGCCGGCGGGCGGGTCGGGCACCGGGAACGAGCACTCGACGCCCGCGTTCTCGATCGCGTTCTCCGCGATCTCCTGGAAGACGACGTCGTACGAGGCGTGCTCGCAGATCGGGAAGCGCAGCCCGCCGGTGAGGATGCTGAGCGCCTGGTGGCCGGTCCCCGGCGTCGCGCCCGTCGAGCAGATGCCGAGCTGCACGGGGTCGGCCGGGAGCCACGCGGTGGAGGCGGGCACGTTGGCGGGCATGCCGATGATCGAGTGCCACACGTACCGGCGGCTCGAGGCGTCGCCGAAGCTCGCCGGCGAGAGCGCGAGCAGGTCGGCGTCGAACGCCGCGGCGGCGGCGGTCCCGCCGGCGACGGTGTCGTTGTCGTCGTACGGGCCGCAGAGCGAGCCGTCGTCCGAGACCTCGACGAACACCTTGAACGCGCCGTCGCGGAGCCACTCGGACCAGCCCCCCGGCGCGAGCCCGAAGTCGTCGGCGAGCGCGCCGTCGTACGACGAGAAGAGCTTGCACCACGAGTCCTTGCTGGCGATCTCGGTCGAGTACTGAAAGAAGACGGGCGGGTTGTTCCCGGGCAGGGGCGGCACGGGGTTGCAGCTCGTGGTGCTGAGCGGCGCCTCGATGCAGATCGACTCCGCCGTGTCGGAGAAGCCGTGGAGCGAGACCACGACGACGCGGTAATCGACCGCCGCGGCGCCGAGGACGGCCGCGAAGCTGCCGTTGATGTTGGTCTGAACGGCGGCGATGTCGTCGTACATGCTGCCGGAGTTGTCGACGAAGAAGACGACGTCGATCGGGCGCTTGGTCAGCTCGGCTTCTTCGCTCACGCTCGCGCACGCGGCGTCGGGGTCGGCCGGCGCGTCGTTCTCGCCGGCGTCGATCGCGAGGCCGCCCTCACCGCCCGCGCCGCTCGACGCGCTCGACGAGCTCGACGCGGAGCCCTGGGCCTGCGCCGGCGCCTCGCCGCTCGCCGCGCACGCGCCCGCCGCCGAGGCGCTGACGCACGCCGCGAGCCCGGTGGCGACGATCCAGCCGACACGGCCGCTGGGCTCGAGCGAGGAGGCGCGTGGGCGTGGGCGCGGCATGGCAGTCGTCCGAACGGCTCGCAGCGCGATCGTATCGTCACATCGAGCGACGAGCCAGGGCGACCGAGCGAGGCTCGCGACGACGCCACCCATTGGTGCTCGCGGCGCAACAGAGTCGCCCACCCGCGGCGGCTAGTGAGGACCGCTCGACGAGCCCATACTGACGATGACGCGTGGGATGGTGCGACGAAAGCACGGAACCAAGGCCATGAGCGAAGAGCACGATCAGGGGCTGACGCGGCGCGGCGCGCTCGCAGCTGGGCTCGCGGCGGCGACGCTCGCCGCGCTCCCAAGCGGCGGCTGCACCGCGGCGACGCCGAGGTCCGACCCCGAGTCGAACGAGAAAGCCTCGCGTCCAGGCGTGGACCGCGTTCGCGCGCGCTCGGGCGGCGGCGGTCGCATGCCGGTCGCGTTCCTCCCGCACGGCGGCGGTCCTTGGCCGTTCGTCGACCTCGGGCTCGACGAGGCCGACAAGGAGGATCTCGCCGGCTATCTCCGCAGCGTGCGCGCGCTCCCGAAGGCCGCGCCGAAGGCGCTGCTCGTGATCTCGGCGCACTGGGAGGAGCCGGTGCCGACCGTGACGAGCGCCGAACGGCCGCCCATCCTCTCCGACTATTACGGCTTCCCGCCCGAGTCTTACGCCATCACCTGGCCGGCGCCCGGTCATCCCGAGCTCGCCAGGCGAGCACAGGAGCTCCTCGGCGCGGCGGGGCACGCCACCGCGAGCGACGCGAAGCGCGGGTTCGATCACGGGACGTTCATCCCGCTCAAGCTGACCTACCCGGACGCCGACGTTCCGACGGTGCAGCTCTCGCTCAAGCGGGGCCTCGACCCGGAGGAGCACCTGGCCATCGGCCGCGCGCTGGCGCCGCTCCGCGACGAGGGCGTCTTCATCGTCGGCAGCGGGATGAGCTACCACGACATGCGCGGCTTCGGCGATCCGCGGGCGCGCGCCGTGTCCGAGGCGTTCGACGCCTGGCTGCGCGAGACCGCCGCGCTCGACCCGCGGGATCGCGACCGCCGCCTCGCCGAGTGGACGCGCGCTCCCGCCGCCCGCGGCGCGCACCCGCGCGAAGAGCACCTCTTGCCGCTGATGGTCGTCGCGGGCGCGGCCGGCACGGATCGCGGAACCACCGCGTACAGCGGCTCGATGTGGGGCGTGCGCCTGTCGGCGTACCATTTCGGCTGAAGAGGTGTCGGACAATCTTCCGACCGACGCCACTCGAGGCCCGAGGTCCGACGCCTCTTCAGTCCGGGGGTGGGGGGGGGGGGCCCCCCCCCCCCCCC
>CAYJPW010000358.1:0-2689 GCA_964372055.1 uncultured Polyangiaceae bacterium
GGATCGCGCGTGGGCTCGAGCGACCGCGAACGCGGATCGCGCGTGGGCTCGAGCGACCGCGAACGCGGATCGCGCGTGGGCTCGAGCGACCGCGAACGCGGATCGCGCGTGGGCTCGAGCGACCGCGAACGCGGATCGCGCGTGGGCTCGAGCGCGCGTCGCACGGAGGCGCGCCCAGCCGGCTCTCGGCGCTCGGGCGCGGCGCTCTCCCTCGGCGTGGCCATGATGCGGCGACGCCGTCGCGCGTCAGGGCTCCACGTCGGCCGCCGAGCGCGGCGCGATCTTGAAGCCGTAGAAATAGGTGAGGATGCCGGTGACCGCGCCGAGCATGGTCCCCTCCGCGATGGGCGGGCCCTCGGTCTGGAGATCGAACAGCTCGTTCGAGAGCTTCGGCACGTCCTGCTGCTGCACCCCGGCGCCCACGTCGATGTCGGCCGTGTAGCGGCCGCCCGAGTTCGCCGGCGGGTTGGCGATGCGGATGTTCTCCACGCGAATGAGCATTCCCAGCCACTGCCGCGCCGTCGCGTAGCTCTTCAGGTCGGCCAGGGGAACGGTGACCGGGGTGACCGCTCCGTTCTCGAAGCGGAAGGTGAGGGTGCCGCCGATCTCGGGCAGCGTCTTGCAGAAGCCGAACCGGCCGCTCGAGGGCCCCAGGAACTCGGAGAGCAGGCCCTGCGTGTCGACCACGTCGCCGGCGGCGAGCCGAAGATCCGGCGGGCTGAACGAGGGGTCGAACACGGTCACGCCCGAGTAGGGGACCGGGGTCTGGGAGGTGTCCTCGACGTAGAAGTTGCCGACGGCTCCGTCGCCCGTCTCGTCGTAGCGGTCGATCGCCACGATCGTCGAGCCGGTGACGTACACGCTCTTCTCGGCCGGCGAGGAGCAGCTCGCGCTGTCCATGTCGCCGTCGTCGAGCCAGGTGGCGGGGCCGAGGAGCTCGGCGATCCGCGCGCCTCCGCCGAGGGGATCGGCGCGCGGCGTGGAGGGCAGGTCGCCCAGCCCGCCGTCGCCGTTGCCGCTGCAGCCGGCCACCGCGCCGGCGAGAAGGATGGTGAGCGTCCGTCGCAAGGGGCCTCTCCCCGGTTTCTTACCACGGCCGGCGCCGCGTGCGCGAGCGGCGGGCGCGCCGCGCCAGGACGGGGGGCTCAAAAGCACGAGAGCCGGGTCGCTTGCGCGCCCAGCTCCCGTCCGCGGCGGAGATTGGAGGGTCCGGCGACCCGCCGTGTCACGCCGCGAGCTGCGCCTGCGAGAGCATCTGCTCGAGGCGGCTCTGGATCTTGTGCTTCTTCGAGTACACCGTCTTGACGCTGATGCGCATGCGCTGCGCGATGACCTCGGGCTCGAGCCCCTCGCCGAAGTAGAGCGCCACGAACTCGCGGTCCTTCGCCGAGAAGGCGCGGAGGATGTTGGCGACGAGCTCCGCGCGCTGCTTGTGCTCGACCTGCTCCAGCGGGGAGGGCAGCTCGCACGTGAGGATCTCGGCCTCGGCCATGGGGGCGCGGTTCGGCTCGCGGCGGAGCGAGCGGAGGTAGTCGTACGCCGCGTTGATCGCGAGCAGGCCGATCCACGAACCGAAGCGGTTGCCGCGCTCGGGGTCGAAGGAGCGGAGCTTGTGCATGTCGTTCGCGAGCAGCTGAACGAGCAGCGTCGCGTAGATCTCGCGGATGTCGTCCTGGCTGAGGAACGACGAGAAGCGACCCGTGACCTTGGTGATGCAGCGGTAGATCAGCCGGTCGTAGCGCGCGTGGAACTCGCGCCAGGCCTTCTCGCTGCCGGCGAGCATGTCGCGCACCAGAGCGCGCTGGGTCTCGGCGGCCTCGGCCTTGTCGGTGTCGGCGCAGGGGAGCGGTCGGCTGTTCATGGCCGACCCCTTCAGCACCCTTCGTGCCACGGACAAGGACACGGAAACAGGGCGGTTTCCGGGGCCGTCTCACCGTAACACCCGTCACAGCGGCGTAACGCTGTTACGGTCGGGCGTCACAGGGCAACCACCGGCATCGTACGGGCGCAACGCGGCATTCCTCCCTGGTATGATCGCCAAGTGCTGAACGCCGTCGTGGTGTCGGGTCGGGCGCACGCCGCCGCGGTCCTGGCCTGGTCGCTGCTGCGCGTGACCGTGAGCCGGGCGTTCGGCGAGAAGACCGGGCTCGCCCTCTTCCACGACAACTACGACGCCGACCGCCTCCCGCCGGTCGATCCCGAGGAACGGGAGCGGATGGCGGGGTTCTCGCGCTGCATCGCCTGCGGGCGCTGCGATCTCGGCGAGGCCGGGCGGATCGGCGCGTCGAACGGCGCCTATCCTGGGCTGATGACGCTGGTCCTGGCGTCCTCGCGGAGCATGCCGGACTTCGACGCCGCGGCGCTCGCCTTCGATCACGTCCCCGGCGACGTCCTCGCCTCGAAGGAGACGATCTGTCCGACCGGGGTGCCCTTCCGCCAGCTCGCCGAGTTCGTCCGCTCCAAGGCCGCGGCCCAGGCGCTGGTGCCCAGGCGCGATCCGCGGTCGCTCGAGGCCGGACGCGAGCCGCGTTCGCGGTCGCTCGAGGCCGGACACGATGCGCGTTCGCGGTCGCTCGACCCGCACGCCGAGGACGCGCCGTGATCGCGCGCGCGCGCCTCCGGCCCGCGTCGGCCTCGTGGCTCGCCGTGGCCGCGCAGAGGATCGCGTCGTAGGGGCCGCCCTCCGGAT
>CAYJPW010000359.1:0-2614 GCA_964372055.1 uncultured Polyangiaceae bacterium
CCCTCTGTGCCAACGTGCGTGAGACACCGGACCCCCTGGAGTTTAGTGTAGAGGGCGAGTTCGGAATGCTCGATGAAGAACGGGACCCAGGAACACCAGCCCGCGCCCGAGACCGAGGTGTCCGCGAAGGCACGCCGGCGACGCTTCACGGCTGAGTACAAGCGCGAGCGGCTCGAGGAGGCGGACAAGCACCTCTCGGCTGGCCGCACCGGCGAGGTCGCGGCGATGCTGCGGCGCGAGGGGCTGTACTCGTCGCACCTCACGGAGTGGCGCAAGGCCCGCAAGCGCGGCGAGCTTGCCGGTCTTGCTCCGAGGAAACGAGGGCCGAAGGCCCAGCCTCCTGATCCGCGCGATCGCAGGATCAGCGAGCTCGAGCGCGATGTCGTCCGCCTGCAGAAGCGGGCTGAGCGCGCCGAGGCTCTGGTCGACGTGCAAAAAAAAATCTCGCTGCTCCTCGGGGTGCTGCAGCCCGAGCCGACCGAGGAGCCCTGATGGAGACGATCAGGAATCTGGCGCCCGAGCTCGGCGTCGCTCCCACCTGCGCGGCTCTCGGCCTTCCTCGCGCGACGTACTACCGGGCGCAGCAGCCGAAGAAGCCGCGGGCGACGAAGCAGCCGCCGGCGCGCAAGCTCTCCGCCGACGAGCGCGGTCACGTGCTGGCACGGCTGCACGAGCCGCGCTTCGTCGACCAGGCGCCCACCGAGGTCTGGGCGCAGCTGCTCGACGAGGGCGAGTGGAGCTGCTCGGTCCGCACGATGTATCGCATCCTCGCCGAGAACGCCGAAGTCCGCGAGAGGCGCAACCAGCTTCGGCATCCGCAGTACGCCGCGCCCGAGCTCTTGGCGACCCGGCCCAACGAACTCTGGAGCTGGGACATTACGAAGCTGCTCGGCCCGACGAAGTGGACCTACTTCTACCTGTACGTGATCCTCGACGTCTTCAGCCGCTACGTCGTCGGCTGGATGATCGCCGACTGCGAGAGCGCGGAGCTCGCGAAGAAGCTGATCGCCGAGACGTGCGCTCGCCAGGGCATCGAGCCGGATCAGCTCGGGCTGCACGCGGATCGCGGCTCCTCGATGAAGTCGAAGGCGGTGGCGCTGCTGCTGTCGGATCTCGGCGTCACCAAGACTCACTCGCGGCCGCACGTCTCGAACGACAACCCATTCTCCGAAGCGCAGTTCAAGACGCTCAAGTATCGCCCCGAGTTTCCCGAGCGCTTCGGCTGCGGGCAGGACGCACGCGGCCACTGCATCCACTTCTTCGACTGGTACAACCACCACCACCACCACGTCGGCCTCGGCCTGCTCACGCCTCACGACGTGCACTACGGCCTCGCGGCGGCGCGCGTCGCGGAGCGCGCGGCGGTGCTCGACGCGGCGTACCGCGCTCACCCCGAGCGCTTCCCGCACGGCCGGCCAACGCCGCCGCGGCTGCCGAGCGCCGTCTGGATCAACAAGCCGAGCTCGCAGCCCGGCCACCAGAGCTCGACGACGCCGCGCGCCCCAGCAGTGGGCGCCGGCGACGAGAGCTCGATGCACGGGGACGCGGCACCGGCGCGTGGCGGCGGCGCGCCCCGGGGGTCCGGGGGTGGGGCCCCCGGCGCGCGCGGGCGTGGAAGGCCGCGCGCTCTCCATTCACGCGCCGCTGGTGTCGCTCACCAAGGCGCAGATCATCAAGCTGGGACTGCGCCACAAGGTGGACTACTCCCTCACCCACTCCTGTTACGATCCCCTGCCGCAGTGCCTGCCCTGCGGCAGCTGCGACGCCTCCCGCCTGCCGCGCAAGGGTTTCGCCGGGGCGGGCGCCACCGACCCTCTCCCCTATCCTCCGCTGGAGCCGTAGCCGTGCGCGTGGAACTCGTCAAAGCGATCAACTTTGAAGCCGCGCATGAAACGCCGCCGCATGGCATTCATGGCCACAGCTACCGGGTGGAGATCGTCGCCGCGGGTGAATTGAACTCGGAGCTGGGCTGGCTGGTGGACTACGCGGAGATCAAGGACGCCGTGCAGCCGCTTTACCGGCAGTTGGACCATCATTTTCTCAATGACGTGGAGGGCATGGCCGCGGTCAACCTGGCCTCGCTGCGAAGGTGGATCCGGGAGCGGCTGAAGCCGCGGCTGGCGTGCCTGTCGGACGTGCGCGTCTCGATCGTGGGCGAGTGCGCGTTTCGGGCCCGCGCGTTGCCGGCGGATGGGGGCCTCTCCCTGCCGCCGCGGCTGGCGTTCGGCTTTGAGGCGGCGCACTGGTTGCCGCATCTGCCGGAAGGCCACAAATGCCGCCGCCTGCACGGGCATTCGTTTCGCGTCGAGGTCGCCGGCGGCGAGCCCGCCGCGCTCAGTGAACAGCTTGGCGACGTCTATGAAGAGATCGACCACACCCACCTGAATGAGCTGGACGGGCTGGAGAATCCCACCTCGGAGGCGCTGGCGGGCTGGCTGTGGCGACGGCTGTCGCCGGAGGTCGCCGACTTGTCCGCCATCGTCGTGGCCGAGACCTGCACGGCGCGCTGCATCTACCGCGGGGAGCGGTAGGGTGGGTTCCACCCACCACGCCGACCGGCCGTCATGTGCCGCGGTGGGTGAAACCCACCCTACGCGCTGCTGCGGGGTACGGT
>CAYJPW010000360.1:0-2465 GCA_964372055.1 uncultured Polyangiaceae bacterium
CGTGACCCCGGTGCGCGCCGCGACGCGCGAGGCGGCCGGAGCCGCCGCCGCGACGGCCGCGAAGGCCGCGACGGCGCCGGCGATCCAGAGCGCGCGCCTACGGCCGGCGCGGAAGCGCGCGGCGGCTCGGCGGAGATCGCCGTCGTCCCCGGCCGAGGCGGGCGCGGCAGGGGCGGCGTCGGCCGGCGCGCCGGGAGGACGCGACGCGCCGTCAGGCTCGGGCGGCACGGAGGAGAGGCGCGCGGCGGTGATGGAGTACGAGCCCTCGAGCGGCGTCGTCTCGCTCGGCATCCCCGGATCGATGCGCGGCCTCGGGGGCGGGACCGAGAGGTTGATCGAGCCCGAGCGCGTCGCGCCGGCGGTGACGCCGTCGGTGCACGCCGCGGCGTCGAGCGCCTCGACGACGGCCGCCGCGGTGGGATAGCGATCGGCAGGGCGCTTCGCGAGCAGCCGCAGCGCCACGGCCTCGAGCGCGGGGGGCACCGGCACCTCGGGTGCGCGCTCGCAGAGCGGCGGCGGGATGGTGACGCGCTGGCTGAGGAAGAGCTCGGCCGGCTCGGTGGCGTCGAAGGCGTGACGTCCCGCGAGCATCTCGTAGAGGATCATCCCGAGCGCATACAGGTCGGAGCGCTCGTCCACCGCCTCCATCCCGAGCGCCGCCTCGGGCGCCATGTACGCCACGGTCCCGAAGACGATGCCCTTGATGGTGAGGTGCCGGTGCGTGGGCGCCTCGTCGCCGTCGGCGGCCTCCTCGCCGTCGGTCTCGTCGGGCTCCACCACCGTCGGCACGCGCGCCAGGCCGAAGTCGATGAGCTTGACCAGATCGCCGCGGGCCTCGTCGACGATGATGTTGCGCGGCTTGACGTCGCGGTGGAGCACCCCGGCGCGGTGGCAGGCGTCGAGCCCGGCGGCGATCTGACGTGCGAGGTGCGCCGCGCGTGCGGGCGGGACGGCGCCGGCCTTGATGACCTGGCGCAGCGTCTTGCCCGGCACGTACTCGAGCACGAGGAAGTACGAGCCGTCCTCGGTCCGTCCGAAGTCGGTCGCCGCGGCCACGTTGGGGTGATCGACCCGGGCGCCGGCGATCGCCTCGCGCTCGAAGCGTGCCGCCATCGTCGCGAAGCCCTCGACCTCGGGGCGCAGCACCTTGATGGCGACGCGCTTCTGCATGTGCACGTGCTCGCCGACGAAGACCGCGCCCATGCCGCCCCTCGCGAGCACGCGATCGACGCGGTACCGCCCGGAGAGGACGCGGCCGACGAGATCGATCGATCTCGCCGCGGAGCCCGGGAGAGGAGGCGGGCGGCTCATGGGGCGGCGGTGCCTCGAGCGACCGCGAACGCGGATCGCGCCTGGGCTCGAGGGCGGGGGACGGAAACGAGGCGCACGGCTCGTCGGCGGGTGAAGCTCATCGACGCCCTCCAAATATGAAGCGCGCGCTCGGCGCTGTCGAAACCATGCGCGCAGGATCGTGCGGCGCGCCCCCTCCCCCCGCGCCGTCTCCTTACGCTCCGGGCACCGGGGCCGCGGTCCGGTCGGCCGGCCGGGAACCGAGATCGCGGCGGTGACGTGGGCGGCCTCGCCGATCGGCCGCGCCGGGAGCGGGCCGGCGTGCGCCCTGCGCGCTCCGCCCGGCGCGTCAGGCGTCGTCTTTGTCGCTCGTGTCCTGGGCGCCGAGGCGCAGGGTCATCGAGGTCCGGCCGCGCGGCGCCTCCCCCAGGACGACGCGCGGCAGGAAGACGCAGCGATCGTCCTTGCGCTGGCGGCAGCTCGGGTGCCGCGTGGTGAGGCGCTCCCCCGTCAGCGCCGCGAGCCCGAGGAGCAGCCCCTCGTCGAAGCGGCACACGCTCGGGTCGCCGAGGTGGAGCAGCGAGACGCGCCCCTCGTCGCCCTCGAGCACGCGGAGCTGAGGGAGCACGACACGCGCGCTCCCCTCTCCTTCCAGGAGCGCGAGCAGCTCCTGCACGTTCGCCGCGCGCGGCAACAGGCTCGGGTTGGTGCGTCGCAGCGCGGCGGGCACCTCCTCGCCGAGCGACCGCAGCACCTCGCCGAGCGGCTGCGCCATCCCCGGGAGGCGGTCGGCCACGCAGCGCGCGATGTGGAGCAGATCGGTCTCGGGGTAGTCGCGGAACGCGAGGTATGCGCCCGGCTCGGGGAAGCACTGGCGGCGGAGCTCTTCGTCGCCCAGCTCGCGAAGATGCTGGTGGATGGCGACGAAGAGGACCCCCTGCACACCGGCATGGTTGCACGCGCGGCGCGCCCGCTCAAACGCGTTCGGGGCGGTCGGTTGCGAGCGGGGGCTTTGCCCTCGCGCCCCCAGAGCTGAAGAGGCGTCGGACCTCGGGCCTGGAGAGGCGTACCGCGGCGCCGTCGGCGTCTTCGGTCGCGAGGGGGGGGGGGGGCGCCCCCCCCCCCCCGCCCCGCGGCGGGGGGGGGGGCGGGGGCGGGCGGGGGGGGGGGGGGGG
>CAYJPW010000361.1:0-2437 GCA_964372055.1 uncultured Polyangiaceae bacterium
CCCCCGCGCCCCCGGAGCTGAAGAGGCGTCGGACCTCGGGCCTCGAGAGGCGTCGCTAGGACGAATGCCCGACACCTCTTCAGCGGGCCTCGTCGTGTTGCCAGAGATCGCCGATCCAGCGCTCGACCTCGTCGGCGCCGCTGGGGATGTCGCCGGAGAGGTTCTTCATCCCGCGCTCGGTGACGACGACGTCGTCCTCGATCCGCACCCCGATCCCGCGGTACCGGGCGGGGACGGTGAGGTCGTCGAGCTGGAAGTAGAGGCCGGGCTCGACGGTGAGGACCATCCCGGCGCGGAGCTTGCCGTACTTGTACGCCTCCTGGCGGGCCTTGGCGCAGTCGTGCACGTCGATGCCGAGCATGTGGCTGACGTTGTGGAGCGAGTAGCGCTTGTAGAGCTGGCGGTCGTCGCGCAGCGCCTCCTCGGCCGACGTGGGGAGGATGCCGAGCCGCTCGAGCCCCTGGCAGAGCACCCGCATCGCGGCGCGGTTCGGCTCCATGAAGTCGTTGCCGGGCTTGACCTGCTTGAACGCCGCCGCCTGCGCCGCGTGGACGAGCTCGTAGATCTCGCGCTGCTCCTTCGAGAACCTCCCCGAGATGGGCAGGGTGCGGGTGATGTCGGCCGTGTAGAGCGAGTCGCCCTCGACGCCGGCGTCGAGGAGGAGCAGCTCGCCCTGGCGGAGGTCGCCGTCGTTCTTCGTCCAGTGGAGCGTGCAGGCGTGCGCCCCGGCGGCGGCGATGGTGCCGTACCCGACGTCGTTGCCCTCGCAGCGCGCCCGCAGGTTGAAGACGCCCTCGACCTCGCGCTCGCTCGAGGCGGGCTGGGCCGGCGCGCGCCGCGCCCGCTTGCCGGCGGCCGGGGAGGCGGGGGCGAGGCGCGAGCGGTGGAGCGTCCGGATCACGTCCTCGAAGCCGCGCTTGGTCGAGGCGATCACGGCGCGCAGCTCGGCGATCTCGAGGGCGTCCTTGAGGAGGCGCATCTCGGCGAGCGCGGTGGCGAGGTCGGCGTCGCGCTCCTGCTCGGGCAGGAGGCGATCGGCGGCCTCGGAGAAGCCTCGCAGCGTGCGCCAGGGGTGGGTCGCCGGCCCGCGCAGCGCGCTCAGGAAGGCGGCGAGCTCGGGCAGGCCGCGGCACTCGTCGACGCCGAAGCGGACGCGGCTCTGATCGACGCCGAGACGGGGGCCGACCCAGAGCTCGCCCTTGACGCGATCGGTGAAGAACGTGGCGTCGCCGCGGCCGGGGTTCGGCTCGACGAAGAGGATGTCCTTGTGACCGCCGCCGTGCTGCGGCTGCATCACGAGCACGCCGTCCGGCTCGACGTTGCCGGTGAGGTAGTAGAAGTCGCTGCCGGGGCGGAACCGGTAGTAGGTGTCGTTGGCGCGGACCTTCTCGTGCCCGGTGGGGATGACCAGCGTCTCGGCCGGAAACAGCTTCGAGAGCACGCGGCGGCGGCGGTGGAAGACGTCCGCGTGCTTCATCGCGCCGGGCGCCTTCGCCGGCGCCGCCCAGTCGCGCAGCATGAAGTCGAGCAGCGCCTGCGGGTGCGGGGTGTCGTGGGTGGCGGGCTTCTGCGCCGGCTCCGCCGGGCGGCGCGCGCGCGACTTGGTCGTTTTCATCGCGACGGCATTGAACCACCTCGGGCGGCCGGCGGCTACCGCGGGGCGCCCGGGCTGCGCGGGCGTGGCGCGATCCGCACCACCATCGCCTGGCCCCGGCGCGCCGCCTCGACGTAGTGGGCGCGGAGGCGCTCGAGCTTGGCGAAGAGGTATTCTGCGCGATCGCCCCACTCGCCGGTGCGCTCCCCGGGCAGGCCGTCGGCCGTCTCGGCGTCGTCGACGCTGTAGAGACGGATGAAGGCGTCGCGATCGAGCGAGGCGAGCTCGTCGGCGACCGCGCGGACGCGAGCGGGCTCGATGCTCGCCCAGGCGACGCCGTCGGCCGCGGCGAGCGGATCGTAGCCGACCGTCGGGCCGCTCTCGGGCGTTCGGATCCCGCCGTCGAGCAGGCAGCCGAGCTCCTCCCAGGCGCGGCCGAGATCGAGCGCGCGTCCGTCGGCGAGCGCGGCGTCGACGCGTAGCGCGGCAAGCGCGCCGGGGTGCCTCAAGCCCATGAGCTCGGCGGGATCGAGGCGCAGGTAGACGGCGTGCAGGATCATCGAGGACGGACAGTCTCGCACGACTCGCCTCGGCCCCGAAGCGCCCGGGGGCGAGGAGGCTGACGCCGGCCGCGTCGGGCGCCCGCGCCGTCGCGATGCCGGGCCGGTCGCACGGCGCGATCCCGTCGCACGGCGCGGCGCTAGGATGCCGTGGGTCATGGACGTCGATCGTTCCCGTTTCCTCGTGCTCACGGCGTCGATCGCGGCCTCGTGCAGCGCGCGGCCGGCGCCCGCCGGGCCCGTCGAGGTCGCGGCCCCGGCGCCGACGCTCCCGGTGGAGCGG
>CAYJPW010000362.1:0-2347 GCA_964372055.1 uncultured Polyangiaceae bacterium
GGGGTAAACGCGCGGGGTCCGGGCCGACGGGCCATCCTACCACGGGGTGGACCGGTCGACGGGTCGACCGGCGACCGGTGATCATGACAAACAGGCCACACGCCGCCGGCAACCGGCGGGTCGGCCAAACCAACCCTCCGCCGGGTGGAGAACTAGCGCGGGTCGCCGGCGACCAGGGCGAAGGTCGCGTGGTCGAGCCAGCGGCCGTCGCACCAC
The DNA here is from genome assembly GCA_964372055.1 of uncultured Polyangiaceae bacterium. Taxonomy (GTDB): domain Bacteria; phylum Myxococcota_A; class Polyangia; order Polyangiales; family Polyangiaceae; genus CAYJPW01. The sequence goes on from CAYJPW010000362.1 coordinate 217, forward strand.
TCGGCCTGCCGGGCGATGCCCTCGAAGCGGAAGCCGAGGCGGCCGATGACGGAGAGCGAGGGGTGGTTGTCGGTCGCGGCGGCGATGCGGACGCGGTGGGCGCCCATGTGCCGGAAGGCGAAGTCGATGCAGGCGCGGGCGGCCTCGGTCATGAGGCCGCGTCCGGTGGCCTCCTTGCGGAGCCAGTAGCCGAGCTCGCATGCGCGGTGGAGGTGGACGCACGCCTCGAGGCCTACGATGCCGACCACGGTCCGGCCGGCGCGCTCGCGGATGACGAAGCGGAGCGCGCGGCCCTGATCCCAGTCGGCGGCGCAGGCCTCGGCGAAGCGGACGCTCGACTGCGCGTCGGTGTGGAACTGCACCCACGGCAGCCACCGCTGCAAGAACGCGCGCGAGCCGTTCACCGCCAGCCAGAGCTCGGGCCCGTCGCTCGGATCGACCGGGAGCAGGAGCAGCCGCTCGGTCTCGATGGGGTGCGTACGGACGTCGCCACGCGGCGGAATGACGAGCATGGGGATCACTTGCAGACTACTCGAGCCGCGTAGGGCTCGAGGTGGCCAATCTCGAAATCGAGCCACGCCACGTACCATTCGCCGGGCTTGCCCCCCGGCGCGATCGACGGCATCGGCTGGTCGCCGAGGACGCGGGCGATCTTGGTCGGCGTGCCCACTCCGTCGCGGTTGATGGCGGCCACCATCACGCCGCCGCGCTCGTACCAGGCGATCTGCGCCTGACCGCTCGGTGCGACCGAGACGGCGGGGTGGGCGCCGAGCCTGCTGAACTTGCGCCGCCAGAGCGGCGTGGCCTTGCCAGGGTCGAGGTACGCCGCCGAGGCTCCGCCCGACTGCTCGCCGTGCCAGACGACGAAGCAGCCGGCGTCGCCGCAGGCCAGCGACGGGCCGTCGGCCTTGGCCTTGTCGGTGTTCACGAGCGCAGACTCGCCGAGGAAGCGGTCGCCGCGCGGGCCGAGCTTGCCGTCGCCGAGGCCCTTCTTCGCCTCCGACACGAGCATGCGCTGGTTCTGGATGAGCCGGAGCGGATCGCGCTCGAGGCGGTAGCTCACGTGCAGCGCCTCCTTGGAGGCGGCGATCGCCGGGATGCGGACGCGCGGCTTCGAGCCGCTCGCCACGAGATCCGTCGCACGCGTGATCTCGCCCACGGGGTCGAGGCTCGGCGAGAGCGCGCGCAGGAACAGGTCCTCCGAGTCGGCGTCGCCCTCGTTCGTCCAGGCGACGAAGAAGCTCCCGTCGCCGAGGCGGGCCAGCGACGGCCAGAAGTTGCCGGCCTTGTACGGGGCGACCGCCACCGAGGGCCCGCCGATGCGGCCATCGGCGTCGATCCAGCGGACGTGCACGCCCGCCTCGCCGCCGCGCGAGTCCCAATACGTGAGGACGTACTTCTCGCCGACCGCCAAGAGCTCCGGGCGACCGATCGCGGCGCCCTCGGGCGTCACGTCGATCGGATCGCCCGCGTTGCGCATCGCCGGATCGAGCGCGACGGCGTACGCGTGCTCGCTCCCCTCGTGCGCATCGGTCCAGGTCATGAGCGGGCCGCGGCTGCCGACGGCGATCGAGGGCCGCCCGGCGCCGACGTACTTCGGGGTCGCCGTCGCCAGATCGTACGTCCGCGGTCGCGCCAGCCCGGTGACGCGGCAGGGCGCCTTGGCGTCGATGGCGAGCGCGACCTGCGCCTGCTCGCGCAGCGTCTTCGGCACGCCCGACCCGCCCTTCTCGAAGGCGTCGGCGAGCACCTTCGCCGCGCCCTTGAGGTTGTCCTGGGCGACGAGCTGCTGCGCCTCGCCGACCATCGGCCGCCAGGGCAGGACCGCGCTCGACGCCACCGCGGCGGTGGTGGTCGGCCCCGTCGGCGCCACCGTGGGCGCGCCCGCCTCGACCGTGGCGCTGCTGACCTGGAGGCCGCCCGGCGTCGGCCCGGCGAACTGGCGCCAGCCGGCGTACGCGCCGGCCGCCATGACGGCGAGCACGCCGATGACGACGACCGCGCGCGACTTCGGCGGCGCCGACGTGGGGGAGCTCGGCGTCGGGTGGGGCGACGGCGGGGCCGGCGTGCCGCTCGTCGGCGCCGGCGAGGCCTCGGGTGCGCGCGGCGGCGGCGGCGCGGGCGGGCGAGG
>CAYJPW010000363.1:0-2217 GCA_964372055.1 uncultured Polyangiaceae bacterium
GGCGGGTGGCGCCGGGCGGGGGGGGGGGCGGGGGGGGCCGCCGCCGGGGAGGTGGCCGGCGGGGTCGCCGGGGTGGGCTGGGCCGGCGCCGGCGGCGCGGTCCCCGCGTAGTCGACGCGCGCGACCTCGGCGCGCGGGATCTTTCGGGTGGTGCCGTCGGGCAGCAGGACGGACACCACCTGCGCGGTGTCCTCCATGACCTGACCCCGCACGCGCCCGCCATTGGTGAGCAGGACGGTGTCGAGCGCCTGGCCGAGGGCCGCCTGCGCCGCGAGCAGGCCGGCGGCGACGCACGCGAAGAAGGACGGAGCTCTCATGCTGGATCCGTGGCTAGAAGGGATCGTAGTCGACGTCGTTGACGCGCACCGACGAGCAGCTCTTCGTCGCGTCGGCGCCGCTGTACGGCTCGACGACGCCGCAGGTGAGCACCCCGATCTGGCAGTTCGCGACCGGCTGCTCGCCGCCGGGGCAGACGCCGAGATCGTAGTAGCAGTTGCAGACCGCGCTGCCGGGCGAGACGCAGCAGACGCCGCTCGGCGGCGAGCACGACGTCACCGACGAGTCCGCCGCCACGCCGCAGGTGCAGACGTTGTTGCTCACCCAGCAGCCCAGGCTGTAGCAGGTGCAGCTCTCGCTCTGCTTGCAGCAGACGCCCTGGACCGACTTGGCCGTGCACTGCCGCGGCTTCGTCGCGAGCTCGAAGAAGTCGCACGTGCATCGATCGGCGGTGAAGCTGCAGTCGAGCGTCGCCTCTTCGAGCTCGTTGATCTGCGCGGTCCCGCAGCCGGCGCCGAGCACGGCCCCGGCCAGCGCCAGCCCGGCCGCCGCGATCCAGGCTCGCCGCGCGCGCCTCATCGCGTCACCTCCGCGGCCGCGCGGGCGCTCGGCGACGGCGCCGCCTCCGGCAGGAAGAGGTACGTGAGCGAGAGGCCGTTCTCGTACCAGCTCATCTCCGAGTCGTCGGCGTGGATCGCGACCGACTGGTAGACGTCGAGCTCGAGCTGCTTCTTCGATCCGAGCCGCAGCCCGAGCACCGACCAGCGCGGCCCGAGGAACGCTCCCGGCCGGAGCACGTCGTCGTGGAAGCGCGGCACCTCGCCGGAGGAGGGCTCGCCGTAGCTCACCCTCTCGAGCTCGGTGGCGATGAGCGCGCCCGCCTGGAACCCGGCCGACAGCGTGTAGAACGAGCCGAGGTTCACCCGCGCGAGGATCACTCCGCCCACGGGGGAGAAGCCGCCGAACTCGCCCTGCTCCGCGGTGCCGAACGCGCCGGCCCTGAGGTCGATGGCCGGCGCGAGGCCGACGTTGACGTACAGGGTGCCGCGGCCGCCGCCGTAGGCCAGCTGCTGATGAAACACGAAAGCGAACGTCGGCTCGAGGCTGATGCCGACGCGCACCCCGCGCTTGTGCGCGCCGAAGAGCTTGCGCGTCTCGGACATCGAGAAGTCGACCTCCGCTGCGGGCCCAGGCGCGACCAGCACCGTCTTCGCGTCCGAGCCGCCGCCGTCGAAGTCGATCCGGATCTTGTGCGAGCCCTCGGGCAAGGTGACCGTCAGCGGCGGCGAGCCGCGCTCGGCGCCGTCGATGAGGACGCGGCCGGGCGCGTTCGAGCGGATGACGACGTCGCCGCGCTTGATCTCGGGCGGCGGCGGCGGCGGCGCGACCGGCGGCGGCGGGGCGACCGGCGCGGTGGGCTGCGCCGGCGCCTCGGGCCCCGGGGGAGGGGCCGCGCCTCCGGCGTCGTACTCGACCCGGAAGACCTCCTCCGGCTTGAGCGCGCGGATGCGCCCGTCGGCGAGCTTGATGCGCACGCCGGCCGTCGGGCTCTCCTCGATGACGGTGCCGCGGATGCGGCCGCCATTGCGGAGGTGGACGACGTCCTCGGCGTGCGCGGCCGAGATCGCGAGCGTCAGCGAGAGCGCGCCGGCCAAGGCGGCGCAGGCGCGGCGGAGCAGAGAGCGCGTCGTCGGGCGGAGGTTCACGTGCGGGTCACCAGGATTCGACGCGGGCTCAATGGGCGTAGTCGACGCGGTCGATCTCGGCGCGCGGCACCTTGCGGACGGTGCCGTCGGGGAGCTGGATCGAGACGCCCACCGGCTCGTCCTCCATCACCTTGCCGCGGAGGCGCCCGCCGGCCTTGAGCATCACCACGTCGAGCCCGCCGGCCGCGGCGGGGGCCGCGCTCGTCGGTGGAGCGCCGGGCGGACCGCCTGCCGG
>CAYJPW010000364.1:0-2138 GCA_964372055.1 uncultured Polyangiaceae bacterium
CGTCGGCGCCGCGCGCCGGCGGCCGGGCGAAGCGCGCGGGCGCCTCGGGCTCGGTGGCGGCGCGGATGCGCTTCGGAACGCCGAACTCCTTGCGGATGTCGAGCAGCTCGTCGCGGGTGAGCGGCCGCCACTCGCCCGGCCGCAACGCCTCGGCCGTGACGCCGGCGAAGCTCATCCGCGCGAGCCGCATCACGCGCCAGCCGGTGGCGTCGCCCATGCGCCGGATCTGCTGGTTCCGCCCCTCGCGCAGCGTCACCTCGAGCCAGGTCTTGTCGCCCTCGAGCCGGAGGATGCGCGCGTCGGCGGGCAGGGTCATCCCGTCGTCGAGCCGCACGCCGCGCCGCCACGGCTCGACGTCGTTGTCGCTCATCTCGCCCTGGACCTTGAGCACGTAGGTCTTGGGGACGCCGCCGCGCGGGTGGAGCAGGGCGTTGGCGAACTCGCCGTCGTTGGTCAGCAGGAGCACGCCGCTGGTCGCGAAGTCGAGGCGGCCGACCGGGTAGACCCGCGCCGGGACACCGCGCACGTAGTCGGCCACGGTGGGGCGGCCCTCCGGATCCCGGAGCGTGGAGACGACGTTCCGCGGCTTGTGGAGCACGATGTAGTAGAGGTCCTCGGCGACGAGGCGCTGCCCGTCGACCTCGATCCGGTCGTGGCGCGGATCGGCCTTGGCCCCGAGCTCGTCGACGATGCGCCCGTTCACCCGGACCCGGCCGCCGAGGATGATCTCCTCCGCCGCACGCCGGGACGCGATCCCCGCGCGCGAGATGATCTTCTGGAGTCGCTCCTGCATGCCGTCCCTCGGGCGCCGTGATAAGCACGACCCATGCGCCGCGTCGACAAGCCTTGGGGGCACGAGCTGATCTGGGCCGAGACGGCCCGCTACGTGGGCAAGATCCTCCACATCGAGGCCGGCCACCGCCTCTCGCGCCAGTACCACCAGGTGAAGGAGGAGACGCTCCTCGTCCAGGCGGGAGAGATGGAGCTCGAGATCGGGCCCGAGGCCGCGCTCGAGCGGCGCCGCATGAAGGCCGGCGACGTCTTCCACGTCGTCCCCGGCACCATCCACCGGATGATCGCCGTGAGCGACGTCGACGTCCTCGAGGTCTCGACGCCCGAGCTCGACGACGTCGTCCGTCTGGATGACGTGTACGGCCGGAAGGGCACCTCGGCGCCTTGATCACACGGCGGCGGCACGCGCCGCCGCTCAGGGCTTCTTCTTCGCGTCCTTGGCCGCGGCCTCTTCGGCGTCTTCCTTCTCGGCGGCGGCGCGGGCGTCGGCGGCCTTCTTCGCGGCGGCGGCGACGGCCTCCTCTTCCTTCTTGCGCTCGGCCTCCTCGAAGCGGCGCCGGAGCTCGTTGTCGTGGTCCCAGCGGTCGACCTGCTCGTCGCCGTTGAGGTCGACGCCCATGCGCTCGAGCGAGCCCTGCCGGTAGATCTCCCAGATGTCCGGCTTGCCGTCGTGGTTGGTGTCGCGCTTCACGCGCGAGAGCTGGCCGCCACTGTAGTACTTCCACTCGTCGACCTTGTTGTCGTGGTTGCCGTCGAGCTGCACCTCGGCGAGGCGCCCCTTCGAGAAGGTGATCCAGGTGTCGATGCGGCCGTCGTAGTTCGAGTCGGCCTCCTCGTGCAGGCTCTCGCCCTTCTCGTTGTACTTGCGGACGACGTCCTTCACGCCGTCGAAGTTGGTGTCGACCTCGCGGCAGACGAGGACCTTGTGCCGATCGTCGCCCGTGCCGACCACCTGCCAGACGCGCCGCACGTTGGGCTGGATGGATCCGGGGCCGGCCGTCTCGCTCGCCTCGCGGTCGGTCTTGCCGCGGTAGTCGCAGCGCGACTGGTCGTTGATCGAGCCGTCGGCGTTCTTCTGCGCCGTCACCTTGGGCACGCCGGTGCCGAAGGCGGTGCTGGTCGGCGCCGTGGCGCCGCCGCACGCCCCGAGGCCAAGGACGCCGAGAACCAGAAAGACCCGCGCGCTCTCGATCATGCTGCCCTCACTTCTTGGTGCTCGGGGTCGCGCTCGCAGCCGCCGAGGCGCTCGCCGACGCGGGGGTTGCCGACGCGGCGGCGCTCGGGGCGCTCGGCGCCGGCGGTGCGCCCGGCGCGCTCGCCGCGGCCGTCGGCGCGCTGGCCGATCC
>CAYJPW010000365.1:0-1915 GCA_964372055.1 uncultured Polyangiaceae bacterium
GGCGGCCGCAGGCGCCGCAGCGGCGGCGGCCGCGGCGGGCTTCGGCGCCGGCTCGGAGATCTCCTCGCCGGGCTTGCCCGACTCGAACGTCGACCCGCCGGTGCCCTGCGCCTCGACCAGCTTGGCGATCAGCGCCTTCGACTTGTCGTCGATCTTGATGAACTTGACGCCCATGCCCGACGGGTTGTCGCTCGTGGCCTGCGCGGTCTCGCGCTTCCAGACCACGCGCCCGACGCCGGCGAGCACCGACTGCTCGTCCGAGATCCGGATCTCGAACTTCAGCAGCGTGCCCGGCGGGAAGGGCGAGGGCGTCTTGATGAAGATGCCGCCGCGGCTCACGTCGTGCGAGTGGTGCTCGATGAACTCGTCGACCGTCGCGCTCTTGTAGCGCACCGTCATCGACAGCACCTTGGCGCGCGGGTCTTTGCGTGTGTCCTGGGCCATCCGTCTGAGCTCCAGCGTCGCCCTTCGTGGGAAGGGAGCGACGCGCCAACCTTGAAGGTGCTGCTCGCTCGGACCCCCGGGCCCGAGCAGCGGCCATGTTACCCCTCATCGCGATCGAAACCCAAATGCGTTTGCAGCCCGGCGCTCAGGTTGTCCGAGCGCGCCCCGGGCGCCCGCCGGGAGCGCTGCTTTTGGGCCGCTCGTTGCTTCCATGAGGTATGTTCCGCCGCGATGGCGGGTCGCGACCACTTCCGGGCGCACGGCCGGCGTCGGGTGGACCTCGGCGCCATGCTCCGGGACAAGAGCGGCAGCCTCGCCCAGGGCGTCCGCATCCGCGATCTCGGGCTCGGGGGCGCCTGCGTCGAGCTCGCCCAGGCCGTGGCTTCGCCGGGCCTGCAGGTCGAGGCCACCGTCACGATCGAGGTGACCGCCCCCACGTTGTGGGATCCGCTCATCCTGCGGGGCAAGGTCGCCTGGGTGCGCGCCCCGGCCCCCGGCCGACCTGCCCGCGCCGGCGTCCGCTTCGAGCACCGCGACGCCACCGCCCTCTACGCCCTCTTCCAGCTCCTCGGCGCCCACGCGTACGACAGCTGACTTTGGGGCTTGTCCGCCGGTGACTCGGAGGCGCCTCAGCGGATGCCGCCGTGCTGCAACGCGGGCGCTCCCTCGCGGCGGCCGGTCTGGTTGTATCGATGCGTGTACAGCCCGCCGAGGATCGCCGAGATCACCATCGACGCGATGACGAAGGGGACGGCGAGCAAGACGGTGACGCCGCTCAGCACCTGGAAGCCGACCCACACGAACAGCGTGGCGGCGATCACGACCGACCAGGGCGCGGCGTAGGCCAGCCCCGCGCCGGGGAACACGGCGCCGAGGAGCACGCCGATCGCGACGCTGCGGCGCAGCGATCGCGGCAGCCCGCGGGGCTCCCGTCGCGCCAGCGGTGCTCCGAACGCCATCGCCGTGCCCGCGTGAGCGTCGAAGCCGGCGCCCCACGCCCGATCGAGCCCGAGGCGGCGGAGGCCGTCGAAGGCGCCGGCGCCGGTGGCGCGCGGTCGCGGCTCGAGCCCGCGCACGTGATAGACGATGACGCCCTCCGTCTCGTCGACCTCGAGATCGAGCCGCCCTTCGCGCGCCATCCGATCGAGCATCTGCTCCGCCCTGCCGAGATCGAGCCCGAGCCGAGCGACGACGTTGGCGAGCGTCAGCCTCGTGCCATCGCTCGCGATCTCGATGACCGCAACCTGAAACTTCGCGTAGTCCATGACGGGCCCCTTCGAGGCCCATCCTTCGATCCACGCGGAGCGCTTCTTTCAACATGGGGGCTCCGCCCCCAAACCCCCGCGACAATTGCCGGTCGGCTTCGCCGCCCGGACACCCGCCCTCCGCTTCGCTTCGGTCGGGTCAATTGCCGCCCAACATGGGGGCTCCGCCCCCAAACCCCCGCGACAATTGCCGGTCGGCTTCGCCG
>CAYJPW010000366.1:0-1801 GCA_964372055.1 uncultured Polyangiaceae bacterium
CATGTCATGCGGCAACCGCGTGAAAACTCGGTGCAAAAAGGGATCTGCACCCGACCTACTTCGAGGCGCACCGCTGGGAGGAGGCGGCGGTCGGCTTCCGCGACGTGGCCGTGAGCTACCCCGACAACGAGCTCGGCGCGTTCGCGAGCGCGCTCTACCTCGAGTCGCTCAACGTGCTCGCCTCGAGCGTCGAGCCGCCGCGCCCCGCCTGCCTCGACCGCATGAGCGAGGACGTCCCCAAGCTCGCCAAGCTCTACTGCGACCCCGCCAAGCCTCGCGCCGACGCCGACCAGTGCACGGGGCTCGGCCGCGTCGCGCGCGACCTCGAGCGCCGCGGGGCGGGGCGGATGGTCGCCGAGGGCAGCAAGGGCGGCCCCGGCGCGCTGAAGAAGCTCGAGCAGGGCGCGACCGCGTACATGGACCTCTGGACGCGCTACGGCGACGAGGCCTGCGCGTCGCGGCAGCCGAGCTGCGACCGCATGGAGGAGGTGCTCTACAACGCGGCCCGCGCCTACCAGGCGGCGCGCCTCGTCGCCAAGGCGATCGCCGTCCGCAAGATCCTGGTCGACCCGAAGTACCGGCTGCACGAGACCGGGCCCGCGAAGAAGGCGCTCTACGAGATCGGCGCGGCCTACCAGGCGATCGCCGTCTACGACGAGGCGGCGTCCTGGTACGAGCGCTTCGCGCGCGAGGCCCCGGCGGAGGAGAAGGCGCCCGAGGCGCTCAAGGACGCGGTCGTGCTCCGGCTCGGCGCCGGCGAGGCCGACCTGGCGCTCAAGGACGCCGACCTCTTCGCGTACGCGTTCGGGGTGAAGCAGCCGGCGCAGGCGGCGCAGATCGCCTTCGCGATCGGCGCGCACCAGGCCGATCGCGAGGACTGGGCCGGGGCCAAGCGCCGCCTCTCCGCCGCGATGAGGCGCATCGACGCGAGCGCGAGCCTCGACGTGAAGGTGGAGGCGCACGCGACGCTCGGGCGCGCCTACGCGCGGACCGGCGACGCCACGAACGCCGCCGCCGAGTACGGCAAGGTCAGGTCGCTGACGAAAGACCGGCGCGCCGTCGAGGCCAAGCTCGCCGAGCTCGGGGGCGAGCCGCCGGAGAAGGCGCGCCGCCTCGGCAAGGTGCTCACCGCGCTCGGCGAGGCGGTGTTCTTCGCCGCCGAGCAGCGGCGCCGGGAGGTCGACGCGATCCGCTTCCCCGAGTACCGCGGGCCGGGGACGCGCGCCGACGTGCTCGCCCACGTGAAGGGCCCGGTGGCCGAGTGGATCCGGCGCAAGCGCCCGATGGTCGAGGCGGTCGAGCGCGAGTACCTCGAGGTGCTCGACATCCAGCCGGTGCCGCCGCGCTGGGCGATCGCCGCGGGCGCGAGGGTCGGCCAGATGTGGGGGAAGTTCGTCGCCGAGTTCCGGGCGGCGCCGATCCCGAGGGAGTGGCTGCAGCACGGGCCGAGCCCCTACGGCGGGCTGACCTGGGACGAGATCCGGGCGGCGTACTACGAGGAGATCGATCGCGCGAGCGAGCCGCAGCGGCTGCGGGCGAAGGGAGCGTACAAGGCGTGCCTCGACTACTCGCTGCGCTACCAGCACTTCGACGCGAGCTCGCGGGCTTGCGAGGCTTGGCTGTCGAAGAACTATGGAGCTGAGTACCACCTGGTCGACGAGCTGCGGGCGGCGCCGAGCCGGGTGGGCGCGGGGCTGGCGGAACGGCCGAGGGGGGTGGAGCTGGGTGGGGCGGCGGTGCGGGTGGACTGAAGAGGTGTCGGACATTCGTCCGACCAACGCCACTCGAGGCCCGAGGTCCG
>CAYJPW010000367.1:0-1287 GCA_964372055.1 uncultured Polyangiaceae bacterium
CTTCGCCGCCCGGACACCCGCCCTCCGCTTCGCTTCGGTCGGGTCAATTGCCGCCTGCTTTTCGCCGGCTGGACACCCGCGTGTGCGCGACGGCTGCGCCCGTAGCCACTGCCGCCCGGGCCGATAGCCACCCCGGAGGGGCGGGTGCTACCGTGAGGTCGGCTCGCATGGCTTCCGAACCCATCGAGAAGGGCCAAGTCATCGCCGGGCGCTACGTCGTGGAGCGACGGCTCGGCGAGGGCGGCATGGGCTCGGTGTACCTCGTGCAGCACGTCCACACCGACGAGCAGCTCGCCCTCAAGATCCTGCACTCGACGGTCATCAAGGACGAGGTCGCGCTCGAGCGCTTCCGGCGCGAGGCGCGCACGCCGGCGCGGATCAACAGCGACCACGTCGTGCGCGTCACCGACGCCGACGTCGCGCCCGATCTCGGCGGCGCGCCGTTCCTGGTGATGGAGTACCTGCGGGGCGACGACCTCGAGCACGTCATCGAGCGGAGCGGCCCGCTGCCGCCGAAGGACGTGGTCCTCTACCTGAGGCAGGCGGCGAGGGCGCTCGACAAGGCGCACTCGATCGGGATCGTGCACCGCGATCTCAAGCCCGAGAACCTCTTCCTGACGACGCGCGAGGACGGGACGCCGTGCATCAAGCTGCTCGACTTCGGCATCGCCAAGCTCACCGGTGCGGCGTCGCGCGGGCTCGAGCGGGCCTCGGCCACGACGACGGGGACGATCTTCGGCACGCCGCTCTACATGTCGCCCGAGCAGGCGAAGGGCGAGAGCGCCAAGATCTCCCCGCGCACCGACGTCTGGGCGGTCGGGCTCATCGCGCACCGGCTCCTCACCGGCAAGGACTTCTGGACCGCCGAGACGATCACCCACCTCATCGCGCAGATCGCGTACGAGAAGATGCCGACGCCGGCCGAGCGCGGGGCGTCGCTCGGTCCCGCGTACGACGCCTGGTTCGCCGGCTGCTGCGCCCGCGAGATCGACGACCGCTACGCGTCCGCCGGCGAAGCGGTGAGCGCGCTCGCGCGGGCGCTCGGCCTCAACGACGCGCCGATGACCCAGCCGTCGCTCTCGGGCCACCCCGGCGAGCCGGCGTTCGGCGAGGTCGCGGCGAGGACCCAGGAGATCGCCGGCGCTTCGCCGCTGAAGATGACGGCCGGCCCGCTCACCCGCGATCCGGACCCGGCGGGCGCAAAGAAGCGCGCCGGCCTGGTCGCGGTCGTGTCCGTCGCGGCGGTGGGTGCCCTCTTCGCGACGTGGGTGCTCCTCGGCCGATCGC
>CAYJPW010000367.1:1297-1554 GCA_964372055.1 uncultured Polyangiaceae bacterium
GGGTGGCGGGCGGGGGGGGGGGGCCCCGTTGCGCCCGGGGGGGGCCCCGGGCCCGTGCCCGGGGGGGGGGGCCCGGGCCCCCCACGGCCGCAGCCACGGCCGAGCCGGCGACGGCCGCGCCTCCGGCGACCGCCGCGCCTTCGGTGACCACCGCGCCGCCCGAGGCGTCGCCCGCGGTCGCGACCGACGCGGGAGCCGCCGCGGACGACGCCGCGCCGGCGGTCGAGGCCGACGCGGGCGCGGCGCCGGGCGCGCGG
>CAYJPW010000368.1:0-1537 GCA_964372055.1 uncultured Polyangiaceae bacterium
CGCGGGCGGCGGCCCAGGCGGCGCGGGCGGCGCGGGCGGCGCGGGCGGCGATGGCGGCGGGACGACATCCACGTCGACGACGAGCACGAGCACGACGGGAGGCGGCGGCGGCTGCTCGTGGAGCACTCCCGATCCGTGCGGCCCCACCATGTACTGCGATGCGCCCCAGTGCGGCGCGGGCACGTGCGTGCCCATCCCGGCGGTGAGCACCGAGGACCCCGCGAAGCTGCCGGTGTGCGGCTGCGACGGCGCCACCTACTGGAACGATTCGGTCGCCGCCTCGCACGGCATGGCGGTGTCGAGCGCCGGCGAGTGCGCACCGGGCAAGTTCTGCGGAGGCTTCGGCAACATCCAGTGCGCCGCGGGGCTCGTGTGCAATCACGGCGGCGCCGACGCTTCGATCTGCAACATCGCCGACGGCGGCGGCTACTGCTGGGGCATGCCCGCGATGTGCGAGCCGATGGTCGGCTTCGGGCCCGACACGCGCGCCTGCAACGCCCCCGTCTGCACCGACGAGTGCGTCCTCATCAAGACCGGCGGCGCCTGGTACCCGGACCCCAGCTGCCCGCAGTGACTGGCCCGTGGGCGCTCGGGCAGCTGCGGCTCACGCCTCGCGCTGCGGCAGCCGCTCGAGCTCGCCGGCGTCGAGGATCATCCCGCGGCAGCTCGGCGCGCCGCACGAGCAAGGCTCGGCCTGGTCGAGCGCGAAGCCGTAGTCGTAGGTGATCTCCTCGCCGGCGCGGATCGGCCGGATGGCGACGATGCGCGCCCACGCCTCGCCGTCGGCGCCCATGTCGGCCTCGACCTCCGAGTTCGGATCGCAGGAGTGGTTGATCCAGCGGGTCTGGTCGACCATGTCCATGAAGATGTCGTCGGTGATCCAGAGCGCGTACGTGTCGTCGCCGAGCTCGTCCTCCTTGTAGACGACGCCGTCGGCGTACGTGATGACCTGGCCGACCTCGAAGTCGCGCGTCGCGATGACGCCGTAGCCGTGGATCTTGGAGCGAACGACCTTCATTCCGGGGAGCGTGGGCACGGCCGGACTATGCTCGATCCGCCGCCATGCCGCGAGCCCCTTGGCGCGCGAATGCCGCGGAGGCGTCGAGCGTTTCGGGGGCTCGGGGCGGACCGTCCGGCGAGCCCTCACGGCCATGGCGCGAGACCCGACGCTGACCCGACGCGCCTTCGCATGCGCCGCGCTCTCCGCGCTCGCAGCGTGCGCCCGCCGGGCCGGACCGATGCCCGCGGTCGAGACCAGGCGCGATCCGCGTTCGCCGTCGCTCGAGCCTGCCACCGCGGCTTCCGAGCACCCGCCCGCTCCCGGAGCGCCGGCGAGCGAGCCGGCCGAGTCCGCGACCGTCGCCGAGGAGACGCTGCCGCTGCTCCGCGCATACCCGCGGCTGGGCGAGCGCCTCGCGCGCGTGTCCCTCGGCCTGCGCCTCCCCACGCCCGTCGAGCGCGCCGGCGCGCGCGGGCGCCGCCGCGGCGGCGGGGCCCTGGGGGTGAAACGGGCCGATATCCCCCGGGGGGGGTTCGG